>NZ_BAAAQG010000015.1:239753-266965 GCF_039531545.1 Dietzia cercidiphylli
TCCGGCGCCGCTGTCGTGCCGGGTGGTGGGGGCCGCCCGGCCGGGCGATCCCCACCACGCTCAGACGGGGCTCACCCCGCGGGCGCTTCCCATCCGAACGGCATGAGCACGCTCTGCAGCTCGCAGTAGGCGTCCAGCCCCTCGGGTCCGTTCTCGCGGCCGAGGCCGGAGTTCTTGAAGCCGCCGAACGGCGCGCTCGGGTCGAAGGCGTACCAGTTGATGCCCATGGTGCCGGTGCGCACCCGCTGCGCCACGGCGAGCGCGGCGTCCGGGTCGGCCGAGTACACGGCTCCGGCCAGACCGAACTCGGAGTCGTTGGCGATCCGCACGGCCTCGTCGACGGTGTCGTACGCGATGACCTGGAGCACGGGCCCGAAGATCTCCTCCTGGGCGATGGTCATGGAGTTGTCGACGTCGGTGAACACGGTCGGCTGGACGAAGGCACCCTCGGCGACGCCGGCGGGCAGTCCCTCGACCTTCCCGCCGCCGTAGGCGATGATCGCGCCCTCCTCGACACCCTTGCGGATGTACCCCTCGACGCTGTCCTTCTGCTTGTGGTTGGCCAGCGGGCCGAACGCGGTGCCCTCGGCGGACGGGTCGCCGACCGGCATGGCCTTGACGTTCTCGACCAGGGCCTCCACGACCTCGTCGTAGCGCGACCGCGGGGCGAGGATGCGGTTCTGGGACACGCACGCCTGGCCGGAGTTCATCAGGGCGGAGAACACCATGGTCCCGGCGTTGGCGGCGATGTCGGCGTCCTCGAGGATGATCGCCGCGCTCTTGCCGCCGAGCTCGAGCGAGCAGCGGGTGAGGTTCTGCGCGGCGATCCCGGCGATGTGCTTGCCGACCCCCGTGGAACCGGTGAACGAGATCTTGTCGACCTCCGGGTGCGAGACCAGGTGGTCGCCCACCGAGCTCGGGCCGGTCACCACGGACAGCACACCCTCGGGCAGTCCGGCCTCGCGGAACAGGTCCGCCAGCCACAGCGCGGACAGCGGGGTCGCGGACGACGGCTTGAGGACCACCGAGCTGCCCGAGAGCAGGGCCGGGCCGAGCTTGGCGGAGTTGAGGTAGAGCGGGACGTTCCACGCGGTGACGGCGGCCACCACACCGACGGGCTGACGGGTCACCACGGACGCCCCGTAGTCGCCGTGCCGGACCTCGGACCACGGGAAGTCCGCGGCCAGCTTCGCGTAGTACCGCAGCACGCCGAGCGTGGGTGTCACCTGGATCATCGCGGCGGTCCCGGGAGGGGTGCCCATCTCGTCGGAGAGGATCTGGCAGACCTCGCCCTGGCGTTCCTCGAGCATGTCGGCGACCCGGCCGATCAGCGCGCCGCGCTCGGCGGGCGGGGTGAGCCGCCACACGCCCGACTCGAAGGAGTCCCGGGCCTGGCTGACCATCTCGTCGACGTCCTCCGTGGTGGTCTCGGCCACGCGCCCGACGACGGCGTTCGTGGCCGGGGAGGTCACCTCGAGAACCCCGGTGGAGAGGGGGTCTGTCCAGCGAGTGCCGGAGAAGAGCTTGTCATGGACGACGACCACGGGGACCTCCGAGAGGTAGAAAACAAGAACGTGTTCCACGATCGTAGACGAGTGTCCGACTCCCCGGGCGGCCCTCGCCCACGCCGCCCGCCGCACGCCGCCCGGTGCCCGGCGCACGCCGCCCGGTGCCCGGCGCACGCCGCCCGCGACGCTCACCGGGCCCGCAGCACCACCACGAGGTTCGACACGAGGACCTCGCGGACCAGCGGCACGCGCACCAGCCACCACGCCCACCGCGGGTGGTACCGGGGGAAGGCGGCCAGCAGTTCGCCCGACGCCGTCCCCCGCGCCCACTCGAGGCCCTCCGCGCATCCCACCTCGAACAACGACTCGCCGTAGACGTTCTTCGGCGGGTGCCCGTGTCGGCGTTCGTACATCCGCCGGGCGCGCTCCCCGCCGAGGTAGTGGGTCATCCCCATCTCGTGACCGCCGAACGGGCCGTACCAGAGGGTGTAGGAGACCACGACGAGGCCACCGGGTCGCGTCACCCGGAGCATCTCCTCGGCCATCGTCCAGGGCTCGGGCACGTGCTCGGCCACGTTGGAGGAGATGCACACGTCCACCGAATCCGACCGGATGGGCAGCGACATCCCGCTGCCCCGGACCGAGCCCGACTGGTCCAGCCCGGCAGCGGACATCTCCCCCACGTCGGGCTCCACGGAGACGTACCGGGCGCCCTCCGCGGCGTAGGCCTCCGAGAAGTAACCGGGCCCTCCTCCCACGTCGAGCACCGTGAGCCCCGGGAGCCGGGCGCCTGCCGGGTGCCCGGTATCCGTCGACGACGCGGCGTCACCCGCTCCGCCCCCCGACGGGTCCCCGGGCCGGTCCCCGGACTCCGCCCACAGGTCCGCCACCAGCTCGACGGTGTCCCGTGCCAGCCCGGAGTAGAAGGCGTCCGGGTCGGACTGCTCCAGGGGGAACGAGCGCAGGAGCCCGAGCGAGCGCCCGAGGGTGGCGCGGCGGGCCACCGAACGCAGTGCGCTCGACCGGTGATCTGCAGGTGGGGTCACAGCGGAGACGATACCGGCGGGCCTCCGCCCGACCCGCGCTGAGTACAGTGTGCGCCGTGGCTCGAATCCTGCTGCTGTGCTGGCGAGACAGCACCCATCCGCAGGGCGGCGGCAGTGAGCGGTACCTGGAGAACGTCGCGGACGGACTGGCGGCCGCGGGACACACCGTCATCTACCGGACCTCCCGGTCCCGCGGCGCGCCCCGCTCGGAGGTGAGACGGGCGGGGGTCGGGACAGCCGGCGGCACCGGGCCCGGGGTCACGGTCAGCCGGGGCGGCGGCCGCTTCACCGTCTACCCGCGCGCCCTGGGCGCGATGCTGCTCGGGCGCCTCGGGCTGGGGCCCCTCGGCGCGCTGCGGAAGCCCGACGTCGTCGTCGACACCCAGAACGGCGTCCCCTTCTTCGCCCGGCTAGCGACCACCGCGCCCGTCGTGGTGCTGGTCCACCACATCCACCGCGAACAGTGGCCCGTCGCCGGGTGGCTGGTCGCGAGGATCGGTTGGTGGATCGAGTCGTGGCTCTCGCCGCGCGTGCACTCGGGCAGCCAGTACGTCACCGTGTCGCTGCCGTCGGCGGACGAGCTCGCCGACCTGGGTGTGGACCCGGCCCGCATCGCGGTGGTCCGCAACGGCCTGGACCCGCTGCCCTCCGGGGTCCGACCGGGCGCGCCCGGGACCCGCGCCGAGGGCCCGCACCTGGTGGTGCTGTCCCGGCTGGTGCCGCACAAGCACGTCGAGGACGCCCTGGACGTGCTCGCGGCGCTCCGCGGCACCCACCCCGGGCTGGTACTGGACGTGATCGGCAGCGGGTGGTGGTCCGACCGGCTCCGCGAGTACGCGGGCGACCGGGGCCTGGACGGGGGACTGGACGGGGGCCTGGACCGAGGGCTGGACGGCGCCGGCACCCGCCACCCCGCGGGCGCGGTCGTGTTCCACGGGCACGTCGACGAGGCCACCAAGCACCGGATCCTCGCCGCGGCGTCGCTCCACCTCATGCCCTCACGCAAGGAGGGCTGGGGGCTCGCCGTCTCCGAGGCGGCGCAGCACGGCGTCCCCACCATCGGCTACCACCACGCGGCCGGACTGCGGGACTCGATCGACGACGGCGAGACCGGCCTGCTCGTGGACGACGTCGCGGCCATGACGGCGGCGACCGAGCGTCTGCTGGCCGATGCCGGTCTGCGCGACCGGATGGGCGAGGCCGCCCGTCGCAAGGCCGCCGGGCTGTCGTGGCCCGCGACCGGGGCCGCGATGGCCGAGGTCCTCACCGCCGTCACCGAGGGGCGCCGGGTCAGCGGCGTGATCGGCGGCCCACCCAGGCCAGCGCCGTCGCCACCACGCCGGTGAGCAGCCACGCGGCGTGCGCGGCCAGGACCGCCGCCCGGGATTCCGCGGGTGCCGGGGGCGGGGAGACGGGCCCGGCGGCGAGCTCCCGCCCGTCCGGCCCACCCAGCTCGTAGAGGACCAGTTCGGCGTCGGCGAACCTCGTCGTCGTCGCCGCCAGGGTCCGGTCGGAGGCTCCGCGGGGGCCGGCGGAGGTGCGCTCGTCGAGCACCCACCGCACGCCCAGGTCGGTCAGCTCCCGGGGGTCGTCCCCGCGCAGGAGCGCCTCGGTGGCCTCGCGGGCACGGTCGCCCTCGCCGGCCACCGTGCCCGCGCTGCCCACCACCAGATCGCCGGGGACCAGGACCCGGGTGTCGAGCATGCGGGGGGCGGGATCGAGGACGGCGGAGCCGCCGGCCCACAGCGGCGTCGAGCGGAAGGAGCCGGCCGGCAGGACCAACAGGTCGCCGGGACGGCCGTCGACGATCCCCGCCACCGTCGCCCACCCGTCGCCGTACGTGACCGGGCGCAGCGAGTCCCACAGGACGCGCGGCGCGTCCGGGACGGCGGACACGGCCACGGCCGTGACCACCAACGCGGCCCCGGCGGGTCGCAGCCGCGGGGCCAGCGCCCGGGAGGCGAAGCCCCAGGCGAGCACGGTAGCCGGCAGGGCGAGCGCGACGAACTTCTGGGTATCCCGCAGCAGGCCGGCCGCCGGCACCGCCCCCACCAGCGCGTCCAGCGCCGCCACCCCCGGACCCGTCGCGGCCAGTGCCACGAGCAGCCACGTCACCAGCGCGAGCGGGACGGTGGCGCGGACCGCCGGGTCGCGGCGGGCCCGCCACAGCCCGCGCGCCGCCAGCACCCACACCGCCAGCAGCAGCGCCAGCGCCGCGGCCGCCCACCAGCCCGCGCGCGAGGGCGGGACGGCCGCCGAGTTCCAGATCCCGCCCAGCGCCACCACCGAACCGAGGGTCCCGATGCCGGTCTCGGCGCGGGCGGCGAACGCGGCCACCCCGGTGTCCCCGCCGGTCGCGGCTCCGCCACCTGCCACGCCACCTCCCGCGGCTCCGCCGGCGAGCAGGGTGGCCACCAGCCAGGGCAGGGCGGTCACCACGGCCACCGCCGCGAGCGCGGTCGCCGCCCGGAGGCGTCGTCCCCGCTCGAGGTCCCGTCCGCCCCCGGGCCCCGCCCCGACGCCCGGGCCGGACCCCGCGCAGCCCAGCGACACCGCCGCGGCCACCACCGCCAGCACCCAGCCCGTCGGGGTGAGCCCCGCCGCGACCAGCGCCGCGCACGCCGCCGCGACGCGGGGGCCGGGCCGGGCCAGCAGCACCGGCATCGTCACCACCGCCGCCACCCCGGCCAACAGCGACCAGTGGCCCTGCAGGAGCCGCTCCACCACCAGCGGGTTCCACACCGCCACCACGACGGCGGGCGCCCTCAGCAGGTGGCCCGCCCACCCGGGGGTGTCGGCACCCGGCCCGGTGACACGCCGCACCACCTGCCGGACCAGGGCGCCCGCCGCCACCGCGAGCCACACGCAGATCACAGCCGTGAGCAGCCCCGTCAGCGGCCACACCGGCAGTCCGACCGCGTCCAGGGCGCGGGTCGCCCACACCACCGCCACGTCCTGCGGCACCGCGCGCGCGGCCGACTCGCCGAGCCCGAGCGCGGCGTCCGACAGCGGGGGCGTGGGCGTGGCCACCCAGTCCCGGAGCAACGGGAACCCCGGACGGGCCAGTCCGGCCAGCAGCAGCACCGTCACCACCGCCCCGACCGCGGCGTCCACCGCGACCGCCACACCCGGGCCCGGGACGGCTAGCCCGCGACGCGGACCGATCGAGGTGGCTGACATGCGCACATTCCACCACGACGACCGACGCGCCGAGGCCGCGGGCGACGCCCTACGATCACCGGTGTGGACCCTCAGGCGCGCGCGGCGGCACCCGGCTCCGCCACCAGGCGATTCCTGACCGGCGCCGGGGCGGTGACGCTCGGGTCCCTGCTGGCCAACATCGCCGCCTACCTGCTGCACCTGCCGGCGTCCCGGTGGCTCGGGCCCGAGGGGTACGGCGCGTTCGCCGCTCTGCTGTCCGCGCAGTTGTTGGTCGCGGTGCCGTCGCTGGCGCTCCAGGCCGTGGTGGCGCGGGAACACGTCCGCGGGGCCCCGCACGAGGCGCTGCGTTCCCTCGGCGCGCGGGTCGCGCTGCTCGTGGCGCTCATCGCCGCGCTCGCCGTGGTCCCGGTGTCACTGCTGCTCGACACCCCGGTGCTCGCCACCGCCGCCGCCCTGTCACCGGGCCCGGTGCTGTGCCTGTTGGCCACCGAGCAGGGGCTGCTGCAGGGCGCCGAGCGGTTCCGTGCGCTCGGGATGGTGCTCGCCCTGGCGGGTGCGGGCAAGGTCGTCCCGGCGGTCGCGGTGCTGGCCGCCGGCGGCGGGGTCGGGACGGCGCTCGCGGCGGGGGCGGTCGGCGTGGCCGCGGCCTGGGCGGTGGCCGCGTGGGTGTGCCGGGCGACGACGACGAGGCGGTCCCGTCCCCCGGCCGGCGGGATCACCCTGGCGTCGCCCGGTGTGGCAGCAGTGCTGGCGGCCGGCCAGGTCCAGCTGGTGATGATGGC
Source organism: Dietzia cercidiphylli (assembly GCF_039531545.1). Classification (NCBI taxonomy): domain Bacteria; kingdom Bacillati; phylum Actinomycetota; class Actinomycetes; order Mycobacteriales; family Dietziaceae; genus Dietzia; species Dietzia cercidiphylli. The sequence continues at coordinate 246,252 of NZ_BAAAQG010000015.1, forward strand.
CCTGACCTCGGTCGACCTGCTCCTCGCTCGCGCACTGCTGTCGCCCGAGGACGCGGGCCGCTACGCACTCGGCGCCGTGGCCGCCAAGGCCGCGTTCTGGCTGCCCCAGGCGGTCGGCACCGTGCTCTACCCGAGGATGGCCGACCCCGCCGGGCACCGCGGCGCCGTCCGCTCGGCCGTGGGCGTGCTGCTGGGGATCGGCTCGGTGGTGGTGCTGGCCGCCGCGCTGGCGGCCCCGCTCGTGCCGGCCGTGGTGGGCGAGGCGTACCGGCCGGTCACCGGGGTGCTGTGGGCCTTCGCCGGCCTGGGCGTGACCCTGAGTGTCCTGCAGGCGTTCCTCCTGGCCACCATCGCCGCCAACCGGACCGTGGAGGCGGGGATCGCGTGGTGCGGCTTGGCGCTCACCGCGGCGGCCGTGTGGGCGGCGCCCCGGGATCTGGGGTCGGTCCTGGGGGCGACGCTCGTGGTCGTCGTGCTCACCACCGTCGTCGCCGGCTGGAGGGCGTTCCGGGTCCGCCCGGCCTGAGCAGTCGCCTCCGCCCGGCCTGAGGTCCGCCCGGCCTGATCCGCCCGGTTTGGTCAAGGCCAGCCAACGAGAAGAGCGTTCCGCACACCCGCCTCTCGGGCGATGTGTGCGGAACGCTCTTGACGATGCGGGAGGTGCGCCCGCCGGAGGAGCGGGACCCGGACCCGGGTCAGCGGGAGGTCAGGCGCGCGTCGCCGGCCCGGCGCCACCGTCCCCGCGCACACCGCGGGTGTCGCGCGTGCCCCGGGTGGTGCGTCCCCCGGCACCGCTGCGGGCACCCAGGAGGATGCCACCGAGCAGCGCCAGCACGCCCAGCACACCGAGCACGGCCGGCAGGATGCGACCGAACGTGTTGAGCGTGTCGGCGGTCTCCTGGGCGGCGGACTGCGTGATCTCCTTGGTCTCCTCGTTCCAGCCGGACTCGAATCGGACGGCCGTCCGGGTGGGCTCGGCCTTCTCCTCCTCCATGCCCGCCGCGTCGTTGAAGAAGGCCTCGGCCTCGTCCTGGTCCTCGGCGAAGAACTGGTAGATGTTCTCGTTGCCGTTGATCACCTGGCCGGTCTCCGGGTTGACGTACACCGTGCGGGTGTTGGTGTAGTAGCGACGCATGTCGACCTCGCGCTCCGGGTCACCCTCGAGGCCCCACTGGCCCGCGGTCATGCCCTCGCGCCGGTAGCTGGCCAGCACGGCCTCCACGGCGGGGTCGTACCCGTCGGTGATCGAGGCGAAGTGGTCGCGGATCGAGGACCACATGTCGATCGGGCCGAGCTCCTGGCGGAACTCGTACGCGTCGATGCCGCCGACGGTGGTCTCACCGACGAAGGAGATCGGGTTGGTGGTGAAGGTGCTGGCGTCGAAGTAGTCGTAGTCCCGCTGCTCGGTGTCGAACGGGAACTTGTACTGCAGGCCGTTGCGGACGAACCCGGTGGGGGCGGAGTCCTCGGCCCCGGTCGCGACCAACTGCAGAGTGCTCACGGCCTCGTCGATCGGCTCCGCGGACACGCGGTCCACGGTGACGCGGTCGATCGAGGCGTTGACCAGGCCCTCGACCCCGTCCGACCCGGTCTTGTCCTCGCGGAGCAGCGACTGCGCGGCCTGGAACGTGATCACCTCGGCGTCCGACGGCTCGACCGCCTGGACACGACGCTGCGAGTAGAGCGGGATGTCGTTGTCGATGAAGCAGGTCACCGGGAACTGCACGTCGGCGTCGTCCGCCTCGGCACCGTCCTGGGTCTCGACGACCTCGTCGTCGCCCGCGGCACCGTCCCCGGGGGCGTCGGTGTCCTCGTCTCCGGCCGCGTCACCTTCGCTGCACTCCGGCCGGGTGGAGTTGAGCTCGGTCGGCGAGTTGCCGGCCAGGGCCGCACCCACCAGGACCGCGCCCTGCGTGGTCTCGGTGACGGTGGTGGTGTTGATGTCCAGCGGAGTCTTCTTCTGCGCCGGCACGACGAAGAAGACGAGCGCCAGTGCGATAGTGATGAGGAACGCGCCGAGCCCGACGAGGACCAGCGCGGGCACTGACGACCTCCGTCCCGCGGAACTACTCTGTCGTGCCATCGGTTGTCCTCCTGGAGTCGCACCCTGGATCCGCCGGTTACCGCCGGGTAGCTCCCCGGGTCGGTCGCCGGACCGGACCATCATCAGGAGAAGATTAACAGTGATGAAGAACGCATTCGCCACCCCCGACCGACAAGTCGGAACTCTCCCGTCCGCCACAGGCTTCGTCCCGGCGCTGGAGGGCTTCCGCGCGGTCGCCGCGCTCGCGGTCCTCACCACTCACGTCGCGTTCCAGACCGGGTCCTCCACAGGGTCGGCGATCAACCGGGTCTGGGGCCGGTTCGACCTGTCCGTGGCGGTCTTCTTCGCCCTGTCCGGGTTCCTGCTGTGGCGGGCCCACGCCCTCCACGCCCGTCGGGGCGGACCCGGCACCGCGCGGTCCGCGGGGACCTACCTGCGTTCCCGCCTCGTCCGGATCATGCCGGCCTACCTCGTCCTGGTGGCCGCGGTGTTCTTCCTCATCCCCCAGAACGCCCGCAGTTCCGCCTCGACCTGGACTGCCAACCTGACCCTGATGCAGGTGTACGTCCCCGACTCCCTGGTCGAGGGTCTGACCCACGCGTGGTCTCTGTCCGTGGAGATGTCCTTCTATCTCGTCCTGCCCCTACTGTGGTGGGCTCTCGCCGGGCTCCGGGGTCGCGCGGCGCGATGGCGCATCCCCGTGATCGCGGCCGTGGGGGTGCTGAGCCTGGCGTGGGCTCTGATCCCCTGGTACGACCTCGGACTGCCCGAGCGGGTCAACGACCAGATCCTGCCCCCGGCGTTCGCCTCATGGTTCGCGGCGGGGATGATCCTCGCCGAGCTGGCCGCCGCCCCGCCCGGACGCATGGCCGCGTTGGCCCGGCACCGCCACGCGCGGTGGGGCTGGTGGACCGTGGTCGCGGCGGCGTTCGCGGCGAGCACCCACCCGCACTGGTTCACCGAGGGGTTCGTGCATCCCTCCGGGCCGGAGTTCGCGGCCCGGACCGCGCTGGGTGCGGTGGTGGCGTTCTGCCTGCTGGCCCCGGTCACGCTGGCTCCCCGGGGACAGCGGTTCGCGGTGCTGGACTCCGCTGTGATCGGCATGCTGGGCCGGTGGTCCTACGGCGTGTTCCTGTGGCACGTGCTGGTCCTGCACTTCGCGTTCCAGATCGCGTTCGTTCCCATGTTCTCCGGCCACATGCTCGAGATCTGGCTGATCACCGTGGTGGTCTCGATCGTGCTCGCGGCGGCCAGCTACGCGCTCGTGGAGGAGCCGTCGGGGCGATGGTTCGCCCCCCGGCGCACTCCCCGCGGCACGCCGAGTACCGACGGCCAGGCCGCGGCCAACCCGGCGCAGACGAGCCCGGCCACCGTCGCGACCTGAGGGCCCCAGCCGTCGCCGGCGTACCCCAGCGGGTCCGGCCAGGGCGCGCGGGACAGCAGCGCGGCGCCCGCGACGATCCCCACCCCCGACCCGATGACCAGCAGCTCCCGCGCCCGGCCCGCGCCCAGGTGGCGACTGGCCACCAGCGCACCGCCGCCCAGCACCGCCGCCAGACCCAGCCCGACCGGGCCCGCCAGCGCGTAGGCGACGGCCGCCGTCGCTGTCGCGGTGACGACTCCGCCCGCACGGCGCACCTCGGCGCGGGCGCCCGCACGGTCGCGACCCCGGAGCAGGAAGAGGATCAGGACGAGCGCCAGCACGAACGGCCCGGTCAGCAACGCCGCCCGGTACGGCCCGTCGAGCGGGACGGTCAACACGAGGGTCGCCCCGGTACCCGCTGCGGGCAGGACCCAGCCCTGTTTCCAGCCGTCCACCGTCACCGGGCGGGCGTCGGGCACCCCGCTGCCGTCGTCGGCGACCAGCCGCGCCTGCCACGCGGGGCTCACCGACTCGGGCACCACCAGGACTCGCTCCCGCGGCGCGGCGGGCACGTGCAGCTCACGGCGCGAGGCGTCCCACCGGACCGTCGTGACGGCGCGGGTCGCCTGCAACCCCCCGCCCAGGACCGGTGTGCGGGAGGTGGCCTCGGCGCGACCCGTGCCGGAGCGGCCGGCACCGTCACCGCCGTCGACACCACCGTCGACGACGACGACGAGGCCCACCGTGTCCACCGAGAACGCGTCCCCGGGGTCCACCGAGACCTCGACCGGCCCGGCGGCCATCGCGACCGGGTCGTCGTCGCACAGTTCGACGGGAATCGCTCGGCCGTCGAGCAGCTCCCGCCGCGTCGTGGTCAGGCGGGTGGGGACCGCTCGCTCCCCGATGAACACCCGGGGGCCGTCCTGGCAGGACAGGGTCACCGGCTCGTCGTTGGCCGCCGGCAGGGCGCCGATCCGGGCACCGGTGGCGTCCTGCACCCACACCTCGGCGATCCCCGTGGGCACCTGCGTCCCTCCCGGGGTCCGCACGTCGTGCGTGGCGTCGATCCGGACCGTCACCCGGTCGGTGTGGTCGGCGGGCAGTGGGACGACGACGGACCCGTCCTCCTCCGGCGCGACGGCGTCGAGGTCGACGCGCGTGGTCTGGACGCCGCTGTCCACGGTGATGACCCGGGGGGCGGCCGGGGCGGCCGACCGCGGTGCCCACACCCTGATCGAGCCGACCAGGTGGCGGCCGGGCAGTCGCAGTTCCAGGGTCGGCGAGGGGACGTCGGGGGCGTACCAGCTGGTCGACCGGTCACCGTCGACGGCCGCGGACGGGCCGCCGGCGGGGTCGGTCACCAGGGACTCCCCCACGGCCCGGACCTGTCGCGCGCGCGTGGCGGGGTCACCGCGGAGCACGTCGTCCAACGCCGCGCCGGCCCGCGGGCGCACGAGGAGCTGCGGCAGCACCGCGGTGTCGGTCGGCACGTCGAGCAGGCGGGCGAAGCGCGCCGGTTCCTCGGCCTCGATCGCGAGCTCCGGGGCGCACCGCACCGCGCCGGTCTCCTCCTCGGCTCCCGCCAGACCCTCGACCGGGCTCCCGCCGTGGACGCAGTCCGATCGGCCGCCCAGTTCCTGCCGCAGGAGCCAGCCGGACGGCGCCCCGGAGCCGGGGGGCCGGTCCGGCAGCGCCACCACCCGCAGCAGCGGGATGTCCTCGCCGGCCGAGCTCAGGGCGAGGTCCGACACCTCGAAGTAGGTGCCACGGCCCCCGTCGGCGAAGCCCGTCGCCGTGACCCTCACCGTCTCGGTGGGGCCCGGGGGCAGCGCCACGACCAGCTCTCCGCCGCCGGTGGGATACGCGGTGGTGGTGCCGGAGTCCGTCCGGATCTGCAGGCTGCTCACCTCCGGCCCCGCGTCCGGGACCGGAACGGTGATCCGGAGCAGGCCCCGGTCGACGGGCTCGGGGAGCTCGACCTCGATCCACTGGCCGAAGGCCGAACCGTAGCCCCCGGAACGCCAGGCGGTGTCCGGGTCACCGTCCACCGCCGCCGCCACCGACCGCGCGGGTCGGACCGGGCCGGTCTGGGCGGAGTCCGATGCCGAGGACGAGGCCCGCACCCGCGCGTCCCACCACCGGGCCTGCGCCAGTGGCGGCTCGGTGTCGGAGACGGTGGCCGCGTAGTCCGGGACCGCGCCGCGGCTGCGTCGGGGGTCGCCCTCGGCCCGGACCGCCGACGAATGGTGGTCGAGGCGGCCGAAGTCGGTCTCCCGGTCCGTCGGGGAGTCCGTGAGGACAGGGGCGGTGGAATTGACCGGTCGCGGCCTGGGGAAGGGATCGGAGGCGGGGTCCACGCCCGCCGCCTCGGCGTCGACCTCGAGCAGTCTGGTCACCCGGGCCGGGGACCCGACCGTGTCCTGCACGGCCAGCAGGTCGTCGAGCCGGGACAGCGACTCCGGGCCGCCGGCCACCACCGGCAGGTCGCGTACCTCCACCGTGTACGGGGCCGTGGCCGACCGGGGCGGACCCGGGGATGTGGCGTCCGAACCCAGTCGGGAGTCGACCCGGTAGATCTCGATGGCCGGATAGGCGGGGCGGAGGCCCGAGTCGGGGACCACGACCACCTCGTCGTCGACGTCCGTGCCCCCGACCGGATCCCCGAACTCCGCGACCTTGACCAGCCCCGGGGAACCGTCGAGCGCCTGGTGGACCAGGACCGGCCGGGGCGCACCGGAGTCTGCGGTGAGATCGTTGCGCACCACGAGGAAGCCGATCCCGAGCGAGGCGAGCGTGGCCGCCGTCCCCGGGGCGGGGTTGCCGTCGGCGAGGCGGCGTTGGACGGCGTCGAGCGCGCGGATCGCCGGCGCGGGTTGTAGGGGCACCGAGTCCCGGACGGCCCACGGGGTGGTGGCCAGTGGTTGCAGGGGTTCGTCGCGGGTGACGCCCCAGACCTGACGGCCGAAGGACGACCCCGGCACCACCAGAGCGCGCGTGGTCGCGGCGGGGTCGAGGTCCCCGCCCCCGACATCCGCGGCCCCCGGCCGGGCGACCGGCGCGTTCTCCGAGAGCCAGTCGGCGGCGTCGGTCCAGTGGTCGGGGATCGCGGCGTGGGCTCCCACGGGCGCGAGCCGGCCCGGCAACGCCGGGGCCACCGCCACCGTGCCCGCGAGCACCACGACCATGGCCACGGCGACAGGGCGGTTGCGCTCGGGATGGGCGACCGCGGTCCAGCCGCCGGCGGCCGGTGCGCCCCCTCCTCCGCGATCCGAACCCCCGGGTCCCGGCCCCCCGCGCAGGCCGGAGAGCAGCAGCGCCAGCAGATGAGCGGTGCCCAGCACCAACGGCAGGCGCACCAGGGGCTCGAACTTGTGGACGTTGCGCAGCGGCGCGCCGGCGCCGTCGAGGAACGCGCGCAGCGTCTCGGCCAGTCCACCGCCGGCCGGGCCGACCCACGGCGCCGCCATCGCCACCAGCCCGACGGCGGCGATCACCAGGAGTCGGCCCCGGGCGGGCATCGCCCGGTGGAGCAGCCCCAGCACACCGACCGCCGCCATCACGCCGGTGGCCAGGACGAACACCGGTTCGCTGGTGAGCGCGGCTCCGGCCACCCGGTCCGTCGACACGAACGGTACCCAGGTCGCGGCCCCGCGCAGCACCTCCGTCGCCGACGACCACCGCGTGGTGACCTCGGCGGACTCGATGTGGTCCAGGAACGGAGGCGAGACCCGGCCCAGGAGCACCAACGGAACAGCCCACCACAGGCACACCGCCACCGAGAGGGGCAGCCACCACGCGGCCAACCGCGCCCACGTGCGTCCGGGGCGGTGCATGAGCCACCACAGGATCGCGGGCAGGCACGCGATGGCGGTGGCGACCGCGTTGACCGCGCCCATCAACGCCAGGGCCAGCGCGGCACCCGCCCCACCCCGGCGCGGGGACATCCGCCCCTGCAACACCCGCACCACCGGGAGCAGCACCCACGGTGCCAGCGCGACCGGCCAGATCTCGGAGGAGATCGACCCGAGGTCACCGAGCATCCGCGGGGCGAGCGCGTAGAGGATCCCGGCCACGGCCCTGGTCTGGGGGGTGCCGATCCGCAGGGCGGCCGCGACCCGGACCACCCCCACGTAGGCGAGCGTCAGCAGAACCGCCCACCACAGACGTTGGGTCAGCCAGGCGGGCATCCCCACCAGGTCGAACAGCGCGAAGAACGGCCCCTGGGGGAAGAGGTACCCGTACGCCTGGTTCTGGACCTGGCCGCCGAACGACAGTCCGGTCCACAGGTGGGTGGCCTGGACGAGAAAGCGTCCGGGGTCGACGACGAGGTCGTACTTGGTGTCCGGGACGACCAGACCCGGGGACTGCAGGCAGGCGAGGAGGAGGAAACCGAGGAACGCGACGACCGCGTCGCGTGCGCCTGCACCGAGACGGATCCCGCGGGTCACCTCGGCCGGCGCGGGGGAGGGACTAGCGGGCGCCGTACTCGACCTGGCCGAGGAGGGCCTGGTCGGCGGGCGGCTGCGCGACCTCCGGGATGGAGTTCTCGGCCATCGCGGAGCTGGCTCCGAAGGCGACGATGCCGCCGAGGACGATTCCGCCGACTGCGCTGGCGAGCGCTCCGGTACCGAAGCTCATCGAGTTCTCCCTGCGGGTCACGAGAATGGGGTGTCCCGGCGGTGCCCCGGGGCACGCCGACGTCGACAGAGTATCACCCGGTACCCGGTGGATCGTGCGTAGTGTCGCCCACAACTACTTACTGGCCGGTAAGTTGGTGTGGGACACGACACCACGTCCCGCCGGAAGGAGTCCTGTGACGACGGGAACCAAACGGATCCCACGCGCGATCCGCGAACAGCAGATGCTCGACTCGGCCATCCGCGTGTTCTCCGACCTCGGCTACCGATCGGCGTCGATGGACACCATCGCCAAGGACGCCAGGATCTCCAAGCCGATGCTGTATCTCTACTACGGCTCCAAGGAGGAACTGTTCTCCGCGTGCGTGACCCGTGAGTCCGGGCGACTCATCGACCACCTCACCTCCGCGGCGACCAGTGGGACCGGTGCGCGTCACAGTCTGGAGAGCGTCGTGGAGGCGTTCCTCGACTACGTGGACAACCACGCCGACTCGTGGAACGTCGTGTACCGCCAGGCCGTCGCCGAACCCGCGTTCGGCGACGAGGTCGAGAAGACCCGCTCCGTCCTGGTGGACCTGACCACCGATCTGCTGGCGCAGAACTCGGTGGACGGGCGCAGCCGCGAGGTGCTCGAGGTGGTCGCCACCGCGCTCGTCGGGGCCGGGGAGGCCGTCGCCGACCGCGTCGCTCACCGGTCCATACCCAAATCGGTGGCCGCAGGAGTGGTCGTCGAACTCGCGTGGCGCGGCCTCGCCGGAGATCCCGCCAAGTCACTCACCACCCCGAAAGAGGAGAAGCCGTGACCGACACGACCGAAGACACCACCCGCCGCACGTCCCAGGGCGCCAGGACCCTCAGCCCGTTCGACCTGGCGGGAGGCCTGCCCTCTCTCGTCTCCGATCTGCCGACCGTCCTGCGTGGTCTCCGGATCGTCCGCACCTCCCGCGGGACCGACAAGATCTCCATCGGCAGGAGGTTCCAGGAACTGGCGGCCGGTCAGCCGGACGCCCCGTTCCTGCGCTTCCTGGGATCCGAGATCACCTACGGGGAGGCGAACCGGCGCGCCAACCTCGTCGCCGAGGTGCTCAAGGCCCGTGGGGTCGAGCGCGGCGACACCGTCGGCATCTGCATGGTCAACCGGCCCGAGGTCATGCTCGCCATCCTGGGCGCGGTCAAGGTGGGCGCCTCGGTGGGCCTGCTCAACCATCACCAGCGCGGGGAGGTCCTCGAGCACTCGCAGAAGATCATCGAGTCGAAGGTCGTCCTCATCGGGGCGGAGTGCGCCGAGGCCGCCGGGTCCATCCCCCGCGAGAAGTGGCTCGGTGAGTTGATCGCCGTGGGATCCGAGGTCGACCTCCCGTTCCGCGATTTCACGGCCGGCCATCGCCCGGACGAGCTCTCCGATCTGACCTGGCTCGAGGACGAGCTGGAGAAGCTGGGCGCGGACGCCGGAGCCACCAACCCGCCCGAGGCGGACGAGACGCTGGGCAACGAGACCGCGTACTACGTGTTCACCTCCGGCACCACGGGCCTGCCCAAGGCCTCGACCATGTCCCACTACCGCTGGAACCGCGCGCTCGCCGGTTTCGGCCTGTCGGGTGTGCGGCTCAAGAAGGACGACGTCCTGCTGTGTCCGCTGCCGATGTACCACAACAACGCGCTCACGGTCGGCCTGGGCTGCGTGCTCGCCGCCGGCGCGTGCCTGGCCGTCGAGGAGCACTTCTCCGCGTCGAAGTTCTGGGACCAGGCCCGCGCGGCCGGGGCCACCGCCGCCATCTACATCGGCGAGATCTGCCGCTACCTGCTCAACCAGGAACCCGGTCCGGGCGACCGGGACCATTCCATCCGGGTGATGACGGGCAACGGGTTGCGCCCCGAGATCTGGGAGGAGTTCCAACAGCGGTTCGGCATCGACCGGATCTGTGAATTCTACGCGGCCAGCGAGTGCAACATCGCATTCGTCAACGCCTTCAACATCCCCAAGACCACCGGCTACTGCCCGATGGACTTCGCGATCGTGGACTACGACCCGGACACCGGGGAGCCCCGCCGCGGCGCGGACGGCCGGCTCACCAAGGTGGGCAAGGGCGGGACAGGCCTGCTGATCAGCGGCATCTCCGACACGCAGCCCTTCGACGGCTACACGGACAAGGAGGCCACGGAGAAGAAGGTCATCCGCGACGCCTTCACCGACGGCGACGCCTGGTTCGTCTCGGGCGACCTGATGCTGGACCAGGGCCTCAAGCACGCCTCGTTCGTCGACCGGCTGGGCGACACCTTCCGCTGGAAGGGCGAGAACGTGGCGACCACCGAGGTGGAGGCGGCCGTCAGCGCTCGCCACGAGGTCGACCAGGCCGTGGTCTACGGCGTGCCGGTGCCGGGCGCCGACGGCAAGGCGGGCATGGCCGCCGTGCGGCTGCACGACAAGTCCGACTTCGACGGCGCCGCGCTCGCGGAGCACCTGCGCAGGTCGTTGCCGTCGTACGCGGTTCCGCTGTTCATCCGGCTCTCCAAGGAGCTCGAGGTGACGTCCACCTACAAGAGCCGCAAGACCGAGCTGCGCGAGCAGGCGTTCGACACCTCCCAGTTCGACGACCCGCTCTACGTCCTGTCGTCCGACAACGGATACGTCCCCTTCTACGATGGGGCGGAGAACGACGTCGTCGCCGGCAAGGCCTGAGGCCGGGGGCACAACGTAGGAGGTCCCGCCGCCGCATGCCCAGTCCCCGCATGCCCAGTCGCCGTGCGCACAGTCGCCGTGTGTCCGAACGACGGGCGCGCCGCGGCGGGACCGAGCTCTCCCGCCGTTCCCTCTTGATCGGCCTGTCGCTGGGCGCGGGAGGGGCGGCGGGATGGGCGCTGACCTCGGCCCTCGGGGCGGGCGGCGAGGACGTGGCGACGTCGGGCCCGAGCCCCGACTCCGTGGCTCCCCGTCCCTACGTCGCGCCCGAGGGTGCGGTCCCGGTCACCGAACCGCGCCGCCTGCACTACGGCGAGCCCGGTGACACGGACGGTCAGACCTTCGGTGACCTCTACCTGCCCGAGTCGGCCAACCCGGCCCTGCCGGTGGTGGTGTTGATCCACGGCGGCGGGTGGAAGGACTCTCTGGGCCTGGCCTACATGGAGAACCAGGCCCGCGACCTGGCCTCCTTCGACGTGGCGGTGTGGAACATCGAGTACCGCCGGGTCGGCTCCGGAGGGGGCTGGCCCACCACGGTCGCGGACGTGTGCCGGGCCGTGGACCACCTGGTGGAGGTCTCCGCGCAGGTGGGCGACCGGTTGGACCTGCGCCGGGTGGTGGTCGCCGGGCACTCCGCCGGCGGGCACCTGGCGCTGTGGGTCGCCGGGCGGGCACGCCTGCCGTCCTCTCTGCCCGGGTCGCGACCCGCCGTCCCCGTCTCGGGCTGTGTGTCCCTCGCCGGGGTCGCGGACCTGCTCCGTGCCGAGGAGTCCGGGGACAAGTACGTCGCCGGACTGCTCGGTGGCCGCCCCGACACGCGCCGTCAGCGCTACCGGGACGCCTCGCCCGTGACGCACCTGCCCACCGGGGTCCCGGTGGTGTGCGTCCACGGCCGCGACGACGAGGTGGTGTCGCCCGAGCAGTCCGAGGCCTACGTACGGGCCGCCCGCCGGGTGGGCGACCCCGCCCGTGTCTCGCTGGTGCCCGGTGGCCACGACCCGTGGGGCGACATCACCGGCCGGGTGTGGCACGACACCCGCGACACCGTGCTCGCGATGGCCCGCCGACCCCCGGGCCCCGCCCGCTGACGGCCCAGATCCACCGACGGGTGGACCCGGCCCCTCAGGAATCGGTGTGGCCGGTGTCCACCCGGATCCGCTCGAGCCGCCGGTGGGCGATCAACCACCGGCCGTCCACCCTGCGGTACCGCTCGTGGTAGTGACCCCAGCCGTGGAGCCAGTGGTCACGGCCGTCGACCGACCACCACAACCGGTCCTCCATCGCCCAGATGCCGGTGGCCGTGGGGTCGCCGGTGGCCGGGTCCGGGCCCGTCAGCTCCAGCACCGGGGTGTGCCCGTGGTGCACGCTCGTCACCGTGACGCGGCCGTCGAGGGTCGCGCGGATCGCGGCGGTGAGGGCCTCGCGACCGCGCACCTCGGGCGCCCCGCCGCCGGCCGCCCAGGACTCGCTGACCACGTCCTCGGTGTGGCACGGCCCGTAGGCGTCCCACTGTTTGGTGTCCATGACATACAGCCGGCGGGCGAAGACCGCGCGTATCGCCTCGAGGTCCTCCGCCGCGCTCACGTCGTGTAGTCGGCGTTGATCGAGATGTACTCGCGCGAGAGGTCGCACCCGTAGACCGTGCAGGCACCGTCGGCGGCGCCTGACTCGACCCCCAGGTCGACCGAGATCGTGACCTCCTCGGCCCGCATGATCTCGGTGAGCCGCTCGAGTTCGGCCTCACCGGGGAAGGCGGGGTAGGTCTCGAGGTCGCCGAAGACGATGCGCACCCGCTCCGGGTCGATGTCCGTGTCGTCGTGGCACTTGCCGATCGCCATGGCCACCCGACCCCAGTTGGGGTCCGCCCCGTGGACGGCGGTCTTGACCAGTGGGGAGTTGAGGATCGACTTGGCCACGCGCTTGGCCTGGTCGCGGTCGCGGGCCCCGGTGACCTCGACGGTGAGCAACGTGGTGGCCCCCTCCCCGTCGCGGGCCAGCTGACGGGTCAGGTCCAGACACACGGCCTCGAGGGCCCGCCGCAGCTCCGCCGCGTCCACCGGCCCGGCCGCGCCGCTCGCCAGCGCGATCGCGGTGTCGGAGGTCGAGGTGTCGGTGTCGACGGACAGGCAGTTGAACGTGTCGTCCACCGCACCTCTGAACACGGTGTCCAGCACACCGGGCTCCACGGCGGCGTCGGTGAAGATCACGGCGATCATCGTGGCCATGTCGGGTTCGATCATCCCGACCCCCTTGGCGATGCCCACCACCCGGGCGGGCGCGCCCGTCGTCGTCGTCACCTCCACCTGCGCTGTCTTGGGGTGGGTGTCCGTCGTCATCATCGCGCTGGCCAGGGCGACAGCGTCGGCGTCGAAGTCGGCACCGGCCAACCCGTCGAGATGGGAACGCAGGATCGGCATGGGGTACCGCCGGCCGATCACGCCGGTCGAGGCGATGAGCAGCTCTTCCGGCGCGACCCCCACGGCTCCGGCCGCCCGCTCGAGGACCTCGCGTGCGTCCGCCATGCCCTGTTCGCCGGTGGCGACGTTGGCGTTCTTGGCCACCACCACGACGCCCCGTGCCCGGCCGCCGGCAGCGTTCTCCCGGCTGAGCACCACAGAGGGCCCGGCGAAGAGAGAGCGGGTGAATACCGCGGCGGACGCCACCTGCGGGCCGTCGTTGACGACGACGAAGACGTCGTCCCCGCGCTCCCGCAGGCCCGCCGACCCCGCGTGGGCCCGGAAGCCCGCGGGCAGGGGGATCGATGCGGGCGCGTCAGCGGCGTGCGGTGTCATGCCGCCCATTGTCTCCCACGGGATCGCCCGGCACATCGCGACGCCCCATCCCGCCGCTCGACGGACCCGCGCGCGGCGCCCCCGCCGCGGTCGACCTCCGTAATGTGAGTTGAATTACGTGAGAAATGCCGACGGATCGTTACGCAGCAAATATGAACGCTTTCTTGCGCGTCAATTCCGCCGATAGGCCCCTTCCCGGAAAGAGCTTGCGGTCACGGCCGTAACGCTTCCCCGGCGATTCGGGATGTACATCGCGAGTCCGAACCAAGGACTGCACTACGAGCGCGGCCCACCCGGCGCCGCGCACTGACGAAAGGGGTCCCTCATGGGTTCCATCGAAGACATCGCTTACGGTTCGCTCGGCCTCGCCGGTGAGGTCATCGGCACCGGCTCCGCCGCCGCCACCGGCCTCCTGGCCGCCGGTTCGTCCGCGGCCAACGGGTTCCTGGGCCTCCCGGAGTCGTTCCTGGACTTCGTGTTCGGGATCTTCAACAGCGCTTCCTGATCGACGGTTGACGTCGGGCCCCGAGCCCGACCTCACCTCCTCGACGCCGGCATCCGCCTTCGGACGGATGCCGGCGTCGTGCATTTCCTCGCCTCTTCCCGCCCGGACCCCTCAGCACATTCGCCGACATTCGGCTATTGAGACATAGATCACATTAAAGCGATTCGGGCGGACTTCCTGCACGAGTAAAAGAACTCCATCCGCTAAAACCCCGGAAAGACGCCCCACCGCGTGAATCCGGCCGACGGACTACGTACGGTCCGGAAGTGAGTTCTCGATGGACTGATCGAGTTCGCGAGAGCTTCACAGACCGAGCGGCGTTCCGGCGCCGCCCCCCTGACGAAAGGACCATCACATGGGTTCCGTTTCCGAGTTCATCGACGGCATCGCGACCGGCTCCTCCGCTGTCAACACCGGCTCCGACGTGGTCGACGGCGGCACCGACCTGTTCGCCGAGGTCCTCGGCTTCTTCACCGACCTCCTCGGCAACCTGGGCTCCTGAGCCGGCGCGCCTGACGGCGCGATGCCCGGGATCGGCTCCGGCCGACCCGAGCCGCCCGCGACACCGGCCTCCGCTTCGGCGGGGGCCGGTGTCCGCATTTCCGGCGCCCGCATCACCCGCCGGCGCCGGTAGCCTCGTCCCCATGCAGCTCGACCTGTCCCGTCACGTCGCCGCCGACCCCGCCACCGTCTGGGCCGTGCTCACCGACATCCCCTCCGCCCACCTCACCCTCAGCGGGGTGCTCGCGGTCGAGATCCTCACCGACGGCCCGTACGAGCCCGGGCTGCGCTGGCGGGAGACGCGGAAGATGTTCGGCATGAAGTCCACCGAGGAGATGATGGTGCTCGCGGCCGAGCCACCGAACGCCACCACGATCGTCGCCGAGAACGGCGGCACCGAGTACAAGACGGTGTTCACCATCTCCCCGGACGCCGACGGCGGCTCGACGCTGCGCATGCGCTTCGGCGCCCACACCGCCCACGCCCCCGCGGCCTCCCGCGTAGCGATGATGGTGATGGGGCGGTTCGCCGAGAGGTCGACCCGCCGAGCCATGGGACAGGACCTCGCCGATATCGCCGCCGAGGCCGAGCGCCGCGTCGGATGATCCCGGCCGCCGCGAATACGCTTCAGCGCGGTAGCGGCTTCGCGGCCCGGTCCCACAGTTCGGTCACCACTTCCACGGCCGAACGGTTGGCATAGGCATCGGCGGCTCGCCAGCGTGATCCCGCCCACAGCGGTGGGACGTCGTCGTCCCCGGCCTCAGCCGCTGCACTGCGCAACGGCCCGGTCAGCACGTGCAGGTACGGGTACGCCGGCGGCGCTACCTGATCGAACCCGGCCACGAACCCGTTGACCAGCGCACGGGCGTAGCGTCCGGTGTAGCAGCGGGTCGGCCGCGACTCGATGAACCGCGGATCGGCGAGCGCCGCCCGGTGCAGCGCGCCCGTGCCCGCCTCCGGGGTGCGGAGCAGCACGGTGCCCAGCTGGACGCCGTCCGCCCCAGCCTCGAGAGCCGCGGCGACGTCCTCCGGCGTACTGATCCCGCCGGCGGCCACGAACTGCGCGTCCGGCAGCGCGTCACGGACCGCCCGCACGAGCTCCACGGTGGTGATCTCGTCCGGCGCCTCGCCGATCGTGGTGGTGGACCGGTGGCCGCCGGCCTCCGAGGACTGCACGGAGAGCCAGTCGGCACCCGCCTCGACCGCGCGGTGGGCGTCCCGAACCCCTGCGACGGTGACGACGACCGCGGTGCCCACCTCCTGCAACGCCTCGACCACGTCACGGCCGGGGATGCCGAAGGTGAACGAGACCACCGCGACGGGATCGACGACGAGCGCCGCGAGGGTGGCGTCCTGGTCGAAGTCGGTGAAGCCCGGCCCCTCTGCCAGCGTGATCCCCAGCCGGTCGGCGACCGGCCCGATCGCGGCCGCGTAGCGGTCGACGGCCTCCGGCCCCCCGACCTCGGCCAGGGCCGCATCGGAATCGGCACGATCCACCAGGAAGACGTTCACTCCGAACGGGACGTCGGTGATCTCCCGCACCCGCGCGATCGCCGCCCGGGTGCCCGCGGCGTCGAGGTAGCCCGAGCCGATCATCCCGAGCCCGCCCGCCTCACCGACCGCCGCGAGGAGCTCGGGGGTCGTGGGCCCGCCGGCCATCGGCGCCCCGATCACGGATCGACGGAGGTCGGACGGCATCAACCGGGGCAGGCCCCGGCGGGACCGCGGGTGGGGGGTCCGGGTGTGGTGCTCGGTCATGTCTGCGACGCTACGCCCGGGTTCACCGCCCGGCTGCGGGAGGCCGAGTAGACCACACCGCCGACCACCGACTGCCGGAGCACCATCGCAGACGTGGGGTGACGTCGGGTGGCGTCGCGCCCGCCCGCGCTGTGCATTCGGCGCTCTGCCGCCCTGGGTATTCGGCGCGCTGCCGCCCGGTGCGTACCGGATACATTGGAGGTCGTGTCCTTCTCCCGCCGGCTCCGTCTGACGGTCGCCGCATCGGTCGTGGGGCTGGTGCTGGCCGGGTGCGGCGCCGACGAGTCTGCGGAACCCGTCGCCGCCCCCGCCGCCGACTCCTCCGCCGCACCCCCCGCCCGTGCCGAGCTGACCCCGCCGCCCGCGCCCCGGTGTGAGTCGCCGCTGGACTCGCTGACCCCACGCCAGCGGATCGCGCAGCTGTTCACCGTGGGCGTGAGCTCGATGGCCGACGCCCGCCACGCGGTGGAGCAGTACGGCGTCGGCGGAATCTTCCTCGGCGGTGACGTCGTCGGGGAGGTGGTCTCCGGCGACGACCTCGCCCGACTGCAGCAGGACACGGAGCTCCCGCTTTTGGTGGCGATCGACGAGGAGGGCGGGCGGGTGTCCCGCATCGCCCCCTACGCCGGGCCGATGCCGTCCGCCCGGGTCATGGCCGCCACGATGAGCCCGGAGGAGGTCCGCGCGGCTGCTCGGGACCGCGGAGAGTTTCTCCGCGGGATGGGCGTCACCGTCGACTTCGCCCCCTCCGTCGATGTATCCGACCAGCCGGACGGGGCCGTGATCGGCGACCGGTCCTTCTCTCCGGACCCGGCCCGCGTGGTCAGCTACGCGCGCGCCTTCGCCGCCGGCCTCGCGGACGCCGGGGTGACGCCGGTGTTCAAGCACTTCCCCGGCCACGGCCGTTCGTCGGGGGACAGCCACTACGAATCGGTGACCGTCCCACCGCTGGACCAGCTCCTCCCCCACGACCTCCGGCCGTTCTCCGAACTCGCCAGGACCCCCGGCGCCGGGATGATGCTCGGGCACCAGCAGGTACCCGGCCTCACGGGGATCGACCGGCCCGCCTCGCTCTCCCCGGCCGCCTACCGGCTGTTGCGCGAGGGCCACGGATACGGGGCCCCGCCCTTCGACGGCGCGATCTTCACGGACGACCTGTCAGGGATGCGCGCCGTCACGAACGACTTCCCACTTCCCCGAGCCGTGACCGAGTCGCTCATCGCCGGGGCCGACTCCCCGCTGTGGATCACCACCGCCGGGATCCCCGAGGCTCTCGACTCCGTTGAACGCGCCATTGCCGAGGGCGCACTGACCAGGAACGACCTCCACCGCTCCCTGGCCCGGATGGCCGCCCTCCGCGGGATCCCCGGTTGCCTGAGCTGGCCGGCCACCGGGCAGGTGGCGCAGGCGGGGTCGCTCGCCGCCCCCGTCCCCGACCTCCCGCACCGTGGTGCTCCGCCCGGCCTACCCGTTCTGCCCGGATAGCCGGAACCGCAGGGCCCGCTCAGTCCGCCGGGGTGACCCCGCGCCCGGAACGTCAGGTCACCGTCTCGCGCGTCCAGACTCCGGAGCTGCCACGCCGGTGCGAATCCGTCAGGTGCGTGTCGACCACCCCGATGGCCTCCATCAACGCGAACACCGTCACCGGCCCCACGAAGCTGAATCCCCGCCGCTTGAGATCCTTGGCCAGCGCCTCCGACTCCGGGGATCGGCTGGGCACCTCATCCATGGTCCGGGGCTGCGGTGTCTGTTCCGGCCGGTACGACCAGATCAGTTCCCCGAGACCGCCCTCGGTCCTCAGCGCGATCACGGCCCGGGCATTGGTGACCGCCGCGTCGATCTTGCGTCGATTGCGCACGATCCGCTCGTCGGCCATGAGCCTGGCGACGTCGGCGTCCCCGAAGCCCGCGACCGCATCGGGCGAAAACCCGGCGAACGCCTCCCGGAACGCCGGACGCTTGCGCAGGATCGTCACCCAGCTCAGGCCGGACTGGAAGCCCTCCAGGACGAGCCGCTCGAAGAGCCCCGCCTCGTCGCGGACCGGCATCCCCCATTCGGTGTCATAGTACTCCCGCAGCAGCGGGTCCCGTGCAGCCCAGGGCGGGCGCCTCAGCCCGTCCTCGCACAGCACGGTCCCGGCGCCGGTGGTCCCGGCACCGGTGGTCACTGCGGCGGTGCCGGTCGTAGCGGCGGTGGAATCCTGGGTCTGCATGTGGTCTCCCGAGTTCATCCGAGCACCCGTGTGGTGATCACCGTCACCATAGGATCCGGCTACGACAGCACCCCGGTGAGCTGGGTGATCCGCACCGCCGCCAGAGCGAGCAGCGCCAGGCCCACCACCAGGGTGAGCGCGCGCCCGGCCACGCGGCCGTAGGACAGGAACCGGTCGATGCGGCGGGTGGCCGCACCGATCCCGCCCGAACGAACTCGTGCCAGCGCGATGATCAACGCCGTGCTCGGCAGGATCGCGATGATCGCGAAGAACAGGATCTGCAGCAGCTTGGACCACCACGGGGACTCGGCGAACGAGATGAGGACCATCCCGGCCGCGAACGGCGCCGACGTGGCCGACTGGATGATGCCCAGCACGACGCCGGTGACCATGATCCCGAACTTCTGCAGAACGTTCTGGGTGAGCGGCGCCTCGACGCTCTCCTCCTTGGCCTCCGCGGGCTTGCGCAACCCCATGACGGTGATCACCAGACCGATGAGACCCAGGGCCACCATCGCCCAGAGGTTGTGGAACAGACTGCGGACGAACTCCTGGTTGTTGCCGATCACCCACACCGACACCAGCGAGAGGAGCACGATGCCGCAGAACGCACCGCCGGTGAACCGCGCGGCCCGGGGCGCGAAGGGCACGCCACGCCCGGCCGAGGTCAGCCACAGCCCCGCGATCACAGCGAAAGCCAGAAGGTTGACCGAATCGATCGCCGCGAATCCCAGCAGGCTGAGGTAGTACTGCACCGCCGATACCCTACCGGCGCCTGTCCGGACGCGGACCTCGGCTGTCGTGGGGAGCGCCGTCGTCGCCGGGGTCGCGCCCGTCGTCGTCGTCGCCCTCGGCGTCGTCCTCCTCCCGCCCCGGTCGGCCGAACACCGACCGCTCCCGCCGCCGCCGCACGTCCAGGTCCCGCACGGTCCAGCTTCGCACCGGCGCCGGGACGCGCCACTCGCGGCGCCATGCCACCATCCGGAAGGCGAACACCAGCGCCGACAGGACGGTCGCGGCGACCGGCCCCCAGGTGTCGGTCCCCACCGCGACGGCCGTCAGGGCGGCCCCCGTCGCCGCCGGGATGACGTACAGGTTCGAGCCGCTGAACACCGCCGGGATCTCGTTGGCCACCACGTCGCGCAGGAGACCGCCGCCCACTGCGGTGACCACGCCGAGCAGCAGCGCCGACGCGATCGGCATCCCGTGGTCCAGCGCCCGGGCCGTGCCGAAGGTGCAGAACAGCCCGAGACCGGCGGCGTCGAACGTCACGATCAGCGTCCGCACCCGGTGGATGAGCGAGCCGAGCAGGTACACCACGATCGCTGCGACCACCGGGGGGACCAGGTAGACCGGCTGCGACAGCGCGAGCGGCGTGACGCCCAGCAGGACGTCGCGGATGATGCCGCCGCCCAGGCCGGCGAGCAGCCCCAGCACCAGACCACCGGTGATGTCGATGTCCTTCCGCGCCGCCAACAGGTTCCCGGACAACGCGAAGAAGAACACGCCCATCAGGTCGAACCACAGGACGAGTGGCGAGGACTCCACGACCGACCTCCTAGACCACCGCGTCCGCGGTGGAGCGGGCGTGGTGACGGCGACGGACGGAGCGGAACGTCCAGAGCTTGTTGACGACGAAGTTGATCGGCATCGTGATGAGGATCGTCAACAGCTGACTCCAGTACTCCCGGGAGTGGATCCCCGCGTCCTCGTGCCACCACGGTTCGGGCAGGTAGAGCGGGGAGGTGGGGTTGGTGAAGGCCAGCTTGATGAAGATCCCCGCGGCCGCAGCCACCGATCCCACCAGCAGGAACGGCCAGAACTCCTGCATGACCGGCGCCTTGTGTCCCTTACCGAAGGTCCAGTGCCGGTTGAGCATGAAGTTGTAGACATTGGCCACCAGGAACGCCACGATCCACACCAGCGTGGTGAAGCGGAAGTTGTACTCCGTGCCGGAGAACGGGAACAGGATGTCCTGGGCGTTCTGGGTCCCGCCGTTGGCCCTGTTCATCAGAACCGTGACGATCATGTTGACGACCATCCCGGACCCGCCGACGATCCCGAACATGAGAAACTGACGGGCGCTTCGTCGATAGCGACCGAGTTCGGACGGGGCCGGGTTCACAGCGAGCCAGTCTAGGCCCACGGACCCGGACTAGTGGGTATCTCCGTTAGTTCGTCGGGGGTCGGTGATCCAGGCGGTGGGGTCGCCGAGGTAGAGG
>NZ_BAAAQG010000016.1:0-12047 GCF_039531545.1 Dietzia cercidiphylli
CAACTGGAGCGCCTACCCCGAACTCCGCCAGGAACCCGACACCACAGAACCCGGCACCTGACCAGTAGGCGGGCATTTCCGCATACCCGCGCCTACTCACGCAACCTCGATACCGGTGGATCAAGGGTAAGTGGCCTCGCCCCCAGCGGCGGGTTGACTGCGCCCAGCCGGCGGCCACTGGCCACGCTCAGACCATTTCGGTGCTGGCCTGATCAACCCAACGTGCCAACAAGCTGAAAGCGGCGAGTTGCTCCAAGGCCAGCTGCTCTTCACCTCCGTCATCTTCCTGAGGCAGGTGCATTCCGGGGTTACGAATCGCGGCGTAGAGGCCTTCTGCGAAGGCGCGGGCACCTCGGTGCAGGTTCTCGTACGTCTTTCCGCCGTCATTCTTGGCTAGACGGAGTCTTGCCACTCCAGCCTTGGGCGCATTAAGCGAGAATGCTTCATTGAACAGAGCTGTTTCGGAAACGTCCATGCGCTCGAGCTTGGATTGGGTTTCCGCGTTGATCCGAATCGCAGCCTGCATTACGGCCTGGTGGTAGTGGCCGGTGTTCCAGTATGACCGGCCGTTTTCCCAGGCCCAGGGGTGGAGGTTGGCCGCATCCATGTCCGGCGCGTTGTCGCCGAGCTTCTCGGCGAGTTCAGCCTCGCGCTCCAGAGCCGCTTTCGCTCTCGACGCCTGATCTCGAAGCCATGAGTACTTGGCGTCCGTCTCCGGTCGCTCTCGAGACCAACCTGGCAGCACTCGGTCAAGGATTTGCTCCACGACATGCGCCCTCTGCGATGCTTCGGTCTTCGATCCGCGCATGACTGGCCCAGCAAATACTACGCTGCCGCCACTGGCGCTCGGACTCACCTGGTCTGTGACGTGCAGAAATTCGTCGATCTCAGAAGTCGCCCATTCGGTGTCTAGTTTCGCCATACGCAAAGTATGGGCGAACGTGTCGACATTTGAAGCGCCTTGGTCCTAGTGAGAGGCGCTGTCGGCTCGCCTTGCCTTGGGTGCTGGCGCGGAGCACTACCGTTCTAACCATGGAAACAGAGTCCGTCGCACTGCTCATCTCTGCGCTCTCCATCCTCTTGGCAGCGCTGTCTATCGGTTGGCAGATTGCGCAGTACCTGCTCTCAGCAGGTCGGCCTAAGGCGACCCTTCTGCATGGTCTCGTATCGCATTCCGAGGCACTCTCGGGGCCTGTCACCGCCAACGGAAAGGGACTCGACGTTCGTCGGCTACGAGAGCAGGCATTGGGCGGCTTTGAGGCCGTGGGGATCCAGGTGACAAACCATGGCCGTGCTCCAGTTATCATCGAGAGCGTCAAATTGCGCCCTCGGGGCGGGGTTATGACGCTCATCCCCATCAGTGAGCGGATCGGCCCGGATCTTCCGCACAAGCTGGAACCGGGCGCGAATGCCAGTTGGTTCCTCGGCTACGACCACGCGGTGAGGTTGGCAGAAGCCTCACGCGAGGTTCTCAAAGAGAACGTCAGTGGCGTCTACATGACTGCCCAGCTCGGAACGGGAAACACGATCAAGACCCGGCGGACACTTCGGGCGTGATCGCGTCGCGCAAACTTCGCGGGCGCCTCGAACTCGTATGGACAAACGATAGGCGTCCGCCAGCGCGCCGCTGTTAGCTCCGCTGCAGGAACGCAAATGCGCGACCGGGTCAACCCAGTCTAAGTTGCGCAGCATCTTGCAGCCAGCGCGGCCAAGATATTGCAGACCAGGGCCGCATCCCGGCACCGAGATCGTGCACCAGACATACTTGAGTCATGACTGAATCGTTCTACCTGGGCCCAGGGAATACCCGCTTCGCACCGTCCTCCTTTCAAGATGTCGTTGCAGCGGCGGAGAGCGGGCTTCTAAACGAGGGGCACTGGGTAGAACTCAAAAAAGCGGTCCCGCCCAAAAGTCCGGGCGCAAACCTGGAACTCGCTAAGGACTTGGCGTCACTGAGCGTCGATGGCGGTATTATGGTCATTGGAATAGAGGACAAAAAGGGCGCGGCGGGAGCCGTCACCGGAACGCCCATAGATGGCTTAGCTTCGCGGATCGACGCTACAGCACTGGCAAAGGTGCATCCACCGCTTACCGTGGTTACTACTATTCTCCCACACGCCGACAATCTAGACACCGGTGTTATTCTGGTGAATGTCCCAGCGTCCGTGTCAGCTCCCCATATGGTCGATGGAACCTATTGGGGGCGTGGAGACGAGGGCAAACGGCCCTTGAGTGATGTTGAAGTCCGCAGATTGCTAACGCTGGAGCAAGGTCGAAGCGAGAAGTTCGAAAAGCGACTTTACGATGTTGCGAAGGTCATTGGCGGCGAACAACTTCAACATACTGGCCCCGCCTTCAACTTCCTAGCGGAACCGGCGTCCACCACGTACGGCGCGCCGGTCACGGAAACCCTTGGTCAGGGGCACCTTCTGCAGTGGTTCTCTGAGGCAGTCCCCCATCAGGCGAAATGGTCGCCCAGTTTGCTATCACTCCAGCACCGCGTCCCTCATCCGGACGGCGTATCAGCAGCATCCTTCAATCTCAGCGCGAGAAGCGCGTACTACTGGGACCAGCTTTCTGTGCTAATCGGCGACGACGGATGCTGGTACGCCCGTGGGGGGTCGGCAGTTTCTCCGATTGGCTCAAGTAGCGATCCAAACGACGGAATAGCGGTCTTCCGCGCGGGGGCAGCAATCGAACTTACGCATGCTTTGTTGATATCGATTGCCCACTTCGCCAACAACAAGATCCCGTTCCAGGGACAATGGACTATCGGGGTGCATATCAATCAATTATCCGGGATAGAGCCAGTCGAGAAGCACATCGGGAGGTTCCCCGGGGAATTTTCGGCGTACCCGCGCGAACAGTACATCGGAAAAACTATTGCGACTACCGATGAGATGACAAGTAATCCTGCCCAGGTTACTATGCGATTATTGCGGCGCCTTTTGCGCGCCATGAGCGTGGAGCACTACTATTTCCCATACTCCGATTTCAAAGACATCGGAAAAGGTCGACATTAGGACAGTTCGCCGGCCCTACACTGTCCAGCCGTTTAGGATGGGAGTGTGCAGAAGCAGCAGGTCGAAACGCGTGTAGCCGACCAAGTCGCTCGGGTGCTCGCGGGCGGACAGGCCGAAGACGACTACGTCGAGTGCAAAGGCGAGTGGTACGGCGACCACCGCAAGTCAGCCCGCCAGATTGCTGGATTGTGTAACGCTGCTCGCGGCGACGAAGCGATGTGGATTGTCGGTGTCGACGAGGACGCCCACCAGCTACGACCTCTGCCGACCACCGAACATTCGAACTGGTGGGCGCAAGTCAGGAAGCACTTCGCTGGCGGGGTCGCTCCCGAACTGGACACCCTCGTTGTCCCAGTAGCCGACGGATCGGTGGTCGCACTTGTCTTCACCACTGACCGCGCGCCGTATGCCGTCAAAGTCGCAGAGCATCAGGTGTCGCTGGAGGTCCCGTGGCGGGAAGCGAATAGCACCACCACCGCCACCCGGTCGCAGCTCCTCAGGCTGCTCGTCGCTAACGCAGGGACGCCTGCGCTTGAGTTGATCGATCCCGTGGTGTCGTGCATTTCGTCTGACACAGCGACATTCGAGGCCGACCTTTTCGTGTCTGCCACCGAGCGCGCGATGCTCCCGAACCACCGATGGTCGCTCAGCATCTTCTCCAACGAATGGGACGCAGAAGGGTGGGGCCCGCTGCGCCCAACGCTGGAGGTTCACCGGATCGGCATCGACGGGGAAGGCCCCGGTGTGCGGGTGCTCGATCACTCTGGAATCTACGTCGATGGATCAGGCCGGGTTAGCCTGCGCGCCGAGCTCGGCCCCAACGATGCCTGGACGGTCGACCATCGTCGTACCCTGCGGCATCAACCGTTCTTGCGCGTGGTGCTGGACATGCCAACCGACCGGCACGGCCGATCGGCACGTGCCACTGCCACTCTGCGCGACACCCCCACCAACACAATCGAGAAACGCTGGCGCGAAAGGTGACCGTTGGTATGTAGCCCCTCACTCCGCGGTCAACAGCGGTGTCGCGTTTGACGATCCCCCAGCGCAACCGGCTCACGGACGAGTCAGTCGCCCTGCGGACTTGGTTGCAGTGATGCATTGTCATGTCGCACGGGAGAATCGCGCCGAGCGCGGTTATTCGCGACGCACGTCTTCTCTTTGTGTCTGATGCGCCGCCTATTCTGCCCGGTTATGGCGATGTGCAACACGGAAAGACTCCCGGCGAAGGACGCTGCCAGGGCTGCCAAAGCCGGACCGGCACGAGCTCTAGCGTTAGTCGGTCACGGCATTTCACGTTCGCAACCCCCTACCTATGGCCAACTCTCAGTCGTGAGGGTCCAGGCCGATGTTCATTCGCGATGACACCGGGAGGACACACTGAGGCACTTCGCGCCTTCCTCGACGGGGAGACTCGCCAAGTGTGGGCTCGAGACCGCGCCAGCGGCGATCCAGTATTCATCGAGGAAGGTTCAGCTGCCACGGTCCGTTCACGCGCCAAAGCCGAGTGGGAGTGCATTGTGCCTGGCTGTGACGCTCCGATCTCCTCGCGCGGGGGCGCCAGACGCGATCATTTCTTCCATCTCACTGCCGTAGACCACCCAGGAGAGAGCCTCAACCATCTTGCGGCAAAGGCAATGCTGGCCCAATGGGCCACAGGCTGCACCGTCGGCCGAGCGGTGGTGAGAGAGGAACAAACGGTGAAGAACCGCGACCTATACCGACGCCCAGATGTGCTGATCACGCGGAACGGAGACGGCCACCGGTTGGCACTGGAAGTCGAGTACAAGTGGTTCAGCGCCGAGGATTGGCAACGTAAGCAAGACGACTTTGACCGTGAGGGTATCGCCTGCGCATGGCTCCTTGGTCACACCGGAATTGCTGTCGACGCAAGCGCCGCCAAGTACAGCCGAGGCACCCCGGTCCGGGTACCGCCGCTCGCATGGGTGCTCGCACAATCAGGACGCGACGCTGTCGTGGTGAACCCCGTCACTCGCCAGATCGGCACCCTATCCGGCGACCCTGATCTGACAACTCGGCTCGGTGAACGCTGGAGAAATGCCTATCTAGGAGTGGACGACCTGAACAGTTGTCACCTCGACCCTCTTCGCGGAGTGGTGACACCCACTATGCAGCGAATAGACGCCGCTTCGGCTCAGCGTCGTCAGCAGGAAGCTATTCAGCGGGCGCGTGAGGCGGCCGAGCTACGCCAGCGTGAAGCGCGGAGTGAAAAATGGGCCATGATCGTACAAGCCAACGAACAGACTTGGGACGCCTCGCCGTTGAAGCGAGCGATACTCCAACGGTGGGGGAAAGTACCGGAGGCGCTCAGCGAGTCCGGCGACCATCCGTACGGAATACATGCATCCCCGGCACACTGGCATTCCGCGCTATATGAGGCGCATATCCATCAACGCCGACGCGGTCACGTGTTCACGGTCGACGACTGCTGGAACACGCTGAACCGGCACGGCATTCGTGCGAACTGGGACCGGGGAAAGCGATTCAAGTCGCTCGTAATCTTTCTCGAGTCGCTAGTAGACGCTGGTTTGATCGATCGAACAGGCCGCTCCTACCAGTGGCAGGTACTTGCCGACCTCGACCAGGTCGCTCAACTCAGAGCCGAGGCGGCTCGCGAAAAGATGCTCCGCCAGCAAGACCGCGCAGAAGAGAAGCGACAGCAGAGACAGGCCCGCGAAAAAGCGATTCAGGATGCAAGACGGCAAGCCAACGAGCTTCGCGAGCAGCATCGGCGTGAACGCGCAGAACACCGGCAGGCGTGGTTAAACTCCGACGTCTGTCGAGAGCTCGTAGCTCGCTACGGCGCGGTGCCGGAATGTATCTCCTGGGCAAGCACAACCCTGACTAGCGCGATCGATGCCGATCCAGCGCTATGGCGAGCACACATTTGCCTCCGCCTAGTACAGGACGCTCCAGCTGGAATGCAGATCACCACCGGACAAGCGCTCACCGTCCTTTCCGAAGCCGGGATCACATTCCCTGCTGAGCCCGACGCTGTCGCTGCCATCGACTTCTACCTCAACAACCTTCGCCAACGCGACATCCTCCAAAACCCGAACGGGGACAGAACGGTGTACACCACGACAGGTAGAAGTCTCTCCTAGTTATGGAGTCCCGTGATGGAGTAGTCGCGCTCGATGCTTGCCGTAACTGCACCCCACTGGCTGCCTTGAACTCGGTCCTGATGCCTACGGAACGAGGCGGCGTCGTCAAAGACCTCCTCGACACGCCAGACCAGACTGTCCTCGGTCGGGGTCACTGAGAATGACCTGCAGCCCTGCTCGGCTCGCGTCAGCTCGACATGACGCGGTAGGTGGGTGGCGACAAGGGTGGCTTCGCGCTCGTCGCGACAGATTAGTCGGCCTTTGAGATGAACTTCGGTCACCGATCCAGTTTCGGCCACTTCCTTGCAGGTTGGCCCCTGAACAGCGCAGACAGGCCGATCATCGATGGCTACGTAGGCGGACGTTGCAGGGCGCGGTACAGCGTGGACCGGCCGACTCCGAGATCACGGGCGATCGCCGACGGCCCCTCCCCCGCCTCGATGCGGGCGCGGGCCTTCTCGATCTGCTCACTAGTCAGGACGCGTTTGCGTCCCTTGTACTTGCCTTTCGCCTTGGCGATGGCGATGCCCTCGGCCTGGCGTTCGCGAATGATGGCTCGCTCGAACTCGGCGAACGCCCCGAGCAGAGAAAGCATCAGATCCGCTCGAGGATCCTGGGCTCCGGCGGCGTAGGTGGCCCGCTCGTGGACGAACTCCACGCTCGCGCCCTTCGCGGTGATCTCGCCGACGATCTGCTTGAGATCAACCAGGGAACGGGCGAGTCGGTCCATCGACGCGACAACCAGCTCGTCACCGTCCCGCAGGTACCTGATGCACTCTTCGAGCTTCACCCGATCGGCACGCGAGCGAGCGGACTGCTTTTCGATATAGACCCGGTCGCACTCCCCTACCGCCTCGAGCTGACGCGCCTCGTTCTGATCCGCGGCCGACACCCGCACGTACGCCACCCGCTGCCCACGCGGGCGTGAGGCCCGGCGAGCCGACTTCGGATCCGGCTTTGGCTTTTGCTTTGGGTTCCGCTCGATGACGTTCTCCGAGTCCGTCGACTCCACCCGAAAGTTCCAACCCAACTCGTCCCGTCGCCGGAACCGAGTCCGCACGCTCCCGCGGCTGACGATGAGCACCTCCTCGCCGCCATCACCCGAACGGTTCAGCAACGTCCCGATCCGCTCAGCCATCAGAAGTCCCTCTCGCCCAGTCTGTGTATCAATACACCCTAGACCCGACGGGATGGCGTTTCATAAGTATCGAACTAGACCCTGTGACACAGCAGCGATCGTTGGCGGCGTTCCGTCCCGCACGGGTGTACCCCAATGAACCAGCGAGAGTCGGTGCGACGACCGGCCGTCGATGCAGGCGAAGCGAACAGACTGTGCGTTCAAACGCCGACCGGATAATGGAGACTACGGCTAACCGTTCATGTCGTACCCAGCGCCTATTCTCTCCTCGACCCTGAATGAAGAAGTGGACAGATGGCGATGATCCGTTAGCCTCGCCCAATCAAGCGACGGTACAAGTAAACTACAATATTGCAATCACGCATAGGCCATTCGAAGGAAAAAGAGTGAACAGCTACGATTCGCGATCGGTAATACTCTTTGGGGATCCCAGAATCCCGGGGACCTCCGGCACCTGGAG
Organism: Dietzia cercidiphylli; assembly: GCF_039531545.1. Taxonomy (NCBI): domain Bacteria; kingdom Bacillati; phylum Actinomycetota; class Actinomycetes; order Mycobacteriales; family Dietziaceae; genus Dietzia; species Dietzia cercidiphylli. The sequence continues at coordinate 7,747 of NZ_BAAAQG010000016.1, forward strand.
CGAGATAACCACCCTTTCCGAGGACAAGTACGAGGAGTACAGGAACTCCTTGTGGTCACTCGACTCACTGCTCCGAAGAAGCCACTTTCCTTACTTTCGGGCTGCATGCTTAGACTTTGTTAACCAAGTGGAAGATGCTGGTGAGCGCGTAGCCAACGGTTCGATACCGGGTTCTGGTGACGATTCTATCGAACTGCTCTCCTCTAAGTTTATAAGATCACTTCTTGCGATTTCCTCACTTATCAAGTTTGAGCAAGACAAGAGCCTTGAAAGAATTCAACGATCCCGGGGCGAGAACTCGGAAGAACATATTCGAGCGACGAAAGAATACAGTCGCCTCTACGATGAAAACTTTGGCTACCGCTTCCTAAGTCGACTCCGAAACATCATGCACCATGACACGATGGAGGTCATTCGATTTTCTGCCACCGCTAGCGCAACCCCATCGGGAAATATCGGCGTTTGCGAGGTACGTCTCGAGCGCTCTGCCTTCTTGGACAGCCAGAGAATTAACAGCAGCTTAAAGCGAGATCTGCGAGAGCTCGAAGACGACCCGCTCATAATAGAAATGGTCGTTCAATCTCTTCTTGGCTTGGCGGGACTGAATCGGTTCCTGCGACCATACGCATATCCCGATTTGAATCAGTACTGTTCGTCGATTCGCGAGTTCGAAGCCCTTTTTAAGGGAGCTCCAGGCTTACGGTGTCTCGCCGATGGACAAATAGCCCCCAGAGGGGATTCCTTCAGCATTCCAAATCACATGTCGGCATCGCCCGATGTATTGAGTTTCGCTCATGGACTAATCCCTGATCTTCCAAATATTCCGGAAATGGATTTACCTCGTTACGACCGACCTGAATACCTGACCTAGTCCACTCCCGTGGAACAGCACTTCGATTCTATTATCAACTTGGGTCGCGATTCGCGACAGGTTGCCTAAATACGGTGTCGCATTAGTTAATCCCTAGCGCGACACCCAACGAGCCCTCATGCGTTGGAAGATCGCGCAGCTCGAACCTTAACGGCGCTACGTGCCGGTGTCGTATTTACGAGTAGTGCAAATAATGAGCACACAACACGGTCATATGCGACACTTGCGGCGTGAAGATCGGATATGGGCGCGTGTCGACCGCGGAACAGAACGTCGAGACGCAACGAGAAGCCCTCATCACTCTCGGAGTCTCGCCCGAGAAAATCCATCTGGATCGAGGGGTGAGCGGTCGCCGGCGCGTACGGCCGGCGCTCGACCGCGCCCTGGGCGAGCTGCGGGACGGTGACGAGCTCGTAGTGACCAAGCTCGATCGGCTTGGACGCTCACTGCGCGATCTGCTCGACATCGCCGACGAGATCCGCGCCAAGGGCGCGGCCCTGACCGTCGGACGCGCGACATATGATCCCGCTGATCCCATGGGCGCGATGATGTTCCAGGTGCTTGGGATGACTGCCGAGTTCGAGGTCGCCATGAACCGCGAACACACACGCGAGGGCGTGGCCCGAGCGAAAGCCGAGGGCAAGTACAAGGGCCGACAGCACAAGCTCTCCCCCATCGAGGCCGAGAAGCTACGTCGGATGCACGCCTCCGGCGACTACACCGCCGCCGAACTCGGCCGGTACTTCGGCATACACCGCACCTCGGTGTATCGCTATCTGCCCAACACTTAGTGCGTGCTTCTTATCCGGCCATAGCGAAAGGTGGTCTCCGATTTCTCACTACATGCGCCCACCCCAGAGGCCGCGGCGCCGCCGGCAGCTCGCTGGTCATCACAACGACGTGAAACCGCCGAAGGAATCAAGCTCACCACCCCAAACCGGACCCACCTGGTGGGTACGCGACATCCTCATCGCAGGCATCGTAGGGATCATCGTCGGTGGCACCACTTCTTACTGGACTGTTGTCGCTCAGCAAAGAATCGACGACGCCCGAGCCGACCGAGAACTCCGCGCCGCCAATCTCACGTTCGTCCGCGAGCGATCATCGACCGACCCGCTCCTTCCCCGCCCCTTCACTTGGCTTGACCTCCGGGACCAATACCTGGGCGGTCTTGATCTGCGAAACGCAGATTTCTATGGGGCCGACTTGTCCGGTGCCAGTCTGAACGGTGCGGATCTCGCAGGCTCGTCCATGCATAATGTGAACCTGAGCGGCGCATTCATCAGAGGTGCGACCCTCGCCAGCGCGCGGATGGGTTCCGCCGACCTGCACGGCGCGGTCTTGAGAGAGGCCGATCTGAGCGGTGCCAACTTCTTTCGTGCCGACCTCAGCAACGCCGACCTTTACCAGGCGGATCTCTCAGATGCAGAACTGATTGGTGCGTCATTAGTAGGCGCTGACCTCCGAGGGGCCAACATGAGCGGCACAGATCTGCGTGATGCAGATCTGACCGGGGTGTGCTGGGAACACCCGAACCCACTTCCGACCCCTCCGGAGTGGAAGCTCCCCGACGCGCAGTGGCCTCATGGGTTCACCCCGCCGCCGTCCACTGACGCGAGCTGCAAACCTGGGTGAGGCGGGTATATCGCACTGGCTTCCGGAGCTCGTCAACAGAATATGGGAGTCAGACTGTCACGGATACGAAACCCCCTCAGCAACGAAGATCGCCTCAATTAGGGCTTGATTCGTTGCCTCGGCGATGCGTTCGCCTATTCCTTCGGCAGTGAGATCCAAAGCCCGCAGCGATTCACCGATCTTTGCTATGGCCAAGCAACGGCGAATGAGGTCTTTATGGGTCTGGGCGTAGCGAGCCAACGCCGACCATTTGGCTGAGGTGTCGGCGAGATCGAAGCGGTGAGGGTCGATGATGTCCATTACGAACTCGCTGTCGCCGTCGTCGTGCCAGAACAGGAAGTCGGGGTGCATCAGCTGGTGCTTGTCGCCGAACTCGTACGGGACCGCCAACGCGTGCTGTCCAGATGACGGGTTGCGGTACCAACCAACGAGTGTGCTCGAGTTGAGTTCGGCGTCGAGGACTTCTTTCTCCCACGAGGATCGAGAGGTGTCGACGGGGAACTTGCCAGCGTCGGGCTTACCCGACGGTATGACATAGAGATGCGATGGGTAGGTGCCAATTGGCTCCACCGTCGTGCCACGCACCCTCTCGGTCGCCGCCGGGTAAGCATCACGGGCCGTGACCGTAGTCGGCAGCATCGGCGCGTCACCTAGGTGCCACAGCGGTTCTATCTGGTTTCGGATATGGCGCGGTTTCGCCGACACCTTGGCGGAATGCTGGTGGCGCCAGCTGTCAATGAGGGCTGCTGCCTGCTCCTCGACCACCGTCTTGAACCCCAGGTCCGCCATTGCGGCCAATCGGGCAGAGGCGTCGAGGTCGTCCTCGCCCCGATCGCAGAGATCGTTGTAATACCAGTTAGCTGAGCCGTCCGGAAGAAGACGTTTCGCTTTCAGAAAGTAACCTTCTAGGTCGCGCTCGTTAGTCGGGGTGGCGGACTTGCCGACGCTCTGCATGATTGCTTCGCCATAGGCGACCATCGTGGTGCTGATGTTCAGCGACAGGATGTCTTCAACCTTGGCGTCGATTTCGCTGCTGCGCTGTCCGTCGGCAGCACGCATCTGGTCGACGATCCACTGCTTTGCCTTGACCGAACCCTGATTGATGAGACCGTGTTCGGTGAGCGTCGCGGCCAAGCGCATCAGCTGGGCGGTGCGCGAGCTGAACGATGCGCTCTGTCGAGTGTAGGACGGAACATTGTCGAGCAGATCGAACAACTCGGCGGGCACATCTGCCGACCTTGTGCACACGACGGGAGCGACCACTATGTCAACCTTTACGGTCTCCTCCTCAGTGAGGGCGTTGACGACGCGCGCGACATGCTCCGTGCGGAATCCGGGCAGGTACGCAGCAACCTCGTTGAGTCGGTCCTCCCCACTATCGACGCGCTTGGCCAGAGGCGTTCGGACTAACCGCCCAATGAGCTGGGCGATTTCGGTGTAGCTGTCCTTGTTCTGAAAGGAGATCATCACCTCGGCCCGCGGGCAGTCCCATCCGGTAGTCAGTGCGGACTTGAACAGCACTACCCGTGCCTGGTCGTCACCGGAGATAGCTTCGGGCGGTAGGTATCGGACGCTCTTGTCGCCAACTTTGTACTGGCCGTGGTCGCCAAACGCGTGAGCAAGGGCGTAGCCCGACAATGCAGGCCAGGTCGATTCCATTACTGCGAGAATCTCTGCTATTCGAGCCTCCTCTTTCGCTGGAGACAAACCTTGCTCGACCTGGACTACTAGCCCCGGTGATTCACGGGGATCTGCGGATCGCTGGGCGAAAATAGACCGAAGTGCTTCCTGAACA
>NZ_BAAAQG010000017.1:0-620 GCF_039531545.1 Dietzia cercidiphylli
AGGTCGTGGGACGCGTCGGAGGCAATGTCGACCACGTCCTCATCGGACACCCGCAGGTCCACGGCAAATTCGCCGCCCTCTACACCATCGACGGCACCACCGTCCGGGGCGCAGCCATCGTGAACTGGCCCAAAGCCCTCATTGCCTGCCGTCTGGGCATGGCCAGGGGCATCACGGTGCAGGATCTGCACGCCAAGCTCGAACCCCAGTTGGAGCCACCGCCGAGGAGGACGTCATGACACCCGGGAACTTGCTGCCCCAGACCGAGAGCGTCACCCGGGAACATATCGCCCTCGCCTGCCGGGTCTTGGCCCATCGGGGCCTGGCAGATGGAATCTTGGGTCACATCAGCCTGAAAATTACCGACAGCACATTGCTGGTGCGCTGTCGCGGCCCGTACGAACGCGGACTGGCGTACACGCAAGCCGAAGACATCCGCATGGTGGACCTCGACGGCAATCCCGCCGCCGACGGCGAGCTCGCGGGCGGGTACACGGTCCCCAACGAACTGCCGCTGCACACCGAGCTCTTCCGGCGCCGCCCAGACATCCGAGCTGTCGTTCACGCCCATCCCCCGCGAGTGGTTGCCGCCGACCTGGCAGGGCTTGCAGTACGCCCCA
>NZ_BAAAQG010000018.1:0-620 GCF_039531545.1 Dietzia cercidiphylli
AGGTCGTGGGACGCGTCGGAGGCAATGTCGACCACGTCCTCATCGGACACCCGCAGGTCCACGGCAAGTTCGCCGCCCTCTACACCATCGACGGCACCACCGTCCGGGGCGCAGCCATCGTGAACTGGCCCAAAGCCCTCATTGCCTGCCGTCTGGGCATGGCCAGGGGCATCACGGTGCAGGATCTGCGCGCCAAGCTCGAACCCCAGTTGGAGCCACCGGCGAGGAGGGCGTCATGACACCCGGGAACTTGCTGCCCCAGACCGAGAGCGTCACCCGGGAACGTATCGCCCTCGCCTGCCGGGTCTTGGCCCATCGGGGCCTTGCAGATGGAATCTTGGGTCACATCAGCCTGAAAATTACCGACAGCACATTGCTGGTGCGCTGTCGCGGCCCGTACGAACGCGGACTGGCGTATACGCAAGCCGAAGACATCCGCATGGTGGACCTCGACGGCAATCCCGCCGCCGACGGCGAGCTCGCGGACGGGTACACGGTCCCCAACGAACTGCCGCTGCACACCGAGCTCTTCCGGCGCCGCCCAGACATCCGGGCTGTCGTTCACGCCCATCCCCCGCGAGTGGTTGCCGCCGACCTGGCAGGGCTTGCAGTACGCCCCA
>NZ_BAAAQG010000019.1:0-1965 GCF_039531545.1 Dietzia cercidiphylli
GCCAGAACCGGCGCCGACCAGCACCCCACGGCCGCGACTCGGGATTACAGAATCCTCGGGATAGTCCTTTTTATCCCGAACTCGGGATAAGACAGACAAAGCGGCCGTGGAGTCGGCGGTGGACGTGGTCAACAAGCGCGTGATCGGCTACCTCGCCGAGGAGGTGTGGACCACCGTCGAGGCCCTGAACGCGGCGATTGATGACCGCGTCGCCGAGATCAACACCCAGATTCGCCGGGCTGACGGTACGACACGGTGGGAGCGATTCGAGTCCGATGAGGCGCCGCTGCTGGCGGTGCTGCCAGACGACGGGTTCGCCACGGTGGAGTGGAAGCAGCTCAAGGTCGGACGGAACTATCACGTCTCCTGCGATTCGCAGTACTACTCGGTGCCGTACACCTTCGCCGGTCAACTGCTGCGAGTCCGGTTGACCGCGCAGTCGGTGACGCTCTTCGACGGTGACCAGGTCGTCTGCGAGCACCCACGGCGCCACGGCCGCAAAGGCCAGTACTCGACCGTGCTCGCTCACGCCCCGAAGGAGCACCAGGGTATCGACGGTCTGTGGTCCCGGCAGTGGTTCACCGACCGTGCCCGCGGGTTCGGCCCCGCCACTGAGCAGGTGATCGCCCAGATCCTTGATCGTCACGTGATCGAGGCGCAGGGCTATCTGGACTGCCAGAACATCCTCGAAACTCTCGGCAAGCGCAGTCGCCAGCGGCTCGAGGCAGCCTGCCAGGTACTGCTCAACCAGAACAGTGCCGGTAGCTACAGCGTGCTCAAACGCGTCATGGCGAGCATCGACTCCGACCACAAGGCGCCCCGGCCCGTGGTCCCGGCGGCGGCCACACGAAAACCGCCGCCACCGGCCGGGGCCCGAGACGACGGCGCGATTCAAGTCCGCTCGGCCGATCACTATGCGCGTGGGCGCAGCGGGGAGGGCGTGTGATGTTCACCGAGATCGATCACCAGAAGTTCCGCAACCTACGCATCACGCACGTGGCGACCCGGTTCGAGGAGCTCATCAGCGATGAGGCCAATGACGAGCTCACCCCGGAGCAGATCTTCCTCACCGCCGTCGACGACGCCCTGGACCAGCGCCAAGCCCACCGGATCGACAAGCTGATCCGCGCCGCGAAGTTCCCGATCCCGCAGGCCTCGATCGCGGAGATCAACTACCAGGAAGGACGCGGGATCACCCCGGTGCGGATGAAACGCTACGCCGGGCACAACTGGAGGCAAGACCCCACCAACCTGCTGGTGCTCTCGCCGACCGGCGGCGGGAAGACATACTTGGCCTGCGCGATTGGGATCGCCGCCTGCCAGAACGGGCACACCGTCACCTACGCCCGCATGGACGAACTCGCCCGGCGGCTGGTCATCGCCCGTGGTGACGGGATCCGCCACCAAAAAATGCTCAACGACCTGTCGGACGTGGAACTGCTGATCATCGACGACTTCCTCACCGTGGGCATCGACCCCGAGGCCGCGAACGACCTGTTCGCCGTGCTGGCCAACCGGGAGCACCGGCTGCCGACGATGATCGCCTCACAATCCCGACCGGCGTACTGGCTCGAGGCCCTACCTGACCGGGTGGCCGCGGACTCCATCGTCAACCGGCTGGCCAACAACGCCCGCGAGATCAACCTCGGCGAAGTCGACATGCGACGCCAACGCGACGACCAAGCCCGGGCGACCACCGGCTACTGGGAGTAACCCCCGACGGTGCCGGCCCGCCTCACGCGCGGGCCGGTTCCGGGTCGCCGGAACAGCGGTACCAACTCGCCGGACCCGCGGTACCGACAAGCCCTATCTGCCACTGAGCACGCGGCGCACGGTGACGTTCCTGTCGGCGAACCACGCCACCGCGTTGGCCAATACGGCGGCGGCGGTCGCACCGGTCTCGTCGTCGTGGACCTCGGAGTAGACCAGTCGGGAGTGGTCGTCCAGGTGTTTGGGACGCCTTTC
>NZ_BAAAQG010000020.1:0-28417 GCF_039531545.1 Dietzia cercidiphylli
ATATTCGCGCAAACAGCCGGTGGCCCCCAGAGGCAATAGCCCTGGCCCCCAGTGAGACGAATATTCACTCACTGCCCATCTAGTTCGGACTATGACTTCTCCTACAGCGAAGCGCTCACAGGCTCTCGCTTTGGAGGCGCCGATAATGTGAGATTCCGTCATGTTTGCTGTTCAGCGGCAGTGCAGTTCGGCAAGCGTCTTGCATTCCGAAGGTAGCTTTGCACTCTTCGCCACTGCGTGTGATTGATCCGCGTGCTCGGGCGGTATCGCTTCGCTCCACCTCGAAACCTGTCGCCGTGTCTGCACTTCAGTGCAGCATCGGACTCGTCAACGGTGCGCAAAACGCAGCAGCGAATCGCTCGAGGAATACCCGCTCCCCCGAGAACTCGACCAGCCCCTCGGCAACGAGGTCGCTGAGCGAGGAAGGGTCCGCCAACGCGGCCCTCAGCCCGGGACCGGAGAACACGCAGTCCGGGACCCGTGCAGGCCCCACACCGGTCTCGACGCCGAACGTCGTGACCTCGGCGTGTGCAATGGCTTCGCCAGCTCTGACCTCGACCACGAACGGATCCAGTGGGGCGTCTGTCCTCGTCGTCATCATCATGGCAGCGAGCGAACGATCCGTGACGATCTCCCCGACACGGGGAGTCGCCATAGTCGAGGCGCCCCACAAGCTCATTGCCCTGAGCGCAGGCATTGCGGCCCGGCCCAGGTCGGTGAGGTCGTAGGTGACCGACTTTCCCTGACGCGACCGCACAACGACGCCTGCCTCCTCTAAGTCACGCAGGCGCGAGGTGAGCATGGTCGCGGCGATCCCCGGAAGGCCCGCCCGGAGGTCGGTGAACCTCGCCGGGCCAACTGACAGGTCGCGAAGAACCAGAAGCGTCCAACGCTCACCGAGAACCTCCGCCGCCCTGGCCAAGCCACAAAATTGACCGTACGTGCGGCCCATCACGCCTCCCCTCCCCTTGACAAAGTCGAACCAAGACCGAATAGTAGCAAATAACTACCAATCGATCCCTTGCCGCAAAAGCCCGGACCGGAAAGGTAACTCCGTGTTCAGACAGCCAGACCCCACCCCCCTCGACAGGGAAGCGTTCGCCGAGCGATCCCGGCTGGTCGGACTACTGGAAGAACTGCCCGAGTCCGGATGGGACGCGCGCTCCTTGTGCGAAGGGTGGCGGGTCCGGGAGGTAGTGGCTCACATGACAATGCCGTACCGCACCACACCGCTTGCGATGCTGTCGGGACTGGCCAGAGCGCGGTTCTCATTCGACCGCTTCGCCAATGCAGCCGCCCGCCGGGATACGGCCGAGCACGACAGTTCCCACTTGCTTCGATTCCTCGCCGACAACATCACCACCGTCTGGCATCCCCCCGGCGGCGGTGACGACGCTGCGCTTAGCCACGATGTGATTCACGGCCTCGACATCACCGAGCCGCTGGGATTGCCGGCCCCTCCGCCCGAACGAATCGGCTTAGTCCTGCGGCACGGAGGCGAGCGGGCGTTGGCTCACTTTGGAGTGGCCCTGGACCGGACTCTCGTTGCCTCCGACACTGACTTCTCCATCGGCCACGGAGCCCCTCTCGAGCTTGCCTCGAAGGATCTCCTACTTGCCATATCCAACCGTCGCACCGTAGATGCAGGGCAGTTCGATGACTGAGGGCAGCATGTCCGTTACCGGGCTCGAGCACTGCGGCAACTCGCCACGCACGGCGATCACAGCCCAGATCCTTCTCGCCTGGGCACAGGGAGACGACTCGACACTCGCCTCGTGGCTGGCCGACGATGTCAGCCATACGCTCGTCGGCTCATCCTCTGACACCCCGTGTCACGGGACTGCGGCCACCCTTCGTTCGTTCCGCGCCCCCGGGCCGATGACCCGCCTGGTGGTGCACGGACTACTTAGCCACGGCAAGGAAGCCGCCTGCGATGGAACCGCAACCCTCGAAGACGGCACCGTGGTGCACTTCGCCCACCACGCCACCTTCACCTCTGCAGGCAAGAAGGAGAAAGTTCGCGAAATCCGCACCTATCAATACAGGCGGACATAACTGGCCCGGTTGCCCGAAAATAGTGACATCACCTCATGCCCTAACACGCCAACATCTCGGCATCGGAGACGCCCGGCCTAATCCTCGTCTCGCTCCGTGGTGACGAACCTGCTGCGGCCGCAGCAGAAAACCACGACTGACTCTTCCGCGATCGATAAGTCCACCTTCCCGAGTGCCGATAAGACGCGTTCCGACAATCCGCACCCCGTCTCACTCCCCCACGGCGTCACTAGGTCGCTACTCAGATGTGTCCGCGGCGCCACGACCACACTGACAGTCCCACCAGGACTAGCGCGGCGACTGGCAGGATCCACCGCCCCAGCAGAAAAGCTTGGAGCTGCCACAGCTGCTCATCACTCAAAAACTGTAGGCCGCTGCCCCGGTCCGCCAGCGACATGTACATCGTCCAGGCACTGGCCGCACTGATCCCCGGTAGCCACATGTGGAGCGACCCGGCCACCAAGAGCACCGCCATCGGGAAGAACACCCAGAACCACGAGAAGCCCTCGCGATTCTGCGCGGCGTGCCGAGGCGGGACGGCAGCTCTGACCAGCACGACCATCAACACGGCGAACGTCCACACCCCCACCATCACGCTGCCGGCAACCGCCATCATCAATGACACCAGACCCAATCAATCGCGGTTAGTGCTGGTATGCGCATTTCCGTGGCCTTCGCCGTGGTGGAGGACTGTCAGTCGAGCCGCAGTTAGCTACTGTAGCAATGCGCGCATTGCTAGCACTGCTAGCTAGCCTGGCACGTATAGTTACGTGCGCTTTGCGAGTTTCCGTTGCACAGATAACTATGAGAGGTAACGTAGCTAGAGATGCAGCACTAGCTACCAACGAGTACCTCAGTGCACATACATGGCCAGCCAAACTAGCGGCTACCTCTGGCTGGCATCCACTTCGAGAGGAACGTACATGATCCGAAAGTTAGCGCTCTGTAATCAGAAGGGCGGCGTCGGCAAAACTGCAACGACGCTCGGGCTGGCTAGTGCGCTGAGCGCTCAAGGGCGCAACGTTCTGATTGTGGACGTCGATCCCCAAGGGAACTCCACCACGGGACTCGGTGTCGAAATCACGGACGGCATGATGACCACGTTCGACCTCATGAACCGAACAGCTTCGGGATCTGCGGCCGACGCCGTCATCGCAACTCCATGGGACAGGGTTGACCTCATCCCGTCCAACGAAGCACTAGCCAACATCGAATCAGACGGCGCCAACGATTTGATCTTCCGCCTCGACATCGCATTCGAGGGGCTCGACCTCTCGCCCTACGACGCGGTCCTCTTCGATTGTCCACCGTCACTGGGGAAGTTGCTCTTTGCCGTGCTGTGCGCAGTCGACGGGGTCATTGCTGTGACCGAGCCGACCATCGACAGCGTCCGGGGGATCGAGAACCTTCAGGAAACGATCCGCAATGTTCAGAGACGACCGAACCCCCGGCTCGTAATGGAAAAAATCGTCCTTAGCCGTAAACGGGCCACCGGGGAGCACCAATTCCGCGAACGCGAGTTGCGTAGCACTTACGGAGAACTGGTCGCGAAGACCGCCATTCCGGAACTTACCGCCCGACAGGACGCACATAGCACTCACACGCCGATCCACAAGTTTACTGGCGGCAAGGCATTGGCTCTCCAGGTGGCTTACACAGATCTACTTTCCGAGCTGGCGATCGAATTCGAAGGAAACGCAGCATGAGCGTCCAGCGTGAACCCGCAATCCGACGAGCTGCCCACCCCGCAGCAGACTTGCCAGAGCGGCCTACCCCGGCCACCACACCGGCCGCTGCCGTGCCGCTTCCCTCCCCACAGCCAACCCAGCCAGCTGGGCGAGGGGAGGAGCGACTGACGGAGCAGCACAATGTCCGGCTGCGCCCATCAACGAAAGCGCGGCTACTCCGCGCTGTCGACAAGCTTCGCTACGAGACAGGCGACCGCTCTATAAGCATCGCATCTATCACCGACATCGCAATCGTCGAGTACTTGGAGTCTCGAGACTGCTGATCAGGAATCAACAGTCTTGAGCAGCATCGGATCGGGCGCCGGCGCCCACTAGCGCCCTCCGAATGGCGCTGGTTCTGGTCGATGCTCTCAGACCAATGCCAAACTCGAGTTTCAAGCGAGGATGGCGGGCCGCCGACCCACGATCGACTGACTCCTGAACTTCAGCCTGCCGTCCCACGCACTATCTACCGTCATTTTTGACGTCGTGAGCGTGTCGCACCCATTTCTGACGTCAGGCATGCGAATTTTGACGTCATGGCGACCACACGTTCTGGGCCGGGCAGACCAGCCCTAGGGGAGCGGACACGCATGACGGTCCGCGTACCTTCGGATGTTTACGACGCGCTTCGACGTGAAGCCAAAGCACGTGGCATCTCCATGAACCAGTATGTAGCCGAAGTCGCTGCGACACACCTCGGCATGCCCGAAGCCGTGTCGAATTTTGACGACCAGGAGGCGATCCCAGCGTGAAGTAGTCAGATCTGTGACTGACAACTAAAGATCATGCAATCCGCAAAATGACTGATCCCGGCCCACTGACCGGTGGACCGGGATCGAAAGTCAAGAGTTTGAGTTGGCGCTCGAACTCGGGGTTGCTCACCATTTAGGAGAGCTGTGCTTCCAGGCACCTCTCAGGGTAGGTCATACCTTCCGGACGGTCCACTCGTTCCGGACGGCGTGTCCTATTCTGATACCAGAAAAACCGCATCCCATCAGGCCAACACGTGGTGGGAATCAGTGGCGAGTGCGTGGAGTCCGCGCCCGTATGTGCGTGTCGATCCACGCAAAGCGCACACCTTCTCGACAACTCGACGCTTCACCGACGGCGCCCCCGGCCCGGATGTGCCATATGCGCTGCATTTGACCGATGACGCCGGCCGCTTTCGCCTGCTTGCTCTGGACTTTGACGCCCATCACGCCGGCTCAACCGCCACCGCAGACCTCGCCAACTGCACCTCCGCTTTGAGCGCCACCGGGGTCGAACATCTGGTGTGCTCATCCGGGCCCGGTGGGGGATACCACGTGTGGATCCGCCTCAGTGCCGCGATCTCACCGGCCCGGCTCGCACCACTAGTGGACGCATTCGCCGCCGCCTGGCCTTCACTTGACCGCGGACCTCTGGCAAACCCTCGCACCGGCTGCGTTCGCGCTCCTGGCTCGCCCCACCGCTCCGGCGGAGCCTCGGTCCCTCTCAGTAGCACCGACATTCGCCCCGCATCTCTTCGAGCCTTACATCGGGTTACCGAACACCTCGACACGCGTCCGAGTCCCATTTCAGGGCCGCATCCGCAGGTGACGACCCGGCCGGTGCATGTTGATATCCAGGGGCGTCCGTACCTGGCCGGCCCACGCCGACCGCTCGCCGCCAGGATTCGCGCTCTCGCCGACACCCCGATCGCTGCCGGCACAGATGCCTCAGCGATTGGGTGGTCCATCCTGCTGGCCTGCGCACATGCCCGTATGCAACACCGAGACCTCGCCGAGGCAGCATTCACGGCGCAGTGGCCGGGTCTGGAGTTCCTGCGCACCCACCGCACAGCAGTCGGCCGGACCCCGCGCCTGGACGCCGAGCAGGAGCTCGCACGTCAGTGGACCAAAGCCGTCACCGCGGCCAGCTACACCGGCCCCGCCACCTGCACCACCAGCCCAGCCCGGCACACCGTGGAACAGACCGTCGCAGACCTGTTAACCCGAATGGACAGCAAACCGCAGCAGTGGCAGGGAAAAACCGGGTCCCAGGCACGCCTGGTCCTGCTCGCCCTAGCCGCCCGCACCCTCGATGCCGCCACTGAAGAAGTCCATTTCTCCGAAAGAGATTGGGCCTTGGCAGCGGGCCTGGCCCGAGACACCGTCGCAGACCGGCTTAAAGACCTGACCGACCGCGGCTGGATCCGGCGCACCCAGCGGGCGGTGGGCCCGTGGGCCGCGACCTGGAGGCTGGTAGCGCACGGGGGCGGGGAGACAAGAAGTGGCGCAGTATTTTCCCCAGCCCTTGAGCAGCGGCTGCGAGCAGAGCTGGAATCCGCCCGCGCGGACATCTGGCATGCCCGTTCGCTAGGGGTGCTCGGCTTGCGGGTGTGGGATCTGCTGCGCACGCAGCGCCTGCCGGTGCGGCAGATCGCCGCTCGTCTTGGGATCTGCGCGGCAACGGTGCGCAGCAAGCTTGGCGCACTCCAGGCGTACGGCTTGTGCACCTCGAACGGGCGCGTCTACCAGGGCCGCTCCCGGTTAGCCCGGGCAGCGGCGCTAGCTGGGGTGACGGGAGCGCATGCAGATCGGATGCGGTTGTACCGGTTGCAGTCGGCGGTATTTGTGTGGTGGTTCACCACCCGCTACCAGCAAGATCAATCCGACGCGCTAGGGGAGTGGGGCCACTTCCCAACTCCCGGTGAGGCCGAGCAGGTCCACCCGGTCGACATTGCGCTGGCCTACGGAGCAACAGCCACCGGCCCGCCGGTGGAAGCAACCACGTGGGGGGCCGCAATGGCTGCTCAAGACCGGCATCGGGAGGCTGACCCGGCAAGCTGGTGGGAGCTGGTTGCCGCGGCCCGTGCTGCCCTGCCCGCCCCAGATGTGCTGGCCGCCCCTCACCAGTGGTCGAGCGCCGCAGCCTGATCCTGGCCAGAGGTCGTGGCTTAGAGGGACGCTCACCACAGGGCAGGGGAGAAGACGATGGGTTCCTGTTCCGCGGTGTGGGTGTCGTGTTGGTGTTCTGCGGCTCGGTGGCCAAGGAACAACACAGCGAAGACGCTAGGGGCGTAGTCGGTGCCGGCTGGAGCTTCGGCCGGATCGGAGGTGGCGGTGTCGGTCCGGTGGGAACTGATCACCACTGCCAGCAAAGTCGCCTGAACGCGCGCCAACGCACGTGTGGTCAGGGAGCAGGCGGGCGGTGCAGGCCTTCTACTAGGTGGGCGGGATCGACGCGCAGCGCGGCGGCAAGGCTGAGCAGGTTCAGCAGTCCGACGTTGCGTTCACCGCGTTCGACCGAGCCAACGTAGGTGCGGTGTAGACCGCACGCTTCCGCCAACGCCTCTTGTGACAGTCCGGTACCTGCGCGTGCGGTGCGGACACGGGTGCCGAACTGGGTGAGCAGGTCGGCATCGCAAAGCATGCCTTCACATTCACCCGATGAACACTATCGGTCTACAGACTATGAGTAGCATCTAGTGGTTGTTGATTACGATAACCACCACCAAGGGAGCACATGCCTAAATCGAAAGGCAGAAAGACCAAGAACACTCGGTCCCGAAACCGGGTGGACCCCCGAGCGTCGACAACGTCGACGGTAGCGCCGTCTCAAGCGCTGTACTTGCCGTTGCCGTACCCGGCCTGGCAGATGTCCGAGGTCGTGGCAACGATCCAAAAGGTGGTGCCGTCCCTGACTGAGGAGGTGCTGCTGGAGATGCTGCTGTCGCACCCGCTGCATCTGCGTGATGTTGACGGAGCCGCGCACTCGATCACGCCGCTCGATCTCGTTGGCGATGACCAAGCCAGTGCTAGCGACGTGCTGGCGTCCCTGAAGGTGCTGCACGAGCTGGGAATGTTGACCTGGGACGCCACCTCGCGCACCCATCTATTCAAAGAATCTGGCCACGCCTAACCCTTGGCGAGATGCTCGCACCGTACCGAGAGGCTGATTGCCGCGGCCAGCGCAGCCCATTCCCGCCCCTGACGTACTGGCCGACCCCACCAATGGGCCGCCACTGCTGCCTGACATCTCAGATGGCCGCCGGCTCACAACAGGGCTGTCACCACAGGTCGGGGGAGGAGTCGGTGACAGGCCCCCACGCCGATGGGCTTGCCGTGTGGGTGTCCGGGCCGTGCTCTCGTTCGGCGGCTCGGTGGGCGAGGTAGGACGTGGTGAAGTCGCTCACGGTGGCGGCAGGAGACTCGGCCGGCGCGGTGGTGAGCGTGTGGCGAGTGTCGGTCAGCCACGTGGCCAGTTCCGGGTCACCGGTGGTGGTTTCTGGTGGGGGAATGGGCAGTTCGAGCTTCTCACCGACCTCGCGGGTCACGTGTCGGATTCGGTGGGCGATGACTGCGCCAGCGGATTTCGCGGTGTCGAGGGTGTCGGTGGCCTGGGCCCACATTTCTCGGGGGTCCAGGCCTGCCAGTGCCGCTTCGGTCCAGGCGTGCGCAATCTCGGTGCGCAGCTCGGGATCAGCATCAATCTGGTGGGCGTAAGCCCGCGGGAGAGCGTCGATGTACTCGGGCAGGGTGTCTGCGGTGAAGGTTCTGGCGGCGAGTTCTGCGCCGTGCCGGTAGAGCTGTTCGAGGCGTGCGGGGTCGGTGGCGTCGGTGTATTCCTGCCGCAGGGTTTCGATGGCCGAGGTGTGGCGGGTGTCGCGGGCCAGGACCGTGGACAGCACTTCTTGGGCGGTTGGTGCGGGGCGGTCGCCGGCGGAGTGCATGTGTCCGTCTTCGGCGGAGAGGTCGAGGTCGGGTTCGCAGACCGTGTAGACGCGGTTTTCTTTCTTGCCTCGGGTCATGGCGACGTACAGGCCGGCCCGATCGACGGAAGTGTCGATGACGGCGTGGGTGGTATCCACGGTGGAGCCTTGGGCGCGGTGGATGGTGGCCGCGTAGCCCAGGTGCATGTTGGTGCCGGCGTAGTCGGCGGGGATGAGCATGTCCTGGCCGGTGTTGATGTCGCGTACGGCGAGTGTGCCGTCGTCGGCGAGGTCGGTGACGGTGAAGAGTTGGCCGTTGATGACCCGCCCGAGGTATTTGCTGTCTGTGGTGTAGAGCTTCGAGTTCTTGCGGGCGATGACGGTGTCTCCGACGCCGACGGTGTCTGAGCGGGAGACGGTGGTGGTGCGGGTGTCGTCGACGAGGCCTTCTGCGATGCGTTGTGCGCGGATGACTTCGTTGAGGGTGTCGACGTCGTCGTTGCGGGAGGCGATGATCAGTGACTTGCGGCCGGCGTCGCGGTCGGCGAGGTAGGCCTGCACGGCGTCGGTGAGCATGGACTCTCGGTGTCCACCACTGATCCAGTCGCGGCCTTGGTATAGCTCGAGGGCATCGGTGTCGCCGACACGAAGCCCCAGTGTTGCTTCTGCTTGCTGGGTGTCTGCTCCCATGCGCATGACCTGGTCGAGCTCTACGGTGCCGGGGGTGCGGCACACTTCCGCGAAGATGCCGCCGGAGTTGACCGCGGACAGCTGGTACGGGTCGCCGATCAGTCGCACGACTGCCCCGGATTCGGCGGCGATCTCGGTCAGTGCGGCGAGGTTCTCGGTGCTGGCCATTCCGGCTTCATCGACCAGGAGCATGTCGCCGGGGTTGATCTGTACCGGCAGTGCCGACAGGGTTTGTCCGGGCTGGTTGGGGTGGAGTCCTCGCCAGGTGAAGGTCAGTGAGTCGATGGTGTGGGCGGGGGCGTGGATGTCTTCTGACAGCACGCTGGCGGCGGCGGCAGAGGGAGCCAGCCCGATCGCCTTCCGTCCTGTTTCTTGCCAGGTATCGGCCACGATCTTCATCGAGGCGGTCTTGCCGGTGCCGGCCGGCCCGACCCCTGCGGCCACGAGTGTTCCGACGGTGAGCAGGTGCTGTGCCAGAGCGTGCTGGCCGGGGTTCAGGCTCCACCCGGTGGCCGCGAGGTGGGCCTGCTCGGCAGCATCAAGTGCGGCGTCGGTGGCGAACACTGCGACCGGGGTTTGGGCAGCGTCAAGGACAGCGGTTTCGGCGTCGAGGACGGCGTCGGTGGTGAACTTTTCGCTGTTGGCGTGCCGGTCAATTCCCCTGTCTTGCTCAGTCATCAACTGCGCCGGCAGAGTCAGTGGTTCCGGTGGTGTCAGGGGCACCGCAATGCTTTCCATGGCGTACTCCAGCACAGCGGCGTGGGCTCGATTCAGCTCCTCGTCGGTGGTAAAGCGGTAGCCCTTGAGTGCGGTGGATACGGCGGTGTCCACGTGTGAGGCGCGGAACTGTGCACGCATCTGGGTCACCCGTGAGATGGCCTGCCGAGCCACCAGCTGGCTGTGCTCCTGGACGTCAAATACCGGTCGCTCTGTTTCGGTATCGGAGGCGGTCACGCGCTCGGTGATGGCCTCGACTGCTTCGGCTCCCACGCGCTCTTGAGCGGACTGTCGCCACGCGTTGCGGAGTTCGTCAAGGGACTGCGCGGGCTTCTTGGCGTCACGAGTGTCCAGGATCGCCTTCTGCCACAGAGCGTAGGCAGCACGTTGCGAAGGTTGGCGCCCGTGGGTGTCGACAAACTCGGCAACTAGGCGGTCGTAAACAGGTCTGGCGAGGGTGCGGCGGGATGAGAATGCGTCGATGAGTCGGCGGTCAATCCCGGCGATTTCCCAGATCGGAGCCTTATCCCGGTGTGGGTAGTGGGCCTCGAACTCGACACCCATCTGGCGGGTGAGCTTGTCGTGCAGGATCGCATCGTAGCGGGCCGAGATCGCTTGGTGCATCTGGTGGATTGCCCGTGAATCCAGGCTCAACCATCGTCCGTCGGGGCCTTGCACTTTGTTGGCGACTAGGACGTGGGAGTGCAGGTCCGGGTCGCCTCCTCGGGTATCAAAATGGGTGAACTCCGAGGCGATGAGTCCCCGGGTTTTGACCTGCTGGATTCCTTTGACACCGACGCGGGTGTAGATGGCGTTGTCCTCTGCCCAGGACAGTGCCTCGGCCACGGCTTCGTGGTGCAGTGCCGCCACTCTCGCGGACGTCTGTTCGTCTGCCAGTGCCCACAGAACGCTGACACTTTTCACCGGAGAGAAGGTGAAGTCGAACCCGGCGACTGCTTGCTTTACCTGGTCGCGTTCACGGTTGATCCAGGCAACGATGTCTTTGCCGGAGGCGTGTTCGTAGCCGAACTTCTCGGTGTAGAACGGGCGACCTATCTGCTCGGCCAGCTGCGCCCGCTCCTGCACAGTGGGTCGCCTTTTCTCGGTTGACAGGAACTGCTTCTCGGCAGCAGATAGTGCGGCCAGAACCTCGGAGGTTCCGGTGAAGACCGGGAAGGATCGTCCGAGTTTGCAGTCAGACAGTGATGTTCCGGCGAGCATCTTCTCGTCGGTGTCCGGGTGCAAACCTTCGCCGTAGAGCGCAGCCATCTGCGATTCCGTGACGGTGGCCCCGGACGTGGTTGCCTCAGAGTTCAGACCGGTGAGGCCGGAGCCGATCCAGCGCCCAGGCGGGGTGCCTTTCGCCGCGTAGTAGTCCGACAAGGACTTGCCCTCGGGGTCGGCGTCGTTGGTGGCCACCGAGCGCAGCAGGTACTGGTATCCAGTACCTGCATGTACCGCTCGGAGGGTCATCATGCGCTACAGCGTAGGCGTGTTGAAAGGCGGCGTCTACGCGTCGCGTCGCGCGACGCCGTGACCAGTGCCTTCCCGATCTCACTAATAGTGCCTACTGTGTGTGGAAGTATGTGGCGAGCGACAGCGAGGATGATCTAGCACGGCCGGTGCTAGATGCGGTGCGGCGATCGGGGACCAGGACGGCGCGACGATGACGGCGGCATGGTGGTTGGGCATTGCGGCACGATGGGTGGGGCAATAGGGTCGATTACATGGCGGCTACCAAGACTGATTCACGTTCACAGACCGCACGCGCGAGGGCTCGTCAGGCGATGGCCGACGAGCTGGAGCGGGCTCGCAAGCGCGAGGCCAAGTTGGTCGCGGTGTTCTCGGCGATCGACGCCCGCGATGACGCGCAGGTCGCCCTCGGCGATGCGCTGGTTGAGCTTCGGGACCTGGGTGTGGTGCAGGCCGATCTGGCGGAGATGACCGGACTGTCTGCCCGCGAGGTCGGGGCGGCGATCCGCGCCGCCAAGGACAACACCACCGACACCGACGACACGGTCAACGATGCCGACAGCGGTGACACGCCAGCGGCGGATCAGACCTCGGCGGACACCAACGGTGAGCAGCAGCCCTGAGCCTTCCTCGGGCCGGTGGTTCGAGGACATCCCGCTGCCGGGAATGGACGCCTGCCCCCGGCCCCGGCCTGCCGCGAGGCGGTCCAGGCCGTACGACTCATCACTGCCTCCGACCGAGGCGGCGATTGCCGCGTTTGGCTCACGTGTCGTGCGCGCCCCGGGCAGTGGGTGTCACATCTGGACCGGCGCCATCTCCGACGGGTACGGACGGATCACCTGGCGACAAGGCGGCGTCAGCAGAACCGAGTACGCGCACCGCTTCGCGCTCCTAGTCGCCGGCCAACTGACCGCCGAGGCGATCGGTGAGCACCGCTGCAACGAACCCTTGTGCGTGCGCGTAGACCCGGACCATCTCATCGCCTCAACCCAATCGGCGAACCTGCTGTACGCGGTCGCCTGCGGACGCACCGGCATCATCCGCAACACCACCGAACGCCACGACCGGCACGCCCGCTCCCTCGCCGTCCGCGACGCGGTCGCCGGCGGCTGGAACCCCAAGGCCTACGCCCAAGCTTGCGGCAACACCGCGCCGCTAGACGAGCCCCCACTGTTCTAGAATCGTCTCCAAACACCTACAGCTATGGCCCCACCAAAGAGGTGGGGCCATAGCTGTATCGGGCGGGTGGGAAGTGTCAGCGGGCGGCCGCCATGCGTCTTTGGCGGCGCAACTGCCAGTAACGCGGAATCGTCCACCGCAGCAGCGTCCTATCGATCACCACACGTGCCAGACGCGACCGGTAATGCACATCGATACGCACCGCGAACGACCAGTGCCCGACGAACCATGCCACCAGCCCCAACGCCATCACCGTCGGCGCCCAGGAGCTCGACTGCGCCGCACCACAGAACCCGATCACCGCGCAGATTCCCCCGATGCCGCGTGCCAACGGCGGCACCAGAAGCGAGGCCACAGCGACCACCGCCACGGCCTGTACCGCGGTCTGCACGTCCCACATGACACCCCTCCCGTGTTGGCGTTCGTCCCGTTACATCCCGAACTCAACCGGCGGAGGTCCGAGCCACTTGGTCAGTGCCTGTCCTGCTTTGTCAGTGTGCTCGCCCGGCCCGACACGACAAGGCCACCACGGTGCGGATCGCTACTTGTCATCGGCGGCCTGCCCGGAGGAACGAAACGCGTCCAACAGTTCACGCAAGGTGTCCGAGGTGGCCTCGGCCCGCACCCGGGCACGGTCGGCCTCCTCCGCCAGGGCTCGCGCCTGCTCTGACTCACGCTGCGTCTCATCGAGCTGCTGGCGAACCTGGGCCAGCTCGGCGCGCAGCTGCTCGGCGTCCCGGACCGCCTCACCCCTGGCCGTATCGGCGTCGGCTCGCTGCGCCGTGGCTGCCTCCGCCGCGGCGAGAGCGTCGGCCTCGCCGGCGCGGGCAGCATCGAGCGCCACCGCGGTGGCCTCGTCTGCCTGCTCGGCAGCGCGCTTCCACGCCGCCGCCCACACCGCCGCCACCATCGCCGACATCGGCTCCGACAAATCCGGGGCCTCCGGCACCTCACCCGACGCGCCCGCGGCGTGCTCGCGCATCCATGCCGCCACCTCGCCGATCCGCACCCCCGCCTGTTTCTGCACCGCCCGCACGGTGACCTTGTCTCCCCGCGCGACGAGCACCCCATAGGCGTGAGCGATCTTCTCCGACGACGACATGGCAACCCCTCCAGATTCAACATTCGGTAACCGGTAACCGGTAACCGGTAACGCGACCTGTTACCAACGTTACCGCAGGCGCCGAACCGAAGCATCCCCGTCGCGCCAGTGCGCAGCAAACCGGCCGGAACCTCGCCGTCGGAGCACCCCTGCCAACCAACGAAGAACAAGGCGGGTCCCGGGCCACCGCGGCCCGCGCCACACAAGCCTGTCGCGCCCGAGTGAGACAATGGACTACGTGCTGATCGCCTATGTCGACGAGTCCTACGACCAGGACCTCTATTACATCGGGGCAGCAATCGCCGACTACGACCAATGGGAGCAACTCCACCAGCTCTACACCCAGATCGCCGAGCGAACCGCCACGAAACACGGCACCGATCCCACGGCCGAGTTCCATGGACACGAGATCATGGGCGGCGCAGGACAGTGGGCCAACCTTCGCGGCAAACACCGCGAAGCAGCTGGCCTCTACAGTGCCGTCCTACGGGCAGCACAACACGCGGGCGTGCGGTACCTCTTCGAAGGGGTGGACGTCAGACGCCTCAACGCCCGATATCGGTACCCGCAACAGCCCCACACCGTAGTGTTCCGCCACCTGCTCGAGCAGATCGACACTTACACTGCCCAACACGGCGCCGGAGAGCAGTCGATCGTCATCGCCGACGAGATCGCCACCAGCGCCCAACACCAGGACCAGTTCAGCGCCTACCAAGACTTCGGCACCGGCGGATACCGGCCAAGCCGACTTCAGCACATCTCCGCGCCCATCAACTTCGCCGACTCACGCCACACCCCCGGCCTACAGGCCGTCGACATGGCCGTCTACATCCACCGCCGAGCCCAGGCGGTGCACAATCAGCACCCCCGAGCTCAAGCAGTCACCGACAAACTCGCCCACCTGATCTACCAAAACACCCACCGGCAACGCACCTGGGAGCCCTAAATAAAACGAGGGCCCCCTCGCGGGAGCCCTCGGCAGGCAACGTTCCGGTATCCGGCCCGTTGTGCCCCCAGACTACCGCGCCACACCCGATCCACACCAGACCCCGACGAGACTCACCAGGTGATCCCGCACGCCCTAACGCTCAGCGAAAGCCGCCTCAACTCACCGAACCCGGCCGTGCGCTACGCCTGTCGGAGCCTACCTCCATTCTCCCCTGGCAGTTCAGGTGAGCATCGCCGGCTCCTGGACCGCGGAGCCAATCGCGCAACAGCTTGTTGCGCACGATTCCGAGCTCGCCCAACAGATCGCCAAGGACCCGCTGATCCTTGATTTTCTGGATCTGTCCGGCGAGGTCGCCGAACGGGGACTCGAGGAGTCTCTGACCGACCGGATCGTCGACACGTTGCGGGAGCTCGGCCCAGGATTCGCCTTCGCGGGAAAGCAGGTCCACTTCGACGTCGGTGGCGAGGAATTCTATGCTGACCTGCTGTTCTTCCACGTCGAGCAATTGCGGTATGTAGTCATCGAACTCGAGACCGGCAAGTTCAAGCCCGAACACGCCGGACAGCTGCAGTTCTACGTCGCCCTCGTCGAGGATCGCCTGCGCCGTACCGCACATGCCCCGACCGTCGGGAGCCTGGTCTGCCGATCGTGTCGTCCGCTACGCGCTGAACCCGGCCGGCGCGCCCCTGGCCGTCTCAACCTTCAGCTATGAGGCCTTACCCACCGCAGAGCAGGAGGCACTCCCCAGCGGGGATGACCTAACCGCAGCCTTAGCCCAAATCACCGGGGACGTCGAGGACCACTCATAAAATAACGTTGGAACACACTGTGCCCCCAAAACGGGGCTCGACCAGCCATGATGTGAACGCCGATAACTTATATTCTGTAAAGCTAACGATGCCGAGTTGTAAATTGTGCGAACTCGACCCTCCCCGAACTGCCCCTCGCCCGTAGTGCCCGACAGGCCGCGTGACCTGCGCGTGAACAGGTGCCGAACCAGCGCTTCGGCGTCGGTGAGGCCGAGCTGGCCCGCCGTATCGGGATCACTCGCCAGAATCTGCACCTGTGGCGCACCCGCGGCCTGCGCGGCCTGCCGGCCCGAACGACGCTCGACGACATGGCTACCGAACTGCGCCTTCCCTACGTCCAAGTTCTCGAGGCAGCCCTACGCGATACCGCCTACCTCGATGCCACCGACCTTCTTACCACCGCCGAGAAAGAGAGCCTGGTGAACGGATAGGTGACGTTGATGACGGAGGGGCCTTCGCGTCACCTAAACGTGCATCAGCCCCGGCAGCGGACAAGTGGGAAGGCTACTCGTGTTGGCTTGGGTGCCCACGACCACTACACGAACGTCACCCGGGGCGTGCTTGTTGATGACCGGTTAGGTGTGGACCTCGGCGCCCGTCTTGGCCCGGATCTCCCCGATCGTGACGCCCGGCGCCGACTCGACGAGCCGGAACCCTTCGGGTCCGATGTCCAGAACGCACAGATCGGTGACGACACGCTGAACACACCGGCGGCCGGTGTACGGCAGGGAGTTCTCGGCCATCAGCTTGACCTCCCCTTTACGGGTGACGTGGTCCATCATCACGATCACCCGGTTGGCGCCGTGGACCAGGTCCATCGCGCCTCCCATGCCTTTGACCATGGCGCCGGGGATCATCCAGTTGGACAGGTCGCCGACCTGCGAGACCTGCATCGCGCCCAGCACCGCCACGTCGACGTGGCCGCCCCGGATCATGGCGAAGGACTCCGACGAAGAGAAGAACGCCGCCCCGGCAGCTGCGGTGATGGTTTCCTTGCCAGCGTTGATCATCTCCGGGTCGAGCTGCTCCGGCGTCGGGTACCGGCCCACTCCGAGGATGCCGTTCTCCGAGTGAAGAGTCACCTCGACGCCGTCGGGGACGAAGTCGGGGATGAGGGTCGGCATCCCGATCCCGAGGTTGACGTACTGTCCATCAGCGAAGTCCGCGGCGATCCGGGCGGCCATCTGCTCGTGCGTCCAGCTCATGACCGGTCCTCCCCGTTGCCGTTGCTGAGTTTCCTGATCTCCACGCCCGTCTCCTGCCGTCCGACCTCGACGATGCGCTGGACAAAGATGCCGGGCAGGTGGACGTCGGCCGGATCGATCCGGCCCGCCGGGACGATCTCCTCGGCCTGGACGATCGTGACCCGGCCGGCCATGGCGACGTCCGGGTTGAAGTTCCGGGCGGTGCCGCGGAACTGCAGGTTCCCCGCGGTGTCCGCACGGTGCGCGTGGACGAGTGCGAAGTCGGTGACGATCGAGCGCTCCAGGACGTACGGCACGCCGTCGAACTCGCGCACCTCCTTGGGTTCGGAGGCCATGGCCACTCCCCCGTCCCCGTCGTAGCGCAGCGGGAGTCCACCGTCGGCCACCATCGTGCCGACGCCGGCCGGGGTGTAGAAGGCGGGGATGCCCGCACCGCCGGACCGCATCCGCTCGGCCAGGGTGCCCTGTGGTGTCAGCTCCACCTCGAGCTCTCCGCTCAGGTACTGCCGGGCGAACTCCTTGTTGGCCCCCACGTAGGAGGCGGTGGTCCGGCAGATGCGGCGCGACTCGAGCAGTTTGCCCAGTCCGAAGCCGTCCGTCCCACAGTTGTTGCTCACGGTGCTCAGGTCGGTCGCACCCTGGTCGAGGAGCGCGTCGATCAGGACGGCGGGGATGCCGACCAGCCCGAAGCCGCCCACGGCCAGGGACGCGCCGTCCGGGATGTCCGCGACCGCCTCGGCGGCCGAGGAAAAGATCTTGTTGGTCATGTCAGACACCGTAGGCCGTGTTCGCTAGATACACAACAGTTCGCATCACGCACGATCCGCGCGTATCGTGGGTCACGACGCCCGGGCCGGGCCGGACCCGGCAGCGCCCCCAGGAAAGGACTGACGCCATGCCCGCCACCCTGTCGTACGAGGTCAGCGGACCGGAGTCGACGGCCGCCCCCGTCGTCGTACTCCTCGGATCACTCGGGTCGAACCGCTCGATGTGGGACCACCAGGTCCGCGATCTGGCCCGGGACCACACGGTCGTCGCGATCGACCACCGCGGCCACGGGGGTTCCGAGGTCGTTCCGGGCTCCTGCACGATCGCCGACCTCGCGGGCGACGTCCTCGCACTGCTCGACTCCCTCGGCGTGGACCGCTTCCACGTGGCCGGACTCTCTTTGGGGGGCGCGATCGCGCAGTGGCTCGCGGTCCACGAGCCCGCTCGGGTGCGCTCCGTGGCGCTGCTGTGCACGGCCGCGAAGTTTGGGGAGCCCTCGGCGTGGGCCGAGCGTGCGGCGGCCGTCCGCGGCGGCGGCACCGAGGCGGTCGCCGATGCGGTAGTCGCGCGGTGGATCACCCCCGCCCGTGCCGAGGCCGATCCCGACCTCGTGACCGGTCTGCGAGAGATGATCGTGGCCACCAGCACGGAGGGGTACGCCGCGGCCTGCGACGCCCTGTCGGGCTGGGACGGGCGGGCAGACCTGCGGAGGATCTCCTGCCCCACCCTCGTGGTGGCCGGCGACGAGGACCCCTCCACCGCGCCCGAGGTGGTCCGCGAGATCGCCGACGGCGTACCCGGAGCCCACTTCGTGACGTTGTCCCCCGCCGCCCACGTACCCACAGTGGAGATGCCCGAACGCGTCTGCGAGGTCCTGCGCACCCACCTGACCCGGGCCCACGCACCGGACCCCGCGTGACCGCGGACGTGCCGGAGCCCGCCGAGACCGAACCCGGGACAGCATCCGAACGATCCGCCTCCCCCGATTATGTCCAGTCCCTCGCACGCGGCCTCGCCGTCATCACCGCCTTTGACGCCGGCCACCCGCGGCAGACCCTCAGCGAGGTCGCCCGGGCCACCGGACTCACGCGAGCGACGGCCCGCCGGTTCCTCCACACGCTGGTGGAGCTCGGCTACGTGGACACCGCCGGATCGGCGTTCTGGCTCACCCCGCGCGTACTCGACCTCGGCTACAGCTATCTGTCGGCCATGCCACTGACCGACCTGGCACAACCACATCTCGAACGGCTCAGTGCCCGCCTCGACGAGTCGTCGTCGATCGCCGTTCTCGACGGTCACGACATCGTCTACGTCGGCCGCGTCCAGGTGCGCCGGATCATGAGCATCGGCATCACCATCGGCACCCGGTTCCCCGCCTTCGCCACCTCGATGGGCCGGGTCCTGCTGGCCGCCCTGCCCCCCGAGGACCTGGACTCCTACCTGTCCGCGACCGATCTGCGGGTGCTCACACCGCACGGGATCAGCGACGAATCCGGGCTGCGCGCCGAACTGGCGGAGATCGCCGACCGCGGGTGGGCGCTGGTCGACCAGGAGCTCGAGCCCGGGCTGCGCTCGCTGGCCGCCCCTGTCCGCGACCGCGACGGGCGGGTGGTGGCCGCACTCAACGTCTCCACCCACGCCGCCCGGTACTCGACGCAGCAACTCCGGGACGAACTCGTCCCCGTCATCGTGGACTCCGCCCGGGCGCTGTCCGCCGACCTGGCGACCGTCAACCGATGACCCTCCGGCCCCCAACCACCACCTTCTCCAGGAGAACCCATGCGTGACGTCGTGATCTGCCAGCCTCTGCGCACCCCGGTCGGCCGCTTCGGCGGCGTGTTCCGCGATCTCGACGCGAGCACCCTGGCCACCACCCTGCTCACCGCGCTCGTCGAGCGCACCGGGCTGACCGGGGCCGACGTCGACGACGTGATCCTCGGCCAGGGCTCCCCCGGCGGCGAGGGCCCGGCCATCGGCCGGATCGCCGCGCTCGACTCCCCGCTCGGCATCGACGTGCCCGGCATGCAGCTGGACCGCCGCTGCGGATCCGGCCTGCAGGCCGTCATCACCGGCGCGCTCCAGGTGGCCTCCGGCGGCGTGGACGTCGTGGTGGCCGGCGGTGTCGAATCGATGAGCCAGGTCGAGTTCTACGCCACCCCCTCACCCCGCTGGGGCATCAAGGGCGACGGCGTCTCGCTGGTCGACCGCCTCGGCCGCGCCCGCACCACGGTGGGCGGCCGCTCCCACGTGATCGACGGCGGGATGATCGAGACCGCCGAGAACCTCCGCCGCGAGTACAGCATCACCCGGGAGGAGCAGGACCAGCTCGCCGAGCGGTCCCACCAACGCGCCGTGGCCGCCCAGGAGTCCGGGGTGTTCGCCGAGGAGATCGTTCCCGTCACCGTCCCGCAGCGCAGGGGTCCCGGCCTCGTCGTCGACACCGACGAGCACCCGCGCGCGGACACCACTGTCGAGGCCCTCTCCGGCCTCCGGGCGATCATGGGCCGCACCGACCCCGAGGCCACCGTCACCGCCGGCAACGCCTCCGGGCAGAACGACGGCGCCGCGATGTGCGTCGTCACCACCGCAGACAGGGCGGCCACCCTCGGGCTGACGCCACTCGTGCGCCTGGCCTCGTGGGCGGTCGCGGGGGTCGCTCCGGAGACCATGGGGATCGGCCCCGTCCCCGCCACCGCCAAGGCGCTCGACCGTCTGGGGCTGACCCTCGAGGACATGGGCGTGATCGAACTCAACGAGGCGTTCGCGGCCCAGGCCCTGTCCGTCATGCGGGAGTGGGACATCGACCCCGCCTCACCGCATCTCAACCCACACGGCTCCGGGATCTCGCTCGGACACCCCGTCGGGGCGACCGGCGCCCGGATGCTCGCCACCCTCTCGCACGAGATGGTGCGCCGCGACGTCCAGTGGGGCCTGGAGACGATGTGCATCGGAGGCGGTCAAGGCCTGGCCGCCGTGTTCGAACGAGTCTGAGCCTGAGACCACCGCGCAGAAAGCGTCCACCTAGGAGACTGCTGAACAAGCTGCGATCCTGGCACGCCCGGTGTGCGTGAGGGTCCGGTTGGCCGTCGCGCGGAGGGTGGGGCTTGAGATTTCTGGGTTCGGCGAAAGGTTCGTGGCGCCCACCGCGGGTTGTTCGAGCCTCTGCTGGGGCGGGAATGCCTGGCCCTGGCCTGACCACCGACACCGGCACCAGCTCGACCACGGAGGTGAGCACCGATGAACTGATGCAACTACCCGCCTGATCACCAACGAAGGATCAAAAACCAGTTACACCACTACCAGGGGCTTGACCATAGCTGAGCGGTGACCCGCGAGACCGTGGCCGTATGGGACAGACGAAGTCACGATTTCGCCAGTTCACCGACGAGCAGTGGGAGCGGATAGAGCCCCTGCTGCCCTCCAATGAAGGGCGGCAGGGGCATCCGTTTCGCGACAATCGCAAGGTCGTCGAGGGGATCATCTACCGCTACCGAGCAGGTATTCCCTGGCGGGACCTACCCCGCGAGGAGTTCGGTGCGTGGCAGACCGTGTGGAAGCGTCACGCCCGCTACGCCCGGGACGGGACCTGGGATCGCATCCTGCACGTGATCCTGGCCGATGCCGACGCGGCCGGAAAGATCGACTGGAACGTCTCGGTCGACGCCACCATCTGCCGCGCTCATCAGCACAGCACAAATACAACGCGCCCTGAGCAGGACACAGGGGGCAGGGTCGAATCACAAGAACCGGCCCTTCCGGGACTGTGAACCCGCAGGTCACGGCATCGGCCGCTCGCGAGGAGGGCTGACCACCAAGATTCACAGTGCCGTCGACGGCCGCGGCCGACCGCTGGCGAACGTGATCACCGGTGGGCAACGAAACGACGGCGCGATGCTGGCCGAAGTCCTGGCCGACATCCACGTCCCACGCCACGGCAAGGGCCGACCCCGCACCCGCCCCGACGCGGTGATCGCAGACAAGGCCTACTCGTCCGGCACGATCCGCCGCCAGCTCCGCAGTCGCGGTATCGCCGCTGTCATCCCGGAGAAAAGCGACACCATCGCCGCTCGCGAACGCCGCGGCAGCCGCGGTGGCCGACCCCCAAAACTCGACACTGGCCTCTACAAAAACCGAAACGTCGTCGAGCGTTCCTTCGCTCTGGCTAAGCAATGGCGAGCACTGGCCACCCGCTACGACAAACTCGCGATCACCTACCGCGCCGCCGTCACCCTCTGTGCAATTCTCACCTGGCTACGCCGATTGGGAGACACACCCTAGATAAACACCATGATTCTCCTCCTGGAGCCCTTGGTGTCGATCACGAGCCGGCTGTTGGCCATGAAGTGCTTCGGAACATGACAAGCCACAACGACCACTCACCGCCCTCCCCGAGGTCCGCTGCTTAAGGACGCGGCACTCACCAGATACGCCGCCCGCCATCCGAAGGGTCTTGCTCGCCCATTCTGGAGAGGCACCCCACTTCTCGGTGGGAACGATACTGCCAGCATCTCGTTTGACGATCCTCTGCTGCGACACACCTAGGCTCGGCCCAATCAACGCTCCACCCCGGGCCGGGCGTCTCGCAAGCGTGTCGCACCAGCGAGTCGCGTGAAGCACGACCCAAGTAGGCCGCTGACACGGCCGCTGACACGGCCGCTGACACGGCCGCTGACACGGCCGCTGACACGGCCGCTGACACGGCCGCTGACACGGCCGCTGACACATGCCCAGCCGGCGATGACTCCTCCAGCACGCGGCGCGCGACGGGCTTCCGAGCCCGAACCAGTAACCACACGTTATGTAAAGTAAAGGGTGCCGAGTTGTAGATCCTGCGAACTCGGCACCTGCCCGAACTTCCCCTTTCCCGCACTGCCCGACACCCCACGTGACCTGCACACCCTCAGGTGCCAGATTGCCGCTCCGACCCTTGCTGCGCCTTGACCGCTGGCCAATGGCGGAACGGCGGGCAACGCTGCCACCAGCGACCTCTTGTCGAGATTCGCATAAAGCGCGATACTTTCGCACATAGCGCGAACCATTTTTGGACGGTGCGAGATGTCGAAGCAGGATCTTCCTCCGGGATCGGCGCGGCTGCAGCTGGCCGACGGTATCGCTGTCTTGCGGCCGGTAACCGCGGTGTTCGAGGCGATGGTCACCGGCTGGTCTCACCAATAAATGGCACGGAACCTCTCTGCCGGCACCATCTCAGCGCAGGTAGCAACGATCCGGCGGTTCCAGGACTTTTGCGAGGTCGACGGCCCGTGGGCCTGGACGCCCGTGATGGCCGATGACTGGATCACCGAACTGCGCGGGATCCACCGTCTCGCCCACAGCACGATCCTGAGCTACCAGGGTGCGCTGCGCCATTTCATGGACTACCTGCTCGACCCGGCTTACGAGTGGCCCCAACAATGCCAGGACCGGTTCGCCACACATCCCATACAGATCATCACCGAAGCCAACTCGGCCCGCCACGCACACGAGGGCCCCGGCGACCCGCGCAAACGGGCGCACAGCACCGACGAGTTGCAGGACCTGTGCGACACCGCGGACGGCCAGGTCACCCACCGCTACGAGGTCGGCGCAAAAGGAGCGATGGTGGCGCTGCGAACCGCGACGATCACCAAGGTCGCCTACGCCTGGGGCCTGCGCCGGGGCGAAGTGCGCATGCTGGACCTGACCGACTTCGGACCAAACCCGCGGGCACGGCAGTTCGGCCAGTTCGGGGTCTGCTACGTCCGCTACGGCAAGCCCGGCAAAGGATCCCCTGCCAAACGGCGCGGCGTCCTCACCGTCCCAGAGACCGCGTGGGTGATCGACTGCCTCGAGCAGTGGATCGACCAGGGACGCACGGGCTTTGACCGGGCCGCCGGGACCGCATTGTTTCCGACCGAGCGATCCGATCGGATCTCGAACGGGGCACTGTCCCACAGTTTCGCCGAGCTCTGTGACACCGCCGGCCTGACCGACCCCGGACTGGACTTCCACTCCCTGCGCCGCAGCTACGTCACCTTGTTGGTCGAGTCCGGCTACGACACCCGCTTCATCCAAGAACAGGTCGGACACGAGTACGCCTCGACCACCTCGCTCTACACCTTCGTCTCCCCCGACTACCGCAGCCGCGTCGTGGCCGCCGCGCTACGCGCCGCAGCCGGCCACCTGCCCGAAAGGACCAACAGGACATGAAGCACCGGATCGCCTACCAGTGACGACTACGCCAGATCATGTCCGACCGAGACATGCACAACCTGTCTGACCTGATCACCCCGCTGCACGACGTCGGCATCGAACTCTCCGCCTCCCAGCTCTACCGCCTCCTCGGACGCACCCCGGACCGGCTGCCCCTGGCCCTACTCGGCGCCCTGTGCCACGTCCTGGACTGCAGCGTCGAGGACCTCTGCGACTTCCGCGTCGACACCGCCCCCTCACGACGCACCGCCACGGCCACGGACATCTCCCCCGCAGCTGATGGTCCGCTGCGACCGAAGCGGGCTCACATCCACCGACCCGGCCCACCGGCCTAGACAATCCGCGGCGGCGAGCACATGGCTGACACATCGAAGTACCACTGCACACGGTGCCACGACGATCACCAGCATCGCGGCGTGCGCTGGCCCGAGGGCTTCGTCTGCCGCCGCTGCTACCAACAGGCCACCCGCCGACGCGGGACCTGCCCCAGCTGCTGCTCGCAGGCCTGCTCCAGCTCGGCGAACGAGGAATACTCGCTACGCAAGTTGGTGTCTTTGGGCACCAGGTCGGCTTTGGCGACCTTGACCGTGGACTCGCTGCCACCCTTGGAGGCAGGGTCCGCGGGCTCGCACGTGAGCACGGCGACCCCATAGTGGCGGGCGAACGCCACCATCTGCGGGTTGCGCACCGCCACTGAAGCCGGCCCCGGAATAGAGGCCGTGGATGTTCCGCTGCCGGGCCTGGACCTGGCCCCCGCAACCGGGCCGGCCCCTGTGGTGCGGCGCTCTCGCCCCTACAGTGCGACACTGCCGCCCACCCCGGCGGCGATCGAGGCGTTCTGGTCCCGCGTGGTCAAAGCCCCCGGCAGCAGCCGAAGCCCTCGATGGGTGGATTGGCTGGGCTCGTCGTTGCCGCATCCCAGCGTTCGTGGCACTGCAGAAACGGATCTTGAAACACAAGGACAAGATCCTTGCCGCGATCGAGCACAACCTCTCCAACGGCCTGGTCGGGTCCACCAACACCAAGATCCGACTCATCACAAGGATGGCGTACGGGTTCAGCTCACCACAGGCCTTGATCGCCCTGGCAATGCTCAACCTCGGCGGTCACCGGACCGACCTCCCCGGCCGGCAATGATCCACAGGTATGTCAGGAGAGCCGAAAATCTGGGCAGTTCAGTTTAGGACTGCGTCGACGATGCCGAGACCGGCGACGGTGGCCCTGACGTGCTCTCCGGG
Organism: Dietzia cercidiphylli; assembly: GCF_039531545.1. Classification (NCBI taxonomy): domain Bacteria; kingdom Bacillati; phylum Actinomycetota; class Actinomycetes; order Mycobacteriales; family Dietziaceae; genus Dietzia; species Dietzia cercidiphylli. The sequence goes on from NZ_BAAAQG010000020.1 coordinate 24,777, forward strand.
ACGGAAGGGGATCATTGGCCCCAGGGCCCCGGAGAGGACGACTTCACCAGCGCGCAGTGGGCGCCCCAGTCTGGCGGCGGTCTGGGCGACCCACACCAGCGCGTTAAGCGGGTCTCCCAGGCAGTCCGCACCGGTCCCGCGGGAGACAATCCGATTATTGATGGTCAGCGTCATCAGGGCTTCGGCCGGGGTGAACTCCGACAGCGAGGACTGCGCCGAGCCCAGGACGTAGAGACCGCTGGAGGCGTTATCGGCGATGGTGTCGGTGATGGTGATGTTCCAGTCCTGGATTCGGCTGTCGACGATCTCGAGGGCCGGGGTGAGGTGGCCCACTGCCCGCCGCACGAGCTGGGGGTCCGGATCGTCGATGTCTTCGGCCAGCACGAAGGCGATCTCGGCCTCGATTCGCGGGGCGATCAAGGTGGGCCCTGACACGACTCCATCGCCGGTGACGTGCATCTGATCGAGCAGTACCCCGAAGTCGGGCTGGTCCACCCCCAGTTGTTTCTGGACGGCGGGGGAGGTCAGTCCCACCTTTCGTCCGACCCGACGGGCCCCGGCTTCCACGCGTCGCTGGATGCCGAGTTCTTGCACGGCATAGGCGTCGGCGAGGTCCTCGCCGATCAGGTCTCGGACCGGGCCGCAAGGGCGTCCGGTCTGCAACGCCTCGGCCAGGCGGAGATCGGCCTGGTGGAGGGTGTCCGTCGTGGTCATGCTGGCTCAGTCCTTAATTTGTCGGCAGGCGGGGACATCAGGTGACCTATCTGCGAGGCGGTGGGTCAGCGGGTGTGGAGCCGCGAGCGGGTGGGTGCCGAAGGCCGCAGCGAGGCAGCCCTAGCTTCTTCCCGGTGAGCCACGGGCTCACAGCGCGTATCTAACGTCTAGCATGCCAGCGGTGTGACGGCGGGATTCCGCGTCAGCCTGCGGATCGACGAGGACGCTTGTTGATTCGCTACCGCGGCCCTCAGGAGTGGGGCATGGCCTGGACGACGGCCGCCGACGTCCACCTCGTTGACCCGGGCGGCGCCCCTGGAGCTCCGGGCGAGCTCGATGGATGGTCTCCACCGACCGAATTGCCGCTGCATGTGGAGGTGCTGCGTTCCCGGCCGGAGGCCGCCTCAGTCGTCCACGTGCACCCGCGGGCGGTAGTCGCAGCAGACCTGGCTAGCCTCGCGATCCGCCCCATCGTCGGTGCGTTCGACATCCCGGGCGCCAAGCTGGCCGCCGGCGGGGTGCCCGTCTACCGGCGTGGCGTGCTCGTTCGGAACCGTGGCCTGGCCTTGGAGATGGCGGCGGCCATGGGTAAGCGGCCGGTCGTCGTGCTCCGCGGGCACGGCTTGACTCAGCGGTGGATCGGCCCAGGAAGCGGTCCTGCGGGCGATCAGCGTGGACTCTCTGGCCCGGCTGTCCCTTCAGATCGCCGCTGCGGGAGGGGCGCAGGCGGATCTGCCGGACGAGGACTTGGCGGCGCTGCCCGACCTCGGACCGGGCTTCAACGAGGGCGTGGCGTGGCGGCATGAAGTCGCCAAGATGGGGTGACCGCCGGAGCGCAGGTCCTCGGCGTCGGTCCCTGCACAGCAGACACCCCGTAGCCTCAGACCCATGCGAGCGATGTCGAACCTGCCGTCGGCACCGGAGTTTGGCTCGGCGCCGCAGTACCCGATCGAGTCGGTGGACAACGCACTCCGGGTGGTGCTGCTGGGGGAGCACCACAGCCTGCGGCTGACGGACGTCAGCAAGTACCTGGGGGTGGCATCGTCCACTGCCCACCGGCTGCTTGCCATCCTCCAGTACCGCGGCTACGTCCAGCAGGATGCCACGACGCGCAGTTACGTCCCGGGGCCGACCCTGGACTCGCTGGCCTTCGGTCTGCTGCGCCGACTCGACGCCCGGGACCGGGCACGCCCGGTGCTCGAGCGGCTCAACAACGATCTGGGGGAGACGGTGCACCTGGGCCGGCTCGAGGGGAACGAGGTCCACTTTATCGATTCCATCGAGAGTGATCGGGCCCTACGAGTGGCCAACCGGCTGGGGCGCAGCATGCCCGCCCATTGCACTTCCACCGGCAAGGCGCTGTTGGCCATGCTGACTGACGATGAGCTGCATCTGCTTTATCCCGACGAGCGGCTCATCCAGCTCACCCCGCATTCGCTAGGCACCCGGACTGAGCTTCTCGACGCGGTGCGCACGATCCGTTCCCGGGGGTTCGCGTCGAGCAAGGAGGAGAGCGAGGAGAGTGTCGCCTCCCTCGCCGTCGCACTGGCCTCGACCCGCTCTCCGCGGTTGGCTGTCAACGCCTCGCTGCCGCTCAGTCGCATGAGCTCGGCGACCGAGCAGGACATCCTCACTCGGCTGGTAGCTGCGGCGGAGGAGATCGACCATCTCCTGCTCTGATCGGCGTGGTCAGTCCGAGGTCGGCTGGACCTCAGGCTGGACTGGGCTGCCCGCCGTCCCGGTCCAGCCGGTTGCCGGTCCCCTGGACGTGGCGCACGAAGGACCGTACCGCCGGGGCGATGCCTCCTTCGCGTGACCAGTAGATCCACAGCGGGGCGCTCATCGGGGTGTGCTCGTCGACCAGCACTGGCCATCTGGCCGAGTCGTCGGCACTGAGGTTGTCGTCGGCGATGACGGCCACGCCCAGCCCTGCCCGGGCGAGCGCAACGATTGTGGTGGCGTTGACGCTCTCCGACGTGATGTCGAGCCCGAAGCCCCCTGCCCGCAGCGCCGGCTCCAGCAGGCGCCGGGTGAGGCTATCGGCGGGCCCGGTGAGCACCGGCTGGCCACGCAATTCAGCGACCGAGACGTGTCTCCGGCCCCGCCACGGGTGGTCGTCGGAGGTCACCACCGCCAGCCGCACGTCGCCGAGCTGGTGGCCCGCAAGACGCTGGTCGGCCTGCCCGAGGCCCGTCGCGAGATCGACGTCCCCGTTAAGCACCTGTTCGATCGCGGGCAGGCCCGGGTACTCGTGGACGGCGACGTGGATAGCGGGATGCGCCGACCGGAAGGTGCCGATCAGGGGCGCGAGGAACCGTGGCACGTGCGGATATGCGCAGGCCACCGTGACGACGCCCGCTCGACCGCGAGCGAGTTCGTGGGCAAACTGGGAGACCGACTCCGCTCGATTCAGCAGGTAATGGGCGCGGGGCAGCAATTGATTCCCGGCACCGGTGAGCTGTACTCCGCGGCCGGACCTCTTGAAGAGGGCGATGCCCAGCTCCGCCTCCAGCGCCTTGATCGAACGCCATAGCGAGGGCTGCGGCACGTCGAGGGTGGCGGCGGCGCGAAGGAACGACCCCTCGCGGGCCACCGCAACGAGATACCTGAGTTGACGCAGCTCCACGCACGGCTCCTAGTTTCACCAGTGAATAGCTCGATCCCAAAATAGCCCGTAGACAGACTGTGATGAGGGTCATACTCTCTCAGGTGTACTGCAATGCAGAAAGCCGTCCTACCTTGAGGAGAATTGGATGTCGGAGTCTGGTGGAGGAACCGTGGCCTGGAGCCCTATTGGTCGCGAATCGGGACTTCGTGACCACCCTATCGTGGTGCAGATCGCGCAACGGACAGCAAAGACTCCGGCGCAGGTTCTGCTCCGCTGGCACGTCCAGCAAGGAATCGTCCCGATCCCGCAGGCCGCCAAA
>NZ_BAAAQG010000021.1:0-178935 GCF_039531545.1 Dietzia cercidiphylli
ATATTCGCGCAAACAGCCGGTGGCCCCCAGAGGCAATAGCCCTGGCCCCCAGTGAGACGAATATTCAGGCCTGGGGCAAATATCTCGCGGACCCCGTCGGGGCCGGGAAGAAGTACGGGTACTCGCAGTACTGCGCCCTGTTCGGCGAGCACACACGGGTCAAGGACGTCGTGGCCACGCTGCATCACGAACCCGGTCGGACGATGCTGGTCGACTGGGCCGGCGACACCCTCGAGGTCCTCGACGCGGTCACCGGTGAGGTCACCAAGTTGTACCTGTTCGTGGCGGTGCTGCCGTACTCCGGTGCGGTGTTCTGTCGCGGTTTTACGGATATGAAGTCCCCGTCCTGGATCGACGCCCACGTCGCGGCGTTCGACTTTTTCGGCGGGGCGCCCCAGATGGTGGTGCCCGACAACCCGACCACCGCCACCCACCGACAGGCCAAGGGCGAAGCGGCCAGGGCAGTCAACGCCCGCTACCAGCAGCTGGCCGACCACTACGGCACCGCGATCGTGCCCGCTCGCGTGCGCAAACCCCGCGACAAGGCAGCCGTAGAGTCCGCGGTGGACGTGGTCAACAAGCGCGTCATCGGCTACCTCGCCGAGGAGGTCTGGACCACCGTCGAGGCCCTGAACGCCGCCATCGACGACCGTGTCGCGGAGATCAACACCGTCATCCGTCGGGCTGACGGCACGACCCGGTGGGAGCGGTTCGAATCCGACGAGGCGCCGCTGCTGGGCGTCCTGCCCGACGACGGGTTCGCCACGGTGGAGTGGAAGCAGCTCAAAGTCGGGCGGAACTATCACATCTCCTGCGATTCGCAGTACTACTCGGTGCCGTACACCTTCGCCGGTCAACTGCTGCGGGTCCGCCTGACCGCACAATCTGTGACGATCTTCGATGGCGACCAGGTCGTCTGCGTGCACCCCCGGCGCCATGGTCGTAAGGGCCAGTACTCCACGGTGCTCGCGCACGCCCCGAGAGAGCATCAGGGCATCGATGGTCTGTGGTCGAGGCAGTGGTTCACCGACCGTGCCCGCGGGTTCGGTCCTGCCACCGAGAAGGTGATCGCCCAGATCCTGGACCGTCACGTGATCGAGGCCCAGGGCTACCTGGACTGCCAGAACATCCTCGAGACCCTGGGCAAGCGCAGTCGGCAGCGGCTCGAGGCTGCCTGCCAAGTGCTGCTCAACCAGAACGGCGCCGGGAGCTACAGCGTGCTCAAACGCGTCATGGCCACCATCGACTCCGACGGCAAGGCGCCCCGGCCCGTGGTGCCGGCGGCGGCCACACGAAAGCCCCCACCCCCGGCCGGAACCCGAGACGACGGCGCGATTCAAGTCCGCTCGGCCGATCACTACTCGCGCGGGCGCAGCGGGGAGGGCGTGTGATGTTCACCGAGATCGATCATCAGAAGTTCCGCAATCTGCGCATCACCCACGTAGCGACCCGGTTCGAGGAGCTCATCAGCGATGAGGCCAATGACGAGCTCACCCCGGAGCAGATCTTCCTCACCGCCGTCGACGACGCCCTGGACCAGCGCCAAGCCCACCGGATCGACAAGCTCATCCGCGCCGCCAAGTTCCCCATCCCGCAGGCCTCGATCGCCGAGATCAACTACCAGGACGGACGCGGGATCACCCCGGTGCGGATGAAACGCTACGCCGGACACCACTGGAGGCAAGACCCCACCAACCTGCTGATCCTCTCACCGACCGGCGGCGGAAAAACCTACCTGGCCTGCGCGATCGGCATCGCCGCCTGCCAGAACGGGCACACCGTCACCTACGCCCGCATGGACGAACTCGCCCGGCGGCTGGTCATCGCCCGCGGCGACGGGATCCGCCACCAGAAAATGCTCAATGACCTCTCGGACGTGGAGCTGCTGATCATCGACGACTTCCTCACCGTGGGCATCGATCCCGAGGCCGCCAACGATTTGTTCGCCGTCCTGGCCAACCGGGAGCACAGGTTGCCGACGATGATCGCTTCACAGTCCCGGCCGGCGTACTGGCTCGAAGCCCTGCCCGACCGGGTCGCCGCTGACTCCATCGTCAACCGGCTGGCCAACAACGCCCGCGAGATCAACCTCGGCGAAGTCGACATGCGCCGCCAACGCGACGACCAAGCCCGCGCGACTACCGGCTACTGGGAGTAACCGACACGGCCACGGTTCCGGCCCGCCTCACCCACGGGCCGGTACCGGGTCGCCAGAACCGCGGTACCGGATCACCGGACCAGGCGTACCAAGTACGCCTAGTTGCCATCCAAAGCGCCGAAGGAGCTCGAGGAGCACTTCGGTCGCCGCGGCAACGCCATCAACGACGGCGAGACCGTTGAGCTGACCCGCCCGATGGGGCAAGGCCGCGACCGGCGCGACCGCAGAGTGGTCTGGCATTACAAGTGGGAGCGTGCCCAGCGGGACCGTCGCACGCTCAACGCCCAGATCGACCGTGCCCAGCGGGTGGCCGACCGAGCCGAACCTTTGAAAAAACAACGGTTCGTCAAGGTAACCGGCCAAAACGTCACCTTGGACGAGGCCTCGATCGAGCGGGCCCGCCAGTCCGCGGGCTACAAGGGGTACGTCACCAATATCGACCCGACGATCATGGATGGGCAGGCGATCGTAGCTGCGTACCACGACCTGTGGAAGGTCGAGCAATCGTTTCGGATGGCCAAGTCCGACCTCAAGGCAAGACCGATTTTCCACCGGACCAGGGATTCCATCGAGGCGCACTTGACCGTGGTGTTCGCCGCCCTGGCGGTAGCCCGATACCTGCAGAACATCACCGGCGTATCGATCAAGAAGATCATCGGCACCCTCGAACCCCTGCGCACGATCGTGGTCGCCATAGGCGACCACGAGATGGTCGTCGAGCCGACCATCAACGAGGACGCCCGCGGCCTCATCGACGCCATCAACGCGGGTCACTAAAAGTTGTGGAACTCAGGTAAGAGGCGACTGCGGCGCGCGTGCTATCCCGGAAAGCTGAAAATCGCCTCTGAGCAGGGGTGCCCTGAACGGTGCTTCCAGGGCACCCCTGGTCAGCGGCCTGGCGCTATACCGGCGACGGCGGCACAGGCGGTAGACCGAATAGGCCTTCCGTCAGTCTGTGCAGCCGATATCCTGAGGCTATGACGAGCGCCGCCCCGACTCCCGAATCGCTCGCCTTGCGTGAGCTCATCGAGGCGCGTCGAGACGAGTTCCGAGCCCTCCTTGCCAAGTACGCTGCGACGAATCCGATGCTGTTCGGATCACTCGCCCGCGGTACTGCGAATGGCGGAAGCGACGTGGACATCCTGGTGGATATGGACCCGGCCGACGGCAACCTCCTCATGCGAGCCTCCGGCTTGTTGGAGGAGGTTCGTACGCTCTTCGGTCGCGAGGACATCGACATTTTCCCCGAGCAGTTGCTCAAGCGACCTATTGCGGACGTGGGCCTGAGGCAGGCGTCGGCGTTGTGACGCTGCGCGCCCGGCGGGAATCTACGACCTGAGGACGACCAACTGTTGCGTCGCCCGCGTCATCGCCACATAGCGGTCAACTGCACCGATGACGCCCGAACCGAACGTCTCCGGGTCGACCAGAACCACCAGGTCGAACTCGAGGCCCTTGGCCTGCGCGGGGGTCAGCGAGCGGACGCGGTCGGAACCGTTGAAGTCGGGGCCGGCAGCGCCGGTCGTGCAGATGATGCCGACCATGCCCTCGGAGTGGGTGGCGAGCCACTCGTCGACCACGCCGTGAAGATCCTCGACTTGGCCGTACCGGACGGGTGCCCCGCTGCGGCGGACCGACTCGGGCACGTTGGCGTCGGGCCGCACCGACCGGATCACCGGAGCGGCGGCCTCCATGATCTCGGCGGGCGTGCGGTAGTTGATGCTCAGATGCACGGACGTGATGCGGGCAGGGGAGAGGCCGATGCGCTCGAGTCGCTCGGGCCAGGACTCGTCGAAGTCGCGACGGGACTGCGCGCGGTCGCCAACCACCGTGAGGCTGCCCGACGGGCAGCGGCGCAGGATCATCGCCCACTCCGAGTCGGTGAGTTCCTGCGCTTCGTCGACGATGATGTGGCTGAACGGGCCCGCCAGGCGGGCCGGGCCGATGGCCGGTTCTTCGTCCGCCGGGGAATCGAGCAGTGCCTCCTGCAGATCGGCGTGGCGGAGCATGGGGGAGACCCCCTCGGGATCGTCATCGGCGGCGATGAGGTCGTCGCTCACCCGCTGGCGCCTTGCGAGTTCTGCGGATCGCTCGGCCCGGTGACGCTGCGTTCTGCGCTTCCGGTCGGCATCACCCAGCCGGTGGTGGGCCGCGTCCAGGAGCGGCAGGTCCGCGGTCGTCCATGAGTCGGCCGCGGGTCGCTGAAGGAGTTGCAGCTGCTCGGTGGTCAGCCACGGTGCGCACAGGCGCAGGTACGCCGGGACGGTCCACAGGTCCCCGACAAGATCGGTGGCGTTGATCATCGGCCATGCCCGGTACAGGGCACGGTGCAGGTCCGGGTGTGCTGCGAGCTCTGCGCGGAGGATGTCCGCCGGCACGCCACCGCCTGCACTGTTATGGAGGGCCCGGTCAACGAGGATCTCGGCGAGCGTTTCGCGGATCTGCGGGTGAGCTTCGTTGTGTGGTGTGCCGTCCTCCACGGAGGCGAATGCCTCGGCCCAGTCGGCCGGCGTCAGGCGCAGGTCCAGCCACTCGGTCTGCATCACCATCGACTGCTCGGGCGGCTGCTCGTAGAAGCGCACCGCGGCCTCGATCGTCTCGACCATGCGGAGCTCTGACTTCAGTCGGGCGACCTCGGGATCGGGTTCGTCGGGCAGTCCGCCGGGCGGTGCCGCGATCGTCCCGCCGAGCGCGGCGACGCCGAGATCGGCCACGGTCGCCGTCTGCACGCTGTGCTCACCGAGGGAGGGGAGTACATCCGCCACGTAGTCCAGATACGGCCGGTGCGGCCCGACGAGGAGCAGGTTGCCGCGCCGCAGCCCGGTACGCGACTGTTCGTGGAGCAGGTATGCCGCCCGGTGCAGGGCCACGACGGTCTTGCCGGTGCCGGGTCCGCCGTCCACGATGAGGGCTCCCCGGGAGTCCGCGCGGATGATGGCGTCCTGATCGGCCTGGATCGTGGTGAGCACATCCCGCATTCGGCCGGTTCGCGCCTCGGACAAGCTCGAGATGAACGCCGAGAGGTCGTCGGGGCTGACGTGAGCGAAGACCTCGTCGTCGTCGCCAAAGACCTCATCCCAGTAGTCCACGATGCGCCCGCCCGACCACCGGTACCGACGGCGATACGTCACGCCCCTCGGATCGGCGAGCGTCGCGGCGAAGAACGGCTCGGCGGCCGGGGTGCGCCAATCCACGAGGAGGGGAGTGCCGGCCGCATCGGTGAGGCCGATGCGGCCCACGTACACCGGCGCGGTCGCGGGTGCTGTGGGGCTGGAGTCGAATTGAGGGGCGCGGGAGGCGGCGGCGGTGGCGTAGTGGCCGATGCACATGTCCAGCCCGAAGCGGCGCAGCGTGGCGAGCTCGGCGACGAGGCGGCGGATGTCGGCGTCGCGCTCGATGGTCTGCGCGCCGCGGCCTGCGGGGTCGCGGCGGCGGGCGTCCAGACGGGCGGACAGGGAGGCGACCTTCTGGTCGAGGGCGTGGGAGACGGTGGCGAGGTGGCGTTCGTCGGCGGCGATGTGCGCCGGGTCAGCCTTGTGGGCGAGGTGATCGGGGAGGGCGAAGATGCCGGGTGCCTCGGGGGACATGGCGACAGTGTGCGCCCCCACCGGGGTCTTGCCGCAAGGCCCCCTACCAGCTATAACGTGAGAAGGGGAGGGGTTTCCGGCAGGAATCTAGTTGCCTGGAGGCTGCCAGATCGACGCTGCGCCTCGCAGTGGCTCGCCCCCACGCTTGTCGTCAATGACGCTCTCGACATCGACCGGCCGGATGGTCACGGTCTCAGGGTGGTCACTGGGTCTATACTCGTATAGCGGCGGAAGGGGTGTCATGACGGCCAAACAGCTGAACACCAAGTTGGACGACGAGACCATCGCCCGTCTGGACCATCTGGCTCGAATCACCGGCAGGTCCAAGTCGTTCTACGCGAGCGAGTTCATCCGCAGCGGACTCGACAAGATGGAGGACTGGTACTTGGCCCGGCACCGTCTGGAGGAATTCAGGCAGTCAGACGATTCCGCGATCCCGTTGGACCAGGTGGACTGGTCCTGAGGTGGCGTATCTGGTCGAGGTCACGCCGCACGTCCAGAAGGTCATCAGCAAGCTCGGTCGTCAGGACAAGACTGCGCAGCAGAGAATCAGGGCATTCCTCGAGGAGCGAATACATGGGTGCGAAGACCCCAGGTACCTCGGTAAGGCACTTCGTGGCGACCAACACCTCTGGCGGTACCGCGTGGGCGACTACCGGATCATTTGCTCGATCGAGGATCAACGGGTAACAGTCCTCGTCGTTGATGTTGCGCATCGGCGTGAGGTCTACCGATAAAGATCGACTGCCCGTGACCGTCCGGGGGCAGAGCTGAGACACTGGACTCGGCCCGGATCACGGGTCACTTGCTCTCGCGCGGTCATTCCTCATCCTCGGGTCGAGCGCGCGACCGTCTGAAGGATTCACGTGTCTTCTCTTGTGCCGCACTCGGACCGCCCGTGAACACCGTCAGCTGGCGGGAGAGCGGTGTCGACCGCACCGCCGGGTGGCGCTCCGAGAACGCCGCACCTGTCCCGACTGGAATCGTCGTGATCACCGACGACATCTCCGCAGACAAGGCTCTCCGAATCGCCCAGAGAGGCTCAAGCCTACTGTGGCGGGGGGACTTCCAGAACGCTCGGCAGCTCATGCGCGCCCTCGACCGGCGCCTCGAGAAGAGGGCGTCCCGGTCAACGCAGAGCTCCGAACCCGGGGAAGTCTTCCTCGCCAACCGGAAAGCGCGAGCGCAGCGGGCAACGATCCTGGGCAAGATCCTGATCCCCCTGCAGCCCGATTACTCGATCAGCCTGCGCCGAGCGCCCGACGCGCGCGAGGCCTGCGGGCACGCTTACGGGCAGCCGGTCGACCAACCCACCGACGAGTCGAGCGTGTCTATCGGCGAGGAGACTCTCGTGTCGCTGCCCGAGCTCCTCGGCGTGATCAGCGCCTACGAGTGGCACCGCAAGGGCATCGAGGTCAGCGCCCTGGGGGCTCGCATCCATCCCGCCCACGGCGTCTTCGCCCCCACCCGCGACGAGTACATCGACCTGGTCGCCGATGCCCCCTGGCCGCGGGGCATCGACCATCCCGTCGTGTGGGACATCGGCACCGGGACAGGGGTGCTCGCCGCGGTGCTGGCCCGGCGTGGCGCCCGGGAGGTGGTCGCGACCGACATCAGTTCCCGCGCCGTGCAGTGCGCCCGGGACAACGTGGATCGGCTGGGGTTGGCGGACCGCGTTGCGGTGGTGCAGGCCGACCTGTGGCCCTATGACGACGACGGCGAGGCGGGCGACTCCGGGCGGGCCGATGTGGTGGTGTGCAATCCGCCGTGGATACCCGGCCGCCCGACCTCGGCCCTGGAGCAGGGGATCTATGACCCGGACTCCGACGTGCTCCATCGCTTCCTCAGCGGGCTCGCCCATCACCTCACGCCGCAGGGCGAAGGATGGCTGATTCTGTCCGATCTCGCCGAACACCTGGGGCTGCGCACCCGCGAGGACCTGCTCGGACGTATCGACGCGGCCGGGCTGACCGTGGTCGGGACCAGCGAGACCACGCCACGCCATTCCCGCGCCGCAGACAGTGCAGACCCGCTGCACGCGGCTCGCTCGAAGGAGCGCACCATCCTGTGGCGGGTGGGAGCGAGGCTGAGGACCTAGCGGAGGCGGGGCACCTGTTCGAGGCTGAGCACTTGGCGGAGGCTGAGCACCTACCGGGGCCGGCGCCCGCCGAATGCCCAGACGAGGGCATGCACCGCGAGCAGCGGGGCGATGAGCACCACCGCGCCCCAGCCCGTGGTGGCGACGGGCATCCAGTCGTCCCAGGATGCGCGCATGGCGCCGAGGAAGTCCCCTCGCTCGAACTCGGCAGGTTCAGGCGAGTCGTGCCCGGCGTCGGCGTCCCGGGAGTCGGCGAAGAGCCCCGCCACGTCCGCACCGTCCGCCGAGACGTGAAAATCGGCGGGGCGAGGGGACTGCGAAGCGGAGTGCATGCCCGGGATTCGACGCCGGGGCCGCGGCGGATTGGGCGCGGTGCCGGGCGGCATGGGAAGGCCTCGTCGTCGTCGCACCAACTGCGGCCACCACCGCATTTCCGGCACGTAGGCTGAACGGCGCCCCGCACTTCACCCGAGGCCGAGGATGCGATCCCATGGACAGCGTGACGGACAGGACGGTTCCCTCCGCGTCCGGGAGAAACCCAACCGGCGACGACCGCGCACCCCTGCTCCCGCCCGGGCCCCCGTTGCCCAGGTCGATCCAGGGCGTGGGCTTCGGCCTCGCCCGGCGCAGAGTGCTCCAGCGCCTGCAGGCGAGATACGGCGACGCCGTCACCGTGCACCTGCCCATCTACGGGCGCGCGGTGATCATCTCCGACCCCGCCCTGGCCAGAGAGCTGTTCACCGCCCCGCAGCAGTCGCTGACCAACGTCGACCCCAATCTGGGCCGGGTCCTGGGGGAGCAGTCGATGTTCGCGCTCGAGGGCACCGACCACCGTCGGCGCCGCAAGCTGCTCACCCCGCCTCTGCACGGCAGGCGCATCACGGGCTACGAGGCGGTCGTGGAGGAGGAGACCCGGCGCGAACTCGACTCGTGGGTCGTGGGCCGGCCGTTCGCCTCCATGCCATCGATGACCCGCATCACGCTGGACATCATCATCCGGACGGTGTTCGGCGCCCGGGACGATGAGCTCGTCACGCTGCGCCGCGTCATCCCGCCCATGGTGGAGGCCGGCTCGGCGGCGGTCATCACCCCGGAACTGCCGGTGCGCGTGGGCGCTGTGGGGGTGGGGTCGTTGGGCCCGCGCGGTCGGTTCGCCCGCTACAAGAAGGTGTACGACGACGCGATCACCGCGCTCATCGCCCGGGGTCGCCGCGACGACCGACTCGACGAGCGCGACGACATCCTGGCGATGATGCTGCAGAGTACCTACGACGACGGCTCGTCCATGACGGACGAGGAGATCCGCGACGAGCTCACCGCACTGCTCGTGGCAGGACACGAGACCACCGCGACGACGCTCGCCTGGGCGCTGGAACGGCTCAGCCGGAACCCCGCGGTGCTGGCCGAGCTGGTCGCCGAGGTCGACGCCGGGGGGACCGACTACAGGCACGCGACGATCCTGGAGGTGCAGCGCAGCCGGCCGGTCATCGACCTCGCCGGACGCAACGTGCAGGCGCCGCACCTCGACCTGGGACCGTGGCGCATCCCGCGCGGGTACAACGTGATGGTCGCGATCTCGCTGCTGCACGACGACAGCGTGCACTTCACCGACCCCGAGCGCTTCGACCCGACCCGCTTCCTCGACACCACGCCACCGCCGGCGTGGCTGCCCTTCGGCGGCGGGACCCGGCGATGCATCGGCGCGGCGTTCGCGACGATGGAGATGGACGTCGTGCTGCGCACCCTGCTGAGCATGTATGAGATCGTCCCGACCACCGAGCGGGACGAGAAGTGGCACTCCCGCGGCGTCGCGTTCGCACCCCACAGAGGAGGGCGGATCACCGTCCGGCGTCGGTGACCCGGCGGCATCGTCGGTGACCCGGTGGCATCGCTGGCGGCATCGTCGGTCTCCCGGTGGCATCGCCGGCGGCCACCGCATCACGTCGGATTCACGCACGTGACGTGCACCGGGTGCGCGATGATGGGAGCGGCGATCCGACCAGGGATGACCACCAGTGATGACGAGGTGTGGACATGGCCACGAACACTGCATCGACTGCCACAACCCGGGCCGCGGACGGAGATGAAGGCCCCGGCGAGCCCACGCTTGCCGCACTGGCCTTCCAGGACAGTGGGTTCGACGGCCAGTTCCTCCGAGTGCTGGACACCATCCCGACGGGCGGAGCCGACGTCGGGGAGGCGTTCATCACCGCGCGCAGGATCCCCGACGGGGACAGGGACGCCTGGAACGCCGAGTGGAACGCGCTCGGGGAACGGATTCTCGCGGATGCGGAGAAGAGTCTCGCCGCCGGTCACCGGGTGAGCGCGCGTGAGGGGTTCCTCCGCGCGACCACGTACTTCCGTATCTCCGGGGTCTTCATGTACGCCCCTCCGATGGATCCCCGGTTCGTCGCGGCGAACGCGCGTCAGAGGGACGCTTTCCGCAGAGCGGTCGAGTTGATGGACCATCCCTTCCAGCAGGTCACGGTCCCGTACGAGGGGACCGAGCTCGACGGCTACGTCGCGACCCCACCCGGCCCGGGACCGTTCCCCACGCTGATCCTGGTCGGCGGATACGACGGCACAATGGAGGAGACGTACGTCGCCGGCGGTGTCGCGGCGTTGCGGCGCGGTTACGCCGTCCTCATGATGGACGGCCCGGGCCAGGGCGCGGCGCTGGTCGAGCGCGACCTGCACTTCCGACACGACTGGGAGGCGGTCGTCACCGCTCAGGTCGACTGGCTGGTCGCCCGTCCGGAGGTCGACGCCTCCCGGATTGCAGCGATGGGCCGCAGCTGGGGCGGCCACCTCGCGCCCCGCGCCGCCACAGCCGAGCACCGCCTCGCCGCCGTGATCGCCGACGCCCCGCAATACGCCCCGGGAGCCAGCGCCTCGCTGCTCCTCCCGGAGGAGTACCGCGCCGACCTGGACACGGGGGACGCCGATGAGCTGCTCAACTCGGTGGTCCGCGCCGGGATGGAGCAGTCACCGGGGCTGAACTTCTCCGTGGGGAGAGGGATGCTCACGCACGGATGCGCGACCCCGGTCGACTACCTGCGCGAACTGAGGTCGTTCACGCTGGACGGCCTCGCCGACCGCATCGACTGCCCCGTCCTGCTGACCACCGGCCAGAACGACCCGCGCATCGTCGACGCGCAGAGTCTCTTCGACGCCCTCACAGCGCCCAAGACGATGATCGAGTTCACCAACGCCGAAGGTGCCGGTGAACACGACGAAGCGGGGGCGGCAGCGCTGTTCAGCCAGCGCGCGTTCGACTGGCTCGACACGGTGCTCGGCCGGTAGGGCCGCCGGTCGAAATCACCGATCCCGTACCTCGAAGTGGCGATCGCCGCAGCAAACAGGGTTGCCGGCTACGCCCCTGCGTCTGAGACGGGGTTCCTCGCCTCGCCTCGCCTCTGGTGCAGGGCGCGGTCTGTAGTCCGAGAGTTGGCAACGCCTGATCGGTCTACCCAACGTGATCTCACACGGCTCACTTGCATCCTTCGTTCTGGGGCCTTCAGTTCCCACGGGCGGCCGGTAACCTGTAGCTATGACGAGCACCGCCCCGACTCCCGAATCGCTCGCAATGCGCGAGCTGATCGAGGCGCGTGATGACGAGTTCCGTGCGCTCCTGGCGAAGTACGCGGCTACTAGACCAAGGCTGTTCGGTTCGGTCGCGCGTGGCACCGCGCAGGCGGGAAGCGACATCGACATCCTGGTGGAAATGGACCCGTCTGACGGCAATCTCTTGATGCGCGCCTCCGGTCTGTTAGAGGAAGTCCGTGCGCTATTCGGCCGCGACGATATCGACGTCTTCCCGTCGCAACTACTTAAGCGAGCGATCTCAGAGTCGGCGCTCCGGGACAGCGTCGCGTTATGAGTCGCGAGTCCGATCAGCGGATCGACGACATCCTGCGGGCCATCAATCGATGCCAGCGGTACGTACGCAGACTGGACAACCATGACATCGACCTCGTCCTCATGGCCGAGGATGCAATCGAACGGAACTTGCAGATCATCGGTGAGGCTGCGAACCATCTCTCGGCCGGGATCACAGATGCACACCCAGAGATCGCCTGGCCGCAGATCCGAGGGTTCCGCAACATCCTCGTTCACCAGTATTTCGGTGTTGAGGCTGACATTGTGCGAGACGTCGTGAAGACACACCTACCGCCTCTTGCCGAAGCGCTGAGTCAACACCAGCGTGGTCCTGAATCGAACTCTGAGGTGTGACCGGACGCCTCTCGCGGGGTGCTGCCCGCACCGACCGCCCAGACAGTTGTGTCCGGCCGCCCTCCTAGACTGGCTGCACGACCCCTGCCGACCGCTGACCCGAGGAGACCGTGTGGACTACGCGGCGATCGACGCGCTGCGCGAACGACATCCCGCGTGGCGGATGCTCCGCGCCACCCACGCGCCGCTGCTGCTGTCGTTTCTCGGCCGGTTCTTCGTGGAGGAGGGACACGGTGCCAGCCCGGAGGGGGAGATCATCGACGCCCTCGACGACGAGCTCTACAAGCTCAATGCGGAGAATCCCGAGAACCCGCGGTTCAAGCGGGACGCAGCCGACTATCTGGCCGAATGGGCGTCCACCGACTCAGGATTTCTCCGTCGCTTCTATCCGCTCGGTACCGATGAGATCCACTACGACGCGACACCCGCGTTGGAAAAGGCCTACTCGTGGGTCCAGAGCCTGCACGCGCGGCCCTTCGTCGGCACCGAGTCGCGACTGCAGACCGCGATCGAACTACTCCGCCAGATCGCCCAGGGCACCGAGGTCGACCCCGCGATACGGCTCGCCGAGTTGCAGCGGCGCAAGCAGGAGATCCAGCGGGAGATCGAGCAGATCGAGGCCGACCCGGAAGCCGGACTACTCGACATGACCGCCGTGCGCGACCGCTACCAGCAGTTCTCCTCCACCGCTCGCGAGCTCCTCGCCGACTTCCGCGAGGTCGAGGAGAACTTCCGCGCACTGGACCGCTCGGCTCGCGAACGCATAGCCACATGGGAGGGCAGCAAGGGGGACCTGCTGGAGGAGCTGGTCAGCGGGCGCAGTCGCATCGACTCCTCCGATCAGGGGCGCAGTTTTCAGGCGTTCTACGACATGCTCCTGTCCTCATCCGGCCAGGAGGAACTCTCCGCCCTGCTCGAGCGGCTCACCGCGATCGACGAACTGAAGGCGGACCGCAGCATCCGCACCGTCCACCACGGGTGGGCCGAGGCCGCCGAGCGCACCCAGCTGACCGTCCGTCAGATCTCCGAGCAGCTCCGCCGGTTCACCGACGACCAGATCTGGCTGGAGAACCGCCGCGTCCTCGACCTGGTCCGCGAGATCGAGGGGACCGCGTTGGCGCTGCGACAAGGCACACCCCCGGACTTCGGTCTCGAGTTGGAGCAGGCCGGCGTGGAGGTGTCGCTGCCCACCGAACGACCGCTGCACAGTGTGCGGCCCGCGTCCGAGGTGGACAGTCACCTGCCACCGTCCGAGCAGGAGCATGTCGACACCTCCGTGTTGGCCGAGCAGGTGATCGTGGACCCCGCCCGCCTCGCCGCCAGGTTGCGCAACCTCGTCCCCGAACGCGGTACGGCATTGCTCGAGGACGTCGTCACCATGTACCCCGTCGAGCACGGCGCCGCGGAACTCGTGGGCTACCTCGCCCTGGACACCGACGACATCGAGGTGACCACCGACCAGCAGGAGGAGACGGTGATCGAGTACGAGGAGGCCGGCCGGTCGATGCGGGCCCGGATGCCGCGCGTCGTGGTGAGGCGCCGGTGAGCCCGGAGGAGAGGGCGGTCGCGACCAGCGCCATCCGCCTCATGCAGGGCGTCGTCTATCAGGAGTCGGACGCGTGGGAGGACCTCCTCCGCCACCGTGGCGCCGTCCGCGACCACTTCGCCGTGATCGGGCTCGACGTGGTGATCGACGACGACGAGGGCTACGCCTACCTGCGCACCAGCGAGCCGGAGGACGGTGACGAACCGCTCCCGCGGGTGATCAGACGCCGCGCGCTCACCTACGCCGACAGTCTCCTGTTGGTGCTGCTGCGCAAGCGGATGGTGGAGTTCGAGTCCGCCGGCGACCAGGGCCAGCTGGTGCTCACCCAGGACGAGATCATCGAGATGGTTCAGCTCTTCCTCGCCCGCAGCACCGACGAGGCCCGAGTGCTCAAGCAGGTCGACACGTCCATCAACCGCCTGGTGTCCATGGGATTCCTGCGCCAGCTCAAGGGCCGGCGGGACACCTGGGAGGTGCGCCGGATCCTCAAGGCCTACGTGGACGGTCAGACCCTGTCCGACTTCTCCGCCAAGCTTGCCGAGTACGCCGACGGGGGTGCCGACGATGAGTGAGGGCCTGTTCTCCTCCGTCGACCTCGCGCCGCAGGGGCGTCCCGGTTTCCGGCTGGTCCGGCTCGAAGTGCTCAACTGGGGGACCTTCGACAAGCGCGTCTGGCAACTGGAATCGGATGGGGAGACCCTGCTGCTCACCGGCGACATCGGCAGCGGCAAATCCACTCTGGTCGACGCGGTGAGCACCCTCATGCTCCCCTCGCACCGGATCGACTACAACAAGGCGGCCGGCGCCGCACGCAAGGAACGCACTCTGCGCTCCTACGTGGAAGGCCACCACAGGACCGAGCGCAACGAGTCCACCGGCAGTGTCCGACCGGTGGGGCTGCGGGACCGACGGTCGTATTCGGTGATCCTCGGCGTCTTTGCCAACCAGGGATACGACGACGAGGTGACCCTCGCCCAGGTCTTCCAGCAACAGGACGCCACAGGACAACCCTGGCGACGCTTCGTGACCGCGGACCGGGCGATGTCGATCGAGTCCGACTTCACCGACTTCGGATCCGACCTGGGCGACCTGCTCAAGCGGCTCCGCCGAGACGGTGCCACGGTGGAGAAGGACTTCCCGCCCTACGGTCGTGCCATGCGGCGCCTGCTGGGCATCCGGTCCGAACAGGCCATGGAACTGTTCCACCAGACCGTCTCGATGAAGGCCGTGGGCGATCTCAACGAGTTCGTCCGCACGCACATGCTCGAACCCGCGGACGCCTCCGAGCGGATCGAGGGGATCATCCGGCACTTCGAGGACCTCACCCGGTCCTACGATGCCGTCCAACGGGCCCGAGCCCAACTCGAGGCACTGGAACCACTGGTCGCCTCGATCAGCCGGTACGAGAGCGCGGTCGAGCGCCTGGACCGTCTCCACGAGGAACGTGTGGCGATCCGCCCCTACTTCGCCGAACTGCGGATCGAGCTGCGCCAGGCGGAGATCGAGCGGGTCCGCGCCGAGGTCACCACCATCGCCGCCCAGTTGGAGCAGGTGCGCTCCGAGTCGCAGGCCCTCGGGGCGGAGCGGGACCAGCTCCTCGCGGCCCGGGCCGAGGCGGGCGGTAGCCGCATCGGCGAGCTGGAACGCGCAGCCCGCGACGCGGGCGCGCAGGCCGAGGAGCGGAGAACAAGGCGAGAGCGGTTCGAGGACGCCGTCGCGAGGGCCGGCCTCGACCCGGTCGGCGACGCCGCCGGATTCGCGGACCTCGCCGTCCAGGTCGGTCGGGCGCAGGCAGAGATCGAGACGCAGATCGCCGAGCTCAAGGAGCGGTACGACGCGCTGGTCCTCGGGCACGGTGAGGAGAAAGCGCAGCTCCGCGAGGTGCAGGAAGAGCTGGACAGCCTCGCGACCCGCCGCAGCAACCTGCCGACCGAACAACTCCAGGTGCGGTCCGCCCTCTGCGCGGAACTCGGAGTGTCGGAAGAGGAGCTCCCGTTCGCCGGCGAGCTTTTGGACGTGTCCGAAGAGCACGCGCAGTGGCGGGGAGCCGCCGAGCGCGTGCTGCGCGGATTCGCGGTGTCATTGCTGGTGCCACAGCGGTACTACGCGGATGTCGCCGAATGGGTCAACGCCCGCCGGCTGACCGCCCGGCGCTCCGACGGTCGCGAGATGGGGGTCCGCCTGACCTACGAGCGGGTTCCGGAGCGCCACCTGCCCTTGCAGCGCCCCCATTCCGACGGACTGCTGCTCGCCGACACGGTGGAGATCGCCGACACACCGCTGCGCGGGTACCTGAGCAAGGAGTTGTTCGCCCGGGCGGACCATCTCTGCGCCACCACGGTGGAGGAGTTCCGGCACGCCGAGCGGGCGGTGACTCGCGAGGGCCAGGTGCGGTCCAGAAATCATCACGTCAAGGACGACCGGCGGTCCGCGGCCGATCCCCGCGGCTGGGTGCTGGGCTGGCGCAACGAGCAGAAGATCGCCGCACTGCAGGAGCGGCGCGGCGACCTCACCCGATCAGTGGAGCGGCTCGCCGCCCAACTCGAATCGGTGTCGCGGGAGCAGAACGAGGTGGGGGAGCGGCGCACCGCGCTCTCGCGGGTGGCGGACTATCCCTCGTGGCGCGATCTCGACTGGGAGGACGCCCGATCGCGGGCGGACGCCGCCGATGCCGAGCGCCGTCGCCTGCTCGAGGGCAGTAGTGAACTGGCCGAGATCGACAGACGCGTGGCGGAGGTCGACACACGAGTGAACGAGCTCAGCCAGACCAAGGACACTCTCGGCGAGGCGAAGGGCAGTGGAGAAAGCCGCATCGCCCAGGAGAGCAGTCAGATCGACCGCGACCGGCGCAGCCTCGACGAGCTGACGGCGGACATCCGCGCAGCAGCGGCGGACATCTACCCCAGACTCCGGACACGACAGGGCCGCGCGGGGTCGACGACCGCGGATCAAGCCGAACTCCACGAACGACGACTGTCTGACGAAATCGACAAGGAGACCGGCCAGACCCAGCGCGAACTCAACGGCTACACCACCAGTCTGCAGCAGGGTATGGCGGAGATCCGGCGACGCTGGCCGGAGCAGACCACCGAGATGGACGCCTCGGTCGACGCGCGCGGGGAGTACATCCGCTTCCACGCGCAGGTGGCCCAGGACGATCTGCCGCGCTTCATCGCGGAGTTCGAGGAGCAGCTCAAGAAGAACGCCATCCGCGAACTCGCCGGCTTCCACAACTGGCTGCAGCGCCAGGCCGACGATATCCAACAGAAGATCGAGAAGATCAACGAGGCTCTCGGCGCGATCGACTTCAATCCGGGACGCTACGTGCGCCTGGATCGGGAGAACACGGTCAACCAGGATGTGCGGGAGTTCCGATCCGACCTGCGAGCGGTCACCGACGACACCCTCGGCGGCGACGACCGCTACTCCGAGCAGCGGTACCAGGAGGTGCGGGCGATCCTCGAGCGACTCCGCGGCCGGGAGGGCCACAGCGAGACCGACAAGACGTGGCGGGCGCGAGTCACGGACGTGCGCAACTGGTACACCTTCTCCGCCTCGGAGCGCGACCGCGAGACCGACGAGGAGTGGGAGCACTACCGCGATTCGGACGGCAAATCGGGCGGCCAGAAAGAGAAGCTCGCCTACACCATCCTCGCGGCGTCGCTGGCGTACCAGTTCGGCCTGGAGTGGGGCGCGGAGAAGGCCCGTGACTTCCGCTTCGCCGTGATCGACGAGGCGTTCGGCCGGGGCTCCGACGCCTCCACCCGGTACGCCCTCGAGCTGTTCGCCAAGCTCGGCATCCAGCTGCTGATCGTCACGCCCCTGCAGAAAGTGCACGTGATCGCACCGTACGTGCGCTCCATCGGGTATGTGGACAATGTCGAGGGCAGGTACTCGAGGCTCGTCATGATGTCCACAGAGGAGTACCACCGCCAGCGCGGCGGAGAGTGATGGTCGCCGGCGCGCGGAAGTGGGCCACGCCGGAGGCGGTCCGCGAGAAAGTGCACAGGCGGTGGGTCGACGGCACCTTGCTCCGGGGTTTCGCCCGCGGGGAGACGCTCACTCCACTCGAGATCCCACTCGGAGGTCCGAGAACGTCCGAGCTCGGTGAGCGCTTCGGCGAGGTGCAGGAGTGGATGGCCGCACTCGAGGCCGGCAGTCGCGACGGCAGCCGATACACGCTGCGGTACACGGCGGTAGGCGGCCGGAAATTCGGACGCAATCAGATTCCCACTCATGCCGTGGTGACCCGGTTCGACCAAGCATGGGCACTGCTCGGAGTCCGGACGCAGGTGGTGAGCTTCGAACAGATGCTGGCAGCGGCCCCGGATACGCCGGTGCGGGACTGGCTGCTCGCCAGACCCGTCGCCGCGCTCGACCATGCACAGGAGTGGCCGCAGATCCTCGCGGCGTACAGCTGGCTCGAAGACGCCCGCGGGACGGGCAGGTACCTGCGGCAGATCGATGCCCCGGGAGTGGACACCAAGGTCGTCGAGAGTCATCGGACAGTTCTCGCAGGGCTCCTCGGAGTCTCACGCAACGCCACCTCGTTTCTCCACGACCTTGGCCTGCGCACCAAGCCCGAGTACGTCCGGTTCCGTATGGCGGGCAGCGTCGCGCCGATGTCGGTCACCGAACTGTCCGTGCGACCGGAGGAACTCGACGGACTTGGCATGTCCTTCACCACGGCCGTGATCGTGGAGAACGAGATCACCTACCTCACGCTGCCCGTCCCGGACGACGGAGTGCTGATCTGGGGGAAGGGATTCGACGTGGCCCGCCTCGGCCGCTGGGACGCGCTTCGAGTGGCCGACGTGCACTACTGGGGCGACCTCGACACACACGGCTTCGCCATCCTCCACCGGCTGCGCACGCACCTTCCGCGGGTGCGGTCTTTCCTCATGGACCTCGAGACCCTCAACACACACCCTCAGCGATGGGGACAGGAGTCCTCACCCACCAGCGCGACACTCGATCAACTAACGGCGGCGGAGGCGGCGGTCTACGACGACCTGGTCTCCGACCGCTTCGCCGAGCGCGTCAGACTTGAGCAAGAGCGGATCGACTGGGCCTGGGTTCTGGACCGGTTGCCCTACCGGACAGGTGGCACATGAACGCCACTCGATCGTGTGCACCACTGGTCGAAAACCCAACACCTCGTCGTCACTAGACACTCGCCTTCCTGACCGGCACATACGCGCGGCGCCGGTCGTTCCCGCTGCCGGTCGGTCGGAACCGTCCCGGTGTGCGAGGTGCCGGTAGCCTAAAAGCTATGGGTGTCGCTGCCACGAACGCCACATACGACCTGCCGGAAGAGCAGGCCGTGCTCGACGTGCTGCGTTCTTTCGGCGTACGGCGGGCTCGGCTGTTCGGAAGTGCGGCCCGCCGCGAGTTGACGCCCACGAGCGACATCGACCTGCTCGTCGAGATGGACGGTCCGGTCGACTACGGGGCGATATTCCGGCTGTCCGAGGCTCTGGAGAGGGTCGCGGGCCGACCATTCGACGTCCTCACATCGATCAAAGTGCCGTTCCGGCCGTTCGTCGAGCCCGAACTGGTCGAGCTCGCGTTATGAAATCCCCGATCCCGTACCTCGACATGGCGGTCGCCGCAGCTACGAGGGCGGCCGGTTACGCCCCTGCGTCTGAGGTCGAGTTTCTCGCCTCGCCGATGGCTCAGGACGCGATCTGCATGCGGCTGCAAGAGGTGGGGGAGAACCTCTCCAAAAGCCGTCGGCACTGTCCGGACTTCTACTCAGCTCACCAGTCCGAGGGTTGGCATCGCCTGATCGGCCTGCGCAACGTGATCTCACTCGGCTACGCCGAAGTTGACATGCGCGTTGTGTGGACGATCATGCGATGCGCATCTGGGTCCCCTAGCCGAGGAGCTGAAGGCTCTGTTGGCCACGTCGTGACCCCGGGTCGCCGTAATGCCCCGCACGCGGTCGTTCCGCGCCCCGGTCAGGATTGATACGAAAGCCGAGTGATCCGCCAGGCTTACGAGAGTCGCCACCTCGTCGTCGTCATCTAGGACTTTGTTTCGGGAGTCCACATCTCGCCCGCTCGACCACCCATTTGAACGGCCTACGACACGCCCCTCCGGACGGCGAGCGTGGCGGCGAGGGTGGCTCGGCGGCTGGGGTGCAACAGTCTGTGGATGGGGAAGAATCGGTCTCATCTGTCAGGCCGGGACCACCGATGTGGATCGGATTGACCGGTCTCGTCAGCGCGACCGCCGATTGGGCCGTTGCTCAGATCGAGACAGAAGCGGCGCAGCGTCTCTCGCGCCTACTCGGCACCGCGCTCGGCCCGGACAACGCGTCGCGGCTGTGGCGCCGCACAGAACCAGTCCCGGTCGGGGTAGTCGTCCCAGTCAGGGGTGTCTTCCGTGCCGTGATCCGTGGTCCGCGAGCCGGTGATCCAGAACAGGAAGTGCGTCACAGTCAACGGCGTGATGACGAATAGCGCACCCCAGCCCGTCGCCGCCACCTGTACCCAGCCGTCCCACCGCGGAGGTAGTTCGGGCGGCGCGGGCGCTGTGACGAGAACATCCCCGGTGTTCGCCGCTGCGGGCGCTCAGGATGGGGGACCGGGTTCTGCCAGCACAACCCTCCGGGCTCTTGGGTAGGTTGGGTGGTCCACCCGCCCGCGCCCCAACCCAGGAGGCACTTGAGCGTGCAGATTTCCACAGCAGAATCGACCACCACCGACGCGGACAAGAGTTCGCTCGCGACACAGGACCCCAACGAGAAGCGGCGCAACCCCGACAAGGGCTATGTGGCACTGCTCGGCTGGGCGCCCAACGCGGTCGACGCCGTGGACCGGTTCGACCGCCGCTACGTCGTGGTGGCCCCGGACTGGGCCGAGGACTACTGCCGCCAGCACAGCATCCCGTTCGTCCCGTGGAACTTTGAGCGGCTCAACGACCGGTCCATGGAGATCGCCGAGACCCTCAAGGACATGGGTGTCGACGTGGCGATCCCGCTGTTCGAGGAGACCGTCGAGTGGGCGGGCGCCATCAACTCCATGCTCATGGACAACCCCACCCTGTACGGCCAGTCGCTGCTGCTGCGGGACAAGGCGCTGATGAAGCGCCGCGCCCAGCTCGGCGGGATCCGCGTGGGGATCTTCGAGGAGGCCCACGAGCGCGACGACGTGATCCGCTTTCTCAAGCGCGTCAACCAGACACTTCTCAAGCTCGACGGCGACCCCAACGACCCGATCCACCTCAAGGCCTTCGACAAGGCAGGCTGCCTGGGGCACCGCGTCATCCGCACCCCGGACGAGGTCGACACGATCCCCGACGAGGAGTTCCCGGTCCTTATGGAGTCCCACCTGGACGGCTGGGAATTCGCGGTCGAGGCCTGGGTGCACAACGGCAAGATCGTGTTCCTCAACATCTCCGAGTACGTGACACTCGGGTACTCGGTGTTCGTGCCGGCTTCGCCAGAACTCGAGAAGTACCGGCCGGAGATCACGCGGCAGATCGAGAAGCTCATCAAGACCTTCGACATCAAGTTCGGGTTCGTTCACCCCGAGTACTTCGTCACCAGCGACGGCGAGATGTACTTCGGCGAGGTGGCGTACCGCCCGCCGGGGTTCAAGGTCTTCGAGCTGCTCGAGCGCGCCTACGGGTTCAACGCCTACCAGGGGCTGGTTCTCGCGTTCGACCCCAAGACCACCGAGGAGGAGATCACGGCGTTCTTCCCGCGCGAGGTGGTCGACGCCACCGGTCACGCGGGCTGCTTCGGCGTCTACCCGCGGCGTCGCGTGGTCTCCACGCTCGCGATCCCGGAGGAGACCGAGGACCACGAGTACTTCGAGTCCCACGAGCTCACCGCACCCGTAGAGGAGACCGTCACCAAGCGGACCGCCTTCGGCACCCACTGGGGCCTGGTCTATTTCTTCGGCGACGACGCCTACGAGATGCGGACCCTCCTGGCGCGCCAGGAGGAGCTCGACTTCTACGTGTGACGGGCCATCCGCTGCGACGACGTGGGTACGGTACCGGGGGCGGGCACCCTCGCCCGGAGATCTGGAGAGTGAACCCAAGTGGCTAACGTTGAGCCCGACGCGACGCGAGTACTCGACAAGCGGGTGGCCTCTCTCGTCGACGCGACAAGGGCCCTCGCCGACGCCGGGGATGTGGGCAAGTCCACGCCGAAACGCCGCGTGCTCGACGGCCTGCGCCTGGTCCTGCTCCAGGACGGTGGCGCGCAGGCCGTGCAGTCGATGGCACAGGAGCTCGAGTCCGCCGGACTGTACGAGGGGACGGACTGGGCGTCACCGAGTTCACTGGTCCCGGCGCTGAGCACCGGGTCGCTGCGCAGCCCCAACGCGGACACGGCGGTGATGGAGATCGTCAGCGACCTCCGTCTGGTCGCCGTGGCCAAGGGGGAGTACGCGCACCCCGACGTGTCGGCGGAGGAGGCTCTGCAGCACCTCAAGGAGGTGCTGGCCACCAACGCCTCGATGCTGTTCACCGCGGCCACCGAGGCGGAGCGGGTGCAACAGGGCCGGATGGCCAAGGTGACCCGCACGTCGCTGACGCACATCGCCGAGTCGATCGGCTATGACACCGTCCTCGACCAGCTGGTCGAGGAGATCTGGCGGATCCTGCGGCAACGCCCGATCCAGGTCGACCACATCAAGGAGACCATCACCCAGATCGCGGTCGCGCGCCACGACCCCGAGGTGGACACCAGCACCGGCGGGTTCGGCGTCGACCGGCTAATCAGCAGCATCTACGGCACCACCGAGGCGAGCCGGGAAGACCCCGGGGTGGACATCTACCGCTCCCGCCTGGAGTCGATGGACGAGGGGGCCCTGCAGTACGAGGCCGCCGGGTTCGCGCGATCCATGCACGACACCGGCCTCGTCTCCGCCTACCACCCCGTCCTGCTGCGGTTCCTGCGTGAGAAAGGCAGCTTCCTGCTCAGCGAGGCGCTCGGCCTGTCGAGCACCGGCCGGGAGAGCCTGCTGTGCTTCCACGGCCTCGTCGATGCGCTGATCGACGCGGCTGTTCACCCCGAAACCGCGCAGTCGGTCTACGGACTGGCGTTATTGCTCGAGCGGGGGATCCTGTTCCAGCCGGCCGTCGCGCCCGCACTGTGGCGGCTGTTGGCCCTGCCCCTGTCGGACTACGCGAACGAGCGCCTCGCGCTGGCCTACGGCCCGGCCCACCCGGGGAGGATCTGGCTGCTGTCCGGGACGCTGTCCATGCTGGGCCAGCCGCTGGGCGTGGGGCAGGGCGACAACCCCACCTGCCAGTCCGCCCGCGCGCTGTCCATGTGGGCGTACAACGACCCCGACTACCTGCTGCAGACCATCGCCTGGGCGGCGCGGGACAACGAGGTGGTCATGCACTTCGAGGGCCGCCCACTGTCCTCCCGCGAGCTCGAGGCGGGCCTGGCGGAGACGCTCCCCCTCGACCTGGACCCGGTCTCCCTGCTCGTCGTGCCGCACCTGGACCGGATCTACGCCGAGATGGGCCGGCTCTGCGCCGACCGCGAAGGCGACCCCCACCGCTGGGTGAACCCCGAGTTCCACGGCTGGTGGGCCGCGCGGGGATTCCGCATCAACGTGGACGTGGAGTCCGGCAGGCTGACCGGGCTCGAGGACTTCCTGCGGCACTTCTACGGCAGCTACCACCCGTTCCACAACGGCAACCAGCCGCTGATCCACCCTCAGCCCGCCGGCGTGGCCGTGACCGACAGCTCCGCGCGGTTCGTGGGCTGGCACGCCATCACGATCCTGCGGGTGGCGCTGGATCCGGACGAGACCATGCGCGTCTACTTCTTCAACCCCAACAACGACAGTGGCCAGGACTGGGGCAACGGGGTGGTGGTGAGCACCGCCGGCCACGGGGAACGCTTCGGCGAGTCGTCGCTGCCGTTCGAGGAGTTCGCCTCGCGGCTCTACATCTTCCACTTCGACACCCTCGAGCCCGGCGAGACCGGGTCGGTGACGGCGGAGGAGATCGCCCGGGTGACCGACCTGATCCGCTTGAGCTGGGGCGCGGATCGGCTGCCGGAGCTCTGAGCCAGCCTCGGCTCTGACGCGAGCCCCCTGGCGTCGGCCCTCTCTTCGCGAGCCCCCCGCGACGTGTGCGGCGTCTTCAGTCCATTCCGGGCGCGCGAGTCGCGGGAGGGCGTGCACTCGGAATGCGTACTTAAGAGAGGCAGAGGATCTGCGCGGCTGAGGGCGGCTGTGGCCCATCGGTAATGATTAGAGTCAAGCCGAAGGTAAGAGAGCATGTTCCTGCGTCCTAATTTGTGATACGTTTTCGGATTGAAGGTCGTGATCTACGCCTCCGCGCGCCGACACGGCATCACAGACGCGGAGATCAGGGCCGTCCTCGAGCATCCGATCGTTCGATATCGACTAGCTCCACGCACGGGGCCTCAGGCGAAGTTGCTTCGTATGGTCGGAGACCCGGACGGCGGAGCTCTGATTGAGGTCGTGGTCGACCGGGTGGGCGGAGAGGAGCTACACGTGTTTCACGCGATGCTTCTGACCGCGGCAGTGGCGCGCGAAGTGCTCGAGGCCACCGGCGGGAACCTTGACTTGTCCGACGGCGTCAGCCGTAGTCAGAGGACGCAGCGGGAGAAACGATGAGCGAGACAGGTGATCGTGAAGCGCATTATGCGCGTCTCGCGGACGCCGTAGAGGCTGGCGAGTACGACGTGATCGATTCCCCGGCGGAAGTCCGCCCGGACTACCGTCACGGTCGGCCCCGGCGAGGGGATGCGGTCGAGGAGACCCGTCCGCTCGCTGTTCGACTCACTGAGTCCGATCGGCGCCGTCTGGCCGACTATGCCGACCGGACAGGGCAGCCGATGAGCGCCGTCATCCGAGCGGCCATCGATGAGTACCTCGGTAGGCACCCAGCCGCCTAGCGTGCTGCCGGAGATTTAAACCCGACGCGCCGCCCGCGGCGTACTCCGGCAGGGTGCGCGTCTCCACTTCGCCACGTCGGGCGGTGCCGATCCCGGTCATGCGTCGATTCTGCCCCACCGGCCCACCCGCCCCAGTAATGGTGGTCACATCAGCAAAGCCTGTCGAACTTCCTGCAGTACAGTGCGAGGGTTCCCGTGCGCGCCGTCAGGCCTCGCCGGGCTTCCCACTTTGTTTCGCCCCGTAATGCCTAAGGATTCCCGTGACGACTGAGTCATCCGCCGCTGCCTTCTCTCCAGCCCAGCCCGACCCCGCCCTCGGCTCCGCGCCACTGCCCGCCGCCACCAAGCGGCTAATCGCGCTGCTCGTGGCCGCGGCGTTCGTGGTGATCCTCAACGAGACCATCATGTCGGTCGCGATCCCCGAGCTGATGGGGGAGTTCGCCGTCACCGCCGCCACCGCGCAGTGGCTCACCACGGCGTTCATGCTCACCATGGCCGTGGTCATCCCGTTCACCGGGTGGATGCTCATGCGATTGCCGCTGCGGACGGTGTTCATCATCGCCATGACCACCTTCACCCTCGGCACCCTGCTGGCCTCGCTCGCGCCGGTGTTCGTAATCCTGGTCGCCGGCCGGGTGGTGCAGGCCGTGGGCACCGCGATCATGATCCCGCTGCTCATGACCACCGTGCTCAACGTGGTGCCCGCGGACCGTCGCGGCCGCACCATGGGTGTGATCTCCATCGTGATCGCCGTGGCCCCGGCCATCGGCCCCACCGTCGGCGGCCTGGTGCTCGACGTGCTGAGCTGGCGCTGGATGTTCTGGTTCGTCCTGCCCATCGGCGTGCTCGCGCTGGTGGCCGGCGCCACGCTGATCCGCAACGTCACCGCCACCCGCGCGATCCCGCTCGACATCCTCTCCGGCGTGCTCTCGGCCGTCGGCTTCGCGGGCCTGATCTTCGGCCTGAGCTCCTTCGGTGAGGCCGCCAACGACAACGCGCTGGTGTCCCCGTGGGTGCCCGTGCTCGTGGGCGTGGCCGCGCTGTCGGTGTTCGTGTGGCGTCAGCTCGCGCTGAAGGACTACGCGCTTCTCGACGTGCGGGCCTTCACCTTCCGCACCTTCACCGTCAGCCTCTCGCTGATGCTGCTGTCCATGATGGCGCTGTTCGGCACCCTGATCCTGCTGCCGCTGTACATGCAGCAGGTCCTGGGCACCACCACCCTCGAGTCCGGCCTGGCGTTGCTGCCCGGCGGTCTGCTCATGGGTGTGCTCGGGTGGTTCGTGGGTCGGCTCTTCGACCGCATCGGCCCGCGCCCGCTGATCATCCCGGGCTCGATCCTGGCCGCCGCCGGCTTGTGGGGCATGTACGTCTCCTTCTCCGCCGAGTCGTCGCTGGCGATCGTGGTGGTGTGGCACATGATCCTCAGCGTGGGCCTGGCGCTGCTGTTCTCGCCGCTGCTCACCTCGGCGCTCGGCTCGCTCCCGCCGCACCTGTACTCGCACGGCTCCGCGCTGCTCAACACGCTGCAGCAGGTCGCCGCGGCCGCCGGCACCGCCCTGTTCATCACGGTGATGACGCTGGGCATCGTGGCCGGGGCCGAGTCCGGTGAGGGTGACGTGGCCGCGCAGATGACCGGCGTCCACAACGCGCTGCTGGTGGGCGCGATCATCTCGCTGATCACCGTGGTGGGCGCGTGGTTCGTCCGCAACACCGCGCAGACCGAGGGGCCTGCGGTGGCGCCGATGGCCGAGGAGCCGGTCGCTTCGTAACCGTCCGGGCACCTCGGCAGCACCAGCCCGGGCGCCCCGGCCGGTCGACACCCTCGGCGGCGTCGAGTGCCCTATCGCGCGAGCACCATGAGCGCACTCCGTGTGCAGCAGGTACGCCGCCCGGTGCAGCGCGACGACCGTCTTGCCCGTCCCCGGGCCGCCGTCCACCACGAGTGCGCCCGAGGAGTCGGCGCGGATGATCGCGTCCTGGTCGGCCTGGATGGTGGCCAGCACGTCGTGCATCCGGCCGGTCCTCACCCGGCCGAGGCTCGCGACGAACGCCGATTGGTCGTCCGGGGCGGTGCGGGTGCCCACCTCGTCGTCGTCGAGAACCTCGTCCCAGTAGTCGACGACGCGCCCGCCCGACCACCTGTACCTCCGCCGGTACGCCACGCCCATCGGCCGGGCGAGCGTCGCGGCGAAGAACGGCTCGGCGGCCGGCGAGCGCCAGTCCACCAGCAGGGGGGTGCCGGTCGGGTCGATCAGCCCGATGCGGCCCACGTAGACCGGATCGGCGCCCCCGGTGAAGGCGACGTGCCCGATGCACAGGTCCAACCCGAAGCGCCGCAGGGTGGTGAGTTCGGCGACGAGGCGGCGGATGTCCGCATCGCGGTCGATGGTCTGGGCGCCGGTACCGGCCGGGTCGCGGCGACGGGCGCCCAGGCGGGCCGACAGGTCGGCGACCCGCTGCGCGAGGCAGTCCGCGATCGCCGAGAACTGCTGTTCGTCGGCGGCGATCAGGGCCGGATCGGCCTTGCTCCGAAGGTGGTCGGGGAGAGCGAAAATGCTGGTCGGCAGGGGTGGCATCGCGCTAGTGTGCGCCCCCACCGGGGTCTTGCGGCAAGACCCCCCACCAGCTATATCTTGAAAGGGGCACAGGGAACGTCGGCCCGACCCGAGGCTCCCGCCCTCGCGCCACAGTGACCCACGTCATATCCTCAGAGCGTGAAGGTTGATCTGACGGTCCTGGCCATCCCCGGTTTCATCGCGGCGATGGCGGCCGAATACGCATGGCAGTCCCGCAATCCGGCGGAAGGGGAGCGGGCCGGCGACTACGAGTTCGCCGACACCATGGCCAGCCTGTCGATGGGCGTGGGCAGTCTGGTGGCTCCGTACGTGGCGGACACGCTGCTCGCCCCCGTCACCCCGCGCACCGGCCGGTACGCCAAGGCGCTGATGGGCCTGTCCCTCGCGGCGGCGGCCGCAGCGACGGTGGGAGACGTGGTGCGGCGCACCCGGACCACCGGTCTGCTCAGGGCGGGCGCGTTGCCGTCGAGGGTGTCGTCATCCCTTTCGAGTCGAGCACCCCTGTCAAGCCAACCGCCCCTGTCAGGCCGGGCGAAGGGGAACGACGACGACGAGGTCCTCACCTCCGACCCGGATCCCGTCCCCGGGGCCGCCCAGGTGCTGCCCGCGCTGCGACGCATCACCGGAGGGTCGGCGGTGACGTCGCTCGCCTCGGCGGTGGTGACGGTCTCGACGTTGTGGAGTGCGCAGACGGCCGGCAAGAGGCTCTTCCGCCTCTCCCCGCTTGATCTGGGCACGGGTCCGCTCGCCTACGCGGTGGCGATCCTGGGGTGGGACTTCATCTACTACTGGAACCACCGCTTCGATCACGAGAGCCGCTGGCTGTGGGCCATGCACGTGGTGCACCACTCCAGCGAGCGCTACAACCTCTCCACCGCACTGCGGCAGCCGGTGGCCGAGGCGCTGACGATCTACGTGCCGTACGGGCTGCTCTCGCTGCTGGGCGTGCGGCCGGCGCTCGTGCAGGACGCCCGCGCGATCAACCTGATCTACCAGTTCTGGGTCCACACCGAGGTGATCCGGTCGATCGGGCCGTTCGAGCGGGTCTTCAACTCACCCGCCCACCACCGAGTGCACCACGGCAGCAACCGCGAGTACCTGGACCGGAATCACGGCAGCATCCTCATCCTGTGGGACCGCCTGTTCGGCACCTTCGAGCCCGAGGGGCAGAAGGTCGTCTACGGGCTGACCACCAACATCGATACGTTCAACCCGGCGCGGATCGCCTCGCACGAGTGGATCGCGATCGCCCGAGACGTGTTCCGATCCGAGACCTGGAAGGACCGGGTCGGCTACCTGGTGCGCGGGCCGGGGTGGGCCGGGGCGCGGCGGGCGTGACGCCGCTGACCTGGGGTGCCCTGCACGGGCGGTCCAGGGCATCGCAGGTCAGCGAGCGGTCAGC
Source organism: Dietzia cercidiphylli (assembly GCF_039531545.1). Taxonomy (NCBI): domain Bacteria; kingdom Bacillati; phylum Actinomycetota; class Actinomycetes; order Mycobacteriales; family Dietziaceae; genus Dietzia; species Dietzia cercidiphylli. The sequence goes on from NZ_BAAAQG010000021.1 coordinate 28,498, forward strand.
CTAGCCCGCCACCAGGAACCAGGTTCCTACTGCGCCCAAGGGTCACTGCCCGGTGATGACGACCCGGTTCCCGTCCGGATCGCTCAGTAGGAGGATCCGGCCGCCGCCACCCGGGACCGGGCCATCGTGGGCGATGCCGCTCGCGGTCAGCCGGGCCGCGGCGGCGTCGAGGTCGGTCTCGTCGAGGACGACGGTCGACTGGCCTGCGCGCTCGGGCTCGGACCACACCTGTAGTCCGAAGCTGTCGCCCGGGTGCCATTCGATGAGACCGGGCATGGGCCGCAGGTCGGGGGCGCGATCGAACAACAGGGAGTACCACTGCTCGGCGCGGGCGATATCGCTGACAGTGCACTGGGCGAGGATGCGACGGATCATGTGGCGCTCTTCCGACGGTGGAGTGCGCTCACCGTAGCAACTCGCGTCCCGTGCCAGCGTGAAGGCCGCCGCAGCGTAACGGGTCCCCGGTAGGGTTCGATTTCGCGTGTAAGGCACCGCACCCGCACTGGTAAGGAGCGACATCGTGTTTCCCTCTGGCTCGATCGAGAATCCGCTGCGCTATCTCTTCGGCCCCGGGCCGGGTGAGGCGTCCTGTCTGGCCCTGACGCCCGAGTGCATGGGACTGCTGCCGTATCTCGCGGCCCGGTTCGGCATGGGCTCCTGACGCACTGCGTCACGAGCGCGTCGCCCCGCCCGGCGATAACTAGAACCTGTTCTTGACACCCGTCAACCCCCGCGTATTCTCCTCAGGGTGACCACCCTCACCTCCTTCCCTCGTCTCCTGTCGCCCGGGCGTATCGGCCCCATGTCCACGGCCAACCGCATCGTGCTACCCGCCATGGACATGAACGTCTCGGAGGACGGTGAGATCGAGCAGCGGGAGATCGACCACTACGTCGCCCGCGCCGCCGGAGGTGCCGGGCTGATCATCACCGGCGCGTGCGCGATCGCCTTCCCGCACGGCGCGGCGTCAATGAAGGAACCGGGGCTCTCGGACGACAGGTTCCTCCCCGGGCTCACGGCCCTGGCGGACGCCGTCCACGCCGCGGGGTCGAAATTGTGTGTGCAGTCCACGCATCACGGCAAGGTCGCGCGGGTGGACATCGCGAACGACCGGCCGGTGATCGCCCCCAGCGCGCCCGATTACGACTACGACTACTCCGCGCTGGCCGACAGCACCCCCGACGAGCTCGGCAGGATGGGCGCCGCGACCGGTGGCAAGAAGACGGTCTACCGGGAGATGGACCACGCCGACATCGCCTGGCTCGTCTCCACCTGGGCCGATGCCGCCGACCGCATCGCCCGGTCCGGTGCGGACGCGATCGAGATCCACGTGGCCCACGGCTACATCCTCGGGGTGTTCCTCAACCGCCGCGACAACCAGCGCACCGATTCCTACGGCGGGTCGCTGACCAACCGGGCGCGGCTGGCGTGCGAGGTCATCGCCGCGGTCAAGGAGCGGGTGGGGGACACGCTCGCGGTGCTGGTGCGGGTGGCCGGCGAGGAGTACGGCCAGGACGGCGGGCTGACGCTCGAGGAGGCCATCGAGGCCTCACGCATGTTCGAGCGCGCGGGCGCCGACGCCATCCATGTGACCGGGTGGGGCCGCAACCCCTTCGACAACTTCACCGACGGCCCCCTGCCGGACACCGTCGGCGCGTACCTGGACAACGCGGCGGCCATCAAGCAGGCCGTGTCGGTGCCGGTGATCGCGGTGGGCCGCATGCTGCCGGAGGTCGCGGAGAAGGCGATCGACGACGACAAGGTGGACTTCGCCGCCATGGGCCGGCAGTTGCTCGCCGATCCGGAGCTGCCCAACAAACTGGCCGCCGGCACACCCGAGCTGGTGCGACCGTGCATCAACTGCTACCTGTGCGTGGCCGAGAACTTCTTCGACGACACCCCCTTCTGCGCGGTCAATCCGGCGCTGGGCAACGAGACGCTGCTGCCGCTGACTCCGGCGCCGGCCCGAACCCACGTCGTGGTGGTGGGCGCGGGTCCGGCCGGGCTGGAGGCCGCCCGCGTGTTGGCCGAACGCGGTCACCGCGTGACAGTGGTGGACAAGTCCGACCGGCTCGGCGGCACGATGTGGTTCTCCAGCCTCACGACTCCGGACAACGAGCCGCTCATCCGCTGGTTCGCCGCCGAGATCGATCGCCTGGGCATCGACGTCCGAACGAACACCGAGGCGATGCTGGACTCCCTCCGTTCCCTGCAGCCCGACTGGGTGGTGGTGGCCACCGGGGCCGTGCGGCCCGCGCCGCAGATCCCCGGCGGGGACCTGCCGCACGTGCACACCGGCGACTCGCTGCGGGCCACCATGCTGGGCACGGCCACCGCCGACGAGGCCGGGCTGGCGCTGCGGGTGATCGGGAGGCTCGGCCGCCTGTCGGGCATCACCAAGCGACCAGCGTGGATTCGTTGCCTGACCAGGATCGCGCTCCCGATGGGCAAGGACGTGGTGGTGATCGGCGGTTCGCTGGTCGGACTGGAACTGGCCGAGTTCTTGGCCGAGCGCGGTCGGCGCGTGACCCTGCTGCACGACGGTCAGCAGCTCGGACTGCCCCTGGCCATGCCGCGCCGGTGGACCGCCGTCCGCCACGCGCGCGAGCACGGGGTGGCGATCCACCGCCGCGTCACGGTCACCCGGATCACCGACTCCGACGTGCAGTGGACCGACCGCAAGGGCGCCGCCTCCTCGGCTCCGGCCGACATGGTGATCTATGCCGACGGCACCACTGCCTCCGCGCCCCTGGCCGACCAGCTGCGCGAGGCCGGCGTCGAAGTGGAGGTGATCGGCGACGCCGGAGAGGTGGGCTACATCCACGGCGCGATCCACTCGGCGTGGAAGGTCGCCACGGTCGGGTGAGCACGGTCGGGTGAGCACGGTCGGGTGACATCGCGTCGCGACGGTGGGGTGAGACGGCGAACCGCGGTTACCCGCCCAGCACCCGCCGCAGGAACCCCACGGTGATCTCCCCGGCCCGCCGGCTCTCCGGGGTCAGGGCGTCGAGCACCGGGAAGGCGTGCACGGCCGTGTGCCAGCGGTGCGTCTCGACGGTCCGGCCGGCGGCGTGGAGTCGCTCGGTCAGCGCGAGTGCGGCGGTCTCCACCAGCTCGCCCGCGGCCAGGGTGATCAGTGTCGGTGGGAACACGGCGGGGTCGCACTCGACCATCGACCTGCTGCCGGGCAGCTCGTACGGACGACTGGACCAGAACCGCTGCGCGCGCCGAAGGGTGCTGGCCGGCTGGTAGGCGTCCCGGGTGAACCACGAGCCGTCGCTCAGCTCCGCGTCGAGGTCGAACAGCGGCGAGTACCCGACCAGGGCGGCGGGAGGCCGGACGCCGTCGCGGGCCGCCAGCTCGCAGAGCTTGGCCGCCAGGAAGCCGCCGGCGGAATCCCCGGCCACCACGATCCGATGCTCCGCCGGCAACTGGGCGGACAGCGCGCGATAGGCGCAGTAGACGTCGTCCACCACGGCAGCGATGTCGACCTCCGGCAGCTTCCGGTACCTCACCGAGTGCACGGGAGCCCCGAGGCCCGTCGCCAGGCTGCCGCACAAGCGGCTGTGGGTGCTGGGTCCGCAGAAGACAAAGGCGCCTCCATGGAGGTAGAGCACGACCACATCCGCCATCGCGTCCGGGCCGGCGGCCTCTGGTGCGCCTGTGGCCGACCCGGGTGCGATCGGGGCGATCGTCAGCGCCGGAACGCCGCCCAACGTGGTGGGCTCCACGCGCACGCCGGCCGGGTGCGGGAGCCGGGTGAACCCGCGCTCCACGGCGGCGAGACCCCGGATCCCGACGTCGGTCAGCGGCCAGACCCGGTACACCTGTCGCAGGGTGGCGCGGGCGGCCCAGTACAGGGCGCGCGACTGCGGGCTGGGGTCGCGATGAGTGATGACGGCGTCGCTGGTGGTGACCGAATCCCTGGTGGTGACGGCCCCGTTCACGTGTGCGGTCATCGTCGTGCAGACTCCTGTGTCGCGAGGATCCGGCGTTGGGTCCGGCGCCCCTGCGCGGCCATGAGGGGCAGGCCCGCCACGGCCAGACGCGGGAAGGTCGCACCCAGGCGGGCGAGCGCCCCGCGCCAGGACGGCACGGCCGTGACCAGGCGAGGGGAGTCCAGCACCCTGCCCACCGCGCGCACCACGTCGCCCGGCTGGAGGAGGGAGCCGGAAAACGACAGGGCGGCCTGGGGATCGGTCAGCTTGTCGTGGATCATCGGGGTCCAGATCCCGTCCGGGCAGATGCAGGAGATCGCGATGTCGTCCACTCCCGCGAGCCTGAGGTCGATGGCGGTGCTGGTGCTGAACCCCATCACGGCGTGCTTGGAGGCGGCGTACACGGCCTCACCCGGCACGGCGGAGATCCCGGCCAGCGAGGCGATGGTGATGATGTGCCCGCCGCTGCTCGCCCCTCCGGGACCGCCCTCGGAGCCGGCGCTGCTCCCGGGGCCGTGGTCGCGCATCGCGTCGATCGCGGCGATGGTCCCGTTGATCGTGCCGAGGGCGTTGACCTCCATGAGCAGTCGCCGCTGGTCCTCGGTCTGCTCCCACGCCGGGCCGGTGAGCAGGACGCCGGCGTTGTTGACCCACACCTCGAGGCGCCCGCCCTGTGCGAGCAGCGCGTCCCGGGCCGCCTCGACCTGCGAGTGGTCGCGGACGTCGACGGCCGCCCAGGTGGCGCCCCCTCCGATCTCGGCGGCGGCCGCGGCGGCGCTGTCGGCGTCGATGTCGGTGACCATCACCCGGTATCCGCGGCCGGCGAGCATCCGGGCGATGTCCTTGCCCAGCCCGCGTCCGGCCCCGGTCACGAGGGCACTGCGTGACCTCGTCGTCGTCGTCACTTCTCGCTTCTCAGTCCGGACCGGATCCGACCGTAGGAGAGGCCGCCGTGGCAGTAGGTGGGCACCACGGGCCAGAAACGCTTCCACGAGACCAGTTCGGTGGAGGGCAGGATCTGCAACCAGCGCGGGTCACCGGGACACCGGTCCGCCATGGTCTTCTCCTTGATCATGGAGTCGTACTGGTCCAGCGAGTCCTCGAGGGTGTTGGCGTTGGGGCAGATCTCCCGGCCGAACTTCTCGTGGTAGCGCCGCACGCCCGGGATCCGGGACAGCTCCGGCTGCCAGTTGTCCAGGGAGATGCCGTTCTCCGAGGAGACCCAGACGCCGTCCGGGGTGTTGATGACCAGCGAGTGGTTGCCGTCGGTGTGGCCGGGGGTCCACATCAGCGCGATGCCGGGGCCGAGCTCGATGTCCCCGTCGAACACCGCGAACTTGGACCGGTCGACCCCGCCGAGCCCGCCGGCGACGTACCAGGCCCACTGCATGGGGTGCAGGTCCTCGAGGGTGGCCAGTTCGCGCCGGTGGACCAGCAGCTTGGCGTCGCCGAACAGTGGCGTGCGGGGCGCGGTGTCTCCGGGGATCACCTCGGTCGAACCGAGGATCACGCGTGGGTCCTGGACGTGGAGGTGGTCGAACGTGCAGAAGTCCACGTCCTGCGGCGTGAGCCCGACCTTGGCGAGCGCCTGGTTCGGCTCGTTGAAGTACTTGAGGAGCAGCTTGATGGCCAGGGTGCCGCCGGGGATCCGGTCGACGAGCGTCTGCAGGTTGTCGTAGAAGGGCGCCTCGGCGGACCCGGCGGGGACGGTCGGCTCGAACACCAGGGTGCGGGGGCGGCCGTTCCAGTCGTCGTACTGCACCACGATCATCCGGTTGATCATGGTGATCAGCGGCAGGCTGGGGACCGAGACCGCGTTGTTGAAGGCGTACTTGACCGGGTAGGGCGCCGCGGCCACGTCCACGGATTGCACGGCCCGCACCTGCCCCTGCTGCACGAAGCGCGTCTTGTACTCGGCGGCCGCCGCGCGCACGGCCCGGAGGCGCTCGCCGCGGGGCCACACGTCGTGGACGCCGTCGAACTCGGGGATCGACCGCGCGCCGATCTGCTCGAGCATCTGCTCGGACGACTGTTCCTGCAGCTTCTGGTCACTCAACTGGTGTTCGCGCAGCATCATCGCTCCTGTACTACTACGGGCGCCTACTACTACGGGCGCCGTGGTTCTCCGGGTGCCGTGGTTCTGGTGGCTACGTTCAGGATCCGGTGCCCGCGGGAGGAAAACTTGTCTCAGCGCGACAGTCTCGCCCGGCGCCGGAGGCCGCCGGGGGAGAGGCCGAACCACCGACGCACGGCGTGGCTGAGTGTGGACTGTTCGGTGAAGCCGACCAGGTCGGCGATCTGGGTGAACGACAGGTCGGTGGTCGTGATGAACCGGTGCGACCGGTCTCGTCGCAGGTCGTCGACGACCTGACCGTAGGTGGTGTCCTCGACGACGAGGTGGCGTTGCAGGGTCCGGGGGTGGATCGACAGCGAGGCCGCCACCTCGGCGAGGGACGGGACCGGCCCGGGCAGGCTCTCGGCCACCGCCCGGCGGACCCGTCCGGACATCGACTGGGTGGGGTCGGAGTACGACCCCGCCAGGTGTTCGAGGGCGGCCAGGCGGATCTCCTCGTCCGCGGTGTCGAACGAGGCGTCCAGGATGCGCCGTTCGACGCACAGCGCGGCCACGGGTCGGTCGAACTTGATGTCGGCGCCGAAGAACTCCAGGTAGCGGGCCACGGGCGACAGCGGACCGTGGGGCAGCTCCACCGACCGGAGACCCGGACTGCGCCCGAGCAGCTGAACGGCCATCCGGTGGAACAGGCCCAGGCCCAGCTCGATGGCCTGCGGGGAGTACGGCGATTCGGAGAGCCGCTTGCGGTAGGTCAGCGCGATCACGCCGCGCCTGCCCCACGGGTCGTCGTCGACGCCGATCGTCAGGGCGGGGCTGTGGACGAACAGGAACCGCGCCGCGCACTCGAGCGCCTCGGTGGCGGTGGAGCTGGAGCGGACCGCCCGGGCCACCGGACCGAGGATGGAGACGTCCTGGCGATCGGCCAGCCGCAGCCCGAAATCGGGGCAGCCCAGTTCCGCGGCGGCCGCGTCGAGCATCCGGTCGTGCGCGGTGATCGACACCAGCCCGTCGTCGTCATCGAGCACCTCGCGCGCGATGTCATACCGCTCGAGCAGGCGATCGGGGTCTCCGCCGAGTTCGCTGACCAGCGGACCGAAACCGCGCAGGCTGGCGGCGCGGATCAGCGGCTGCACACGATCTCCCCGGCCACCCGCCGACCCGACTCGACCGCCCCGTCCATGTAGCCGGCCCAGCGGGTGGCGGTCTCCGTGCCGGCCCAGTGGATCGGGCCGACGGGGCGGCGGAGGTGGGGGCCGAAGCGGGTCAGGGTCCCGGGCGCGGCGAACGCGCCGTAGCAGCCGCGGCTGTACTCCTCCTCGGCCCAGTCGCGCTCGATGTAGTCGACGGGACCGAGGTCCCGGGGGCCGAAGTATCCGGCGAGGTCCTCCAGTACCTGCGCGCGTCGGTCGGCGGCGGTCATGCGCGAGGCCCGGTCCGCGTGGCGGCCCTCGAGGAATCCGACGAGGACGCCGGGCACGGCGCCGTCCGACGTGCTGGCGTGGGGAGTGTTGTCGAAGACGGTGCCCAGCGGTCGGGTGTCGCTGTTCGCCTGACCGCTCCAGCCGTCGGCACGCCAGAACGGCTCGGGGTAGACGACGTTGATCTTGATCACCCGTCCCATGGGCATCCGCTGGATCAGCTGGTCGCGGTCGCCGGGCAGACCGGGGGAGTAGCGGATCCTCGACGCCAGCGGCGGTGGCACCGCGATCACCACGTGCCGCGCGCTGACCACGTGGTCGCCGGTGCGGACGCGGGCTCCCGCGGCGTCCCAGTCGACCGCGGTGACCGGGCTGTCCAGCATCACGCGGTCCCCGAGCTCCCGCGCCATCTCGATCGCGATCGTCTGCGCTCCGCCCACCACGCGGTCCTGCTGAGCACCACCCTCGGTATCGATCAGCGCGTCCAGTCCGCCGGCGGCCCCGATGTAGAACCCCGCCCACAGCGCGGACAGGTCCTCGGGTCCGGTCGAGAACACGGCCTCGGTGAGGAGACGGAAGAACGCGCGGCCCCGCGGGGTGCGGGCGGTGCGTCTGAGCCAGGTGTCGAACGTCTGCGAGTCCAGGCGCTCGGCGCCGGGCGCGCGCCACGGGTCCGCGAGCGGGACGCGGGCGGCCATGCGGTCGAGACGCCACTGTGTCTGCGCGATGTCGGCGAGGGTGACGGGATCGAGGCGGGGGATCCGGCCGGAGTAGTCCGACCTGGCCCCGCCCACCTCGGCGATGTGGCGACCCGCGACGTGGGTGGGGAAGGTCTGCAGTCCCAACTCGCCGATCAGCGCGAGAATGCGGTGTTGGGTGGGACCGACCCACTGCCCCCCGACCTCGATCGGAGCACCGCCGGGCAGAGTCGCGTTGAGGAGACGGCCCCCGACGCGGTCCCGGGCCTCGAACACCTGCACCTCGTGGCCCGTGCGGGTCAACTCGCGAGCGGCGACCAATCCGGCGATGCCTGCGCCGACGACCACCACGTCCACTGATGAGTCCACCCGTCGCCTCCCCACGGCCGACCGAATCGCAGGCGTGTTCACAGTATTCCTCGCCCCCGGTGGCCCGGGGCGGGACGGTGAACTCGGTGCCCCGGACTCCCGGGGTCTGTCACGCTTGTCGTCATGAACACGGACGGGCGTTCCCTGCCGCGCAACTCATGGCTCTCCAGGGGCGCGCCGCTGGAGCGGTCCGACGCGGCGAGCCGGATCAGCGCCTACATCTACGGCAACATCCTGGTCCTGGCTCGGAGTTCTCGAGCACCGCACCGCACTGCTGCTGGCAGAGCCCACCGTGCTGGTGCGGATCGGCGGCATCGTCTTCGTGATCGGCCGGCTCAACGGCGAGCGGCCCAGTCGGAACCGGCTCATCAGTGCTGCGGCACTCACGGTGGTCGCAGCGACCATCGTCGGGGTCAAGGTCGTTCTGACGCACTGATCCGCGCGCACTGATCCGCGCGCAGTGACCGGCTACCTGCCGAACATCTTCGCGAGGAACCCCTCCTTGGGCGCGGTGGCGTGTCCGGGGCACCGCTGGGACTTGGGCACGCCGGACATCACCTGGTCCACGTGCATTCCGCACCCGGCCCAGGTCGTCTTTCCACAGGTCTTGCAGGTTGCGGGTCGGCACATGGTCGTACTCCTCTGATCGTGGGATGGTCGCGAGGTCCGCGGTCGGTGTGTGGTGCCGTCCGAGCCTCGCTGCCGAGAATACATACCCCCTAGGGTATACGCAACGTGGTCGTCGTTGACTTCGCCGCGACCCGCGTTGACTTCGCCGCGTCGGAGTGTCACTGTATTAAGCACCTAATACAGCAACACGGAATGGGGCGGCGATGCAGTTCGACAACTCATCCCCGATCTGGGTGCAGCTCGTCGAGGAGTTCTCGCGGCGCATCGTGACGGGGGAGTGGCCGACGGGCGCGAAGATGCCCGGGGTCCGGGAGTTGGCGGCCGATCTGGGCGTCAACCCCAACACCGCGCAGCGCGCGCTGGCCGAGCTGGAACGGCTCGAGCTGTGCCGGTCCGAGCGGGCCAGCGGGAGGTTCGTCACCTCCGATGACGCCCGGATCGACGAGATCCGCGCCGACCTCGCCGCCGGGGCCGCCGACGAGTTCATCCGGCGGGTCCGCGGCCTGCGGATGACGCACGACAGGGCGCGAGCACTACTCGACACGAGATGGGATCACCATGACCACACCACTGCCCATGCACACGACGGAGGCGTCTGACGTGAGTACGACCGCCACCCCGGCCACTACACTCGTCGAGGCCTCGGGTCTCAGCATGAGTTACGCCTCCACCACCGCACTGGACGCCCTCGATCTCCAGCTCGCTCCGGGGCAGATCGTGGGACTGCTCGGCGAGAACGGGTGCGGCAAGACCACGCTCCTCAAGATCCTCGCCGGCGTGCTCTCGGGTTACTCCGGCACCGTGCGGATCGACGGCCACGCCCCGGGCCCCGAGTCCAAGGCGATCGTGTCCTTCCTGCCCGACACCAGCTTCCTGCCCGACTCCGCCCGCGTGAGCTACTGCCTGCGGCTCTACGCCGACTTCTTCGCCGACTTCCAGACCGAGAAAGCCCGCGACCTCATCGGGTTCTTCGGGCTGAGCGAGTCCGCGCGCCTCAAGGAGATGTCCAAGGGCATGCGCGAGAAGGTGCAGATCGCCCTGGCCATGTCCCGCGACGCGCGGGTGTTCCTGCTGGACGAACCCATCTCCGGCGTCGACCCGGCCGCGCGTCAGCTCATCCTCGACGGCATCGTCCGCAACCTGTCCGAGGAGTCCCTGCTCCTCATCTCCACGCACCTGGTGCACGACCTCGAGCCCATCCTCGACGCCGCGGTGATGATGCGCCACGGCCGGGTCCTGCTGCAGGGCCACGCCGACGACCTCCGCGGCCAGCACGCCGCCAGCCTCGACCAGATCTCCAAGGAGACCTACCGATGACGACGACACTGCTCACGCACGAGTGGCTGCGCACACGCGGGGCCCTCGGGACGACTCTCGGCGTGATCGCCCTGGTCGGAGTCCTGGGCGGCCTGCTCGGGGCCGCCGGGTGGCCGCTACTGTCCCAGCTCGGACTGGCCCTGGGCATGCTGGCCGCCGTTGTGGCGGTCCCGGCCGTCCAGTTGACCCTGGCCGCCGACTACTGGCGCACCGGCTACGGCCGGACCGGGTACTTCACCCACTCCATCCCGGTCCGCGGGGCGGTCATCTTCTGGGCCAAGCTGGTGTGGGCGATGGTCGCGTCCCTGGCCGCGCTCGTCCTCACCGCCGGGCTCGCAGTGCTCACGTGGTGGTCGGCCGCCCGCCAGTCGGGGCTCACCTCGCCGTCGTACTCCGTCCTGTCCGACGCGTGGACCACGGTGACCACTGCCGCACCGGCCTGGATGATCGCGGCCGGAGTGCTCGTGACACTCGGGTCGTTCCTGATCTGGCCCGTCTGCTACTACTTCTCGGTCTCGGTCGGGCACGAGCGACGGCTGGCCGCGCTGGGTGCCGGCGGGCCGGTCGTGGTGTTCGTCCTGGTCTACGTGGTCACACAGCTGCTCTCGCTGATGGCGATGATCGCTCTGCCGTTCGGCATCTCGATGGGCGCCGGGGGCTCGCTGGAGTTCGTGCGCTTCGACATGATCGGCGAGTTGGCCGCCGGCGCGGCCGCCAGCGACGACGTCATGCCCGTCGGCTTCCTGGCCGCGTCGGTGGTGTTGGTGGTGTTCTGCCTGTGGCGCACAGCGCGCTCGTGGAACCACAGGGTGGCCCTGGTCTGAGACGCACTCCGGCGAAGTATGAGAATAGCTTTGGCGTAGGACCGGGCCCGCGTACTGTTCACCTCATTCGACGGCGGGGTGGGGCACCGGACCCGGCGCCGTCGTCGTCCCTCTGGGGACCCCTCGCCTCCCGGAAAGACCGCCGCCCATGCCGATCGTCCTGCCGTCCACGTCGCATCCGACACTGGCCGAACCGACCTACCTCAGTCCCCCGGTGTGGAAGCCGGTGCTGGCCTGGGCGGGTGTGGGGGTGGGCGCGCTGGTCGTCCTGGGTGGGGCGGCCTCCCTGGCGGACGGCGCCGCCGCGGTCGCGGCGATGGTCGTGTTCGGACTGGCACTCGTCCTGCCGGGCGCATGGTGGTTGTACTGCGAGCACCGGGACAGGGCGCACGCCGATGAGGACCACCGGCTGGACTCGCAGGCCGCGCTGGCCCAGCAGGCGATGGCCGGGTACGTCGCTGCAGATGCGCTCGCCCCACTGACCTGGCACACGCCGCTGACGCCCGTCTCGCGCCGGTGGCCGGTGGTGGGGTCGACGGCGTTCGCGATGATCGCCGGATCCATGATCCTGATGCCCGCCGCGGAGGTCTCGCCCGCCCCCGCGGCGACTGCTGTTCCGGCCACCAGCACCGTGCTCACCACGGCGCCGGTCCGGGCCGCCGCGACCGCCACCCGGCCGCCGAGCAGTGCGCCGGTCCCGACCTCGTCGCCGGTCCCGACCACGCCGCTCGTGCCGGTCGCGCCTCCGCCGCCGCCGCCACCGCCGCCTCCGCCACCGCCCGAGCCCGTCGCCCCGCCGCCGCCCGCGCCGGTCTACTCACCCCCTCCGGCACCGGCCCCGCAGGCGACCTACTTCGCCAACTGCGACGCCGCGCGCGCGGCGGGCGCGGCCCCGATCATGCGCGGAGAGCCGGGGTACGCGCCGAAACTGGACAGGGACGACGACGGTGTCGCCTGTGAGTAGCGAGTGGTACTGGTGAGATTTCCGCGGGCGGAGTAAAGTCCGAGACATCTCAATATGAAGATCTGTTCATCTGGCTAAGGAAGCCGCCATGGGCCCACGACCGACGTCGGCACTGCCACTCGTCGCGGTGGTTCTCGCCATCTCGACGGCGTGCGTCCAGGGCGGTGGCGAGAACCCCGCGGCTCAGCAGAACGTCCCCGGGGTCATCGAATCCAACTCGCCTGACGCCGAGCCGTCCACGATGAACCCGCAGCGACTGGACGACTCCGTGGTGTTCCTCATGACCACGGTGTCCGGCTACGTCCTGGACCCGGGAAGCGGGGAGGGCGACGACGTCCGGTCCACCGAGGTGACGGCGGTCCGGACGTGCACCGGGTGGATGGCGGGCGAGAACGGCGAGATCATCACCGCCGGGCACTGCGTCGGTCGGGACGAGGGTCGTGGCGCCGTGATCGAGTCCTACCTCGACGATCACGACGTCGCCGACGAGGCCGCTCTGGACGCCGAGGTCGACATCCGGGTGATGGCGGGCCAGCCCGACGTCGACGGCGCCACCATCACCGATTGGGTGACGGTCCGGATCGCCGACGTGATGCCGACTGAGCGGGGCGATCTGGCGCTGTTGCGGATCGACGGGCCTGCTGCCGACCCTCGACCGCCCGCGCTGCCGATCGCCGATGACGACCCGCGACCCGGCGACAGGATCACCGCGATCGGGTTCCCCGGCGCCGGGGGAGACGTCGCGGAGGAGACGGCCATCCAGCCTCCGTCGTTCAAGTCCGGCTCGGTCTCCACCCGGCGGGCGTCACCGAGGGGGGTGGAGGGGTACGAGATCGACGCCGAACTCAGCCCCGGCATGGCCGGCGGTCCCACGGTCGACGAGCGGGGCCGGGTGGTCGGGGTGAACTCGTACGCCATCCGAGGGGGCTACCAGGCGTTCAACGTCATCACGGGGACCTCCGACCTGAGGCGGTTCCTGGCCGACAACGGGGTCTGGTGACCGGTCGCCGGTCAGTCGCCGGCGTCCGCCAGCAGGCCGTAGAGGCGTTTGCGCAGGGCGACCAGCTCCTCGGTCGCCGCGGCACCGGTGGCGGGGTCGCCTGTCTGGACGATGGCCCGCACCGCCATGGCGGCCTCGCCGAACGCCTTCCACAGGTCGGCGTCGCCGCCGAGGCGCGAGGCCGCCTCCTCGGTGGCGTCGTCCCATGGCGCGGGCCGGTCCGCGAGCTGCTCCACCTCGGCGCGCCCGGCGTCGGTGAGCTGGTAGTGCTTGGGTCCGGCGCCCTCCGCGGGCCCGATGAGACCCTCGTCCTCCAGCAGCGACAGGGCCGGGTAGACCGCCCCGGAGCTGGGGCGCCAGGTGCCGCCACTGCGCTCGGCGAGCTCGCGGATGATCCCGTATCCGTTCAGGGGTCCCTCCGCCAGCAGCAGGAGCGCGCCGTGCCGGACGTCCCCTCGTCGTCGTCGCCTCTGGTGGCCCCGCCGCATCCCACGTCCCTCGTCGAACGGGCCGAAGGGCCCACCGGGGCCGAACGGACCACCCGGACCGAATGGCCCGCCGGGACCGAACGGTCCACCGGGTCCGAAAGGTCCCGCGCCGGTCCCGTGCTCGTGGCGACGGTCCCTGTGGTGTCCGCGCTGAGGGCCGGGGCGGCCGCCACGCCGGGGGTGTCCGCCCCGGCTCCGTGCTCCCGGGGGACCGTAGTCGCCCGGTTCGTGTGCGTCGTCGATGTGCATCGCCGACTCCTTCCGTCCTGGGCGCCCTGTCGGCGCCCGTCTGTCGAAGAGTATTCGCGACACTCGATAGAATGTCAACGACATATCGCTAAAGGGTTGGTGCGCGGGACGTCCGACCGGTCGGGCAGGATGGGGGTCGACGCGGGGAACACTCAGGTGGGCCCGCGCGTTGACCAGTACGAGTGATTCGTCGGTGACCCGGCGGGGACTCTCGATCAACGACCTTCCCCGACAATCCGAAGGGACCTCGATGCGCACGAGCAGCAATCCGGTCTTCAGTTCCCTGTCCCAGGACAGCGCGCGTGGCGCCACCCACCTCGGTGGTGCCGGACGCGCGGGCTTCCAGCAGGGTCAGTACGGCCAGCAGGGTTTCGGTGCCCAGCCCGGGTACGGCGCCCCCCAGGCCCATCCGCAGTTCGACGCGGACACGCGGCCCATGACGATCGACGACGTCGTCACCAAGACCGCCACGACCCTGGGTCTGCTCAGCATCGTGGGCGTGATCGCGTTCTACATGATCAGCATCAACCCCGGCCTGCTGTTCCCGCTGCTGCTCATCGGCGGTATCGGCGGTCTCGTCGTGGTGCTCGTCGCCACGTTCGGCCGCAAGATGGATTCGGCCCCCGTGACCCTGACCTACGGCGCCCTCGAGGGACTGTTCGTCGGTGCGGCGACCTACCTGTTCACCGCCGACCTGCAGGGCGGTGGCGTGCTGGGTGCCGTCGGCGCGGCGATCCTCGGCACCATCGGTGTGTTCGTGGGCATGCTGTTCGTCTACAAGACCGGCGCCGTGCGCGTGACCCCCAAGTTCACGCGGTTCCTCACCGCCGCCATCGTGGGCGTGCTGTTCGCGGCGCTCGGTAGCATCCTGCTGAGCTTCTTCACCGGTGGCTCCAACCCGCTGTACGACGGCGGCCCGATCGCGATCGCCTTCTGCCTCCTGTGCATCGGCCTGGCCGCGTTCAGCTTCCTGCTGGACTTCGACAACGCCGATCGCCTCGTGCGCGCCGGTGCCCCCAACAAGATGGCGTGGGGCGTCGCGCTCGGCCTGACCGTCACCCTGGTCTGGCTGTACATCGAGATCCTGCGCCTGATGAGCTACTTCCGCGACTGATCAGCGCGAGCTGTAGCGCCGCCGTCGGTGGCCCTGGCTGCTGCGGCGAACCGGCGAGCCGGCCCGGCTGCCCCGACCCCAACCAGGGGTCGGGGCAGCCGCTATTTCGGGTGTGTCCGGTCGACCGCGCTCCCGAGCCCGGGTGGCAGGAGCGGCCTGGACGTGCCCGGCGAGATCAGCGGGCTCTGCCTCCCGCCGGCTGGTCAGACGTGCTCACGTTTACCCAGGATGAGCGCGCAGAAAAGCCGCATCTCTGACCACTCGGCGGGGCGAGCGGGTGGCGATCGATCTGACGGTCGAGGGCGCAACGAAAAGAGCGTTCCGAACACCGTCTCCTGGGGAAACGGGTTCGGAACGCTCTTTTCGACGCCGGGTCGACGCCGGGTCGACGCCGGACCGACGCCGGGACGCCGGGACGCCGGGGCGCGGGCGCCGGGGCGCGCGCGATCAGGCCGCGCGGGCGGGGATCAGCTCAGGCGCTCGAGCACCATCGCCATGCCCTGGCCACCGCCGACGCACATGGTCTCGACGCCGAACTGCTTGTCCGCGGCCTGCAGGTTGTTGATGAGCGACGCGGTGATGCGGGCGCCGGTCATGCCGAACGGGTGGCCGAGCGCGATGGCGCCACCGTTGATGTTGAGCTTGTCCTCCTCGATCCCGAGCTCACGGGCGGAGCCGAGGACCTGGACGGCGAACGCCTCGTTGATCTCGAACAGGTCGATGTCGGACACCGACTTGCCGGCGATCTTCAGGGCGTTCTTGACGGCCTGGATCGGGCCGAGGCCCATGATCTCGGGGGACAGGCCCGAGACGCCGGTGGACACCACGCGGGCGAGCGGCGTGAGGCCGAGCTCCTTGGCCTTGGTGTCGGACATGATCACCAGGGCGGCGGCGCCGTCGTTGAGCGGGCAGCAGTTGCCGGCCGCGATGGTGCCGTCGGGGCGGAAGACCGGCTTGAGCTGCGAGATCTTCTCGTAGGTGGTGCCGGGCCGCGGGCCGTCGTCGGTGGAGACCACGGTGCCGTCGGGCATGGTGACAGGGGTGATCTCGTTGGCGAAGTGGCCGTTCTCGACCGCGGCGACAGCGCGGTTCTGCGAGCGCACGCCCCAGTGATCCTGCTCCTCGCGGGTGATGCCGGTCATCTGCGCGACGTTCTCGGCGGTCTGGCCCATCGGGATGTAGACGTCCGGCAGCAGGCCGTTCTCGCGGGGGTCGGTCCACGTCTCGGCGCCACCCTCGGCGCGCGTGCCGGTGCGGGCCTCGGCGTCGGCGAAGAGCGGGTTGTGGGTGTCCGGCCAGTGGTCGGAGGTGCCCTTGGCGAAGTTGGTCACGGTCTCGACACCGGCGGAGATGAACACGTCACCCTCGCCGGCCTTGATCGCGTGCAGCGCCATGCGGGTGGTCTGCAGCGAGGAGGAGCAGTAGCGGTTGACCGTGGTGCCGGGGACGGTGTCCAGGCCGGCGAGCACGGAGACGACACGGCCCATGTTGAAGCCCTGCTCGCCGCCCGGCAGGCCGCAGCCCAGCATGAGGTCGTCGATCTGGGTGGGGTCGAGCGACGGGACCTTGGCGAGGGCCGCTGTCACCATCTGCGCGGCGAGGTCATCCGAGCGGATACCCACGAGGGATCCCTTGTTGGCGCGCCCGATGGGCGAGCGGGCGTACGAGACGATCACGGCTTCCGGCATGGAAGGCTCCTTCTTTGCGGGTGGATACTCGGTGCTAGGTGTGGTCGGGGGTGAGTTCCGGGGCGGACAGGTCCCGGGTGGGGCGGGTCAGGCGCAGGATGCGGCTCCGGCGGCGGAGGGTGTCCGCCGCCTCGCGGGCATCGCCCGTGCTCTCCGGATCGCCGTCCACGTCCTCATTATGCAGGTACGTGTTCTCGTCGAGGTCCTCCGCGTCCTCGTGGGTACGGACGAAGTCGGTCAGTCGCTTGGTCAGCCGGGCGACGACCGACTCGCGGTGCTCGTCGTCCGCGCCGTCCGCGGCCGCCTCGGCGGCGGTCTCCGCGTCCTCGGCGGCGCGCTCGGCGGCCTCGAGGGACGCGGCGGCCTCCTCCGCGTCGTGGGGCAGCTGGTCCTCGGGCACCTCGTCCCACACACCGAGCGCGACGCACACGGCGGGCAGCAGCAACCCGGCGGCGAGCTCGTACCCGGCGGAGTTGGGGTGGAAGCGGTCCGGGGAGAAGAGGTTCTCGCCGTGCTTGTGGAACTCCGGGGCCAGCGCCTCGGCGAGCGAGACCGGCACACCGCCCGCGCGGCGGACCTGCACGGCCTGGGCCGAGGCGAGACGGCGACTGAGGGTGGCCATGACCGATCGCAGCGGCTGCGGGACGGGCTTGATGGTCCCCAGATCGGGGCACGTGCCCACCACCACGAGGGAGCCGCCCTCGCGGAGCGCCTCGACGGCCTCGCCCACGCGGCGGGCCGACGGGCCGATCGCGTTGCGTGCGGTGATGTCGTTGCCGCCGATGAGGATCACCGAGATGTCGGGATCGCCGTGCGCGATCTGCATGGCCTCGACCTGACCGGCGAGCCCCTTGGAGGTGGCGCCGACGATCGCCTTGACGCTCAGCCGCACGTCCCACCCTGATTCCTCGGCGAGACCGCGCGCCAGGAGGACCCCGGGCAGTTCACCGGGGGAGTCGGCACCCAGGCCGGCGGCGAGCGAGTCGCCGAAGATCACCATGTGGACGTCGCACGTCATCCCGGGTCGCCACGGCTCCGCGGTCACGGCACCGGGCCGGTAGAGGCCGTCGCCGTGGAAGGGTCGCGAGGTGGGCTTGGGGATCACCCGTCGGGCGATCCTGGCCTGCTGGGCGAGGAGTTCGTACGCACCCCGGTAGGCGCCGACGGTCCCCACCGCGACCAGCGCGAGGTTGACGACGACCTTCCGTGCCGGATCATCTGCGTGACTCATCTGGCGTGGCGTCTCCCTCCGGTGCGGTGGCGTGCGGGGCTCGGCACCGCGAGCTCGCGGGCCTGCTGTGACAACTCGACGATAGTCCTGCGGCTCTCCAGGGGCCCCATCGAGAGATCCACCGGGTACTCGACGATCGAGATGTCGGTGTGCACGATCCGCCGCGGCTGCGGGGTGTCGTCGCGACGCTGGGCCGGATACACGAGGTACGCGCGGTCCACGCCGAGCGCGGTGCAGGCCGCCAGCAGCCTGTAGTGCTCGGCGGCGCGGGCGCGGCGGTCCGTGGGATAGGTGGGAACGAAGGTCGTGACCGGTTCGCCGTCGACCTCGTACACGAGGCCGGTGGGCACGGAGATGTGGTCGCCCTCGGTGTCGGGAGCGCTGTGGCGACCGGCCCTGCCGCCGGAGGCACTGGTCGACCCGGCGTCCCCGGCGTCTCCCTGCTCGATACCCGTGTCCAGATGGACGACGGGGTTCTGCAGCACCCGTCCACCACAGCCGTCGAGGGCGGCGGTCAGTTCGGCCTCCACGAAGCGCTCGAACAGCGCCGGCATCTCGGTGACGAAGGCCGCCGACGCCGCGTGGCCGTCCTCCACCTCCACCGAGATGCGGCGCACGATCCGGTCGGCCAGGGCGAGCGCGTTCTGGAACCGGGCGTTGAGCCGGGTCCGCGTCCAGGCGGGGACCGGGGCGCCCTGGCCGATGAGCGTGGCGTCCGCCAGCCGGGCGTCCACCATCGCCAGCCGCCGCCGGGTGGCGTCCGGCAGGTCGGGCAGGAACTGCAGGCGGTGCGCGGCGGTGCGCAGGATGCGGTTCTCCGCGATGTCGGGGGTGAACTCCGAGTAGGTGACCTCCAGGGGGATGGTCATTCCCGGGTGGCGGCGGATCTGGTCGCCCAGACGGATCCGGCCGCGCACGGTGGTCAGCGCCTCGTCGACCCTGCGGTACCCGCGCAGCAGCCCGGACGACAGGGCCTGGTGCGCCAACGCGGCCATGGATTCGGCCACGGAGACCCAGAGCTCGTCGTCGTCCCTCGCCTGGACGGCCGACGGGAGGAACGCGGTGTCGGCCGCGTGGTCGAGCAGGAAGAACAACTGCGTCAGGCCCAGGTTGGCCGCGGGCAGGACCCGCACGGACAGACCCTCGACGCGGACCGAGCCGACGCTCCCGGACGGGATCAACCGCCACGTGTCGCGGCCGGCGGGCAACACCTCGACCAGCCCGGTCTGGGACAGGTGCTGCGCGCCCTCCCAGCTCAGGGTGACGAGCCGGCCACGGCGGTCGAACTCGTCGAACTCGATGGTCTCCGACGCCGCAGAGCCCGCCGAGGCGGGGATCACGCCCGGCCGATCTTCCGACGCAGTGTCGCGAGCCCGAAGCGTTCGTGGACCTCGGCGCGGGACAGGCGTCCGTAGTAGTGCTCCTCGAGCAGCGGGAGGAGGTCGTACCGCCAGATCGCCTCGAGCCCGCCGGGTTCGGTGGCCCGGTCCTTCATGAAGTACGACGGCCCGATCCGCAGGTCGCGGTCCGAGTCGTCGATCTCCGAGTTCAGCGCCTCCAGCAGGTCCGCGGGCTCGGTGGTCACGCCGCGGGCCTCGAGGTGACGTCGCAGCACGCCCGCCACCGGCGGGGTGTCCGGGTGGAGTTCCATGAACGCGAACCGACGCCGGATGGCCGCGTCGACCATGGCGATCGACCGGTCGGCGGTGTTCATGGTGCCGATGATGAACAGGTTGCGCGGCAACCGGAACGAGGTGTCGGGGCTGTACTGGGGCAGGACCGTGCGGTCGCGGTACTCGAGCAGGAAGTACATCTCGCCGAACACGCGGGCCAGGTCGGCGCGGTTCATCTCGTCGATGATGAGGAAGCTCGGGTGCTCGCGCCCCGAGTCGGACGTGGCGCGTGCGGCCTGGCGGCGCAGCGGCCCGGCCTGTAGGGCGAAGCCGGGTTGGCCGGACTCGGTGAGCGTCGGCCGGTAGCCCTCGAAGAAGTCCTCGTAGGCGTAGCTGGGGTGGAACTGGACCAGCTGCACCCGGCTCGGGTCGTCGGCGCCGGCGAGGAAGCGTGCGAGCTCCTGCGCGAGGTAGGTCTTACCGGTGCCGGGCGGGCCGTAGAACACGATCTGCTGCCGCTCCTGCAGGGTGTCCACGATCTCCTGCAGTTCCTTGCGCGGCATGTGGAGGCTGTCGGCGAGCTCGTCGGAGATGTCGGGCAGGGTGGGCACCGTCCCGGCGCCCGGGGCCTCGGCCACCTGCGACTCGGCGGAGTGGCGGCCGGGGTGCATGGCGGCGAGCAGGGCGTCGAGGCCGTCGGTGAGGTCCACGACGGTGCCGGGCTCCCCGATCAGCTCCGAGAGCGGGCTGGGGAGGGTGTCCAGGTCGAGCGTGACCGAGTGCCACCGCACCGAGCGCTCGAGCTGCTGGCCGCCGTCCTCCACGTAACCCAGGTCGTCGGTGAGGGTGCCCAGGTGCAGTTTGGCATCGGCGACCGTGGCCACCACGTCCTGGGGGCTCATCCGGGACAGGAAGGTGTGCAGCTCCGCGGTGAGCTGGAACCGTGCCTGGTAGTCCAGGTGCGGGTACCCCTGCTCGACGGCCTGGGACACCTCGAGCCGGCTGGCGTGGGCGGGGATGCGCGGAAGGTGGGAGGCGGGCAGCGCGATCCGGTTCTGCGCGACCCACTGACCGGCCTGACCGACGCCGCCGCGCCCGGGTCGGACCAGCCACGCTCGGCGGGAGTGGTCGTCGCGGTGGCGCTGCCACTGGTTGGCGATCGCACCCCGGTACCAGTCGACGGGCTGGCCGAGCTGGGCGGAGAGCGTCTCGGCGATCCGGTGGAGGTCCTGGTCGATGTCCAGCTCGTCGATCCCGGACGGCCCGCCGATGAGGTCGGCGAAGGCGTCGCGGATCCGGGTCTTGTGCTCGTGCTTGACGATCGGCTGGAAGTACCCGGGCCAGGCCAGGTACTGCAGGCTGTAGCGGATGGCCCGCCAGTCGCCGGGGGTCGAGCGGGCGGCCCGCTGGAACTCCCACGGGTCGGTCAGCGCCGCGTCGCGTTCGGCGGACTCCAGCTCCGCCCAGTGGATGACGAACGTGCACAGCCACCGCAGGTGCTCGCGCATCTGGACGTTGAACCCGAGCCCGCCGGTGAGCGGGCCCTTCTCTCCGAGCGCGTCGTCGAGGACCTCGGGGATCTCCGGGGCGTCGTCGATCCAGGACAGGACGTCCCTGATCCGTCCCCGCTTGAGGCGGGCGGTCACCGTGGACAGGGGCAGCTGCTGGATGTAGAGCAACTCGGCGGCCAGGAGCACCACCGGCCGCGGGGCGCCCTCCAGCTGGTCGTGGAGCGCCTGCATCACGGGGGAGCGGGTGGAGTCCGCGGAGTGCTCGCCCGTGTGCTCCTCGGCGTCCCCGTCCAGGCGGCGGATGAGCTCCTCCGCGACCTCGGGGGTCCAGGTGTAGAGCTCGTCGTCAAACGGTGACTGCCCTGTACGCAGCGCCGGTCCCAGGACCTGCTCGGCCGCCGATTCGATCTTCGGTGCCGGGCCGAATGGCCTGTCGTGGGAACCGTCTGTCACGTGGGACTCCTGGAAACGCCGGCGCGGGATCGGGCTGGTCGAACCGGGCCCGATAGTCGTGAAGAACCTACCACCGGGCCCGTCGTGGCCGGTCAGCTCTGGTACGGCTCCGCGGTCACGATCGTCACCGAGACGGACTTGCCGTTCGGGGTGGTGTACTCGCGGCTCTCGCCGACCTTGGCGCCCAGGATCGCGCGGCCCAGCGGGGAGTCGGGGGAGTAGATCTCGAGGTCGTCCTTGCCGGAGCCCTCACCGCGGGTGCCCACCAGGAAGGTCTCCTTGGTGTCCTCGTCGCCGTTGTAGTAGGCGCGGACCACGGAGCCCACCAGGGCGACGCCGGTCTCGGTGGGCGTCTCGCCGACCTGGGCGGTGGCCAGCAGGTCGTCGAGCTGACGGATGCGCGCCTCCTCCTGGCCCTGCTGCTCACGCGCGGCGTGGTACCCGGCGTTCTCCTTGAGGTCGCCCTCCTCGCGCCGCTCGTTGATCTCGGCGGCGATGACCGGACGGTTGGCGATCAGCGCCTCCTTCTCGGCCATGAGGCGGTCGTACGAATCCTGGGTCAACCAGTAGCCCTGGGTGTCGTTCGCCATGAGAGCGCACTCCAATCTGTTCGTGTGTGTGCTGCTGTACGAAAAACACGGCCCCGCGAAAGGAGCCGTGCTGATGGGACGATGCTAACACAGCGGTGACCTGGTTCGGGGCCCGAGAACCCCTACCTGCGCAGGTAGTCGGGGACGTCGTCGCCGCAGCCGTAGACGTCGGCCACGAACGCGCGGGCCGAGGTGGCGATGGACATGTCGACCTGGATCGCGCTGTTCTCGGACGGGGGCACGTACACCTCGCGGCGGCCGACCTCGCCCTTGGTCTGGTCCTGCGCGCGGACGATGCAGTAGGCGGCGGTCCCGGGATCGTCCCGGGTGACGGTCATCACCACGTCGGCCCGCTCGTCGTCGACGACGGTCACCCCGATCACCTCGCCGGAGATGGTGGGGGTGGCGCTGAGCCGGTAGCCGGCGACGGCGCCGGCCACCACGAGGGCGCCGACGAGCAGGACCAGGAAGCCGGCGACCACCTTGCCGGTCACGCCCGACCCGGAGTCGTCGTACCGCCCGGCCGGCGGGGTCCCTGCGGCCTGCGACGCGGCGTCCGGCCTCGGCTCACTCATGATCCCCAGGGTATCCGGGGGCCCCGGGCGGACCGCCCCGGGGGCACCGGTGGCCGGTGAGTCCATAGAATGGGTCATCCCGATCCCCGAGCTCTGATGAACGGCAGGTGCGACGATGGCCGGTCTCCGGCTGATGGCGGTGCACGCCCACCCCGACGACGAGGCGTCCAAGGGCTCCGCGACCATGGCCAAGTACGTGGCCCGGGGAGTGAACGTGCTGGTGGAGACCTGCACCGGTGGCGAGCGCGGCAGCATCCTCAACCCTGCGATGGACCGGCCCGACGTCGTGGCCGATCTCGTGGGCGTACGACGCCGCGAGATGGCGCGCGCGGCGGACATCCTCGGCGTCGACCACCACTGGCTGGGCTACGAGGACTCGGGTCTGCCCGAGGGGGACCCGTTGCCGCCGTTGCCTCCCGGATGTTTCGCCCTGGTCGACGACGACGAGGTCACCCGCTCCCTGGTCGCCAGGATCCGGGAGTTCCGTCCGCACGTGATCATCACCTACGACGAGAACGGTGGGTACCCGCACCCGGATCACCTGAAGGTGCACTCGGCGTCGATGGCCGCCTACGAGGCCGCCGCGGACCCCGATCGCTACCCCGGCACCGGCGAGCCGTGGGCCGTGGCCAAGGTCTACTACACGCACGGCTTCCCCAAGAGCCGTCTGGAGCTGCTCGACGAGGAGCTGTTCGCCCGCGACGGCGTCCGCCACTTCGCCGAGTTCCTGTCCCGCTGGGGGGATCGCCCCGACATCATGGAGCGGGTGACCACCAGGGTGGAGTGCGCGGACTACTTCGAGCAACGCAACTCCGCACTGCTGGCCCACGCCACGCAGATCGACCCCAACGGCTGGTTCTTCGCCGCCCCGGTGGAGATGCAGCAGCGGGTGTGGCCCACCGAGGAGTTCGAACTCGCGGCAAGCCGGGTGGCCGTACCCGAGCGGGCTGAGGGAGAATACGAGTCAGACCTGTTCGAGGGCGTAGACCCGTACGTCGCGCTCCCGTTCGGACCGAGCACGAGTGAGGACCCGAGATGATCACCCTGGGACCGGACGTCCAGATCCTGGCGTATCAGACCTCGATGGTCTTCGCGCAGAACCAGTCGCCGGGCACGCCCGGGTACAACGACCACCCGATGGGCCCGGAGTTCGGCAAGGCCTCACCGATCGGGATCCCCGTGGTCCTGCTCCTGCTGGTCGCGACAGTCCTCTTGATCCGCAACATGAACAAGCACATCAAGAACCTGCCCGAGACCTTCGACACCGACCACCCCGAGCCGGATCAACTGGCCGACGAGGGCACGGACCGAGCAGGTGTCGAGGGCGGGACCCCGGGCGCGCCCGTCGATCCACGCTGAGCCCCTCCGACATCGGCTGCGCCCCACCGCATCCGGTGGAGGTGCTCCGCGAGTGGGCAGATGAGGTCGGACAGGTGACCCGGCAGCTCGACCCGGGCCGACTGATCACTGCCGGCCTCCTGGGAGGCGACCAGTGCGGCCGGGTTGCCGACGGCTACAGGCTCATCGCCGAGTCGCCGTATGTCGACGAGCTTCAGTACCACGAGTTTGGCTACACCGGAATCCTCCCTCTACGCCTCGCGCAGACCGATTGATCCCGGGGTTAGCTCGCACCACCGAGCAGGTCGCCCATCGGGACGAAGTCGCCGAACTCGTCGTCGTCGCTCCTCCGGCCCCGTCCCTCGTCCGCCCGGGTCGGCGCCACCGCACCCCCGGTCACCCCGGCGAACCGCAGCATGAAGTCCGCTAGTTCCGTGCCCACGCGGTCGGCGCGCGAGGCCAGCGAGTCTCCGTCGCCGCCGGTGGCGACGGCCCCGAAATCCTCGGAGGCCGCGAACACCGAGGTCGGCACCACGTCCGCCTTGAGGTAGGCGAACATCGGGCGCAGCGCGAAGTCGATCGACAGCGAGTGCCGGACGGTGCCACCCGTCGCACCCAGTGCCACCGGGACGCCGGTCAGCGTGCCGGGGTCGATCACGTCGAAGAACGACTTGAAGAGGCCCGAGAATGACTGGTTGTACGTGGGCGTCACCGCGATGACCCCGTCCGCGCGCGCGATCTCCTCGAGGGCGGCGCGCAGTTTGTCGCCGGGGAACCGGGTGAAGGTGGCGTCCACGACCTCATGGGCGAGCCCGCGGACCTCGAGGACCGTCACGTCGACGTCCTGCCCGTGGCGCTTGAGGGCCTCACGGGTCGCCGAGGTGAGACGGTCGGCCAACATCCTGGTGCTCGACGGCACCGAGGTGCCCGCCGAGATCACCACCAGCCGCAGCGGCCGTGCGTCGGGTGCGTGGGTGGCGGTCACTTGTCGCCCCGTCCCGCCGGTGCCTGCGCGAGCCGGGACTCGGTGCGGCGGGCACGGGCCAATGATTGCTCCTGGGCGCGCTGTCCGCCCTCGACGGTCAGTCCGGTCCAGTTGTCGCCGGTGCCGAACCGGTAGGCGTCCGAGTACGCGGGCGCCCCCTCGGCGGCCAGCGCGGCGTCACGTGCCGCGACACGTGCCGCGTGGGTGGGCCCGTCAGGCACGTGCGCCGGCCGCAGCGCGTCGAGTTCGCGACGCAGGACCGGGACGATCTCGGTGCCGAGGATCTCGATCTGCTCGAGCACCGTCTTACGCGGCAGCCCGGCGTGATCGATGAGGAACATCTGGCGTTGGTAGTCGCCCACGTGCTCGCGCATGGTCATGTAGCGGTCGATGACCTGTTGCGGGGACCCCACCGTCAGCGGGGTCTGGGCGGTGAAGTCCTCGAGCGACGGGCCGTGGCCGTAGACCGGGGCGTTGTCGAAGTAGGGGCGGAACTCGTTGACCGCGTCCTGGCTGTTGGGGCGCGCGAAGAACTGACCGCCCAGCCCCACGATCGCCTGATCCGCGGACCCGTGACCGTAGTGCTCGTAGCGCCGTCGGTACAGCTCGACCATCTGCTTGGTGTGGCTGATCGGCCAGAAGATGTTGTTGTGGAAGAACCCGTCCCCGTAGTAGGCGGCCTGCTCGGCGATCTGCGGCGATCGGATCGAGCCGTGCCAGACGAAGGGCGCGACCCCGTCGAGCGGGCGCGGCGTGGAGGTGAACTGCTGGAGGGCGGTGCGGAACTTCCCCTCCCACTCCACCACGTCCTCATGCCACAGGCGGTGGAGCAACTCGTAGTTCTCGATCGCCAACGGCAGCCCCTGTCGGATGTCCTGTCCGAACCACGGGTACACCGGGCCGGTGTTGCCGCGTCCCATGGTCAGGTCGACCCGGCCCCCGGCCAGGTGCTGCAGCATGGCGTAGTCCTCGGCGATCTTCACCGGGTCGTTGGTGGTGATGAGCGTGGTGGCGGTGGACAGGATGATGTCCGAGGTCCTCCCGGCGATGTAGCCCAGGGTGGTGGTGGGGGAGGACGTGACGAAGGGCGGGTTGTGGTGCTCGCCCAGGGCGAAGACGTCGAGGCCCACCTGCTCGGCCTGGACCGCGTACTCGACGACGGCCTCGAGGCGCTCGTGCTCGGTGGATACCTGCCCGGTGTGGGGGTCAGGTGTGATGTCGGCGATGGAGAAGATCCCGAACTGCATGATGGCGAGCCTTTCAGTCTGTTGGTGCGTTCCATCCTAACTTGCTGACATGTCAAACAAAAGGGGGTCGGGGAGTATTCCGCATCACCCGTGTCAACTCCTGGATCGCGCGTTCTCCCACGCGCCGTGGCGTCGGGATGTGAGGATTCGGCGACTGTCACGGCGACTGCAGTGGCTACTGCCGCATGGAGGCCCGGTGACCGAGTGGATCGTCCGTAGGTGGGCCCGTTTCGGCCACGACCGGCTCTATGCCGCGACTCCCCGCGGAACCGACCTGGGTTACCTCGACCTGGCGACCGGCCGCTACCACTCCGACGACCTCGCCAACCTTCCGCTGTTGCGCAAGGCGATCGAGGACCACCCGGACGCCCGACGGCACCGGGAGTCGGCGCGGGAGTCGAGCCGGGAAGGGCAAGGAGTCCGTGAGCCGTCGCCAACTCCCTCGATCGCGGACACCACGCTGCACGGCACCCCGCAGACCACGCCGAACGGCACCCCGCACATCACCCCGCGGACAGCCGTGCCACCCACCGCCCACGTCACCGCACCCGGGCCGAGGTGGCACGATCTCTCCGACGCTCGTGCTGGGCCGGCCGCCCGCGAGCGGGCAGTGGCCGAACGGGAGTCGCAGGGGATGGTTCGTCACGTCCTTGCCCGGTTGGTCGACGCGAAGACCGACGAACGGGCCTGGCGAATCGGCGCGGACGGCGAGCAGGCGGTCGGTGACCAACTAGCGGGATTGGACGCTCGGTGGAGGATCCTGCACGCCGTACGCGTGGGGGAGCGGGGTGCCGATATCGACCACGTGGTGATAGGCCCCGGCGGCGTGTTCACCGTGAACTCCAAGAATCACCCCAAGGCGGCGATCTGGGTGGGCGGGGACACCTTCATGGTCAACAGCAGTCGGGTTCCGTACATCCGCAACAGTCGGCACGAGGCGAGGCGGGCATCCCGTCTGCTCGAGGAGCAGGTCGGCTTCCCGGTCCCTGTCGCCGGGGTGATCGCGGTGGTGGGCGCACAGCGGGGATTCACCGTGAAGACCCAGCCTGCAGGCGGCGCCGTGAGGGTGATTCCCCGGCGCCGCATCAGGCGATTCCTCACGTCGCGGCCGCAGCGACTGGGATTACGCGAGACCGACGCGATCCACGAGGTCGCCAGGCGATCCACGACGTGGCACCGCTGAACCGAGCCGTGCAGGGGTCAGGCGGGGCGGGGGCGGTGGGCTCCTGGTGGGTTGGTGAGGTGGCCGTCGTCGGTGATGAGGCGGTCGAGGTGTTGGTGCCATCGGTGGTCGAGGATCCGGTCGCGGGCCTGGGCCAGGGGGCCGTGGGGGGTGGTGCGGTGTTCGTGTCCGGTCTCGGTGATGATGGTCAGCTCACCCAGGGGCCCGGGCCGGTAGGCGCAGTGACCGAAGGTCTTCTCTCGGTGGTGCTTGCGGCACAGGCAGATCAGGTTCCACTCGGCGGTGGGTCCGCCCATCTCGGGGCGCTGGTGGTCGAAGGCGATGATGTGGTCGATCTCGCAGTCGTGGGCCTCGACGGTGCATCCGGGGTGGCGGCAGGTCCCGTCCCGTAGCCGGATCCGCTCGGCCAACGCCGGGGTGATGAAGTACTTGAGCACCGCGTCCGGGGTGTCCTGGACTCCCGGTTGCGGGTCGATGAGGTCGAACCGCACCCTCGCCTCGCCGCCGGAGAGCAACTCCTCGCACAGCCAGTCGAAGCTGGCGTAGGCGCCGTTGACGAACTGGACGCGGTTGGGCAGACCCTGGGCGATGCCGTCGATGATCGAGATCCGGACCGGCTTGTCGGTGCCCCACGACGCACCCGGCCGCGGCGTGTCCGCGCCGGCAGCGCCAGCTGCGCCTTCGGTGCCGTCCGCGCCGGCGGCGCTGTCGGTGTGGTGGGTGGTGTCCTCGGGGTCGTGCAGGGCTGAGCCGATGTCGTCGGTGTTCGGGTCCCCGAGGGCGCACAGGGCGTCGGCGCGCAGTTGGTTGCGGGTGCGCGGGTGACCGCGGTCGTGGGCGGCGCGGGCAGCGGCCTCGATGCGCCGGCGCAGCTTCTCGGCATCCGAGCTGGGCAGGTGGGCCCACATGCTGGTCATGCCGTCGCGGCCGGGGCGGAACCGGACGGTGCGCTGCTCCACGGCCGCGCCCACCGCGTCCTCGGCGGCCCGGGGGTCGTGGCGCTCCCTGGCCGCGTCGACCGCGGTGTCCAGGGCTGTGCGGCTGGGCCGGTGGCCCCCGTCCAGGTCCCGGCCCAGGGCGCCGATGACCTCTGATTCCACCGCCGCGATGATCGCGTCCGGGATGTCGGCCAACCGGCAGGCGGTGTCGATGGCCAGCTGCTCGGGGAACAGGCCCCGATCGACGGCCTTGCGCAGAAGAGGAAGGCGGGTGTGGATCTGCACCCCGGCGGTCACCAGACGCCCGGCGTGCCACCCGGTCAGGGACATCGCCGCCGCCAGGTGGTCACGGGCCCGATCGGCCGGGTCCAGACGGGCGAACACCGGCCGCGGGCACGCCCCGTCATCATGGGTGGCCTCATCGAGCCGCCCCATCGCCTGCACGAGGTGATACGCGGCCTGAAGCCGGGTGGCCGCGGCGAGATTCTGCGCCAGCGTGGCCGACCGCGCCACCTCACTCAACGCCTCGGCGCCCAACGTGTCGAGAGGATCCGGCACCGCGCGCAGCGCCCCGAACGCCGCCGAGCTCGTCGTCGTCACACTCACCACCGACCCACCTCCCACGTTGCGCTTGACTCGAACATGTGTACTATCCTACCCATGTTCGCATCATCGTTCAAGTGTTCGAATGAAGTCCGCGGCGGCGGCGTCGACGTCAGGAGTGCAGCGCCTCCGGCGCGAGTGCGCGGGAGCGTGCTCGCGCTCGCCAGTGGAGGAAGGCCAGGCCCGCCCATGAGACGAGCACGGCGGCCGCAACGGCGAGTTGCGCCGTCAGAAGATGTTCCGCGGGATAGATGACGCCGGTGAGGTAGTGGTCGATGAACCCCGTCGACGGCAGCGTCTCCTGGCCGGCGCGGGCGCGTCCCCAGTTCTCCACGTAGGTGAGCGGACAGTCCCACCCCACCGTCGCGATCCCGAGTCCGTACGCCGCCGTCGCCAGATGTGGCCAGAATGTCCAACGCCATTTCCACGCGAGGAAGCCGCCTACCACCATGTACACGAGGAAGGCCGCGTGGAGCACCATCGCAGCGTCAGCGACGAGTCGGTATCCCATGACTCCAGGGTGCCAGCCGGGGCGGGAGGTGCAAGTGGCCCGACGGGCGCGGCCTCTGCTACGGTGACCGGCATGTCGATCGCTCGCGCTTATTGGCGCTTTATGTGGGCTCCGGGTGGAGCCCGCGCCGCGAGCGCACGCGTCCGCTAGTCGGACGTCCGACACCCGGAGCCCAGAGGCGGTGACCACCACGGTCACCGCCTCCCGCCATTTCCAGCGGCGGATCCGGGTGCGACACAGGGCACCGAACAGGATCACGGCACCCGGCCCGCCACGACCCCCGCATCAGGAGCGCACGCCGTGACCATCACCGCCGAGAACCCCACCCAGACCGCCGACCGGCGCGTCCTGTCCTACTCCCCGTTGCCGACGCCGATCGAGATCCTCGGCGAGCTCCCGCTGGGGGAGGCCCGCGAGGCGCTGGTCGAGCGCAGCCGAAGCGAGATCGCCGATGTCCTGGCCGGGCGAGACGACCGGCTGCTCGTGGTGGTGGGGCCCTGTTCGGTCCACGATCCCGCGGCCGCTCTCGACTACGCGGGGCGTCTCGCGGCCCTGGCCCGGGAAGTCTCGGAGGACCTGCTGATCGTCATGCGCGTCTACTTCGAGAAGCCGCGGACGACCGTCGGGTGGAAGGGCCTGATCAACGACCCGGCGCTGGACGGGAGCTACGACATCCCGCGGGGTCTGCGCACGGCCCGCAGACTCCTCCTGGATGTGTTGGACCTCGGCCTGCCCGTCGGCTGCGAGTTCCTCGAACCGACCAGTCCGCAGTACATCGCCGACGCCGTCTCCTGGGGTGCCATCGGAGCGCGGACCACCGAGAGCCAGGTGCACCGCCAGTTGGTCTCCGGGCTGTCCATGCCGGTGGGGTTCAAGAACGGGACCGACGGCGAGGTCCAGGTCGCGGTGGACGGGTGCAGGTCCTCGGCGTCGCGCCACGTGTTCTTCGGCACTGACGCCGAGGGCCGGGCCGCCGTGGTGGAGACGGCCGGGAACACCGACTGCCACGTGATCCTCCGGGGAGGCACGGGCGGCCCCAACCACGACGCGGCATCGGTGGCGTCCGCGGTGGCGTCGGTCGCGAAGGTGGGGCTGCCCGGTTTGGTGATGGTAGATGCGAGCCACGCCAACTCCGGCAAGTCGCACGAGCGCCAGGCCGAGGTCGTGGCCGAGCTCGCCGAGCGGATCGGGGCGGGGGAGGACGGGATCTCCGGCGTGATGGTCGAGAGCTTCCTCGAGGCCGGCGCCCAGTCCGTCGACGCCGCCGAGCTGGTCTACGGGAAGTCGGTCACTGACGCCTGTATCGGTTGGGATACCACCGAGGAGGGCGTGCGCGCGCTGGCCGCGGGGGTTCGCGCGGGCCGACGGGGCTGAGCCCCCGCGGGTCAGGGGGACCCCTGTGGAGGGGGCGTCGCGCGGTAACCTCTACCGAGTGGATGCCTCCTCCCCCCTGTACTCGCTGTACGAGTCGCGACTCCGGTCGTCACTCGAGGGTGCTCGGCTCCCACGACACATCGCGGTGATGGCCGACGGCAACCGCCGCTGGGCCAAGGAGGCCGGGTTCGCGGATGTCGCGCACGGACACCGGGCCGGGGCGGTCAAGATCGCCGAGATGCTGGGCTGGTGCGACGAGCTGGGCGTGGACGTGGCCACCATCTACCTGCTGAGCACCGAGAACCTGGGTCGCGATGCCGAGGAGCTCGACGAGCTGCTGCAGATCATCGCCGACGTGGTGGACGAGATCACCGGTCCGGACAAGAACTGGGACGTCCGGATCGTCGGGCGGCTCGAGGTGCTGCCGGACTGGCTGGCCGAGCGGCTGCGTCACGCCGAGCGCGCGAGCACCGGGCGTCGGGGGGTCAAGGTCAACGTCGCCGTGGGGTACGGCGGCCGTCAGGAGATCGCCGACGCGACCCGCGAGCTCGTCGCCCAGTTGATCGACGAGGGCCGGACCGGGCGGGACCTGGTCGACGGCATCACCGTGGAGGCCATCGGCGAGCACCTCTACACCTCCGGCCAGCCCGATCCCGATCTGGTGATCCGTACGTCCGGCGAGCAGCGGCTCTCCGGATTCCTGCTGTGGCAGAGCGCCTACTCGGAGATCTGGTTCACCGAGGCCTACTGGCCCGCGTTCCGCCGCGTGGACTTCCTCCGCGCCCTGCGCGACTACGGTGCCCGCAACCGCAGGTTCGGCCACTGATGCCGGCCTCGAACAGTCCCGCGTCCGGGGAGACGGTGCCGGAGTCGTTCACCGTGCAGGCCGTCTGCGTGGTGGACCAGCTCCTCACCGTTCCCGGCCGCGTCGGCGTGACGGCGATCGACAAGCGCCCCGTCGAGGGCCCGGTGCAGGTCCGTGAGTACGGCCTCCACGGCGACGTCCAGGCCGACCGCGAGCATCACGGCGGCGTGTGGAAGGCCGTCTACCTGCTCTCCGACTCCGATGTCGAGCCGTGGGAGCCCGAGTTCGGTGGGCCGATCCCGCCCGGGTACTTCGGCGAGAACCTGCGAGTGACCGGCGTCGACACCTCGCAGCTGCAGATCGGCACCGTCCTGGAGGTGGGCCGGGGCAGCGGTCGTCGGGGTCCGTTGCGCCTGGAGATCACCACCCCGCGCATCCCGTGCCAGACGTTCGGCGATCGCGTCGGCAAGCCCAGGTGGGTGCGCCGGTTCACCGAGGCGGGGCGGCCCGGAGCGTACGCGCGCGTGCTGCGGCCGGGGTCGGTCGAGGTGGGCGACGAGATCCGGGTGGTCGCCGTGCCCACGCACGGCGTCACCATCGGGCGGGTGTTCGCGGGGGTCGACGACGACGAGGCCGGCCGCCTGCTGTCCGAGTACACGCTCTCCGACCTCGCGCCGAGCCTCGTGCGCAAGCTCGACCCCGCCACGGACGTCCGGCCCGCCGACGTCGACTCCGACTGAGGCGACCCCTCAGAGAGAGCGATCCCGTCGCGGTCTTGCCGAGAGATTCAGCCGCGAGGTCGATTCCGCTCACGTTTTCCCAGGTCGCGTGTCGCTTTTCGCGGCATTCGTGACCACTCGGCGAGAGCCCGGAGGCTCGGCGAGGTGGTCCCAGACCGGTCCGGCGGTGCGCCACAACGCGGGCGCCTGCTCGCGGCCCACGTCGGGCAGCCGGAACGCGCCGCTGCCACCGGCGGTGGTGGCCACGAGCGTCGCCAGTCCGGCGCGCCGCTGCAGGGGGGAGCGACGGATGTTCCAGCCGAGAATGCCGTCCCGCCCGAGGACGTCGGTACGCCGCATCAGCGAACCCTTGCGCAGCGCCACCACCCCGCCGGTGATCTCGTGTCCGAGACCACGGGCGTTGTCGAGCGAGGCCCAGATCGCGCTGGCCGCGGAGAGCACCAGCGCGACCGCCGGGACCCACCAGAGCCACGGCCAGATCACGGCCGGCACGAGTGAGGCGCCCGTGACGGCGACGACGACCGCGCCCGCCCGCACCAGTCTGCGCCTCCGCGCGGCGGGCGGATGCGCTCGGAGCACCGGGGGTACGGGCTCGCCGAGGATCGTCCCGGCCGCGCCGGCGGACACGGCCCGGGGTGAGGCGGGCACCAGCGCCGGGCTCTGCTTCTTCTTCCCCTCGTCGTCCTTCCCGGTCCCGACCCCCGAGGCCACCACGTCGAGCCGCGCGGCGCCGAGGAGTCTGAATCCCGGGGGTTCGTGCAGTGTGACCCCGCGAATGCGGCGACCGTCGAAGGAGGTGTGCCGACCCACGAGCAGGCCACGGTGGAGCTCGAGCGAACCGTCCTCGTGGTGCTCGAGCCGGAGGTTCCACCAGTTCTCCACGAAGAGCGCGACCGACGCGATGGTGCCCACCACCAGGGCGAGCACCAGCACCCCGGCGGCGATCACGGGGATCGGCAGGTCACCGATCCGGTCCCAGATCCACTCGAGCATCTCGGGAACGGCCCCGAACCAGTCCGCGACCTGGAACACGATGCCGATCCCCAGGAGACCGAACAGAGGGGTCATGACGCTGGCGGGGGCGTAGCGCACCCACCCTGGGTCGAGACGCACGAGTTCGGAGGCGTCGGTGGCGGCCCGCTCGGCGACCAGGTGGCGGCGCAGCTCCTCGGCCACCTCGCGGTCGAGGGCGCCGAGAATGAGCCTGGACCCGTCGGTCTCCCCGCTGGCCAGTCTCACGGTGGCGATGCCCATCCGACGCTGCACCAGGTCCGCCGAGATCTCCACATTGCGCACCCGGCCGGTCGACAGACTGGTGGTGGAGCTGGAGAGGAAGCGGACGCGGCGCTCGATCCGGTGGGCGTCCACGCGGTACCTGGTCACGGCGAGCCGGGCGGTCTCGATGACGGCGGTGGCCGCGGCGCCGAGGATCGTGCCACCGATGGTCCACAGCAGGACCCACGCCAGGCCCACCCCGCCGAGGAGGAGACCGGACCCGGCGGGGACGGCGGTGGCCGCCAGGGCCCCCGCGGCCACGACGGTGCTCGCGGCGATGGTCCGCCGGTCGAGCGGCAGCCATTCGGGGGCGGGCTCCGCGGGGTCGGGCCGCGATGCCGCGAAGTGCTGCGACCCGGGCGTGGTCACGTCGCGTCCCGCTGGTCGTCCTCGGCCAGGAGCGTCAACCTGTCGACCATCTCCTCGGCCTGCGCGGCGTCGAGGGCGCTGATGCGGACCGCGCCCGAGGAGGAGGCGGTGGTGACGACGACGGTGGCCAACCCGAACTGACGCTGCAGTGGACCGCGGGTCTTGTCGACGGTCTGCACCCGGGAGAGCGGCGCGGCCCTCCATTCCTCCCAGAACAGGCCACTACGGCTGTAGATCGCCGTGTCGGTCGCTTCCCACCGGTGGATGGCCCAGCGCACCCGGGGTACCGCGACCAGTGCCACGGCGGTCGCGGCCGCCCACCCCGCCGCCACGAGCAGGACCCAGGGGAACAGGACCAGGCCCAGGGCCACGGCCACCACCAGCGGCCCCGCCATCCACAGTGCGACCTGCGCCGTCCACCAGCGCCGACACCGCGGGTCGACGCGGTGACGTGGTGGCCTGAGTCCGATCGATGACGAGTTCACGGTGTCCAACATAGGGCCCTGTGGAACGCTGGCGTGCATGACACTTCACCGGCGCTACCGGGCCACCGGCGCAGACCTGCCCTTCGGCGATCCGCTCCGCGCACACGGGGTGGCCATGGAGGGATACTTCCTCCGCGTGACCGACCGCGCCCACGGCCGCGCCCTGATCGCGCTCATCGGGATCAACCGGGGGCCGGACGGGCACTGGGCGACGCTCGGCCTGGCGTCCGACGAGGTGCCTCCCCGGTCAGGGGCGACCGGGTCCCCCCGGCCGGGCGGCGGCTCGACCTCGTCGTCGTCCTCAATCGGTTCGGGTACTCCACCAGCGCGGTCGGGCACGTCGTCTTCTCTCCGCCTGGCCGCCGCGCCCGAGGGGTGGGCCGATCCCGACCGCCTGGGGGCCCGCTCCGGAGACCTTTTCGAGTACCGGCCGGACGGGGTCACCGTGGACATGGGCGAGGGGGCGCGCCTCCACGTGGAGGTCACCGACCCCGTGGAGTGGCCACACCGTGCGGTCGGCGGGTCGAGCATCTTCCAGTCCGTGCCCGCCCTCAACCAGTACTGGCACCCGTGGCTGCTCGGCGGTCGGGCGCGGGGCTGGGCGGAGCTGGACGGTCGGCGCTGGGAGTTCGACGGCGCCGACGTCTACGGCGAGAAGAACTGGGGCGCCGAGGGCTTTCCCGACTCCTGGTGGTGGGGGCAGGCGCAGGGCTTCTCCGAGCCTGGCACCTGCGTGGCGTTCGCCGGCGGGCAGATCCATTCGGGCCCGCTGCGCACCGAGGTCACCGCGCTGGTCGTGCGACTGCCGGATGGCCGGGTGATCCGGTTGGGCAACCCCGTGGTCTCCCCGGTCCGGGCGGAGGTCGGTGATGACGTCTGGGCACTCGAGGGGCGCGGTTACGGTTGGCGGATCCGCGTGACCGGGCGGGCGCCCCTGGGTCGGGCGCACGTGCTGCCCGTGCCGTTGCCGTCGGAGAAGCGGAACTCGGCGGGCGCGATCGAGCACCTGTCCGGTGAGCTCGAGGTGGAGGTGAGCCGGTTCGGGCGCCATGTCTGGAGCGATCACAGTCCACAGGCCGCACTCGAGCACGGGGGGCTGGACCGCGCCGAGGCCGAGTTGCGGCGGCGTGGCGTACCCGTGGGGGAGACGGGCGCCGCGCCGGAGTGAACGAACCCGGGAGCGCGTCAGATCTTGCGCAGGCGCAGCCGCTGGATGGAGTGGTCCGAGTTCTTGCGCAGCACCAGCGTCGCGCGCGGCCGGGTCGGCAGGATGTTCTCCACCAGGTTCGGCCGGTTGATCGAGGTCCAGATCTCGCGCGCCGCCAACCGTGCCGCTTGGTCGGACAGGTCTGCGTAGTGCGCGAAGTGGGAGTTGGGGTTGGAGAACGACGTGCTGCGCAGTTCCAGGAACCGCTCGACGTACCACTTCTCGATGTCCTCGATCTTCGCGTCCACGTAGAGCGAGAAGTCGAACAGGTCCGAGACCATCAGTCGGGGGCCCGTCTGCAGGACGTTCAGGCCCTCGACGATGAGGATGTCCGGGCGCTGGACCTCGATGAACTCGTCGGGGACGATGTCGTACTTGGTGTGCGAGTACACGGGCGCGCGGACGACCGGGGCACCGGACTTGACCTCGGTGACGAACCTCAACAGCGCACGCCGGTCGTAGGACTCGGGGTAGCCCTTGCGGTGCATGAGCTGGCGCCGCTGGAGTTCGCGGTTGGGGTAGAGGAAGCCGTCGGTGGTGATCAGGTCCACCCGGGGGTGGGAGTCCCAGCGGGTCAGCAGCGCGCGCAACACACGCGCGGAGGTGGACTTGCCCACCGCCACCGAGCCGGCCACCCCGATCACGAACGGCATGGGGGCGTCCACGGTCTCACCGAGGAACAGGTTGGTGGACTGGAACAGGCGCTGGCGGGCCGATACCTGGAGGTGGATGAGCCGGCTGAGCGGCAGGTAGATCTCCGCGATCTCGTCCAGGTCCAGGTGTTCGCCCAGACCGCGCAGTCCCTCGAGGTCCTGTTCGGTGAGCACCATCGGCATGGCTCGCCGCAACCGACGCCAACTCCGGCGGTCGAACTCCACGTACGGCGTGTAGTCGCCGGCATGTCTGCTCACGATTGCTGATTGTGTCAGGTGCCCACGGGGGAGAGGCCTCCAGGTGCCCTGGCACTAGACTGACGACGACGACGAGACGAGCCGTGGCCCCGACACGATTCGTACGAAGTGAGAAGCCCACGCGCGAGGAGCAACGATGACCGACCCGAACACCGATGTGTTCACCGCCTCCCTGTCCGAGTTGGACCCGGAGGTCGCCGAGGCGATGGCCGGCGAGCTGGCGCGTCAGCGCGACACGTTGGAGATGATCGCGTCCGAGAACTTCGTGCCGCGCTCGGTGTTGCAGGCGCAGGGATCGGTGCTCACCAACAAGTACGCCGAGGGCTACCCGGGTCGGCGCTACTACGGCGGGTGCGAGCACGTCGACGTGGTGGAGAACCTGGCACGGGACCGCGCCAAGGAGGTGTTCGGCGCCAAGTACGCGAACGTGCAGCCGCACGCCGGTGCCCAGGCCAACGCCGCCGTGCTCATGGCGCTCGCGAAGCCGGGTTCGAAGATCATGGGCCTGTCCCTGGCCCACGGTGGTCACCTCACCCACGGGATGAAGCTCAACTTCTCAGG
Organism: Dietzia cercidiphylli; assembly: GCF_039531545.1. Taxonomy (NCBI): domain Bacteria; kingdom Bacillati; phylum Actinomycetota; class Actinomycetes; order Mycobacteriales; family Dietziaceae; genus Dietzia; species Dietzia cercidiphylli. Next base: position 65,774 of record NZ_BAAAQG010000021.1, read on the forward strand.
CCAGCTGTACGAGGTCGCCGCCTACGAGGTGGACCCGGAGACCATGCAGGTCAACATGGACACCGTCCGCGAGATGGCCCTCGCGGAGAAGCCGGATGTCATCATCGCCGGCTGGTCGGCCTACCCGCGGACCCTGGATTTCGCGAAGTTCCGCGAGATCGCCGACGAGGTGGGGGCCAAGCTCTGGGTGGACATGGCGCACTTCGCCGGCCTGGTGGCCGCGGGCCTGCACCCGAGCCCCGTTCCGCACGCCGACGTCGTCTCCACCACGGTCCACAAGACCCTGGGCGGGCCGCGCTCGGGCATGATCCTCACCAACGACCTCGAGCTGTTCAAGAAGCTCAACTCGTCGGTGTTCCCCGGTCAACAGGGCGGGCCGCTCATGCACGCGATCGCGGCCAAGGCCACGGCCATGAAGATCGCCGGCACGGAGCAGTTCCGCGAGCGTCAGCAGCGCACGATCGAGGGCGCCAAGATCCTCGCCGAGCGTCTGACCGAGCAGGACTGCCAGGACGCCGGGGTCTCCGTTCTCACGGGCGGCACGGACGTCCACCTGGTGCTGGTGGACCTCCGCGAGTCCGAACTCGACGGCCAGCAGGCCGAGGACCTCCTCCACGAGGTCGGCATCACCGTCAACCGCAACGCCGTGCCGTTCGACCCCCGTCCGCCGATGGTGACCTCCGGCCTGCGGATCGGCACGCCCGCGCTGGCCACCCGCGGCTTCGGAGCCGAGGACTTCCGCGAGGTCGCGGACATCATCGGCACCGCCCTCGCGGCGGGTACGGACGCCGACATCACCGCCCTGCGTGGACGCGTGTCCGCGCTGGCCGCGGCCAAGCCGCTGTACGAGGGCCTCGAGGACTGGACGATCCTGGGCTGAGCGTAGGGGGCGGGCCAAGCGCAGGGGGCGCCGGAGTGGATGGTTCCGAGTCGGATGCGACGTACTCCGAACCGCGAGGTTCGAGGCCACGGTCAGGGGGATGAGGGATGGTGCAGCACGCCAGGATGGAGAGTTCCAGGTCCAAGAGGAAGGCGATTCTCCGGGTCGCGGTCGACCACTTCGGATCTGCTGGATACGAGCACACCAAGTGGGCGACGATCGCGCACGAGGTGGGAATCGGTCAGACAGCGCTATATCACTACTTTGAATCCAAAGCTCACTGCCTGCTCACGATCATGAGTACCGAGCTCGACCACTCTCATCGGCGCTTCTCTGAGGCCGTGAAGGACTCCGTGGATGCTGAATCGGCTCTGCGGGCCGCGGTGCGAGGTGTATACGACGTCACCGCCAGTGAGGCGCTTCAAGCCCGAATTCTGGTGCACCACGTCGGCATCCTGGAGACCACGCGTTCCACTGAGCGAGAAGAGGAAGAGCGCCAGACGGCGGTGGAGCACTCGCGCGCGGTGGAGCAGGACTGGATCTCGTTGCTGGCGCGCGGAATGGACTCCGGTGAGTTCCCACGGCGGGACGAGGAGGAGCTGGGACGGCTGATTCTGGGAATGGTCAGCTCCGTGTGGACCTGGTACCGGCCGGATGGGGTGCGGCCCCTCACCGCGATCGGCGATTCGGTGGCAGATGCCTGTTCACGGTTGGTGCACTGATCCGGGGTTCACGGAGCAGCGGCTACCGTTGAGGGGTGAACGAGGATACCGGTCCGGACCGGCGGAGCCTGGCCATCGGCTACGTCCCGGGCGTGCAGCCCGACAAGTGGCTCACCCGGTGGCGCGAGCGCAATCCCGAGGTGCCGATCTCGGCGCGGCGCTCGGGGGATCCGCGCTCGGCGCTGGCCCGGGTCGCCGGGGACGTGGGGTTCGACGTGATCTTCCTCCGCGAACCCGACGCGGCCCCGCGATCCTCGCCGCCCGGCCTGCTCAGGGTGCCGCTGTACACCGAGACCATGGCGGTGCTGGCGGAGAAGGATCACGAGCTGGCCGCGTTCGACACGGTGGCCGTGGCGGACCTCGAGGGCGAGCAGTGGCTCGACCCCGTCGACGCGATCGCCGCGACCCCGGACGAGGTGTCGGCCGCGGTGGACCTGGTCGCGGCCGGGGTCGGGCTCCTTGTCTTGCCGCTGCCGTACGCGCGGTCGCTGAGCCGCCGCGACGTGGTGGTCCGCCCGATCGACGGCGTGCCCGCCACCCGCATGGGCGTGGCGTGGTCGCCGCGGCGCGAGGGGGACGAGCTGATCGACGAGTTCGTCGGGATCGTCCGCGGCCGGACCGCCGCGACCACGCGGGGCGGGGGCGAGCCCCCGAGGCAGAAGCTCAATGCCAAGCAGAAGACGGCCGCCAAGGCCGCGCGCGCCCGGGCTGGGCAGTCGCGGGGTGAGCAGCCACGTGGCCGGCAGCAGGCGCCGCGGGGGAAGGGCCGGTCAACTCGGGGACGGTGACGGGTCGGCGACGCCGCCGGCCCGGGCCGCGCCCACCATGCCGCGGGCGAAGTACAGGTGTCGTGCCACCACGTCGTCTCTCGTCAGCGGGCCGTCGGGGCGGTACCAGGAGGAGATCGACACGCACAGCGACGAGATCGCGCGGGCCGCGTCCTCGGGGTGCTCACAGGCGAAGTCCCCCGAGTCGACGCCGGCCCGGATGGCCTCCTCGAGCATCGCCTGCTGAGAGTCGCGTTGGGCGATGTGGTGGGCGCGGACGCCCGGGTCCATGCTCCGCATCTCCGTGGAGGCCACGAACGCCTGGTCCCGCCTGGCCATGTGGAAGCGGGCGAGGCACTCCACGAGGTTCTCGAAGCGGGCGACCGGGTGGCTCCCGGCGTCCTCCACGGCCGCGCCGGTGTGCTCGAGCATCTCCGCCATCGCCGTGTCCACCACGGCCGCGAGGATCGCCTGTTTCGAGCGATAGTGGTGGTAGAGGCCCGGAACGGACAGTCCGGCCTCTTCGGCGATCATCCTGATCGAGGCGCCGTGGTACCCGTGTCGCGCGAAGACGACCAACGCGGCACGTAACGGGGGCGACAGGGTGTCGGGCCCGAATTCTCGCCAGTCGCTCATCGGTGGACTCTCCTCGGTCATCGAAAAACCCTAGCTGTCGATCACTTGACACGTGATGTGGTGTGGGTAACACTACATCGGACCGAGCGATCGCTCGGTCGGGCCGACGGAGCGGAGGGCGATGATGAACGGACCGAACCCGCGCCCGTGGCGGGAGTTGTACCGTCCGGGTCTCGACGAGGGCCTCGCGGGGCGGCGGGCGACGCTGGTCGACGCCTGGCGCGACCGGGTCGCGACGAGTCCGGACCGGACCGCGGTCGCGTACTTCGACACCCTCCTCTCGGCGCGTGAGGTCGACCGCATGTCGGACGCCCTCGGCGCGGCGCTGCAGGATCGAGGGGTGCGGGGCGGCGACCGCGTCGGCATCCACCTGCAGAACATCCCGCAGTACGCGCTGGCGCTGCTCGCCCTGTGGAAGATCGGCGCCGCCGCCGTGGTCCTCAACCCGATGTACTTCGGTCGCGAGCTCCGGTTGCCCGTCGAGGACTCCGGCGCGGTGGGGATCATCGCCACCGACCGGGACGTCGCCGCGATCCGCGAGAGCGTGGAGGGCACCGACGCCCGGTGGATCCTGAGCACCAGCGAGCGGGACCTCCAGACCAGGAACGACCCCCGGGTATTCGGCGGAACGGACCCGGGAGCGCCGTCGGAGGACGGCGATCTCGTGCGGCTCATCTCCGACTTCTCGGGTCGGACCCCGGCTCCCGTCACGGTGTCACCGGACGACCTCGCGCTGCTGACCTACACCTCGGGGACCACCGGTCCCCCGAAGGGTGCGATGAACTCGCACGCGAACGTGGTGGCCGTGGCCCGGAGTTTCGCCGACTTCGTCGGCATCGTGCCGGGAGACGTGGTGTTGGCCATAGCGCCGCTGTTCCACATCACCGGTGCCGTCATCAACGCGACCCTCGGCCTGCTGGGGGACACCACCCTCGTCTTTGCCGGGCGCTTCCGGCCCGAGGTCGTCCTGGACGCCTTCCGCGAACACCGGGTCACCTACACGATCGGGTCCATCACGGCCTTCAACGCGCTCATGCGTCTGGACGAGGCCGGCCCGGAGCACTTCGGGTCCGTCAAGACGCTCTACAGCGGGGGAGCACCGATCCCGCCGTCGACGGTCGAGCGGTTCCGGGAGCGGTTCGGCCACTACATCCACAACGCCTACGGGATGACCGAGACGACCTCGGGGGTCGTCGCCGTCCCGCCCGGACTCCGCGCCCCCGTGGACGAGGCCAGCGGGACGCTCTCCGTCGGGGTCCCACTCCCGGGGGTCGACGCGAGCGTGGTGGGCGTCGACGATCGACCCGTCCCGCCGGGGCAGCAGGGCGAGCTGGTCCTGAGCGGACCCCAGATCGTGTCCGGGTACTGGCGCAACGCCGCGGCCACCGCCGGGGCGATGCCCGGCGGCCGGCTGCACACCGGTGATGTCGCCGTCATGGACTCCGCCGGCTGGGTCTACCTCGTCGACAGGCTCAAGGACCAGATCAACGCCTCCGGGTACAAGGTCTGGCCCCGCGAGGTCGAGGACGTCCTGTACGAGCACGACGCGGTCTTCGAGGCCGCGGTCGTGGGCCTGCCGGACGAGTACCGCGGCGAGAAGGTGGTCGCGTTCGTCTCCCTCAAGGCGGGCCGCACCGCCACCGGGGAGGAGTTGGTCGCCTTCGCCGCCTCCAGACTCGCCGCCTACAAGAGGCCCGCCGAGGTCCACGTGGTCGGCGAGCTGCCCAAGACCCAGACCGGCAAGATCCGTCGCCGCGAACTCCGCGACGAGCACACCCCCTCCTGATTCCCCAGACCCCTCACCCGACCCGAAGGAGATGACATGGCCGAGGCCAGCATCCGCCCCGACCTCCCCTCGGAGGTCACCCCGACGCAGTCCGCCGAGGGCAACAGGAACGCCAAGAGGTCGCTCGCGGCCAGCACCACCGGGCAGCTGTTCGAGTGGTACGAATGGACCGCTTACGCGGTGTTCGCCCCGTTCATCGCGGCGGCGATGTTCAACAACGAGAACCCGGTCTCGGCCCTGCTGGCGACCTTCGCCGTCTTCGCCGTGGGCTTCCTCGTCCGGCCGCTCGGCGGGATCGTCTTCGGCCGGATCGCCGACGTCAAGGGCCGCAAGTGGGTCCTCATCACCACCATGCTCATGATGGCGGGCGCGAGCCTGCTGATCGGACTGCTGCCGAGCTACGAGACCCTGGGTGTCTTCGCCTCCGTGCTGCTCCTGCTGTGCCGGATCGTCCAGGGCTTCGCGCACGGTGGTGAGTCCGCGACCGCGTACAGCTACGTCGCCGAGATCGCGCCGCCCCACCGTCGCGGGATGTGGGGGAGCCTGGTCTTCGTCGCCATCATGGGCGGCACCGTGATCGCCTACGGCGTGGGCGGCACCATCACCGCCGTGCTGTCCGAGTCCGCCGTCGGCGAGTGGGGCTGGCGCATCCCGTTCCTGCTCGGTGCCGTGTTCGCCCTGTTCGTGCTGTACCTGCGGGCCGGGATGGAGGAGTCCGACGTCTTCGACAAGGCCGCCGAGGCGGCCGCAGCCGACCCGACCTCCCCGGTGGTCACCTTCTCCAGGGGCCGTCTTGCCCGTGCCATCGCGCTGGTCGTGACCATGGTCTCCGGCGTCACCGTCGCCCACTACACCTGGAGCTCGTACGCCTCCACCTTCGCGATCACCCAACGCGACATGGATGCGGGCGCCGCCTTCTGGATGATCTTCGGCAGCCAGCTGGTCGCCCTGTGCACGCTCCCGCTGTGGGGCCTGCTGTCGGACAAGATCGGCCGGCGCCCGGTGATCTTCATCTTCGCTGTCGGCACCATCGTCACCACCCCGTTCCTGATGGGCATGATCGACGACCGACCGTGGACCCTGTTCCTCACCTCGCTGATCGCCATGACCCTGGTCGCCGCCGCCGGTTCCATCCTGTCGTCGTTCATGTCCGAGGCGTTCCCCACCAAGATGCGCACGGCGGGCATCGGTTTCGCCTACTCCCTGTCCGTCGCGGTCTTCGGCGGCAGCGCACCGTACCTCAACGCGCAGTTCATCGAGTGGGACGTGTACTGGATGATCAGCGCCTACATCATCGTGCTCTGCGTCTGCACCATCATCGCGACGGCGATCATGAAGGAGACCCGCGGCAACGACCTGCACACGGTCGGCCACGACTAGTCCGTGCCCGTTCCGGTCATCCGGCCGCCCATCAACCGCGAGGATCACCCCATGACCACTCCACCAGAATCGTCCGCCGGCCCGGCGGTCGACCGACTCCTCCGCCCCGACGTCGTGGGCCCCAAGATCGCCGAGGCCACGGGCGAGGCGGCCTGGACGGACTTCTCCGCCGAGCTGATCGCGGGGGGCAAGTCCAACCTCACGTTCACGCTCCGCTCGGACGCCGGCGAGCTCATCCTGCGTCGGCCGCCCACGGGTGAGCTCCTCCCGAGCGCCCACGACATGGGGCGCGAGGCGCGCATCCAGCTGGGGCTGGCGTCGACGGACGTCCCGGTGGCCGGGATCGTGCTCAACGAGACCACCGGCGAGGACCTCGGTGTCCCGTACTACGTGATGGAGAAGGTCGTCGGTCACGTGATCCGCGACGAACTGCCGCCGGGCTACGCCGAGTCCGACGACGACAAGGCGGCCATGGCGGACGCGCAGATCGACGCGATGGTCGCTCTCCACGCAGTGGATCAGGACGCCGTCGGCCTGGGGGATCTGGGGCGGCCGGAGGGTTATCTGGAGCGCCAGCTACGCCGGTGGCTGGGACAGTCCGAGAAGGCGAGCGCGAGCGTCCGCGCGGACCGCCTCCCCGAGCTGGCCGCGCGACTCGGCCGGGACCTGCCCACCTCGCCGTCGTCGCGGATCATCCACGGTGACTACCGCATGGACAACTGTGTGGTCGACGCCGACGATCCGGGACGGATCAAGGCGATCCTCGACTGGGAACTGTCGACCCTCGGCGATCCGGTGGCCGACCTCGCCCAGACCGTTCTGTACTGGGGCGATCCCGACGGACCCGAGGTCCCGCTCATCCCGAGTCTGACCACGGGCCCCGGGTGGCCCGGTCCGCAGCGGTTGCTGGACAGGTACTGCTCCGCGACCGGCACGGATCCCGCACACATGCCCTGGTACCTGGCGTTCGCGACGTTCAAGTTCGCGGCGATCGCCCAGGGTGTGGCCACCCGCTCCGAGGCCGGGGACATGGCCGGACAGGACTTCGGTGACATCGGCCCGCAGATCCGCGAGCTGGTGGAGTACGGCCACTCGATCCTCGATTCCCGGAAAGGCGCCCGCTGATGGCTGATCCCGCTCCCGACGCCCCCGCTCCCGACGCCCCCGCTCCCGACGCCCCCGCCCGGGCCGTGCGCGGGCCGGTCGACCCCCGCACGGGTCCCCAGGCGGCGCTGCCCGTGCTCGACCGCTTCCGCCTGGACGGGCGCGTCGCGGTGATCACCGGCGCGTCGTCCGGCCTCGGCGCCGGGTTCGCCCGCGCCCTGTCCTCCGCCGGCGCGACGGTCGTCCTGGCCGCCCGCCGACGGGAGCGCCTCGACGCACTCGCCGAGGAGCTCCGCGCGGCCGGCGGAACGGCGTCGACGGTGGCCTGTGACGTCGCGGACCCCGAGGCGTGTGCGGCCATGGTCCGCTCGGCCATGGACTCCCACGGGCGGATCGACGTCCTGGTCAACAACGCCGGCATCGGCACCGCCGTGCCCGCGCTCAAGGAGACCCCGGAGCAGTTCCGGGGCGTGGTGGACGTCAACCTCCACGGCGCCTACTGGGCGGCCAAGGAGTGCGCGACCGTCATGGAGCCCGGCTCGAGCATCGTCAACGTGGCCAGCGTGCTCGGCCTGACCGCAGGATTCGCCCCGCAGGCCGCCTACTCCGCCTCCAAGGCGGCCGTCCTGGGACTGACCCGGGACCTGGCGGCCCAGTGGGGGAGCCGACGGGGCATCCGGGTCAATGCGCTCGCCCCCGGGTACTTCGCCTCGGAGATGACCGACGAGATCCCCGAGACGATGCTCGCCGACATCACCGGACGCACGATCTTCGGTCGGCTCGGTCTGCAACCGGAGCTCGACTCCGCCCTTCTCTTCCTCGCCTCCGACGCCTCGTCGTTCATCACCGGGTCGACCCTCACCGTCGACGGCGGCATGACCCTTCACTAGTCCTCGACCTCACCAGTTCTCGACCCAGGAGACATCACGATGGAATTCGCGCACAGTCAGCGCAGCGTCGAGCTGCAGGAGAACATGTGGGAGTTCATGCGCGAGCATGTGTTCCCCGCCGAGCCGGTGTGGGCCGAGTACCTGCGCACGCACGGTGACCACGAGCACCCGCCCGTCATGGAGGACCTCAAGGCGGAGGCGCGGCGTCGCGGGCTGTGGAACCTCTTCCTGCCGGAGTGGTCCGGCATCTCCAATCTCGAGTTCGCGGCGGTCTCGGAGATCTCCGGTTGGTCGCCGGTGATCGCCCCCGAGGCCATCAACTCGCAGGCGCCCGACACCGGGAACATGGAGACCTTCCACCTGTTCGGGACCGACGAGCAGAAGGCCGCGTACCTCGAGCCGCTCAAGGAGGGCAGGATCCGGTCGGCCTACGCCATGACCGAGCCCGACGTGGCCTCCTCCGATGCGACGAACATCCAGACCGTCATCCGCCGCGAGGGCGACGAGTACGTGATCAACGGCCGCAAGTGGTGGATCACGGGAGTGGCAGACGAGCGCTGCGAGATCTTCATCGTCATGGGCAAGACGGACGAGACCGCCGAGACGCACCGTCAGCAGTCGATGGTCCTGGTCCCGCGCGGTACCCCGGGGCTCACCATCGAGCGCAACCTCCCGCTGTTCGGCTACCAGGACCAGCACGGTCACTGCGAGCTCGTCTTCTCGGACGTCCGGGTGCCAGCGTCGAACCTGCTCGGCGAGGAGGGCGCCGGTTTCGCGATCGCGCAGGCGCGTCTCGGGCCGGGCCGCATCCACCACGCCATGCGCGCCATCGGGATGGCCGAGCGGGCCCTGGCCCTGATGGTCGACCGCGCCAAGTCGCGGCACGCCTTCGGCGGGTACCTGTCCGAGCAGGGCGTGGTGCAGGAGCACATCGCCAACTCCCGCATCGAGATCGACCAGGCACGCCTGCAGGTCCAGCACTGCGCGTGGATGATCGACACCGTCGGCGCCAAGGAGGCCCGGTTCGAGATCTCGGCCATCAAGGTGATCGCGCCGCAGGTCGCGTGCACCGTGATCGACCGGGCGATCGAGGTCTTCGGTGGGGCCGGTGTCTCGGACGACACCCCTCTCGCCTACTTCTACGCCTGGGCGCGGGCCCTGAGGATCGTCGACGGCCCGGACGCCGTGCATCGCCGCACCATCGCGCGTGGCGAGCTCAGGCGCACGCCGCCGTACGTCGGCTGAACGTGATGCGCAACACTGACAAGACCCGGTCGGACGAGACCGGATACTCACCGTTCGAGAGAGGGACACGCACATGGGTGCAGTGATCGTGGAGGCCGTGCGCAGCGCGGTGGGCAAGCGCAAGGGTGGACTGGCCGGGGTGCATCCGGCCGATCTGTCGGGCACGGTGCTGAACGCTCTGGTCGAGCGCGCCGGGGTCGACCCGGGGATCGTGGAGGACGTGATCTGGGGGTGCGTGACCCAGGCCGGCGAGCAGACCGGGGACATCGCGCGTACCGCGGTGCTCTCCGCCGGGTGGCCCGAGACCGTCACCGGCGTGACCATCGACCGCCAGTGCGGTTCCTCGCAGCAGGCGCTGAGCTTCGCCGTCGCGGTGGTCGAATCCGGTTACCACGACGTGGTGGTGGCCGGCGGCGTCGAGTCCATGACCCGTCAGCCGATGGGCAGCTCGATCACCGGCGAGGGCATCCCGTACGGGCAGGACTTCCTGGGCCGCTACGACGGCACCATGCCCAACCAGGGCGTCGGCGCCGAGATGATCGCCGAGCGGTGGGGGCTGTCCCGCACGCAGCTCGACGAGTTCGCCGTGGCCTCGCACGAGAAGGCCGCCGCCGCGCAGGACGCCGGGTTCTTCGCCGGGCACATCGTCCCGGTGACCACCCCGGACGGGGTCTTCGACGCCGACCAGGGCATCCGCCGGGGCAGCACCGTCGAGGGGCTGGCCGGGCTCAAGACCCCGTTCAAGTCCGACGGCGTGATCCACGCCGGCAACGCCTCGCAGATCTCGGACGGATCCGCCGCGATCCTGGTGATGAGCGAGGAGGCCGCCGCCAGGTACGGATGCACGCCGATCGCACGTGTCCACACCGCCACGCTCGCCGGCGACGATCCGGTCATCATGCTCACCGCCCCGATCCCGGCCACGGCCAAGGCTCTCGAGCGCTCCGGGTTGACGATCGACGACATCGGGGTGTTCGAGGTCAACGAGGCCTTCGCCTCGGTGCCGATGGCGTGGCTCGCCGAGACCGGCGCCGACCCGGCCAAGCTCAACCCCAACGGTGGCGCGATCGCCCTCGGCCACCCGCTCGGCGGCTCCGGGGCCCGCATCATGACGGACATGGTCCACCACATGAAGGCGAACGGCATCAGGTACGGCCTGCAGACGATGTGCGAGGGCGGCGGCCAGGCCAACGCCACCATCATCGAACTGCTCTGACGGCCTGGCATCGAACTGCTCTGACGGCCCAGCATCCCCAGCCGGCGTGCATCCGCGCGAGCGGCTGCCCGGTGACTCACAGCCGCCCCCCGCGATGAACTCCGGCCTGCGCATCTGCGCACGCCAGACGCCATCGTCGGGGGCGGCTGCGTTGTGGGCGTACGTGCGCGCGTGCGGATGCCCGGCGAGGGGGGTGTCCCGGCGAGGGGGGGGGCGTCGCGGCGGGGCTGTGCTGCGGCGGGGGCTGTGCTGCGGGTCAGGCCCCGGTGAGCACGACGGCCCGGCCCAGGACCTCACCGCGATCGAGGGCCTGGTAGGTCTCCGGTGCCTGCTCCAGTCCCACACGCCGGGAGATCACACTGCTCAGGTCGAGCCTCCCCGCGGCGAGCAGCCGGATCAGCGCGGGTACGTCCTGACGTGCGCGGGCGCCGTAGGAGCCCTTGATCTGGATCTTGCGGCGCACGACCCGCGCGAGGTCGACGTCCAGCACCGTCCCGGCCGGCGGGATGCCCACCACGACGACCCTGCCGCCCTCCCGCGTGAAGTCCGTGGCCTGGCGGGTGGTGGCGGCCGAGCCCAGCGCCTCGAAGGCGGCGTCGACGCCCCGGCCCCCGGTGATCTCCATGACCGCCTCGGTCGCATCGACCTCGCGCGAGTTGATCGTGTGGGTCGCACCCATGCGCCGCGCCAGGGCGAGCTTCTCCTCGTCCACGTCGACGGCGATGATGGATTCGGCGCCACTCACCGCGGCCAGCTGGACGATGTTCTGCCCGACGCCGCCCACGGCCACGACCGCGACCGACTCACCGGTCCGGACATCCCCGACGTTCCGCACGGCACCGTAGGCGGTGAACAGCGAGCACCCCAGGATCGCCGAATCCGCCAGATCCAGTTCCTCGGGGAGGGTGAACACCGCGGTGGCGGGCGTGACGCTGTACTCCGCCAGGCCGCCCATCGAGTACATGGACAGCGGCTCTCCGTTGGCGCGGTGAAGCCTGGTCTCGCCGTCGTACAGGGTCCCGCGCAGGCGGTTGTACTCGAAGAAGGTGGCGCAGAGGTCCTCCATCCCGCGGGCGCAGTTCTCGCACCACCCGCACGGCATGATGAAAGAGCCCACCACGCGGTCACCCGGGCGGACCGCCGTCACGCCACGGCCGACCTCGGCGACGACTCCGGAGACCTCGTGCCCCAGGACCCCGGGGAGCGGGAACCCCACCTCGCCCTTCATCACGTGGAGGTCGGTGTGGCACACCCCGCAGGCCGTGTTGTGGATCAGGACCTCGCCCTCCCGGGGTTCGGGGATCGGGATGTCCTCGAGCACCAGGGGGGATTCCGTGTCCACGCACACCGCAGCCTTCATGGTGGCGACTGTACTCAGTGGTCGCGGCCGAGGAGTTCATCCGAGATGATCCGCATCTGGATCTCGCTGGTGCCCTCGAAGATGCGCGTCAGCCGGGCGTCGCGCCAGTGCCGCTCCACCTGGAAGTCGGTCGTGTACCCGGCCCCGCCGTGGATCTGGACGCCCTGGGAGGTCACCCGCTCGGCCATCTCGGTGGCCACGAGCTTGCACATGGCGGCCTCGAGCGAGCAGCGACGCCCGGAGTCGATGGCCGTGGCCACCGAGAACATGAGCTGGCGCGCGGCCTCGATGTCGGCGGCCATCCGGGCGATCTCGAAGCGGAGGTACTGGAACTCGCCGATCGGTCGGCCGAACTGTTCGCGGGTGGCGACGTAGGCGATCGAGTCCTCCAGCGCGGCGCGGGCCAGGCCGATCGCGCGGGCGGCGGTGTGGGCGCGACCGACCTCCAGGCCGGAGACCGCCAGGTAGAAGCCCCTGCCCTCCCCGCCGAGCAGCGCAGAGGCGGGCAACCGGAAGTCGTCGAAGGACAGCTCCCAGGTCTGCCAGCCGAAGTATCCGATCTTGCGGACGGGGTTGCCGGTGATGCCCGCGGGGAACACGCCGCGATCCTTCTCCACCAGGAAGGCGGAGATCCCGCGGTGGGGCTTGGCCGGGTCCCGGACCGGGTCGGTACGGGCGAACAGCACGAGGTAGTCCGCCTGGTCGGCATAGGTGCACCACATCTTGGTGCCGTTCACCACCCACTCGTCGCCGTCGCGGACGGCTCGGCAGGAGATGTTGGCGACGTCGGAGCCCGCCTCGGCCTCCGACAACGCGTAGGCGCCCAGCCACTCGCCGCGGGCGACGCGGGGGAGCAGGCGCGCCTCCTGATCGGGGGTGAACCCGCCGCCCATCCCGTTGCCACGGGCGAGGAGACCGGAGACTGACAGCCACCCGCGGGCGAGCTCCTCGGCAACCAGGCAGTACTCGAACACGCCCAGGCCGAGCCCGCCGTGCTCCTCGCCGATCATGATGCCGAAGAAGCCGATATCGGCCATCTTCTGCCGGAGCTCGTCGGGGATGTCTCCCTTCTCCGGGTCGAGGCGGTTCGCGACCGGCAGGACCTCCCGGGCGGTGAAGTCGCGGGCCAGATCGCGGATCGCGAGCCGCTCCTCCGTGAGGTACACGGGGACACCGTCGCGGGCGGCGGGTTTGTGGGTCATGACTCAGGTCCCCGGGGTGGTGGGGCGATCGGCGGTGAGCCGGTCGGAGGGCGGGGGCGATCGGCGGTGAGGTGATCGGTGTCGGCGCCGAGGTCCGGCGCGGGACCGGTGGCCAGGTGCCGGCCGTCGAAGGTCGCGGGGTGCGCGGCCGCGAGGTACGAGCCGATCCCCGGCTGATCCAGTGCAGCGAACAGCGGGTTGGCCTCGAGATCGCCCTCCGCCACCACCTGGTCGAACGTGCGGTACCGCTCGTGCAGCACCACCGAGTCCTCCAGTGCCCGGGTGACCTCCGCCGTGGTGTGGGCGGAGAACCATCGGGCGAACAGTGCGGCCAGGACCTCCCGGTAGGAGTACCTGTCGGCCTCGGTACCGAAGTCGGCGCCGGTGGCCGACTCGAGGGCGTCGACGGCGTCCCGGGTCCCGGTCACCCGCGCCAGGTCGTGGAAATGCCTGGTGGTCAGGGCGACCACCATCACACGGCCCCCGTCGGCGGTGGTGAAGTCCCTCCCGAACGTGCCGTAGACGTAGTTGCCGACGGCGGGCCGGCTGGACCCGTCGAGCTGCGGCTCGGTGAGGTAGCCCAGCGCGCCGGCGGTGGCCAGGGCGACGTCGTCCAGCGGGAGCACGATGCGTCGGCCCCGGCCGGTCCTCTCCCGCTCGCGGACGGCGGAGACCACCGCCAGCGCCGCGTGGAGGCCCGCGGCGACGTCCCAGGCCGGCAGGGCGTGGTTGACCACCTGCCCGGCGCCCTGTCCACCGCCCTGTCCGCCGTCTTGTCCACCGCCCTGCCCGCCGTCCTGTCCGGTGATCGCGGGGAACCCGAGGGCGGCGTTGACGGTGTAGTCGACCCCGGGGCGGCCGTCGCGACGTCCGAGCAGTTCGAGGGTGATGACATCGGGTCGGACCGCGGCCAGACGCTCATGGCTCATCCACTCCCGGCCGGCGGAGTTGGTCACGAGGATCCCCGAGCCCTCCCCGGGCGCGGTGACGAGGTCCCGGAACGACTGCCGGCCCTCGTCGGAACGGAGGTCGAGGGTCACCGAGGACTTGCCCCTGTTGAGGCCGGTCCAGTAGATCGAGGTTCCGCCCGGGGCGAGCGGCCAGCGGTGCACGTCCGCCGCGCCGCCCACCGGGTCGACGCGGATGACCTCGGCGCCGAGCTGGGCGAGCGTGAGCCCGCACAGGGGAGAGGCCACGAAGCTGGAGAGTTCGACCACGCGGATGCCGCTGAGCGGTCGCGACTCGCTGGATTCGGCCATCGGTGGCTCCCGGGGGTCCGGCGGTGACTATTGCCCCGCTCCGTAATTGATGATAATAGTTTGAAGCATACTTCACCGGATCGTGGTTCCGCGAGGGCCATCACGGACGACAGAGGACACAGTCATGAGCGATCAGGCGGACTCGGTGGGGCCCGAGGTCGACGCGGAGGACTTCGCGGCCATCCTCGCCACGACCCGCGACTACATCCGGACCGTGGTGATGCCCCGGGAGCGGGAGATCGCCGACGCCGACGCCGTCCCCGACGACATCCGGGCCGGGCTGGCCGAGATGGGGATGTTCGGGTACGCGATCCCGCAGCAGTGGGGTGGCCTGGGGTTGGACCTGACCCAGGACGTCGAGCTGGCGATGGAATTCGGGTACACCAGCCTGGCCATGCGGTCGCTGTTCGGCACCAACAACGGGATCGCCGGGCAGGTCCTGGTGAACTTCGGCACCGACGAGCAGAAGGCGGAGTGGCTGGAGCGGATCGCGTCCGGCGAGGTGATCGCGTCCTTCGCGCTGACCGAGGACGGTGCGGGGTCCAATCCCGCCGGGCTGGCGACCAGGGCCGTCCGGGACGGCGACGACTGGGTCATCGACGGCACCAAGCGCTTCATCACCAACGCGCCGGTGGCGGATCTGTTCGTCGTGTTCGCCCGGACCCGCCCCGCGGACGCCGGTGGCCCGGGGATCGCGGTGTTCCTCGTCCCCGCCGACGCGGCCGGGGTCACGGTGGGACCGAAGGACCGCAAGATGGGCCAGGAGGGTGCCCCGACCTCAGAGGTGGACTTCAGTGGTGTCCGGGTCCCCGCCTCGTCGCTGGTGGGGGGAGACGAGGACGCCGGGTACCGCGCGGCGATGACGTCCCTGGCCCGCGGTCGCGTGCACATCGCCGCCGTCGCCGTGGGGTCGGCGAGAAGGGCGCTCGACGAGTCGCTGGCCCATGCGGCCACCACCACGCAGGGGGGCACGGCCGTCGGCGACTTCCAGCTGGTCCAGGCCATGATCGCCGACCAGCAGGTCGGGGTGATGGCCGGACAGGCGCTGGTCCGGGAGGTCGCGGCCAAGTACGTCTCGGGAGAGGACCGACGCATCGCCCCGTCCGTCGCCAAGCTCTTCTGCACGGAGATGGCGGGGAAGGTCGCCGACCTGGCCGTCCAGATCCACGGCGGCACCGGGTACATGCGGGGCGTGGTGGTCGAGCGGATCTACCGGGACATCCGCCTGCTGCGCCTCTACGAGGGGACCAGCGAGATCCAGAGGCTGATCATCGGCGGCGGCCTCATGCGCGGTGCGACACGCGAGGCCACCGCACGATGACGGGAGGCGGGCCGCTCCCTCTCGAGGGGATCACGGTCGTGGCGGTCGAACAGGCCGTCGCCGGCCCGTTGGCCACCCGTCACCTCGCGGACCTCGGCGCCCGCGTCATCAAGATCGAGCGGCCGGGGGAGGGTGACTTCGCCCGGTCCTACGACGACACCGTCCACGGCCTGGCCTCGCACTTCGTCTGGCTCAACAGGGGCAAGGAGTCGATCGAGCTCGACCTGGCCTCCGACGACGGGCGGCGGGTCGCGCTCGAGCTGGCCGACCGTGCGGACGTGGTCCTGAGCAACCTGGCACCCGGGGCGATGGACCGGTTGGGTCTGGGGGCCGCTGCGCTCCGGTCGAGGAAGGACGAGCTCGTCGTCGTCACCCTCTCCGGATACGGCGAGGCGGGGCCGTACTCGGGCCGCAAGGCCTACGACATGCTCGTCCAGGCCGAGTCGGGGTTGTGCTCGATCACCGGTACCCCCGAGACCGCCACCAAGACCGGCGTCCCGGTCTCCGACATCGCGACCGGGATGTATGCGCTCTCGGCGGTCCAGTCGGCGCTGTTCCGTCGGGAGCGGACCGGGCTCGGTGCCACGATCGAGGTGTCGATGTTCGAGGCGACAGCCGAGTGGATGGGCCACCCCATGTACATCCGGATGTACGCGGACCGGCAGGTCGGGCGCATGGGCCTGTCGCACGCCTCGATCTGCCCGTACGACGCCTTCCCCACCAGGGACGGACA
Source organism: Dietzia cercidiphylli (assembly GCF_039531545.1). Classification (NCBI taxonomy): domain Bacteria; kingdom Bacillati; phylum Actinomycetota; class Actinomycetes; order Mycobacteriales; family Dietziaceae; genus Dietzia; species Dietzia cercidiphylli. The sequence goes on from NZ_BAAAQG010000021.1 coordinate 82,275, forward strand.
GGTGCTCATCGGGGTGCAGAACGACCGGGGATGGGCGGCGCTGGTCCGCGACGTGTTGGACCGGCCGGATCTCGTCGACGACGAGCGGTACGCGACCAACATCGCCCGCGTGGCGCGCAGGGCCGAGGTGGACGCGCTGATCGGGTCCCTGACCAGGGAGTACGACTCGGAGGAGCTGGCCGCGCGACTCGACGACGCCGGTGTCCCGGCGGCCCGGCTCAACGACGTCGCCGGACTGGTCCACCACCCGCAGCTCGAGGCGCGGGACCGGTGGCGCGAGGTCGACACCCCGGCCGGATCCGTCCGCGGCCTGCTCCCGCCGATCACCTACGCGGACGTAGAGCTACCGATGGGGCCCGTGCCGTCACTGGGCCGACACACCGATGCGATCCTGGCCGAACTGGCCGGGCGGGCACGAGGAGAGGACACACGTCATGGGACTTCTTGAGGGTAGGACCGCGGTCGTCACCGGAGCCGCGCGCGGGATCGGGTTGGAGATCGCGCGGACGTTCATCGACAGCGGGGCGCGCGTCGTGATCGGGGACATCGACGACGAGGCGGGCGCGGCCGCGGTCACCGAGCTGGGCGGCGAGGACGCCGCACGGTACGTGAACTGCGACGTGCGTGACGGGGCGGCGATCGAGCACCTGATCGACGTGGCCGAGGAGGCGTTCGGGCCGCTCGGGGTGTTCGTGAACAACGCCGGTGTCACCCGCGACGCCACGATGCGCACGATGACCGAGGAGCAGTTCGATGACATCATCGCGATCCACCTCAAGGGAACGTGGAACGGCACCCGCGCGGCCGCCGGGCGGATGCGGGAGCACGGGGGAGGGGCGATCGTCAACGTCTCCTCCATCTCCGGCAAGGTCGGGCTGAAGGGTCAGACCAACTACTCCGCCGCCAAGGCGGGGATAATCGGATTGACCAAGGCCGCCGCCAAGGAGGTCGCGTTCAAGAACGTGCGCATCAACGCGATCCAGCCGGGGCTCATCCGCACCGCCATGACCCTGGCGATGCCGCAGCACGTCTGGGACGAGAAGATGGCCGAGATCCCCCTGGGCCGGGCCGGCGAGCCCTCCGAGGTCGCGCAGGTCGTGCTGTTCCTGGCCAGCGACATGTCGAGCTACATGACCGGTACGGTCCTCGAGATCACCGGCGGCCGCCACATCTGATCCGCCTCGGACGGGCACGGCCCGATGACCCGGGTCAACCGTCGAGGTCCCACCGGATCGGCCTCGCGAGCGCGCTGTGGAACCGCTTCTCCAGGTACGTGGTGTGCTCGTGGATGTGGACCGACATCAACCGGGACGCGGTGTCGCCGTCCCGGTCGGCGATCGCGGCGTAGATCTCCTCGTGGATGTCGCACGTCAACTCGCGCTGCCGCCTGGGGTAGGTGATGCCCATCGAGGCTCCGGCGATCAGGCCGCTCAGCGCATCGAAGAGGTAGCCGAAGAGCGCGTTCCCGGAGCTCCAGGCGATCAGCTCGTGGAATCGCTCGGAGTGGGCCGAGAACGCGGCCTGGTCGCCCATCTGCTCCCGCGTCTGGCGGAGGTTCTCGGCGAGTCCGGCCAGTCCGGCGTCGTCGATCCGCGAGGTGGCCAGACGGGAGATGGTGGGCTCCAACGCCGTGCGGGCCTCCATGATCGTGGAGAACGGGGCGTTCTCGAACTGCAGGAGCAGGCTCAACGTGGCGGCCAGCGTCCCCCCGTCCGGTTGCTGCACGATCGGCCCGCCACCGGGCCCGGGCTTGAGCATGAGCACGCCCTGCAGCTCCAGGTAGCGCAGCGACTCGCGGAGCGTCCCGCGACCGACCCCGTACTGCTCGAGCATGAGGTGTTCCGGGGGCAGCCGGTCGCCGACGGTGTTCCCGCGACGGGAGATGTCCTCGACGATCTGCTGGGCCACCAGGAGCGCCGTCTTCTTGGGACGGCCCACCCCCGGCCGCGTGCCGCCTTCTGAACTCATGACAACCATTATCCCCGATCCGGGCGTCCGGGCATGAGTACCGTGTACGACCAGTCCAGGACGGGAGCGTCACCGTCCGCCCGGTGGGCGGTGACGAGCGACCGCAGATCGAGCGCCGTCCCCCCGTCCGGGAGATCGACCGCGGCCCCGATCACGAGCTCGCTGCTCAGGGTGTCGCCCTCGCGGACCGGGCCCACGTGGTCGCAGGAGTGCCAGCCGAGCACGGTGAGCATCGTCGGCAGCGCCCGGGTGGCCTGCGACAGCGTGAGTCCGATGGTGTGGCCGCCGTAGACCAACCTGCCGGCGCCCGAGACGCGGGCGTCGTGGTGGGTCTGCGCGATGTTCAGGGTGAGCCGGGCCAGTTCCGGGGCGCTCGAGACCACGTCGGCGCCCGGGCGCAGGACGGTGCCCTCGGCGGGGAGGGGGTCACCCGCCCCGGGGACCGCGGCGCGGTAGGCGGCCAGGTCCCAGGCGTCGGGTGTCGCCCACGGCCGGGAGGTGGCGGTCCCGACCGCCGCCAGGTCGTCGGTGTGGGCGCACGAGTCCGGGTCGACGCCCGGAGCCAGGGGCAGCATGGCGCATCGGTGGAAGTCCAGGACGGTCCGTCCGTCCTGGTCGGTGGTGGTGATGCGGAGCGCGGCGAGCCCGGTGGGGGTGCGGCCCGGTGAGTGGCTGTTGGTCTTGAGTCCCACGACCTCCGTCCGGGTGGTCAGGGTGTCACCGATCCGGGGTGCGGTGAGCAGACGCAGGCCGCGGTAGAAGAGGTTGGCCCGCACGCGCTGGGTGACAAGGGTGGACTGGCCGATCGCGACGTCGACGACGAGGCCCGGGTGGGCCACCGTGCCGCCGGTGACGGCGTGGGCGAGACGACGGTCCAGGGGGAGCCGCAGCCGGTCGCCGAGGATCGCCTGGTGTGCGGCGGCGAGACCGTCGGTCAGGGTGACGGACGGGGCGTCGACGACGACCTGACCCACCGCCAGCTGGTCGAAGTAGGGTCCGCCGACGGGCCGGGCGTCGCGAGTGTCCATGACCGGCATCCTAACCAAACCATGCGCATGATTATTGACTATCGGATGGAGGGTTGCGATGATGTCCGGACCCCGCCCGACGGGCGGATCGAGACGACGACGAGGTGTCACCGGTGCCGGACCTGAACCAGGACGAGGCCGACCTCGTCGCGACCGTGCGCCGGTTCATCGACCGCGAGGTCAGGCCGTCCGTGCGCGAGATGGAGCACGCGGACTCCTACCCGGAACGCTGGATCGAGCAGATGAAGCAGATCGGGATCTACGGCCTGGCCGTCCCCGAGGAGTACGGCGGGATGCCGGTCTCGATGCCCTGCTTCGTGCGCGTCACCGAGGAACTCGCCCGCGGTTGGATGTCCCTGGCGGGCGCCATGGGCGGGCACACGGTGGTGGCGAAGCTCCTCACCGAGTTCGGCACCGAGGAGCAGAAGTCCACCCACCTCCCGACGATGGCCACGGGTGAGGTGCGGGCGACCATGGCCCTCACGGAGCCCGGCGGGGGGTCGGACCTCCAGGCCATGGGCACCGTCGCGACACCCGACGGAGACGACCTGGTGATCACCGGGGCCAAGACGTGGATCTCGAACGCGCGCCGCTCCGGCCTGATCGCCCTGCTCTGCAAGACTGACCCGTCGGCGACGCCCGCGCACAGGGGGATCTCGATCGTCCTGGTCGGGCACGGTCCCGGGCTGACCGTCTCGAGGGACCTGTCCAAGCTCGGGTACAAGGGCGTCGAGACGTGTGAGCTGGCCTTCGACGGCTATCGCACGCCCGCCACGCAGGTGCTCGGCGGCGAGCCCGGACGTGGCTTCGCCCAGATGATGAAGGGCCTGGAGACCGGACGGATCCAGGTGGCCGGCCGTGCCCTCGGGGTGGCGGCCGCCGCCCTCGAGGATTCTCTCGCCTACGCGCAGCAGCGGGAGTCGTTCGGGCAGCCCATCTGGAAGCACCAGGCGGTCGGTCACCGTCTGGCCGACATGGCCACCAAGCTGTCCGCCGCGCGCCAGCTCACGCTCCACGCCGCCGAGCGTTCCGAGGCCGGCGAGCGCTGCGACATGGAGGCCGGGATGGCCAAGCTGTTCGCCTCCGAGGTCGGCATGGAGATCGCGCTCGACGCGGTCCGGATCCACGGCGGGTACGGCTACTCCACGGAGTACGACGTGGAGCGGTACTTCCGCGACGCCCCGCTCATGATCGTGGGCGAGGGGACCAACGAGATCCAACGCAACGTCATCGCATCGCAACTGGTGCAGCGAGGAGGACTGTCATGAGGGTGTTCGAGGGACTGGAGCAGCTCGAGGCCGAACTCGGGCGACACGTGGGGTACAGCGACTGGATGGAGATCACCCAGGACCGCATCGACGCGTTCGCCGACGCGACCGGGGACCACCAGTGGATCCACGTCGACCCGGTCCGGGCGGCGCAGGGGCCCTACGGAGCCACCATCGCCCACGGCTACCTGACCCTCTCCCTGCTGCCCGTGCTGGGCGCGGAGGTCATGGAGATCCGGGGGTTCCGGATGATGATCAACTACGGCGTCGACAAGGTCCGGTTCCCGGCACCGGTCCCGGTGGGATCGCGCATCCGGGCGGGGATCGAGCTCACCTCGCTCCAGCGCAGGGCCTCCGGGGTCCAGTTGGGCAGTCTGGTGACCGTGGAGGTCGAGGGCTCCGACCGTCCGGCGGTCGTCGCCGAGACCGTCCGGATGATGGTGGAATGAGTCGGTGAGTTCCCGCATGTCGCGGGCCCTCGCCGACGTCGTGGTCTGCGAACCCGTGCGCACCGCGGTGGGTCGCCGCCACGGCGCCCTCGCCCCGCTCGCGGCCGCCGATCTGGCCGCGGCCGCGATCTCCGGTCTGGTCGACCGCACCGGTCTGTCCGCCACGGATGTCGACGACGTGATCCTCGGGCAGTGTTACCCGAACGGGGAGGCTCCGGCGATCGGGCGCGTCGCGGCACTGGACGCCGGCCTGGACATCCGCACCCCCGGGATCCAGATCGACCGCCGGTGCGGATCCGGACTGCAGGCCGTGCTCAACGCCGCGATGCAGGTGGCGGTGGGCGCGAGCGAGGTGGTGATCGCGGGCGGGGCGGAGTCGATGTCGAACAGCGAGTTCTACTCGCTCGGCCTGCGCGGCGGTGTCCGCGGTGACCGCGTGGAGTTCGTCGACCGCATCGCGCGGGGCCGGGTGACGTCGGGCGGCCGTGACCACCCGATCCCCGGAGGCATGCTCGAGACCGCCGAGAACCTCCGCGCCGAGTACTCGATCTCCCGAGCCGAGCAGGACGAGCTGGCGGCCGAGAGCCAGCGGCGCGCCGTCGCGGCGCAGGACGGGCGGGTGTTCGACGAGGAGATCGTGCCGGTGCGGGTCCCCCGGGGCGGGGGAGACGACGTCGTCGTCGTCGACACCGACGAGCACCCCCGCCGCGGTGTCACCGCGGCATCACTCGCCGCGCTGCGCCCCGTGCGCTCCCGGCTCGACCCCGACGCGACCGTGACCGCCGGCAACGCCAGCGGGGAGAACGACGGCGCCGCGGTGTGCGTCGTGACCACCCGCGATCGCGCGGAGAGCCTCGGGCTGCGCGCGTACGTCAGGCCCCTCGGGTGGTCGGTGACCGGGGTCCATCCCGCCTGGATGGGGATCGGTCCCGTCTCCGCCACCGCCGGGCTCCTGGGCGATCTCGGGCTGCGTCTCGCCGACTTCGACCTGATCGAACTCAACGAGGCCTTCGCCGCCCAGGTCCTGGCGTGCCTGCGGGAGTGGGAGGGCGGGTTCGGCTTCACGGCGGCCGACCGCGAGCGGCTCAACGTGCACGGCTCGGGGATCTCGCTCGGCCACCCCGTCGGGGCCACGGGGACCCGCATCCTCACCACGATGGCCCGCGAGCTCGCCCGCCGGCAGGGCCGGCTCGCCCTGGAGACGATGTGCCTGGGCGGCGGACAGGGCCTGGCCGCCGCGTTCGAGAGGGTGCCGTGACCCGGTGTGCGTCACGGACCCCGGCGAGACCGACGAATTCACGATGAGTTAACTCACACTCGTGTGATTCGGGCGTAGCGTGGGTCACAACGGTCGGTGGGGAAGCCGACCGTCGGGAGGTCCCAGCCGATGATCGATCCACTCGATCGGGAGGGGGCCGGCACCCGGCCCCGTCACCACCAGGTGACCTGGGCCGACCGGTCCACCCCCAGCTCGCCCGCGGGTGCCGCGGGCCAGGAGTCCGCCGTGACCGACACCGTACGCACCTACGTCCTCGACACCTCGGTTCTGCTCTCTGACCCGTGGGCCGTCACCCGCTTCGCCGAGCACCGCGTGGTGCTGCCCATCGCGGTGATCGGGGAGTTGGAGGGCAAGCGACACCACCCCGAGCTGGGCTACTTCGCCCGCGAGGCGCTCCGACTCCTCGAGGATCTGCGCCTCCGCCACGGACGGCTCGACGGCGACCTGCCCATCACCGACCAGGGGGGAACCCTGCGGGTCGAGCTCAACCACACCGACCAGGCGATCCTGCCCGCCGGGTTCCGGAACACGGGGGAGGACTCCCGGATCCTCGCGTGCGCGCTCAACCTCCGCGCCGAGGGCCTCGACACCGTCCTGGTCTCCAAGGACGTGCCGCTGCGGGTCAAGGCGGGCTCCGTGGGACTGCCCGCCGACGAGTACCACGCCCAGGACGTGGTGCTGACCGGCTACAGCGGGGTCGCGAACCTGCCCGCCACCCAGGACCTCGTGGACACCCTGTTCTCCGACGGCGGGGCCTCGCCCCTCGCGGCCCGGGCGGCCGGCCTGGACGTGGAGACGCCGGTGCACTGCGGGATCCGGGTCCAGACCGAGTCGTCCTCGGCGCTGGCCCGCGTCACCGACGGCGGCGGCCTCAAGCTCGTCCGCGGCGACATCGAGGTGTTCGGACTGCGCGGTCGCTCCGCCGAGCAGCGCATCGCCATCGACTGCCTGCTGGACGAGTCGATCGGGATCGTCTCCCTCGGAGGCCGGGCGGGGACGGGCAAGTCCGCGCTCGCCCTGTGCGCGGGGCTCGAGTCGGTACTGGAGCGTCGCCGCCACCGCAAGATCGTGGTGTTCCGGCCCCTCTACGCCGTGGGCGGACAGGAGCTCGGGTACCTGCCTGGGAGCGAGACGGAGAAGATGTCGCCGTGGTCCCAGGCGGTGTTCGACACCCTCGAGGGCCTGGTCAGCGAGAACGTGATCGACGAGGTGATGGACCGGGAGATCCTGGAGGTGCTGCCGCTGACCCACATCCGCGGCCGGAGCCTGCACGACTCGTTCGTGATCGTCGACGAGGCGCAGTCACTCGAGCGCAACGTCCTGCTCACGGTGCTCTCCAGGCTGGGGACGGGATCGCGCGTGGTGCTCACCCACGACGTGGCCCAGCGGGACAACCTGCGGGTCGGCCGTCACGACGGGATCCAGGCCGTGGTGGAGAAGCTCAAGGGGCATCCGTTGTTCGCACACGTCACCCTCAACCGCTCGGAGCGCTCGGCGATCGCCGAGCTGGTCACCACGATGCTCGAGGAGTTCCACCCGGACGCCGAGCCGGGGGAGCTGCGCCGGATCCACGCGGCATGACCGACGGGTGAGCAGAACCTGCGCTGCGTGCCCGGACCGGGCACGCAGCGCAGGTCCCACCCGGGTCTCGTCAGTCCTGTGAGGGAGCCCGCGTCCGGGGTCAGCGCTCGCGGTCGAGGCCCGTCATCCCCAACACGTCGAGGCGGCGGTCCAGCTCGTCCTCGCTCAGCGGGTCGGGGACGAAGCCCAGGGCGATGACGGCCTCGCGGATCGTCAACCCTTCCGCCAGGGCGTGCTTGGCCACCCGGGCGGCCTCCTCGTAGCCGATCGCCGAGTTGAGCGGGGTGACGATCGAGGGCGAGGACTCGGCGTACCGGCGCATCCGCTCGACGTCGGGCTCGATCCCGTCGATGCAGCGTTCGGCGAACAGGGTCGTGGACGTGGTGAGGATCCGGGCGGACTCCAGGACGTTGCGGGCCATCACCGGGATCGCCGTGTTGAGTTCGAAGGCCCCGGTGGCGCCGGCCCAGGCCACGGCCGCGTCGTTGCCCACGACCTGGGCGGCGACCTGGGAGATGGTCTCGCACAGTACGGGGTTGACCTTGCCGGGCATGATCGACGACCCGGGCTGCAGGTCCGGCAGGTGGATCTCGGACAACCCCGTCATGGGACCGGACCCCATCCACCGGACGTCGTTGGCGATCTTGGTGAGCGAGACGGCGATCGTGCGCAGCGCACCGGAGAGCTCCACGAGACCGTCGCGGGCGGACTGCGCCTCGAACGGGTCCTCCGCCAGGCGCAGCTCCTCGAGCCCCGTGAGTGAGCGCAGTTCCTCGACCACCGCGGAGCCGAAACCGTCCGGCGCGTTGAGTCCGGTGCCGGCCGCGGTGCCACCGATCGGGAGCTCGCCCACCCGGGGCAGGGTGGCGCACACGCGCTCGGCCCCGGCCCGGATCTGGCGCGCGTACCCCCCGAACTCCTGGCCGAGGGTCACGGGCACCGCGTCCATGAGATGGGTGCGGCCGGACTTGACCACCTCCCGCCACTCGACGGACTTGCGCTCGAACGACCCGGCCAGCCCACCCAGCGCGGGGACGAGCTCGGTCAGCGCCAACTCCGTCGCGGCGACATGCGTGGCGGTGGGGAAGGTGTCGTTGGAGGACTGCGACATGTTGACGTCGTCGTTCGGGTGGACCGTGACGCCCTCGGCCGCGCACATCGAGGCGATGACCTCGTTGGCGTTCATGTTCGAGCTGGTTCCGGAGCCGGTCTGGAACACGTCGACGGGGAAGTGGTCGTCGACCTCACCCTCCGCGATCCGTCCGGCCGCGGACACGATGGCGTCGACCTTGGTCTTCTCGAGGAGACCGAGACGGCCGTTGACGGTCGCGCAGGCGGACTTGAGTAGGCCGAGGGCGCGAATCTGTGCTCGCTCGAGACCGCTGCCCGAGACCGGGAAGTTCTCCACCGCCCGCTGGGTCTGGGCCCGCCAGAGCGCGTCGACGGGTACCCGGACCTCACCCATGGTGTCGTGCTCGATACGGAATCCACTCTGGTCAGCCATACGGTCAGAGTAGGCGGGCACGCCGCACCGTGCAGGCGCTCTCGGCGCGGCGGGCCCGGGTGGGGTCAGCTGTCGCGCGTCCCCTGGCCGTAGTCGACCGCCGAGAACTCGCGGAGCTTCTCCATGCGGTGGCGGGCCTCGACGTGCCGGACCGTGCCCGACTTCGATCGCATGACCAGCGACCTGGTGACGGCGCCGTTCGAGCGGTAGCTGACGCCACGGACCATGTCGCCGTTGGTGATACCGGTCGCCGCGAAGAAGCAGTTGTCACCCTTGACCAGGTCGTCGGTGCCGAGGAACGCATCCACGTCGAGGCCGGCGTCCACGGCCTTCTGGCGTTCGGCGTCGTCCTGCGGCCAGAGCTGCCCCTGGATCTCCCCGCCCATGCACTTCATGGCGCAGGCGGTGATGATCCCCTCCGGGGTGCCGCCGATGCCCATGAGGATGTCCACCGAGCTGTCGTCCGAGGCGGCGGCGACGCCGCCGGCCACGTCCCCGTCCATGATCAGCCGGACCTTGGCGCCGGCCGCGCGGATCTCCGCGATGAGTTCGGCGTGCCGGGGGCGGTCGAGGACGCAGACCGTCATGTCCCCGACGTCGATGTTCTTGGCCTTGGCCACGGACAGGATGTTCCATTCGGTGGACTTGGACAGGTCGATGTGACCGACCGCGTCCGGCCCCACGGCGATCTTGCGCATGTAGAACACCGCGGAGGGGTCGAACATCGCGCCACGCTCGGCGACCGCGATGACGGCGATCGAGTTGGGCCGGCCCTCGGCCATGAGGCGCGTCCCGTCGATCGGGTCCACGGCCACGTCGACCGCGGGACCGTGCCCGGTGCCGACCTTCTCGCCGTTGAACAGCATCGGCGCCTCGTCCTTCTCGCCCTCGCCGATCACCACGACGCCGTCCATGTCGACGGTGCCGATGAGCTCGCGCATGGCGTCCACGGCCGCGCCGTCACCCCCGAGCTTGTCGCCCCGGCCCACCCACCGGCCGGCCGCGAGCGCGGCGGCCTCGGTGACTCGGACGAGCTCCATGGCGAGGTTACGGTCGGGGCGTAGGGCGTCTGACATGTGGCGTCGGGCTCCTCGGATAGCTGCGCGCGAACAGACGTGGCCACTCGCCGCACGATGGGGTGTCGGCGCTCATTGTTGCACCTCCCGACGCCCGCCGGGGGCCAGGCGCCCGACATGCCCCGGGTGGGTGGGATACTGGACGCCGTGGCCGAGCCGAAACCGAGAATCCTGCAGGGCAACCGCGACATGTTCTGGTCGGTGGTGGTGCTCATGGCGATCGTCGGCATCTTCGCCGGTGTCGCGGGCCAGTGCACCTTCAGCCCGTCCGGACCACAGCAGGGCGCGATCCCGGAGTTCGACGCCGAGGCCTCCCTGCGCCAGGACGCCCGCAGCCTGGACTTCCCGGTGCGGTCCCCGGTCGTCCCGGAGGGGTGGACCTCGAACTCGGGTCGGGTCGAGAGCTTCGTCGGCACCACCTCGAGCCACGTCGGCTGGGTGACGGGGGAGCGGAGCTTCGTCGAGCTGGTCCAGTCCGACGCCCCCGAGGAGGCGTTCCGGTCGCTGAACGGCGGACCGCGACCGAGCCGGACGATCGTGCCGGTGACCGGGCGGGAGTGGACCGTGTTCACCGGTGACGACGTCCGTCCGGTGTGGGTGCTGGACCTGGACGACGTCAGGGTGGCGGTGACCGGGTCGGCCACCACCTCGGACTTCGAGGAGCTGGCCGCGGCTGTCCAGGACGCCGAACCGCTCCCGGACACCCGGTAGTCAGCGGGTCGACCGTCGCCGGGCCGGCGCAAGGGCTGTGCCTCCTAGCTGCAGTGCCTCCTAGCTGCAGTGCCTCCTAGCTGCGGCCGCCCTCGTCGTCGTCGCCCAACACCGCGTCGATCCGGTCGCGCGCGCCGTCCAGGTGCTCCGTGCACCGCGCGGCGAGTTCCTCGCCCCGCTCCCAGAGCGCCAAGGATGCGTCCAGGTCCTGGCCGCCTGCCTCGAGGATGCGGACCACCTCGATCAGCTCGTCGCGGGCCTCCTCGTAGCCGAGCTGGGAGACGGGGGTCTGCTCGTCGGACATCAGGACTGCTCCTCGGGTGTGGCTGGCTCGGGTGTGGCTGGCTTGGATGTGGTGTGCTCGGGTGTGGATGGCCCGGGCGGTGCGGTGGTGGTGGCCGTCCGTCCCGCGGCGGGGGTGGAGCCGAGGACGGCGGCGGACAGCGCGCCGTCCGACACCCGGATGCGCAGCTGCGACCCTGGCGGGGCGTGGGCGATCGAGGAGACCACCCGGCCGTCGTGGTCCCCGGCGACGGACTGGACCACCGCGTACCCGCGCGCCAGGGTGGCTGCCGGTCCGAGGGTGGTCAGCCGCGCCGCGAGATGGCCGAGCGACGTGGACTCGGTCTGGATGATCCGCGTGATGTCCCGCCGGGCCGCCCGGAGCGCCTCGGCCACCACCTCGGCCCGTGAGTCCACGAGCCCGTAGGGGTTCGCCATCACCGGGCGGGAACGGATCGCCGTGAGCTGGCCGCGCTCCCGCTCCACCCATCCCCGCAGGGCGCGGGCGGTCCGGGCGCGGGCCTCGACGATCCGGCGACGCTCCTCGGCGACGTCCGGGACCACCCGCTTGGCGGCGTCGGTGGGGGTGGCCGCGCGCAGGTCGGCGACCAGATCGGAGAGCGGCGAGTCCGGCTCGTGTCCGATCGCGCTGACCACGGGCGTGCGACACCGCGAGATCGCCCGCACCAGGGCCTCGTCGGAGAACGGGAGCAGATCCTCGACCGAGCCCCCGCCGCGGGCCAGGATGATCACGTCGACGACCGGGTCGGCGTCGAGGTCCGCCAACGCCTCCAGGATCTGCGGTACGGCCGACGGTCCCTGGACCGCGGTGTTGCGGACGGCGAACCGCACGTCGGGCCACCGACCCCGGGACACCTCGACCACGTCGCGCTCGGCCGCACTCGCGCGGCCGGTCACCAGCCCGACACAGGTCGGCAGGAACGGCAGCGGGCGCTTGAGACGAGGGTCGAACAGCCCCTCGGCGGCCAGGGCCTGCTTGAGCCTCTCGATGCGGGCGAGGAGTTCGCCGATGCCCACCGGGCGGATCTCGGAGACCTGGAGCGAGAACGATCCACGACCGGTGTAGAAGCGGGGCGTTCCCCGGACCACGACCCGGCTGCCCTCGGTGACCGGTACCGGCGCCTCGGAGATGAGGCGGGGCGGGCAGGTGAGGGTCAGCGAATTGTCCACCGAGGGGTCGCGCAGGGTGAGGAACGCCGTCCGGGTGCCCGGGCGCAGGCTGAGCTGGGTGATCTGCCCCTCGACCCAGACGGCGCCGAGACGGTGGATCCAGTTGGCGATCTGGTCCGAGACCACCCGGACCGGCCACGGCTGTTCGGGGCTGCTGGGGGACCTCGTCGCTCCGGCGGTCACGTGGTGCGTGGGGCGACGCGGCCGGTCGGAACGTCGGGCTCGTCGCCGCCGGGACCGCGGTCCCCGCCCGGGCCCACGGCGGTGTCAGCCCCGCCCCCGGCCCCGTCGTCGTCGAGGTCCTCGTCGAAGGTCGCCCACTCCGGCTTGTCCGACCGGGAGGGGAACACCGTCGCGATCACCCGATCGCCCTTGACCGCGAGACCGGCGACGGTCTGGCCGGCGTGCAGGTACGACTGCACCAGGCTGCCGGCGACCTTCACGGGGACCGCGGGCAGCGAGACCGCCGCCTGGAGCGCGCGACCGGGGAGCTCCACGGCGAGCTCCACCGCGGAGGCGGCGACCCCGATGGAGACACGGGTGAGGAAGAACGGACGGAGCATGGGAACCTCTCTGCCGGGGGGCGTCCGGGAGGCGTGATGGTCGGAATCCAGTATGAACCGTACCCTGGTGACATGACCGAGCAGACCGACATGATCGCCGAACCGGCAACCAAGCGAGTGCTCCTCGCGGAACCGCGCGGCTATTGCGCCGGCGTCGACCGGGCAGTCGAGACGGTCGAGAAGGCCCTGGCCAAGCATGGTGCCCCGCTGTACGTCCGCAAGGAGATCGTCCACAACAAGCACGTCGTGGAGTCCTTCACCGACCAGGGCGTGATCTTCGTCGACGAGACCGACGAGGTCCCGCACGGGTCGAACCTGGTGTTCTCCGCCCACGGCGTCTCGCCGGCCGTCCGCGAGAGCGCCCTGCAGCTGGAGCTGAACACCTTCGACGCCACCTGCCCGCTCGTGACCAAGGTCCACACCGAGGTCAAGCGCTTCGCCCGGGAGGGGTACCTGATCCTCCTGGTCGGCCACGAGGGCCACGAGGAGGTCGAGGGGACCGCGGGCGAGGCCCCCGATGTGGTGACCCTGGTCGACGGCCCGGAGTCCGTCGACGCCCTCGACATCCCCGTCGACACCGAGAAGCTGATCTGGCTCTCGCAGACCACGCTCAGCGTGGACGAGACGATGGAGACGGTGCGGCGGCTCAAGGAGAAGTACCCGACGCTGATCGATCCGCCGTCGGACGACATCTGTTACGCCACCCAGAACCGGCAGGTCGCGGTCAAGACGATGGCGCCGCAGTGCGACCTGGTGATCGTGGTGGGCTCCCAGAACTCGTCCAACTCTGTCCGCCTGGTCGAGGTGGCCCTGCAGGCCGGTGCGCGCGACGCACATCTGGTGGACTACGCCAAGGAGATCGACACGTCCTGGTTCGAGGGCGTCACCACGGTGGGGGTGACCTCGGGCGCCTCGGTGCCGGAGTTGCTGGTCCGAGGTGTGGTGGACCTGCTGGCCGACCACGGCTTCAACGACGTCTCCTCGGTGCGGACCGCCCAGGAGACCATCACGTTCTCGCTGCCCCGCGAGCTGCGGGTTCCCAAGAAGGTCTGATCCGCGGGAGCCCCGGGATCCGCGGGAGCCTCAGCGGCGGGCGTGCGCCGGGGCCGCCCGCTGGCGGCGGACGGCCACCGGTCGCGGGCTGCGGGGTTCGAGGACGAACGCCCTGATCAGCGCGATCGCCACCACGACCAGGGTGGTCGTGAGCATCAGCGGGAACCTGGTCGCCAGCGGCAGCACCAGCGAGATCATCTGGGAACGGGAGAAGGCCGCCGCGGTCAGCCCCGCTCCGGCGATCACCGAGGCCATCGGGACGAGCACCGACATGATGAGCGGCGGTTGGATGCCGGCGACGAACAGCGCCCGGCGGGACACCGCCAGCACCGCGACCAGACACCCGAGGAAGTAGCCCACGGTGAAGCCGGTGCCGAGGCCCCCGGAGAACGAGTCGATCGCCACCCCGGTGAGGGTGACGGCCACCGCGAGCAGGACCGCGGACCAGGCCGGCAGGCCCCGAACGGTCGAGACGACGGACCTCTCGTCCGCCGGGACCCGTCCGCTCCTCCGTGTGCTCACAGGATGAGACTCTAACTCTCGAGTCGGCGAGCGAGGAATCTGCCGAAGCGCCGCAGCGCGTTGGGCTTGCTCTCCGAGGGCGAGGGTCGGTTACCGTACACGGCCTTCGGGTCGACGGGCCCCGTGGGAGGATTCGCCTGGTCGGCGGACGGATCGTCGGCATCCGGATCCGGCGGGACCACCTCGTCGTCGTCGAGTTCGAGGGTTCCCACGACCGAATCGCCCGGCCCGGTCGCACCGACGGACCCGCTGTCCGGGGCCCCGTGGACCGGTCCCGGTCGGGTGTCCTTGATCCCCGCCATGATGGCGCTGCTGCTCTTGCGCAGCGGCGCGAACCGCGAGCTCGACATCTCGCCGAGCCAGGCCGTCAGACGTCCCTCGTCGGTGGCGGACACGAGGTCCGACGCGGTGACGTCCCCGGTCCGGAGGTCGATCTGCTCGCCGAGGTACCGGAGCATCACGGCGGCCACCGCCAGGATCGGCACCGCGAGGAATGCCCCGATGATCCCGAACAGGGTGCCACCCGCGGCCACCCCGAGCAGGATGACGACGGGATGCAGGTTCATCGCCCGGGACTGGAGAATGGGCTGGAGGATGTTGCTCTCGAGCTGCTGCACCGCGATGATCACGACCAGCACGATGATCGCGGTGGTCAGGCCGTTGGCCACCAGCGCGATGAGCACCGCCAGCGCACCGGCGGTGAACGCACCGACGATGGGGATGAACCCGGCCAGGAAGGTGATGACCGCCAGCGCCCACGCCAGCGGCACGCCCAGGATGACGAGCGCCAGGCCGATGAAGAAGGCGTCCACGAACGAGACGATCGCCTGGGCGCGGATGTAGCCGCCGAGGGTGTTCCAGCTGCGGGTCAGGACCTCGGTGAGGTGGCGACCGGCATTGCGGCCGGCGATCCGACGCACGAACGGCAGGAACCGGGGGCCGTCCTTGATGAAGAAGAACGTGAGCACCAGGACCAGGACGAAGGTGATGAGCAGCGACCCCACCGCGGTCACGCCGGTGAACACGCCGTTCGCGATCTGGTCACCGCGGTCCTGCAGAGTCGAGCTGAGCTGGCCCAGCACGCTGTCGAGCTGCTCGTCCCGGATGTTCAGCGGCGGACCCCGGAGCCAGTCCTGGACCTCTCCGATCGCCTCCGAGGTCTGGTCCGCGAGCTGGACGCTCTGCTCGATGATCGACGGGGCGATCAGCGCCAGGATCCCCGCGACGGCGGCGAGTGATCCGAGGAGCGAGATGAGTGCGGCCAGGGCTTTGGGGACGCCGTGGCGGGTCATCCATCCCGTGGGGGGCCAGAGGACCGTGGCCACGATGAGCG
This sequence comes from Dietzia cercidiphylli, assembly GCF_039531545.1. Lineage (NCBI taxonomy): Bacteria > Bacillati > Actinomycetota > Actinomycetes > Mycobacteriales > Dietziaceae > Dietzia > Dietzia cercidiphylli. Next base: position 98,083 of record NZ_BAAAQG010000021.1, read on the forward strand.
CGAGCAGGATCGGCAGGATGCCCACCCACAGCGCGCCACCGATCTGGCTCAGCAGCCACCCCGCGATGAGCAGGATGGCCAGGCGTAGCGCCCAGTCGGTGACCCACCGTCCGCCGAGACCGATGAGGACGGAGCGGTCGACGTGCTCCTCGTCTGACCCGACTGGAGGAGGCGGTTTCGGCTCGTCACTCATGCCACACATCTTGTCAGAGGTCACGCGGGCGCGCTCCCCGTGACCGGCCGGGGTGGCGGGCAGGGGGCACGGAGGGGGCGGGACGTAGACTCGGGCCTCGTGAGCCTCACCCTCGGAATCGTCGGACTGCCCAACGTCGGTAAGTCGACCCTGTTCAACGCCCTGACGAACAACGACGCGCTAGCCGCCAACTATCCGTTCGCCACGATCGAGCCGAACATCGGTGTCGTGGATCTGCCGGATCCCCGCCTGGCCCGACTGGCCGAGATCTTCGGCTCCGAGCGGATCCTGCCGGCGGTCGTGTCGTTCGTGGACATCGCCGGCATCGTCAAGGGCGCCAGCACCGGCGAGGGCATGGGCAACAAGTTCCTCGCCAACATCCGCGAGGCCGAGGCCATCTGCCAGGTCGTGCGGGTGTTCGACGACCCGGATGTGATCCACGTGGACGGCAGGGTCGACCCGATGGCCGACATCGAGGTGATCGCCACCGAGCTGATCCTGGCGGACATGGAGACCCTCGAGAAGGCCGTCCCGCGACTCGAGAAGGAGTCCCGCAAGGACAAGTCGCTGCTGCCGCAGCTCGAGGAGATCCGCAAGGCGCAGGCCGTGCTCGAGGACGGCCGGACGCTGTTCAAGGCCCAGGACGAGGTGGACCGCACCCTGCTGCGTGACCTGCACCTGATGACCGCGAAGCCCTTCCTCTACGTCTTCAACGCGGACGAGGCCGTGCTGACCGACGCCGAGCGTCAGGCCGAGCTGCGCGCGGCCGTGGCTCCCGCCGACTGTGTGTTCCTCGACGCCAAGGTCGAGTCCGAACTCCGCGAGTTGGAGGAAGAGGACGCCATGGAGCTGCTCGAGTCGATCGGCCAGGACGAGCCGGGCCTGAACGCGCTCGCCCGCGCCGGCTTCCACACCCTCGGGCTGCAGACCTACCTCACCGCCGGGCCCAAGGAGTCGCGCGCCTGGACGATCCGCAAGGGCGACACCGCCCCCAAGGCCGCCGGCGTGATCCATACCGACTTCGAGAAGGGCTTCATCAAGGCCGAGATCGTGTCGTTCGCCGACCTCGATGCTGCCGGTTCCATGGCCGCCGCCAAGGCCGCCGGCAAGGTGCGCATGGAGGGCAAGGACTACGTGATGGCCGACGGCGACGTGGTGGAGTTCCGCTTCAACGTGTGATCCTCGGCGCTTCAGCGAGGGCCCCGTCTGCCTTGGCAGGCGGGGCCGCCGGCGTTCTCAGACCGATAGGTCAGGCCTTGGCGGCCGATAGCTCCTCACGAACGATGCGAGCACCCGCGCTGAGCGAGCTCAACTTCGCCAGTGCGATGTCCCGGGATAAGGGCGCCATGCCGCAGTTGGAGCTCGGCAGGAGTCTGTCCTCGTCGACGAACTGCAGGGCGTTGCGGAGCGTGGCCGCGACCTCCTCCGGAGTCTCGACCTTCTCGTTGGCCACGTCGATCGCCCCGAGCATGACCTTCTTGCCGCGGACCAGTTCGACGAGGTCGATCGGGACACGGGAGTTGTGGCACTCCAGGGAGATGATGTCGATGCTGGACTGCTGCAGGAGGGGGAACGACTCCTCGTACTGGCGCCATTCCGAACCGAGGGTGGCCTTCCAGTCGGTGTTCGCCTTGATCCCGTAGCCGTAGCAGATGTGCACCGCGGTCTCCGCGCGTAATCCCTCCGCCGCCCTTTCCAGCGTCGCCACGCCCCAGTCCTTCACTTCATCGGAGTAGACGTTGAACGCGGGCTCGTCGAACTGGATGATGTCGACCCCCGCAGCCTCCAGGTCTCGTGCCTCCTGGTTGAGGATAGTCGCGAACTCCCACGCCAACTTCTCGCGACTGGAGTAGTGGCCGTCGTAGAGCGTGTCGATCATCGTCATGGGGCCGGGGAGTGCCCACTTGATCGGCCGATCGGTCTGCTGTCGTAGGAATTTCGCGTCGTCGACGAAGACCGGCGTGGAGCGGCGCACGTCACCGACGACGGTAGGCACACTCGCGTCATAGCGATTGCGGATCCGAACCGTCTCGCGCTGCTCGAAGTCGACCCCGTCGAGATGCTCGATGAACGTCGTGACGAAGTGCTGACGGGTCTGCTCGCCGTCACTGACGATGTCGATTCCGCGATCGCTCTGCTCCTTCACGGCAATACGCAGAGCGTCCTGCTTACCCTCGACCAACTCATCGCCCTGCAACCTCCAGGGCGCCCAGAGGGTTTCAGGCTGGGCGAGCCACGAGGGCTTGGGCAGGCTGCCGACGGTGGACGTGGGCAGGATCTGGTTCATGGTCGACTTTCCTCCGGTGGTCATCCGACGAGGACGGGGTGGTGGGCGGCCCACTGCTCGAGGAGTTCGCGGTGGGGCTCCACAAGGTGGTCTTCGGTGTACTTGCCCTGCTTCTTCGCGAGCTGACTGCGCTCGACACGGTCGTAGATGATCGGGGTGGGCGAGTAGTCCTTCTGTTCCAGGGTCGGTCGGTAGATCTCTGCGGCGGGGGAGGTCGCGTTGTAGATCTCCGGCCGATAGATCCGCTGGAAGGTCTCCATGACGCTCACCGTGCCTATGAGCTGCAGGTCGGTGTAGTCGCTGAGCAGATCGCCTCGGAAGTAGAACGCGAGCGGGGCGACTCCGCCGGGCGGCAGGAAATACCTGACCTGGAGCCCCATCTTGTGGAAGTACTCGTCGGTCAACGAATAGTCGTCCTGCTGGTACTCGACACCGAGGGTCGGATGGTGGTGTCCGGTCCGGCGGTAGGTCCGGCTCGTGGACACACTGATGCAGATCACGGGATCCACCTCGAAGCGCTCCCGGTAGGCCTCGGAGTCGAGGAAGTGCTGGAACAACTTGCCGTGCAGGTCGCCGAAGTCGCCGGGCACGGTGAACTCGGAGCTTCCCTCGTTGACGGCTGGCAGCCGAACGCTGAAGTCGAAATCGCGGACGTAGGACGAGAAGTTGTTCCCGACGATCCCGGGGATGCGGGCTCCGGTGTCCCGGTCGACGATCTGCATGTCCAGTACCTCGAGCAGGGGGAACCGGTGTTCCGCGCCCTTCGAGTGGAACTGCAGCTCGGCGGAGACGATCTCGAGCTCGACGGAGTAGCGGTCCCCGGTCGGATTGTCCCGGCGTGCGAGGTCATTGAACCGATGGTTGATCATCGACAGGGTTCGGCGGAGGTTCTGCTGACGGTGCTCGCCTCGGGCCAGGTTCGCGAAGTTCGTGGTGGTTCGGGAGTTCTCCGACGGTGAGTAGTTCTCGTCGAAGCTGGTGGTGGTGATGCGATATGTGAATTCGTTCGACATGTGCGTCCCGTTCGGGTCGTGATCGGCCGGGCTCGGCGCGGCGGAAAGTCTGTGCCTCCATCCTGCAGTCCCAGTTCAGGTATCGGGTAACTACCATTTGGTATGGGTTTGTATAGCCTTGAGCTATGCGTCGAGAATCCAGGGGAATCACCCTCCAGCAGCTGCACTACTTCATCGAGGTCGCGGCGGAAGGCTCGATCACCGGCGCTGCGGAGCTGCTCTATGTCGCCCAGCCGACCATGTCCGCCTCCATGAAGGACCTGGAGAACAGAGTGGGGCGCACCCTCCTCGTCCGATCCGCCCGAGGAGTGACGCTGACCGGCGAGGGAGCGGAGTTCCTCGGCTACGCCAGGCAGGTGGTCGAGCAGATGTCCCTACTGGAGCAGCGCTACCTCGGTCAGCCGCCGTCCCGCCGACTGCTCGGGGTGTCGGCGCAGCACTACTCGTTCGTGGTCGAGGCGTTCATCCGGATGGTGCGATCAGGCGAGGCGGAACAGTACGAGTTCTCGCTTCGTGAGACGCGAACCTGGGACATCATCGAGGATGTCCGGACCCTCCGCAGCGAGGTGGGTGTGCTCTACCGGAACGACTTCAACCGGAAGGTCATCGACAAGCTCCTCCGCGATTCCGGCCTGGTCTTCCACCCACTCTTCGCAGCGCTGCCGCACATCTTCATCTCCAGGCAGAACCCGTTGGCATCCCGGGAACGCGTCACCCTCGACGATCTCGCGGACCTGCCCAGGCTCACTTTTGACCAGGGCGCGAACAATTCGTTCTACTTCGCTGAGGAGATCCTCTCCACCCGGTCGAGTAAGAGAGAGATCAGGGTCTCCGACCGCGCGACCATCTTCAACCTCATGATCGGTCTCGACGGGTACACGATCTCCACCGGAATCATCAGCGACGACCTCGATCCGGAGATCGTCGCCATCCCGCTCGACGTAGACGAGAGCATCGAGATCGGCTGGATCAGCCATTCCGGGATCCCGCTCACTGCGCAGGCGCAGCGCTACCTCGCCGAGGTGCGGGCCGTTGTCGCCGACTACGGGATCGAGCTGCTCGACTCCCCGTGAATCCGGCTGACGCTATGCCTCTACACCGTCGCCGAGAAACTTCGGAGGTTTTTCACAGGCGAAGATCATCCGCGATTGTTGTCCACAGATCGATGTGGAGGGCTTACCGGATCCCTGGTGGCGGTTGGATGCTGGACACATGGGAATCCGCTATTACGCATACGCCTTCGACGCCGAGATCACGCAGGCGGTGCTCTCCGACCCACGGGCTCACATCAGTCCGGACCCGTTCGCGGACGCCGTCGGTCTGCCCCACGGCTTCACCATGGGTACGACCGACTTTCAGCAGGGGCCTGCGGAGGAAGACATGCTCTACCTCGACAAGGCGTGGAGAAATCTCCAGAGGATGTCGGAGCCGTCCGACCCAGCCGAAGAGCCCAGGCCGGCATACCGGATGTTCGAAGGAGAGGTGACACCTCTAGACGGCTGGGAGGCGTGGCTGCCGTGGGTGAGAGCGATCCCGCCCGGAGACGTCGCCCGGATAGCCGACGATCTGGACGCGATCACCCGCGCGGACTTTGTCCCCTGGTTCACCCGCCACAACAGCGACTCGGTCGGAGAAGTGGAATCGGAAGCGCAGTACGTGAAGTTCCACCTGGGCCGGGCGAGACGTTTCCTCCGCGCACTAGAGAAATCGGGCCGGGGTTTCGCCTACATGATCGGCTAGCGAGAGCTCGAGCGTCATCGGCTGCAACCGTCGGCCGGCCCCGAACACTGGGAGTGGAGATCCTCCCAGGTCCTTGCGGAGAGGGATCGCGTCCCGTGCGCGGGGCGTCTCGCCGTGGCGACTGCCGCCCTCGTCGTCGTCACATCATGTCGCGTGGGGGACCTGATCACGGTGACGTGAGCCGGGAGATCAGCCGTCCGACCTGTCGCTCGAGGGTGGCGTCGTCCCGGGCGATCAGGAGTGGGTGGATCGCGCTGTAGCGCTCGGCGCGGGTGAGTCGGGCGAAGGCGGCCCCGGCGGCCGGCGTCGCCTCGAGCGCGGTCACGAGGACCTCGGGGAGCTGTGCTGACGCGGCGCCGGCGTAGGCGCGGTCCCAGCGGCCGTCGGACCTCGCCCGCTCGATCTCGGCGACGCCTCGCGCCCGGAGCCTCTGTTCCTCGGAGAGGCGGGTGACGATCTCGACGTTCCGCAGTGACCAGATGGAACGCGCGCGGCGGGGGGTGAACCGTTGCACGAACGTCTTCTCGTCGTGCGACCTGCGCTGCCCGTCGATCCACCCGCTGCACAGCGCCTCCTCGAGCGCCTCCTGATAGGAGAGCGAGGTGGGGGAGGTGACCCCCTTCTTGGCGAGCATCAGCCAGGTCCCGTCGCAGCTCTCGTCGTTCGTGATCAGCCACTCGCGCCACCGGTCGACGTTCGCCACGATCAACGGTGCGTCAGGGCTGTCCGTCGGGCTCATGGTCCCAGCCTGTCAGGTGAAGAGGCCTGAGTGTGTCCTCTATGCGTCGCGCCCGCCCGGTCAGGTGCCGCGCTAACCTCGCACCATGGCTGAGATCGTCGTGACCGGCATCCCGCGGCGTCCCTCTCCGTCGGGCGGGCGCCGCCCGAAGCGCGACGAGCTCGCCCGGTTCGCCACTGAGGATCCGCACGGGGTCGACGATGTCCTGCCCACTGACGACGAGAGCCTGCGGTTGCTCATCGTCGGGGTGAACCCGGGCTTGTGGACGGCGGCCGTCAACGCGCCGTTCGCGAGACCCGGGAACCGGTTCTGGCCGTCACTGCACCGGGCGGGGTTGACCGACCACGTCATCGATGCCGCCACCGGGTTCTCGGCCGCGGACGAACAGCAGTTGCTCTCGCGGGGCATCGGGATGACGAACCTCGTCGGCCGCGCGACCGCCCGAGCCGACGAGCTCACCCGTGAGGAGCTGCGTGCGGGTGCGGTGCGCGTGGCCACGCTCGCCGGGGAGCTGCGCCCGGCGGTCGTCGCCGTCGCGGGGATCACCGCCTTCCGAACTGCTTTCGCGCGACCGAAGGCCGGCTACGGGGAGCAGGACACCTCGGAGGTACCGGGGTGGCCCGGTGGCGTGGTGCTGTGGGTGCTGCCGCAACCCAGCGGGTTGAACGCGCACGAGACCCTCGACTCCCTGGCCGCGCACTGGCGGGAGGTCTGGGGTGCGGTGGAGAGGACCGGGGACCCCGGTGCACGCTGAACCGGCCCGTCGTCACCCGACTTCCGGCGACGTCATCCGTCGTTACTCCGTCGACCGGCCCGGAAGGACCTCTCGACCAGCACTCTGATCTCCTCCGCCAGCGCGGGGACCGGACCGGAAACGGGGAGTCCCGGGACCACGTCGGTGATCCCGAGCGGGGCGAGCGGCCCGGGTGCCACGCCGAGATCGGCTTTCCAGCCCGCGTACTGGGCCCCGCTGGAGGCGAAGACGATGCGCCCGAGGCCCACGAACGCGTGGGCGGCGCTGCACATCGCGCAGTGCTCGCCCGAGGTGTACACGACACTGGACGCCCGCTCCTCGGGCTGCATGTTCTCCGCCGCCCAGCGGGCGATCGTGAACTCCGGATGTCTGGTGGCGTCCCTACTCGATTCGCGGTTACGGTCCGCGAACCGCACCTCGCCGGCCTCGTCGACCAGCACAGAGGGGAACAGTTTGTCCCCCGCCGCCAGCGCCTGCCCCGCGAGGTCCACACAGGTGCGGAGATGGACGAGGTCGTCGGCCCCGACGGGGCGGGGGTCGGACGTGGTGGTCACGGTGCCTCCTGGAAGAGTCTGCTCCCCGCGGGGTTACGAGCTGCCGCCGACGCGCGCGTGCGGGAAGTCGGCGGCACGCCCCTGGAACGCCAGGATATGCGGGTTCTCGATGACTCCCTCGCGGATCTCAATGGCGCGGGAGATGGTGAGGTCCTCATCCCATGCGGCCGGCCCCTCCATGACCGTCCGCAGGAAGGGCAGGAGCGCCTCGCTGATCTCCCACGTCGCCGAGTTCCACAGGTAGGACGGACTGTGGTCGACGGCGTAGTAGTGCACACCCTGCCCGACGGTGAACATCGGGTCCTCGAACCCCGTGGGCACGGCCCACTCGAAGCCCATGCCGGCGTCGCACGAGACGTCGATGATGAGGCTGCCGGCAGCGAACTCCTCGAGATCCACGGTCCGCAGGTAGGTCAACGGGGCTGTGACGTCCTGGAGAGTGCAGTTCACCACGATGTCGTGCGAGGCGAGGAACGTGGGGAGCAGGACGTCGCCGTCCTCGGTGGGAACCGTGCTGAGGTGGGTCGCGCCCTCGTCGGTGTTGAGCTGGGTGATGTGGGCGCTGTGGATCGGCGACCCCACCGCCGTTGCCCCCCGCTGGGTGAGGACCTGGATGTCGTGGATCCCGTGGGCGTTCAGGGCGGTGACGGCCCCGCGCGCTGTGGCGCCGAACCCGATCACCACCGCGCTCAGCCGGGGCCCGTAGTTGCCGGTGGACCCCGTGAGGCTCAGGGCGTGAAGGACCGAGCAGTACCCGGCGAGCTCGTTGTTCTTGTGGAGCACGTGCAGACTGAAGTCGCCCTGCCGGGTCCAGTGGTTCATCGACTCGAAGGCGATGAGGGTGAGCCGACGGTCGATCGCGGTCTGCGTCAACCCGGTGTCCTGCACACAGTGCGGCCAGCCCCACAGGACGCGACCCTCCGGGATCTCGGCCATCTCTCCCAGCTGGGGTTTCGGGAGCAGCAGCACGTCAGCGGAGTCGATCACCTCGGCGCGCTCCGCCACCCTCCCCACGCGCGACTCGACAAAGCCGGGATCGAGTTGGAAGTCGGCGGCGTAGCCGCGTTCGACGATCATGCGTGCGCGGAGGTCCGGCTCGATCCGGTCCAGGTGCCGGGGATGTATCGGGAGTCGACGCTCGTTCTCCATGGTGGAGCTCGCGAGCAGACCGAGGCTGAGGAGTTCGCCTCCCGGGGAGGCACCATCGCCAGTGGCGGCGGAGGTGGTGGCGGGCGGGTGAGCGGTTCCGGTCATCCGGACTCCCATCATCAGGGAACCGAATCCAGCTCCTGGTCCGACTATATGCGGCCGGACACGGGAGCGGCCCGGCGCCGAGCGGGAGCGGCCCGCGGGATAGGTCCGATGACGCTCAGGACTCGTGCCGGAACCCGACCTTGATGGTCACCTGCCAGTGGGCCACCCGGTCGCCGTCCAGCTTCCCGCGGACGGACTGCACCTCGAACCACTCGAGGTTGCGGAGAGTCTTGGAGGCCTCGGCGACCGCGTTGGCGATCGCGGCATCCGTTCCTTCGGGGGAGGAGCCGACGATCTCGGTGACGCTGTAGACGTGGTTCATGGTGCCCTCCAGGTTGTGTGACCTGGCTCACTCTATCGCGGCGCGTGCCCTCACCGGGCCGAATGACACCGGACCCGACGACACCGGGCCGAATGACACCGCACCCACCGGCGCGCGGCCGATGGGTGCGGTGAGGCGGGCGGGTCGGATCAGTTGCCGAGGCTCGCGAGCGCGGAGTTGAACGTCTCGCTCGGGCGCATGGCCTCCCGCAGCTTGTCGACGGAGGGCTGGAAGTAGCCTCCCAGCTCGACCTTGGAGCCCTGGACCGACAGCAGCTCCTCGAGGATGGTGTCCTTGTCCGCGGTCAGCTTCTCCGCCAGCGGAGCGAAGTGCGCCGCCAGGTCCCGGTCCTCGGTCTGCGCGGCCAGCTCCTGGGCCCAGTACAGCGCGAGCCAGAACTGGCTGCCCCGGTTGTCGAGCTCACCGGTGACGCGGGACGGTCCCTTCCGGTTCTCCAGCAGCTTGCCGGTCGCCGTGTCGAGCGTCTTGGCCAGGATCGTGGCCTTGGGGTTGTCGTCCTTCCGGCCGAGGTCGTCCAGGCTGGCCCCCAGCGCGAGGAACTCGCCGAGCGAGTCCCAACGCAGGTGGTTCTCCTCCACCAGCTGCTGGACGTGCTTCGGCGCCGATCCGCCCGCGCCGGTCTCGTACAGTCCACCGCCCGCCATCAGGGGCACGATCGACAGCATCTTGGCGCTGGTACCGAGCTCGAGGATCGGGAACAGGTCGGTGAGGTAGTCGCGCAGGATGTTGCCGGTCACCGAGATGGTGTCCAGGCCCCTCCACGCGCGCTCGAGGGTGTAGCGCATGGCACGCACCTGGGACATGATCTGGATGTCCAGGCCCTCGGTGTCGTGGTCGGCGAGGTACTTCTTCACCAGGGTGATCAGGTTGTTCTCGTGCGGGCGGTACGGGTCGAGCCAGAAGACGGCCGGCATCTCCGAGGCGCGCGCACGGTCCACGGCGAGCTTCACCCAGTCGCGGATCGGCGCGTCCTTGACGGTGCACATGCGCCAGATGTCGCCGGCCTCGACGTCCTGGGAGAGCAGGACCTCGCCGGTGGCGGCGTCGACGATGTTGGCGACGCCGTCGTACTGGACCTCGAAGGTCTTGTCGTGGCTGCCGTACTCCTCGGCCTTCTGCGCCATGAGACCGACGTTCGGCACGGTGCCCATCGTGGTGGGATCGAACGCCCCGTTGGTCTTGCAGAAGTTGATGATCTCCTGGTAGATCCGCGCGAACGTGGACTCCGGGATGACCGCCTTGGTGTCCTTCTTGCGGCCGTCGGCGCCGTACATCTTCCCGCCGATGCGGATCATCGCGGGCATCGACGCGTCGACGATGATGTCCGAGGGCGAGTGGAAGTTGGTGATGCCGCGGGCGGAGTCGACCATCGCCAGTTCCGGCCGGTGCTCGTGGCACCGGTGCAGATCCTCGATGATCTCCTCCTTCTTGGAGGACGGGAGCGTCTCGATCTTGTCGTACAGGTCGACCATGCCGTTGTTGACGTTGATCCCGAGCTCGTCGAACAGGTCGTGGTGCTTGTCGAAGGCCTCCTTGTAGAAGACCCTCACCGCGTGGCCGAACACGATGGGGTGGCTGACCTTCATCATGGTCGCCTTGACGTGGAGCGAGAACATGACGCCGGTCTCCTTGGCGTCGTTCAGCTGCTCCTCGTAGAACTCCAGGAGCGCCTTCTTGCTCATGAACATGGAGTCGACGACCTCGCCGGCCTCGAGGGGCACCGTCTTGAGGACGTGGGTCTCGCCGTCCGGCGTCACCACCTCCATGCGCGCATCGCAGGCGCGATCGAGGATGATCGACTTCTCGCCGGCGTAGAAGTCGCCGTGCGTCATGTGTGCGACGTGGGTCTGCGACGCCATCGACCACTTGCCCATCGAATGCGGGTTGGCCCGGGCGTACTCCTTGACCGCCTTCGGGGCGCGGCGGTCCGAGTTGCCCTGGCGGAGCACCGGGTTCACGGCGCTGCCCAGACACGCGGAGAGTCGCTCGGCGACCTCGATCTCCTCGGGGGTCTGCGGGTCGTACGGGTACTTGGGGATGTCGTAGCCCTTGGCCTGGAGTTCCGCGATGGCGGTGTTCAGCTGGGGGACCGAGGCGCTGATGTTGGGAAGCTTGATGATGTTGGTGCCCGGTTCCTGGGTCATCTGTCCCAGTTCGGCCAGGTTGTCGGGAACCTTCTGTTCGTCGGTCAACCGATCCGGGAAGGCGGCCAGGATGCGGGCGGCCACCGAGATGTCGCTCGTCGTGACATCGATGTCGGCGGCGTCGGTAAAGGTGCGGACGACCGGGAGGAACGCCTCCGTCGCCAGTCGTGGGGCCTCATCGGTGAGGGTGTAGATGATCGTCGTTCTGCCTGGGGTCATGTCGGCTCTTTTCTTTTCAGGCTGATCGTGTTCTTGTGGAACGGCATCAGCACGCCTGCACCATCATCACCCGAGTCGGGCCGGCGTGGCCAGAACCCCCCGGTGTGGTCGATCGGTGCACGTGCGCGGTTGTGTGATCGTCTCGGCGTCACCCTGCACTGTGGCCCACGACGCACGCGTCCGCGGCGTTTTCCGGCGGCGGGGACCCCGACCGGGGCGTCCCGGGCCGGGCCGTCCCCGCGGGGCGGGCGCGTTCCGGCGGTGTCGCGTCCGTCCCATCAGGCCTAGTGTCGAGGGACGACCGCTACTGCCGAGGAGGCGTCGACGATGACCGATGTGGGTGCACGGGCACAGGAACTGGCCGCTCTACACGACTCGGGTGACCTGGTGGTCCTCCCGACCGTCTGGGACACCTGGAGTGCCCGGACCGCCGCGGACGTGGGGTTCCACGGACTCACCGTGGGAAGTCACCCGGTCGCCGACGCCATCGGGAGCGCCGACGGTGAGCGGATGGACTTCGGCGAGTACCTCGGGGTGGTGCGCAGGATCGCCGAGTCGGTCGACATCCCCGTGAGCGCGGACGTGGAGTCCGGGTACGGGCTCGGTCCGGACGAGTTGATCTCGCGGTTGCTCGAGGCAGGGGCGGTGGGGGCCAACATCGAGGATGTGGTCCACGGCGAGGGCGACCGGGTCCGGGACAAGCACGAGCACGCCGACTACATCGCCGGCGCCCGCCGCGCGGCGGATGACGCCGGTGTGCCCTTCGTGATCAACGGCCGCACCGACGCGGTCAAGCTGGGCGGAGAGGTCTTCTCCGATCCGCTCGCCGAGGCGGCCGAGCGCATCGTGCTGATGGAGCAGGCCGGCGCGCGCTCGGTCTACCCGGTGGGGCTGACGTCCGCCGACCAGGTGACCAGACTCGTCGGGGCGGTCTCGATCCCGGTCAACGTGACCGCTCATCCCGTGAAGGGCCACGGCGCAGGGGACCTGGCCGTCCTCAGGAACCTGGGGGTGCGGCGGGTGTCCTTCGGACCGCTGTGGCAGATGTGGCTCACCAAGGTCTCCACCGAGCAGCTGTCCCACTGGATGACCCCCGACCAGTAGGTCGCAGCGGAGCGACCGCCCCGGCAGGCGGTGCGTCGGACGTTCAGTCCGAGGCGCTCGGGCGCCTGCGGCCGGCCTTGGCCTGCGAGCGCCGGCTCTTGGCGTCGAGGCGCCGCAGCCTCGATCCGTAGGTGGGCCGTGTCGGCCGCCGGACGACCTCCGGCGCCAGTGCGTCACGGAGCAGGGTCGCGAGCCGGTCCCGGGCGGCCCGACGGTTCTGCCGCTGGGACCGGTGCTCCGACGCCGCGATGGTGAGCACGGTGCCGGCGAGTGACGGGGCGAGTCGGCCGAGCGCACGGGTGCGTTGGACGTCGCTCAGCGCCGTGGTGCTGGCCAGGTCCAGGCTCAACTGCACGCGGGAGTCCGCGGTGTTGACGCCCTGCCCGCCAGGCCCCGAGGAGCGCGAGAACTGCTCGAGGAGTTCTCCCGCGGGCACGCGGAGGCCGTCGGGGATGCCCGGGCCGGGCGCCACTCTCAGGTCGTCCACGGCGCCCAGTCTGCCCCCGCGGCCCCACGCCGGTCCGCTCCACCGCACGGGTGGGGTCGTCCGAGGAGTGTCAGCCGGTTCCGGCAGGACGGGCCGGGATAACGGATATCTTCACTCGGGGGCGGTCCGCGCCGTCGGTGCGACGACCTGAGCCCACCGCGAGGGGATGACGATGAGCGAGATGGGTGACGATCGGTCCGGTCGGACCAGGCGGGTCGTCGGGATCGTCCTGGCGATGGTGTCGATCGCCGCGGGTTCGGTGTTGATCCTCGCCCACCTCGCCCTCCCGGAGATCGTCAGGCTGGCGGGTGCCGGCCTCGTCGTCGTCGGACTGGCGACGGTGCTCGGCGTCGACGGCGCCGGACACTCGCGGTGGTGGGCGCGGATCCTCACCGGAGTCGCCACGGCTGCGGCCGGGATCGTGGTGCTCGTCTGGCAGTCGGCGAGTATCCGCAGCCTGCTGTGGGTCATGGTCACCGCGCTGATCGTGCACGGTGTCCACACGATCGTCGCGGCGATCCGCAGCGAGACCGACCGCCGGGTGGCGGGGGTGTTCAGTGGCGCCGCCGCGGTGCTGTTGGGTGTGCTCTGCCTGGTCTGGCCGGTGCTGGCCATCGAGCTGATCGCGTTCGGCGTGGGTGCGTGGTTGGTGTTCGTGGGGCTCCGCGGCCTCCTGGACCCGTTGCTCCACCGCCGCCGGGAACGCGCCGCCGCGCGGGCCGGATCGGGCCGTCTCCGCAGGTGGGGGCGGACCATCCTCGCGGTGACGGTGTTCCTGCTGGTGGCCGCGCTCGCCGTCGGCAGCGCCCTGCTGCTGCGCGGTGACGACCGCCCGGCGCCCGATGACTTCTACACCTCCACCGAACCGCTGCCCGCCGAGCCCGGTGTGCTGCTGCGGGCCGAGACGCTCGGCGTCGGGGTCCCCGCCGGAGCCGACGCCTGGCGCATCCTCTACACCAGCACAGCGCCGGACGAGACCGTGGTGGCCGTCAGCGGCACGGTCATCGCGCCGGCCGACCGGGGCACGGACGCGCTCCCGCTGCTCAGTGTGGCGCACGGGACCACCGGGATCGTCCCGCGCTGCGCGCCGTCCCTCAGCCCCACCCCGTTCTCCGACGGTGCGGGCGCCGCGCTCACGGAGATGGTGACCGAGCACGGGTGGGCGGGGGTGATCTCGGACTACGTGGGTCTGGGCACCCCGGGGATGCACCCGTACCTGGTGGGACAGGTGGAGGCGCGCAACGTCCTCGACGCCTCCCGTGCGGCACAGCAGCTCGACGGGGTGACCCTGAGCAGCGACACCGTTGTCTGGGGGCACTCGCAGGGCGGGCACGGTGCGCTGTGGACCGGTCAGATCGCCCAGGACTACGCTCCCGAGCTGACCCTGCTGGGCATCGCCGGGATGGCTCCCGCCACGGACCTCTACACGCTCGCCGAGCTGAGCAAGGACGAGGTGGGGGGCAAGACGGTCTCCGCCTACATCGCGCAGTCGTGGAACGAGGTCTACCCGGAGCTGGATCTGGCCGGGCACCTCAACCCGGGCACCGCGCACGGCGTGGAGAGGATCGGCGACCTGTGCTTCAACGAGAAGGACGCGATCGCCGCCCTCGTGCGGGGCACCCAGATCCCTGAGCAGGTGTTCCCCGACGCGGTCCTCGACGGCGACCTGGGGGCGACGTTGAAGGAGAACTCGCCGACCGGGCCGTGGCCCGCGCCGGTGCTGATCGCCCAGGGGCTGGCCGACCCGTTGGTCAAGCCGGCGATGCAGCAGGACTGGGTGGACGCCCGGTGCGCGGACGGCGAGCCGCTCGACTACCGGACCTACCCCGGCCGCGATCACAACGGGTTGGTCGCTGCGGACTCTCCACTGACCCCGCAACTCGTGAGCTGGACCCTCGATCGCTGGAACCGGGCGGCGCCCACACCCACCTGCTGAGCGGGCGAAGGAGGGGGAACGCGCACAGGTCGGAACGGGGTCGCCGAACCCCAGCGCAGGGAGATCCTGGTCCTGCTGCGGGAGGGCGAGCGGCCGGCGACCGAGGTCGCGCTCGAACTGGGGATCACCCAGCCCGGTGCCTCCAAGCATCTGCGGGTGCTCCGCGAGGTCGGCCTGGTGCGCGACCGACGTGAGGGCAAGCAGCGCATCTACCACCTCGACCCCGGCGGGCTCCGGTCCGTCCACGAGTGGGTCGGCGGGTTCGAGCGGTTCTGGAACGAGAGCTTCGACAGGTTGGACGACTACGTCCGCGAGATTGCGCGGGCCGAGGAGGAGGAGTAGACCATGGGGGACAGCAGGCGGGGTGACCCGACAGGGCCGGAGACCGCGGACCGCGAGATCGCCATCACCAGGTACATCGACGCGCCGCGAGAGCTGGTGTTCCGCGCGTTCACCGAGGTGCAGCACCTGGCGCGGTGGTGGGGACCGGAGGGGTTCACCACCACCACCCGGTCCTTCGAGTTCCGCGAGGGCGGCGTGTGGGACTTCGTCATGCACGGCCCGGACGGAACCGACTACCAGGAGCGGATCACCTGGCGCGAGATCGTCCCCCCGGAGCGGATCGCGCTACTGCACGGCGAGTCCGCGGAGGATCCGGAGGCGTTCGAGTCCGTCCTGGACTTCCGAATCGACGGCGGGGGGACCCGTGTCGAGTTCCGCACGGTGTTCCCGACGAGGGAGCTCCGCGATCGCGCGGCGCAGGAGTACCACGCCGTCGAGGGTGGCGAGCAGACCCTGGCCAACCTGGCGGCCCATGTCGCCGAGCTCGCCGACGCGCAAGGGGAAGCGGGAGTGCGGAGGCAACTGGTCCGGGTCCACAACTTCTCCGTCTCGCTGGACGGGTTCGGTACGGGGGAGGGGCAGTGCCTCGAGGCGCCCTTCGGTCACGCCGGGCACCGGTTGTTGGAGTGGGCGCTACCGACACGGACCTTCCAGGACATGGGATTCCACGGGGACCGCGAGGCCTCGGTGGGGGTCGACGAGGCGTTCGCGAGCCGGTGGAACACGGGAATCGGCGCGGAGATCATGGGCCGCAACAAGTTCTCCCCCACCCGGGGCCCCTGGGCGGACGAGACGTGGCGTGGCTGGTGGGGGGACACCCCGCCCTTCCACACCCCGGTGATCGTCCTGACCCATCACCCCAGGCCGACGCTGGAGCTGGACGGCGGCACCACGTTCCACTTCATGGACGCCGACCCCGCCGCGGCGCTCGACGCCGCGCGCGAGCTGGCAGGTGGCCTGGACGTCCGCATCGGCGGGGGAGCGAGCACGATCCGCCAGTTCCTCCGGGCGGACCTGATCGACCACATGCACATCGTCGTGGTGCCCGTCATCCTGGGCCGGGGGGAACGGCTGTGGGACGGGGTGGAGGGGCTCGAGGAGCGATTCCACATCGAGTCCACCACCTCGCCCAGTGGGGTCATCCACCTGAGCTTCTGGCGTCGCCGTACACCGGGGCCTCGGCCAACCTCAGGCGTGTGACGAATCGCCGGGGTTCACCCGAGAGCGGGTCGGTGAACGCCAGCTCCCTCGCGAGCAGCTGGAGAGGAAGGGAGTGATCATCCGGGATCTCCGGTAGCAGGTCGGGGTACCGGCGATCCCCCAGGATCGCGATCCCCAGTGCGGCCAGGTGCACCCGCAGCTGGTGCAACCGGCCGGTCCGGGGGCGCAGGATCGTGTGCAGCACCGGGCGCCCGGCCGCGCTCCTGCCGGCACCGAGGACGTCGACGAGGGTCTCGGTGTTCGGCGGGAGGTCGGGGCGGACGGCGACCCGTCGGTGGCCTCGCAGCCTCTCGAGGTGGTCGCGGTGGACGAGGGGGACCGGGCGTCCGGAGATCTCCGGCGTGTGCGGATCCCAGCCCGGCGGCCGCGTCGAGACCGCCTCGTAGACCTTGGCGACCTCTCGTCGTTCGAACAGGGTCTGGTAGGCGCCCCGTGTGGACGGGCGTGCCGAGAACATCACCAGCCCGGCGGTGGCGCGGTCCAGACGGTGGACCGGGGTGAGGTCGGGATTGTCGAGACGGACGCGGAGACGGACGAGTGCCGACTCGCGCAGGAACCCGCCCGTCGGGGTGGTGGGGAGGAAGTGGGGCTTGTCGATCACGACCAGATCGTCGCTGACGTGCACGATCTCCTCGCGGACGGGGAGCGGGTCCTCCGCCGGCACCTCGCGGTGATACCAGATGAACTCGTGTGAACCGAGGGCCGCCGTGGGGCCGACCGGGCGGGCGTCGGCGCCCACGAAATCGCCGGCGGCGAAGCGGCGGTGCAGATCGGCAGGGTCGAGGTGATCGAACCGCTCGACCACGTACTCGGCGATCGACGCCCACGGCCCGGCCGTCGGCACGCGGAGCCGCGTCGGTCCGACCCCGTCCCTCACGGGCAGGGGCGAGGGCATCGGCACGACCGCCATCCTCCCCAATAGACTGGGGATCCACCACCCGATCCGGATTCGAGGACCGCACGATGGCACCGCACGACCCCGGCCCCGCCCCGGCCGCGCGGCCCGAGCCCTCGTTCCTCATCGGACCGGTCACCGAACCGGACATCCACGTGATGAGCTGGAACGTCCGCCGTCCGGTCCCGGCCGTGGTGGCGCGCCCGTCCGACCGGTGGAGTCGGCGCGCCCCCGCGGTCCGCGCGCTCCTCGCCGCCGAGCGGCCGACGGTTCTCGGCGCGCAGGAGGTGCTGCGCGAGCAGACCACGGTGATGCTCGACGCCCTGGGCCCCGGGTACGCCGTGGTCGGCCGCGGTCGGGGCTCGGACGGAGGTGGCGAGGCCTCGCCGATCTTCTACGACTCCGGACGGCTCGAGTTGCTCGACTGGGACCAGATCGCGCTGTCCGATCAGCCCACCCGCGCGGGATCGGCATCCTGGGGGAACCTCATCCCCCGGGTCATGGTGTCGGCGGAGTTCCGCGATCGCGGGACCTCACGGAGCTTCCTCGTGATCAACACCCACCTCGACCCGTTCTCCGCGCGCTCCCGTCTGCGGTCGGCGCGGGCGATTCTCGACCTGGTGTCCGCCGCCGCCCCGTCGTCCGCCCGGCACAGTCCGGCGCTGGTGACCGGCGACCTCAACACGGGCCCGGCCGGCGCGGCGGTCCGAGAACTGGTCCGGGAGGGGACTCTGGTCGACAGTTGGCACAGCGCGCGGACCCGCGCGAGCGAGGAGTGGGGGACGTACACCGGCTACCGCGCGCCGCGGAGGAACGGGGCGCGCATCGACTGGATACTCGCCTCGTCAGCATTTAGGGTCACCCACGCCGCGGTCAACCCGCTGCGGCCCGGCGGCGTGTGGGCGTCGGACCATCTGCCCGTCCACGCCGTCGTGCGTCTCGACCGAGGGGGTGTCGCCGCGTGATCGACAACTTCCTGCGTCCCGCGGAGAACCGCGTGCGGATGGCGGCGGACGCTCTGCGGATCCTCGGGGCCCTCAGCGTCCTGCTCGCCCTGCTGCTGCACGGTCTCACGGACGCGGCCATCGTCGCGTTCGCCCTGCCGGGACTGATGCTCCCGCGCTTCGTCGGGATGAGGCCGTGGGCGGACACCGCGGTGTCGGTCACGTTGCTCGTCGCCGCCTGGAGCAACGTCTTCGACCTGTACACGCGCATCTGGTGGTGGGACATCGTGGTCCACTTCGCGTGCGCCGGAGCGCTGGCGGTGGTGACCTACCTGTTCCTCGCGCACCGCGGGATCGTGCCGGCACCGGGCGACGGGGGTGTCCCGGCCGCGGGGGCGGTGGTGCTCACCACCGCCTTCGGCCTGGCCCTGGGCGCACTGTGGGAGATGGTGGAGTGGTTCGGCCACGCCTACCTGACGGACCGGATCTACGTGACCCTCGACGACACGATCGGGGACATGGCCGCGGGTGGTCTCGGCGCCCTGGCCGCGGGTCTGCTCCTGGCCCACTGGCCCCGGGTGCTGATGCCGACCGACCGGCCCGGTCGCGTGTCCTCGGAGGCGGGGTCCCGCCGCTAGACGGTCGACCCGGAGACCGCTGCCCGGGTACCACCGCTGACGCCGGACCTCACCGGATGCCGTCCTCGTCGTCGTCGTTCCCCCGTGACCCCGGTGAGACGGGGTCCTCCGGTGACGGTGTCGTGGCGCCCGGCCGACGAACCGGGGCTCCGGCCCGCACCACCTCCGCCAGGAGGGGGAAGAGCAGGACGGTGACCGCCCCGGCCGCCACCAGGACGGAGGAGATCTCGCCCGTCATCAGACCGTTGTTCACCGCGACCTCGGTGACCGCCACGATGATCGGGAGACCGGTCGCCGCGTACAGACCCACCCTCGCCCGTTCCCGTGGACCGTCGAGCCCGGGGCTCGCGCGGGTGACGGTCTCGCCCAGCCACACCCCTCCGCCGCGGAGGACCAGCATGCTCACCACGGCCGCCACCAGCACCCACGGCGAGGCCGCCACGGCCTTGAGGTCGATGCCCATCCCCGACACCACGAAGAAGGCGGGGATGAACAGGGTGTAGCCGACGGTCTCCAGTTGACGGAGCAGGATCGCGGCGAGACCGCGGTCCGGGGCCTGGCCACCGCCGCGCAGGTGTGCCCCGAGGGAGTCGACCAGTCGGCGCAGGATCATGCCGGCGGCGAACGCGCCGAGCACCACGTCCAGACCGAACACCGTGGCCACGACCATCATGGTGGCCAGCAGCAGGATCACCGTGCGCATGGCCAGCTGTCCGGTGGAGGTGGTGCCCTGCAGGAGCGCCCGACCGAGCGCGGGGATGTGGAGCAGTCGGGCCGGCACCGCCAGGATCACCAGCGCGGCCAGTCCGAACAGCCCGACGGCCGCGATGGAGGACTCGATGCTGCGGGTACCGAGCAGCACCGCCATCACGAGGATCGGCCCCAGTTCCCCCACCGCGCCGTGGGTGAGGACCGCCCGGCCCACGGGAGTGCTGTCGTGACCGGAGCCCTTGAGGATGGGCAACAGGGTCCCGATGGCCGTGGAGGTGAGCAGGAGCCCGATCGCCACGGCGGTCTCCCAGCGGCCCGAGACCATCCACCCCACCGCGGCTGCCAGGATCAGGCTGACGACCCAGGTCCCGGCCGCTCGTCGTCCGCTGCGCCCGGTGAGGGTGGAGACCTCGAGCTCGAACCCCGCCAGCAGGAACAGCATCCCCAGCCCGAGCTCCGCGAGGAGCGCCACCCCGCCGGATTCCACCGCCAGGTCCAGACCGTTGGGGCCGATCACCATCCCGCCCACCAGGAGGAGCACCACGCCCGGGATGAACGAGCGGGTGACCCCGGACAGCACCGGTGCCGCCCAGACGGCCAGGACGATCCAGAACAGCGAGACGAGTTCGGTGGGGGACGCCTCGGCGGCCAGGAGGGTGGTGGTCACGTCCGGCCTCTCGCTAGGTCGATGAAGGAGAGCTTAGTCGAGCGGGGCGCGCGAGCCCGCCGACCGGCGTCGACCGGATCGTGCGAGGGTGGGGCACATGACCACCTCGCCGCTCATCGTGTCCGACGGCGACCCCCGGCGGCTTCCGGGCTTCCGTCGCACGTTCGGTGCGGGGCGCCTGACCCTGGGGCTGGGCTTCCCGCTGCGGACGCGCGCCGATCAGGGCGACGGCTCGGACATCAGCGAACAGATCGAGGTCGCCCGGGCCGCGGAGGCCGGAGGGTTCGCCGCCCTCTACGCGAGGGACATCCCGCTTCGCGTCCCGTCCTTCGGCGACGTGGGCCAGATCCACGATCCGTGGGTGTTCCTGGCGTACGTGGCCGCACACACCAGCCGGATCGCCCTCGGGACGGCGGCCGTCGTGCTCCCCGTCCGCCATCCACTTCACGTGGCCAAGTCGGCGGCCAGCCTGGACCGTCTCTCCGGCGGCCGGTTCCTGCTCGGTGTGGCCTCCGGCGACCGGCCGGAGGAGTTCCGCGCGTTCGGACTGGAGCAGGGGCGGAGGGGGGAGCGGTTCCGGGAGAACCTCACGGTGATGACCCACGCCCTCACCACCGAGATGCGCGGGATCCGCTGGTCCGGGGGGTGGATGCACAGCGCGGACGTGGTCCCCAAGCCCACCGCCTCGTCGGTGCCGGTGATCATGACCGGCTCGTGTCAGCAGAGCATCGCGTACCTGGCCGCCCACGGGCACGGATGGCTGACCTACCCGCGTGACTTCGACGCGCAGCGCCGGACCGCCGCGCGGTGGCGCGAGGTGGTGACAGCGAGTCGGGAGGGAGGATCCGACGACGACGAGGTGTTCAGTCCCTTCGGGCAATCGCTCCAGATCGACCTGGCCGAGGACCCCGACGAGGCGGCCTCGCCGATCGGCTTCGGATTCCGGATCGGTCACCGGCGTCTGGTCGAGCACCTGACGGACCTGCGGGGGATCGGTGTCAACCACGTCCTGCTGGGTCTCGCGGCGTCCCGCCGGCCGATCCGGGAGGTCGTCCGGGAGCTGGCCGAGACCGTCGTGCCCCACTTTCCCGCGCTCGACCACTAGCCTCACCGGCGGAACGGAGAGGCGGGACCACCCATGGCAGGCGCGGCCACCCCGGAACCCGGACTGTTCGAGCACCTCCGGTCCCGGCAGTTCCTGTTCATGTTGCCCCGCGCGGTGTCACTGCAGCTGATGCACCCGGCGATCAGTGCGGCGATGCTCGAGCACTCGCCCTCCCCGGGCTTCGTCTGGCTGCACAAGCAGCGATCGGTCCCCCCGACGATCGACATGGCGTTCGACCCGCATCCGGAGTCCTGGATACCGAGGCGCATCGTGGTCACGCACGACACCATCCGGGGAACCGACGCCGACGGCCACCGTTACCACTCACTGGACCCGCAGGTCTTCCACTTCCAACACGCCACGTACGTGGACTCGCTGTTCGAGACCATCACGAGATTCCGCGGTCCACTGGACGCCGGGGAACGCCGGTCGGTCTACGCCTCGTGCTGCAGGTGGTACCGCGCCTACGGCATCTCCGACGCACCGCTGCCCCCGACGGTCGAGGACTTTGACGCCTACTTCCGCGACCGGACCGGGGCGCTCGCCGTCACCCCGGCGCTCACGCGCTACCGCGGGCAGCTCCTCCGTCCCCGCCAGTGGTGGCCGGCCGCGGTCCCCGCCGGCGCCATCCGGACGTTCCTGCATCCAGTGGCCGCGCGGGCGCTCGGGGTGCGGCCGTCCGCGATCGATCGCGCGGTGTCCGCCGCGTTCACCTCGGCGTCCTCGCTCGGGTGACCGCGTCTGCCACAATCGAGCCACGGCGGCGGGGCCCGGCACGATCCCGGGGAGGGTACCCGCCCGAGGAGATCCGGAGGCGATGTGACCATCTCGATCCTGTGGTTCCGCCGCGACCTACGACTGGCCGATCACCCGGCCCTCCTGGCGGCCGTCGACTCCTCGGACGAGGTCCTGCCGGTGTTCGTGCGCGACCCCGTGTTGCTCGCGCGAGGAGGCGTCCGCGCGGAGCGGCTGGAGGCCTCGCTGGCCGCCCTGTCGGCGGACACCGGCGGCGCCCTGATCGTCCGCACGGGCGAGCCCGCCGCGGTGATCGCGGAGCTGGCGGAGACGGTGGGCGCCGATCAGGTGCACGTGAGTCGCGAGTCCACCCCCTACGGGCGCCGTCGGGACGACCGGGTGCGCAGGGCCCTCGCCGGCGACGGCCGGGAACTCGTCGAGACCGGGTCGCCCTATGCGGTCGGCCCGGGCAGGGTCCTCAACAAGTCCGGAGAGCCGTACCGGGTCTTCACCCCGTTCGCCCGGGCCTGGCACGACCACGGGTGGCCGGAGCCCGGCGACCGCCCCGACGACATCTCGTGGGCCGCGGACCCCGACTCGGGCGCGTCCGAGGACGTCGACCCCGGGCCGGGAGGCGCGGGGCGCGGGGGAGAGGCCGGGGAGCAGGCGGCCCTCGCGCGGTGGCGGGAATTCCTGCACGAGGACCTGACCTCGTACGGCGACCAGCGGGACCGGCCCGACCTCGACACGACCAGCCGACTGTCCGTGCACCTGAAGTACGGGGAGATCCACCCGCGCACGATCCTGGCCGAGCTCGCCGATCACCCCGGCTCGGACTCCGAGGGCGCGCGTCGGTTCGTCACCGAGCTGGCGTGGCGCGAGTTCTACGCGGACGTCCTGTGGCACCGGCCCCGCTCCGCCTGGCGCGATCTCCGGGACACGCTGGAGGGAATGGACTACGACGAGGGCCCGGAGACCGCCGCGCTCGTCGAGGCCTGGCAACAGGGGCTGACCGGCTACCCGTTCGTGGACGCCGGGATGCGGCAGCTGCGGGCCGAGGGGTGGATGCACAACCGCGTCCGGATGGTCACCGCGAGCTTCCTGGTCAAGGACCTCCACGTGTGGTGGCCGTCCGGGGCCCGGTACTTCCTCGACCACCTGCGGGACGGCGACCTGGCCTCCAACAACCACGGGTGGCAGTGGGTGGCCGGGACCGGCACCGACGCCTCGCCGTACTTCCGGGTGTTCAACCCCGTCACCCAGGGGGTGAAATTCGATCCGGACGGCGACTACGTGCGCCGGTGGATCCCCGAGCTCGCGCACCTGTCGGGCGCCGCCGCCCACGAACCGTGGCGAGCGGCGGACGGATACGACCACGGGTACCCCGAGCGCATCGTGGACCACGCCGAGGAGCGCCGCGAGACCCTCCGTCGCTACGACCGCGCCCGCGGCGACGGGAGCTGACGGGCCCGGCGGGTCACCTGCAGGGACCCGGCTCGGGGCCGGGCCGCCCGCGGAGCCGATACCGTGAGGGCATGCGACGACTCCTGGTCCCGGTAGCGGCAGCGGCCCTCGTCCTGACCGGGTGTACCGGCGGAACCGCCTCCGTCGACCCCGATGACAGGGCGGGGCAGGCGCCGTCCACCGCCGCCACCTCCGAGGACTTCCGCGTGACGGAGCACGGCGGGTTCGACGAGGGGTGGGCGATGGCCTTCCTGCCCGGTTCCGAGCACCTGCTCATCTCACAGCGCGGAGGTGAGTTGATGCTGCGCGATCAGTCCACCGGCGAGGTCGTCGAGGTCGCCGGGGTGCCGCCGGTCGACGACGCCGGGCAGGGAGGTCTGCACGACGTCGCCGCCGGCGCCTCCCACGCCGAGGACGGCGCCGTCTACCTCAGCTGGGTGCGCGACCATCCCGAGGGCGCGCAGGGCGTGGTGGGCCGCGGCATACTCGACGTGGACCGCGCCGAGCTGACGGACCTGGAGGTGATCTGGGAGCAGGACCCCGCCGTCGGCAACGGACACTTCGCGCTGCGCCTGCTCGTCCTCGACGACCACCTCTACGTGACCTCGGGCGACCGCCAGGAGCAGACCCCCGCCCAGGACACCGCCAGCAACCTCGGCGCAGTGGTCCGCCTGACCCTCGACGGGGACCCGGC
The DNA here is from genome assembly GCF_039531545.1 of Dietzia cercidiphylli. Classification (NCBI taxonomy): domain Bacteria; kingdom Bacillati; phylum Actinomycetota; class Actinomycetes; order Mycobacteriales; family Dietziaceae; genus Dietzia; species Dietzia cercidiphylli. The sequence goes on from NZ_BAAAQG010000021.1 coordinate 122,266, forward strand.
GCCCGGCAACCCGTGGGCGGGGGACGGCGGCTCCTCCGCCGACCTCTGGACCATCGGCCACCGCAACCCCCTGGGCATCGCCGAGGACCCGGAGGGCGGGATCTGGGTGTCCGAGATGGGCCCCCGCCACGGCGACGAGCTCAACCTGCTCGTCGAGGGCGCGAACTACGGGTGGCCCCGGGCCTCGATGGGACGGCACTACGACGGCGGGGACATCCCGGACCACCGGGACGGTGACGGCTTCGTCCCGCCCGCCGCGTACTGGGTGCCCGCCATCTCCCCCGGCAGCCTCCTGATCTACGGCGGGGACCGTTTCGACGGCTGGAGAGGCAGCGCGCTCGTCGGCGGACTGTCCGGACAGGTGTTGGTCCGTGTGGAACTGCAGGACCAGACCGCGACCGTCGTGCAGGAATGGGACATGGGCGAGCGGGTCAGGGCGCTCGCCGAGGCCCCCGACGGGGCGATCTGGGTGCTCGAGGACGGCCCGGGTGGGCGCCTGCTCGAGCTGACCCCGGTCTGACCCGTCGCCTCTCCTGTGGCCCTCTCCCGTCCACCGCCTAGTCTGGCGGTATGACGCAGCAGACTGATCAGACGAGCACCCGCGACGGTGTGGACATCAAGCCCCGCAGCCGGGACGTCACCGACGGCCTCGAGAAGACCGCCGCGCGGGGCATGCTCCGCGCGGTCGGGATGGGGGACGACGACTGGGGCAAGCCCCAGATCGGGGTGGCCTCCTCGTGGAACGAGATCACCCCGTGCAACCTCTCGCTCGACCGCCTGGCCAAGGCGGTCAAGGAGGGCGTGCACTCCGGCGGCGGGTACCCGCTCGAGTTCGGCACCATCTCGGTGTCCGACGGGATCTCGATGGGTCACGAGGGCATGCACTTCTCGCTCGTGTCCCGCGAGGTGATCGCCGACAGCGTCGAGACGGTGATGAGCGCCGAGCGGCTCGACGGGTCGGTGTTGCTCGCCGGCTGCGACAAGTCCCTCCCGGGGATGCTCATGGCCGCCGCGCGCCTCGATCTGGCGGGCGTCTTCCTGTACGCGGGATCCACGTTGCCCGGCTTCGCGAAGCTCTCCGACGGCACGGAGAAGCAGGTCACCATCATCGACGCGTTCGAGGCCGTCGGGGCGTGCTCGCGCGGTCTGATGAGTCGCGAGGACGTCGACACCATCGAGCGAGCCATCTGTCCCGGCGAGGGGGCGTGCGGCGGAATGTACACCGCCAACACCATGGCGAGCGCGGCCGAGGCGCTCGGGATGTCCCTCCCGGGGAGCGCGTCCCCGCCCGCGCCGGACCGGCGGCGGGACGACTACGCCAAGGCGAGCGGTGAGGCGGTGGTCGAGTTGCTGCGTCGCGGGATCACCGCCCGCGACATCATGACCAAGGAGGCGTTCGAGAACGCGATCGCCGTGGTCATGGCCTTCGGCGGATCCACCAACGCCGTCCTGCACCTGCTCGCGATCGCCAGCGAGGCGGAGGTCGAGCTCACCCTCGACGACTTCGCCCGCATCGGCGCGAAGGTGCCGCACCTCGCGGACGTCAAGCCGTTCGGCGCGCACGTGATGACCGACGTCGACCGGATCGGCGGTGTTCCGGTGGTCATGAGGGCCCTGTTCGACGCGGGACTCCTGCACGGCGACTGCCTCACCGTCACCGGGCGCACCGTCGCGGAGAACCTCGCGGACATCGCCCCGCCGGACCCGGACGGGCTGGTGCTGCGCGCGATGAGCGAGCCGATCCACCCGACCGGCGGCATCACGATCCTGCACGGGTCGCTCGCCCCTGAGGGCGCCGTGGTCAAGTCCGCCGGCTTCGATTCCGATGTCTTCGAGGGCACTGCCCGCGTGTTCGAGCGGGAGCGCTCCGCCATGGACGCGCTGGAGGACGGCACGATCACCGCCGGGGACGTCGTGGTGATCCGCTACGAGGGGCCCAAGGGCGGCCCGGGCATGCGCGAGATGCTCGCGATCACCGGCGCCATCAAGGGCGCCGGGCTCGGCAAGGACGTGCTGTTGATGACGGACGGGCGGTTCTCCGGTGGCACCACCGGCCTGTGCGTCGGCCACATCGCCCCCGAGGCGGTGGACGGTGGACCGATCGCCCTGGTCCGCGACGGCGACCGCATCCGCCTGGACGTGTCCGACGGGACCCTGGACCTGCTGGTGGACGAGGCCGAGCTGGAGGCGCGTCGCGCCGGGTGGGAGCCGCTCCCGCCGCGCTACACCCGCGGTGTGCTGGCCAAGTACTCCAAGCTCGTGCAGTCGGCCTCGACGGGCGCGATCTGCCGGTGAGGCCCCGCGGCAGCAGGTGACACGCCACGGTGGCTCGCCCACCACCGCATGACCCGGGCTCACACCCGGGTCATGCGGTCGCCCTACTTCGCGTCGGGGTCCGGTTGGTGGATGCCGAACACGTTGCCCTCGGTGTCGAGGAAGTAGCCCTGCCACGCCATACCCGGCAGGGCGTGCTTGTCCATGGCCACCGTCCCGCCGGCGTCGAGGATCGCGCGGGCGGTGGCGTCGAAGTCCCCGCACCCCATCGTGAGCACCGCGCCGGCGACGGGCGATCCCGTCGCAGGGGTGTCGCCGTTGCGCTGCATGATCGCGCCGTTGATGCCCGGTTGGTCCTCGGGGCCGGAGGTCACGCCAAAGTACGGTGACCCGGCGAAGTCGCTCCAGTCCTGGTAGGTCCAGCCGAAGACGGCAGCGTAGAACGCGCACGCCCGCGCGGGATCGGAGGCGTGGATCTCGAAGTGGATGGGACGGGACACGGCGGGCTCCTCACATCGGAGATCGGATCGGGTCAGTCGAGGACGGTGCCGTCCTCGAGGTGGGAGAGCGACCCGCCCCCGGGCCTCTCACCCGTGGCGAGGTAGACCACGCGGTTGGCGATACTGACCGTGTGATCGGCGAACCGCTCGTAGTAGCGGGCGAGCAGCGCCAGATCCACCGCCGCGACCGAGCCGTGCGGCCAGTCCTCGGCGGAGATCTGCCGCATGAGGTCGGCGTGGAGGGAATCGACCGCGTCGTCCTCCGAATCGAGTGAGCGAGCGAGGCGGACGTCCTTGGTGGGGAGCAGCTGCCCGAGATTCCGGGCCATGGCCGAGTCCCGCTCCGCGAATTCGCGGATCGTCGGGACCACGGGCCCGGGGATGACCGGGTTGGGGTGGCGTCGGCGGGCGACGCGGGCGATGTGGCCGGTGAGGGCGGCCATCCGCGTGAAGTGCTCGACGATGTAGATGCCGGAGACCACCTGCCGCAGGTCGCGGGCCACGGGTGCCTCGAGCAACAGCAGATCGAAGGCGTGCTGCTCGCTCGCCTCGCGCAGATCCTCCACCTCGGCCGCGCCGTCGATGACCTCGGTGGCGGCGACCTCGTCACCCTCGAGCAGCGCCACGGTGGCGAGGTCGAGGAGTCGGTTGTTCATCTCGCAGAACCGGACCAGCTGGTCGGAGAACTCGTCGAGCTTGGTATGGAGGACGGTGCGCATCCCATGACTGTAGTGGTGGGGCGGGATCGCCGCGATCCCGTTAAGCCAGTGTTCACCGCCCGGGCGGTCGGAGTGGGGGTGCGGGCGTGGGGAATAGATGGACCCATCGGTCTGTTCTGCCCTGTCGTACGCACGTCGCCCGCGTCCCGGAAAGGACACCCGATGATCCCGTTCCCGTACGAGACCACCCGCTCCCGGGAGAGGCGACCCGGCCGGTCGGTGCTGATCGACGCGGACTCGATGGTCGGGGCGCGGGAGATCGGCACCACCGCCTCGCGTCTGCGCGGGCTGGCATGAGCGGGTCCGCGGCCGCCACTCTCACCCCGGACCTCGGGGCACCGCGGGCACGGCTCACCGCCGGGGACCTCGGCGCCGTCGATCCCGGAGCGCTCATCGCGGTGATCGATTCGGTCGCCGCGCGGGCGACGGCGCTGGACCGCGGGGACGCCGACCTCAGGCAGGACCTCTCCGCTCTCGCCGACCTCGGCCTCTTCGACGTCGACCGCACCCCGGTCGGCGTCGCCGCCACGATCATCGAGGCCGTGGCCACCGAGAGCCTGGCGGTGGCCTTCGGCGCCTGGGCGCAACGCATGACCGCCGCCTACCTCCGCCACGCGGCGGACCGGTCGGACGCCGCGTGGCGGACCTATCGCGCCGTGGCCACGGGGGACCGGCCCGGTGTGACCGGCATGGCCGTTGCCCAGCGCCAGGCGGTCGGGCTGGGCAGAGTCCCGATCACCGCCACTCCGGTCGACGGCGGCTACCGCATCGACGGCCCGGTTGCGTGGGCCTCCAACGTCTACGAGGACAGCACGATCGTCCTGGCCGCCAACACCGGGGACGGGCGCAGCCTCGTCCTGGCCTTCGAGGCGTCGACTCCGGGCGTGGACATGCGCAGCGCCCCGGATCTCCTGGCGCTCAACGCCACGGCCTCGACCATGATCGGGCTCGACGGCGTCGTCGTCCCCGACGAGCAGGTGCTGGGGGAGGACCTGGGGGACTTCCTGACCGGCGTGCGCCCGGAGTTCCTCGTCCTGCAGGCCGCGTTCTGCTCGGGTGTCGCGGCGCGTTCTCTCACCGAGGTCGAGGGACTGCTCGGCGGCCTCGGTGCGTTCTCCGCCGACGAGCACTCCGCGCTGGTGGACCGCCACGAGCACATGCACTCGGAGTTGCACCGACTGGCGTCGCGGCCGGGAGAGGGCGCTCTCGTCGACCTCCTCCTGTTGCGCCTGGACGGCGCCGAGATCGCTCCCGCCGCCACGCGACTCGAGGCCATCCTCTGCGGTGGAATGGGGTATGCGCAGGACGCCCCCGCCAATCGTCGGATGCGTGAGGCCGCGTTCCTCCCCGTCCAGTCCCCCTCGCAGTCCCAGCTGCGGTGGGAGCTCGACGGGCTGGGGGTGTCCCGGCTCGTGTGGCGGGGGGACGCGGCGCGCTGACGCACCGGGCCACACGCCGACGAGGGTGAGCGCGCGGCCCGCTGAGCCCGGCCCGGTGAGCCCGGCTCAGTGCTCCCGCAACGCCTCGATCAACTCGTCCTTGGTCATGGACGAGCGTCCCTCGATGCCGACCTCCCGGGCGCGGTCGCGGAGCTCGTCGACGGTCCAGTCCTCGTACGAGCCGGCCTTGCCACCCTTGTGGCCGACCTCGGACCGCGATCGCCCGGCCGAGGCGTTGGCGATCCGGGCGGCCTTCTCCTTGCTGGCGCCGTCGTCGCGCAGCGCCTCGTAGACCTTCTCGTCCTTGATGTTCGCGGATCGCCCGTCGTTCTTCTTCTCGGCCACGACGCTCAGACCCGCCGCATATCGGAGTGGAGGTGATGGGTCATCGGCTGTCCGACCGCGGCCATGGCGAAGGTGGTGACCAACCTGTCCCCGGTGAGTTCGTACCGGCGCCTGGTGGCGTCCACCTGCTTGGCGGTGGCGCTGTTGGCCACCCGGGCCTGGAATTCCAGGACGAGCGAGTCCGCCTCGGCCACGACGGTGCCCTCGGCGAGTTCGGTCTGTCCCATGGGCTGCGCCAGGATCAACTCGGCGGTCCCGGCCCCCGGGATGCGCAGATAACCCGTCTCGGTGTGCATGGGGGAGCCGTCCGCGCTCCACGACCGTTGGACGTAGTGCAGGAACGGCTTGCCGACATCAGTGAAGACCACCTCGTCGGTGTACGTGAAGTCCTCGATGGTGGGATACGACCCCGCGCCCTCACCCCTCCAGGTGCCGAGAAGTGCGGCGACGGGGGCGAGGGAGGGTGCCGGTTCCATGCCACGAGCCTAGGCGACGCCGGCGTCCCACACCGGCTGTCCGTGGGCGTCGAGCCGAAGTCCTTCGCTCGGGCTGTGCCCGGTGATCGACCCGCTGTGCATGAGGTGCCCCACGGGGAGGTCGTGGACGGTCGTCGTCACGTCGGCCACGATCCTGCGGTGGCAGCGCCACCACACGGACTCCGAACACATGACCGCGGTCCGACGGGCGCGGGCGTCCCCGACGACCCGGTCCAGGGCCGCGCGGAACCCGGGGGAGCGGGTCCACGCGCTGTAGGCGCGGAACGCCTCGACGCGCCACCAGGTGTCGGGTGAGTCGCGCCGTTGCTCCGCCGTGAGCGTGCGACGGCCCCCGAGTTGCTCCTCCCAGCGGTAGTCGATGCCGAGGTCGCGGGCGAGCTCCGGCACCGCCCCCTGTGCGGCGGCCGAGTTGGCGCGGCTCCCGGGGAATCGACGGATGTCCACCAGGAGTTCGACCCCGGCGCCGGTGAGCAACCCCCCGAGCTCGTCGCCCGCGAGCCGACCGTGCCCCACGGTGAGGAGCATCAGTCCCTCGCGTGACCGGTCCCGGCGGCCTCCGCTGTGGTGGGGGCGGGCCCCGACTCGTCCCGTCGACGGGGGACGACGTGGGCCACGGCCACCACCACCGCGCCGACGACCAGGCCGAACAGCAGCGAGCACACCGTGTTGACCAGCCACCCGAGCACGCTCCCGACGCCTGCCACCGCCGCGGCCGGCTCCTCCAGCAGGTGCACCAGGTGGTACGGGGCGGTCGCCCCGAGCTCGTCCAGTCCCACCAGGAGGATGTGTCCGCCGACCCACAGCATCGCGAGCATCCCGACGAACGAGATCACCTCGAGGACCGTCGGCATCGCCCGGACCAGACCGCTGCCGAACCTCTTCACCCCCGGGGAGTCCCTCCCGGCCAGGTGGAGTCCGATGTCGTCCATCTTGACGATCACCGCCACCACGCCGTAGACGAGCGCGGTGATGAACAGCCCCACCACCACCAGGATCGCCGCGCGGGTCCAGAACGGCTCCTCGGCGACCTCGTTGAGCGCGATCATCATGATCTCGGCGCTGAGGATGAAGTCGGTGGTCACCGCCCCGCGGATCATCCGCTTCTCCGCGTCGGGGCCCTTCTCGACGACTGGCGTGGCCTCCTCGTGGTGGCCGGTGACGCGTTCCCACACCTTCTCCGCGCCCTCGTAGCAGAGGTACGCACCACCGAGCATCAGCAGTGGGGTGAGGATCCACGGGACGAACTGGCTGAGCAGGAGCGCGAAGACGATGATGATGGCCTTGTTGCCCAGGGAACCCGTGGCGATCCGACGGATGATGGGCAGTTCGCGCGACGGCTCCACGTCGCGGACGTACTGCGGGGTCACGGCGGTGTCGTCGACCACCACTCCGGCGGCCTTGACGCTCGCGCGTCCGGAGGCGGCCGCGATGTCGTCGGTACTGGCCGCGGCCATCCGGGCGAGGACGGCGATGTCGTCGAGCAGGGCGGCGAGACCACCGGCCATGGGTACCTCACTGTGGTGGGCGGGAGGGGTCCCCGCCGACGGGACGGCCGACCCGTGCCGGGTCGGATCGTCACAGGGTAGCCCCCTTCGGCCCGCCGCGCCCTCGCAGCCGGTCCGGTCTCAGCCCTCCACCGCGTCCAGGACCCACCTGAGTGTCGACACCCCGGTCCGCCCGAGGTGCAGGGCCACGGCCCGGGAGCCGAGGGGGCCGTCGGCGAGGCCGAGGGTCCTGCGGGCCCAGGGCGGCAGCGCCGCGACCGCGCCCTCGCGGAGCATCGCGTAGGCGGGCTTGTCGGTCCACCCCACGGGCGGCTCGTTCAGCAGGAAGTGCCGGGCGTCGAGCGCGGCCGGGGAGGCCTCGAGCTCGGGCCGGTACTCCTCGAGGGCCGCGTCGAGCTCGGCGACGGTCATCGGGACGTCCTGGGCTCCCAGCATGATCCCGGTGCGCGACGCCTGTCGCACGTACTCGTCCCGTCGCTCCGCCGACATCGCGGTGCGCCCGTACAGGCGGTGGCACTCGAGGAAGCCCCAGATCTCGGCGACGTGGACCCACCGCAACAGGTGCGGGTCGCGGGCGTCGTAGGGTCGGCCGCGATAGTCGGTCCCCACCACCGCCCGGTGCACCCCGTTGATCGTCCGGATGAGCTGCGTGGCGTCCGGGACCGTCCCGAAGGTGGTCGTGGCGATGAACTGCGAGGTGCGTTGGAGTCTGCCCCAGGGGTCGCCGCGGTAGTCGCTGTGGTCGGTCACCCCGGCCATGGCCAGCGGGTGCAGCGACTGGAGTAACAGAGCGGTCAGCCCGGCGGCGAACATCGAGGCGTCGCCGTGCACCGCGCAGATCGCATCCCCGGGGGAGTTCCACCGTTCGCCCTCGGAGTGCCAGATCCGTTGCCGTCGTTCGGCGGCGTCGTCACCGGCGATCCGCGAGCGCACCACCAGTCCGGCCCGCCGACGGGCACCGGTCAGGGCTCGGGACGCGGTCGTCGTCATCACCGGCATGTCGGACACCACCTCGGGGGTCGCTCGTGACCGTCACCCTACCCCCGGCCCACGACCGTCGTGTCGCCTCGCAGCGCTCACCCGGCGCGCGCCGACCGGCGGAGCACCGCCGTGAGAGCCACCACGACCACGAGTGCGCAGGCGCCCATCACGGCGAGCATGGGCAGGGCGGAGTGCGGGCCGGAGAACCCTGTCAGCGGCGCCACGAGCGCCGCCAGGCTGAACTGCGCAGCGCCGAGCAGCGCGGACCCGGACCCCGAGTGCCCCCGGGTCGCCTGCATGGACAGGGCTGCCGCGTTGGGCAGGATCGCCCCGATCGACAGGGTCAGCAGGATGAAGCCCACGGTGACCGGTGCCAACCCCAGGGTGCCGGCGGGGGACAGGGCGACGACGACGACGAGCACCGCGATCGCCGTGAGCATGCCGACCACCCCGGTGGCGAGGATCCTCTCCGGTGCGAACCTGCCGACCAGGCGTGCCCCGGCCAGGTTCGAGGCGAGGATGCCGAGGGCGTTGACGGTGAACGCCACCGAGTACGCGGTGGGGGAGAGTCCGACCATGTCCTGGTAGATGAACGGGCTCGCGGAGATGTACGCGAAGAGCACACCGAACGTGAACACGAACACCGACACCCGGGCCACGAACGGCCCGGAGGTGGCCACGAAACGCATGTCGCCCAGGGTGGACATGACGCCGCCGGTACGGCGGTCGCCGGGGTGCAACGTCTCGGGGACCGCTGCGACCACGCCGATCGCCGTGACCACCGACAGTCCGGCCAACAGCCAGAACACGCCCCGCCAGCCGCCGAACGGGACCACGGCACCGCCGACGAGCGGGGCGATCACCGGCGCCACCGACTGGAGGGCCATGAGGGTCGCGAACGCCTTGGCGACACCGGCACCGCGGCCGACGTCCACCACCACGGCCTTGCTCAGGACGATCCCCGCCGCGCCGAAGAACCCCTGGGCGACCCGTCCCAGCACCAGTACCCAGATCGACGGGGCCAGCGCACACACCACGGCCGCGACCGCGGTGCCCACCGAACCCAGGATCAACAGGGTGCGCCTGCCCACACGGTCCGAGAGCGGGCCGATCACGAGCTGCCCCGCGGCCAGCGAGACCATGAACGCGGTCAGGGTGAGCTGGGCGACCGAGGCGGAGACCCCGAACTCCCCGACGATGAGGGGAAGCGCGGGCAGGTAGGTGTCGGTCGCGAACGGCCCGATCGCACCGGCCAGGGCAAGGGGCAATAGCACGGCGGCGGGTACGGTCCCCGGCAGCGTGGACGGGGGATCCGGCGCCTGGGCGCGGGGGAGGGTGGACTTCACGGGAGGACGATAGCCCCGCCGGAGAGGGCCGCGCGACGCCCCGATAACCCGCTTTCACCCCCGTTCCGATGCCCGACGCGCGGGCGAACCGTGCGGGTGACGGGCGACTGCTGGTCAGTCGGTGCGGACCTCGGCGACCCCGTCGAGATATGTGATGACCCCGCCCTCGAAGGTGGAGATCCATCCCCCGTCGGTGGTGGCCTCGTCCGCGGTGGGGAAACCCAGCTCGCCCGCGGGCCCGCCCGCGTCCAGGTAGGCGGCGAGGATCTCGCCCTGCACCACGAAGGCGCGCCCTGCGGGGGTGAGGACGATCGCCCCGCGTTCGAACTCGGTGATCGAGCCGCCCTCTACATCGGTGGCGGGTCCGGCCGCCCGGCCCAGTTCGCCCGCCTCGCCGCCGAGGTCGTTCCAGCGGTCCGCCACGGGTGCCGGGACGTCGACCGTCGAATCGGCGGGCCCGGGGACGGGGGCCGAGGTCGTCGTGGACATCACCTCTGAGGTGGTCGGTGACACCCCGGTCGCCTCGTCCCGGCCCGATTCGCCGTCCGTCCCGCAGGCGGAGAGCCCGGCGGTGGCGGCCGCGGCGACCGTGACTGCGGCGAGGGTACGCGTGATCCTGTTCATGCACGTAGATCCTAGTCGCGGCCAGACCGGCGCCGAACGTCGTTGCCGGATCGCGACACTCCAGGGTGTTCCGCGGGGGCCGCGGTCGGGGGACACTGGATCCGGGCCACGCCCGTCGGGGCGGGAGGAGGGGGCGACATGTCGAGGTTCGTCACGTGTCTGTGGATGGACGGGCAGGCGGAGGAGGCCGCGGAGTTCTACTGCTCGGTCTTCCCGAACTCGCGCGTCATCTCGGTCGACGAGTCCCCGGTCGACACGCCGGGGCCGAAGGCCGGCGAGGTCCTGACAGTGGAGTTCGAGCTCGACGGTCGGGCCTTCCTCGCCCTCAACGGGGGTCCGGGGGTCGAGTACACCGATGCGATCTCGCTGGAGATCCGGTGCGCCGACCAGGACGAGATCGACCACTACTGGGACGGCCTGCTGGCCGGCGGGGGCCGGGAGGTGCAGTGCGGCTGGCTCATCGACCGTTACGGAGTGCGCTGGCAGGTCGCACCGGAGTCGTTGTACGAGCTGTGGCGCTCGGGGGACCAGGCGGCCACCGCACGGGCCTTCACGGTGATGATGGACATGGTCAGACTCGACGTGGCCACACTGGAGGCCGCTGCCCGGGGAGTCTCGTGACGCCACCCCCCGGGCGGTCACCCATGCAGGTCACATAGCCCGCGCGTGTGTGGCCCCCGCAGGTCACAGGCCCGCACAGGTCACAGACCCGGGCGCTTGCCCACCGTCAGCGTGACCTCGCCGGTGTGGGCGAAGAAGTCCTCGCCCTTGTCGTCGACCACGATGAACGCGGGGAAGTCCTCCACGTCGATCTTCCACACCGCCTCCATGCCGAGTTCCTCGTACTCGATCACCTCGACGTGCTTGATGCAGTCCTGGGCCAGCCGCGCGGCGGGGCCTCCGATCGAGCCGAGGTAGAAGCCGCCGTGGGTGGCGCAGGCATCGGTGACCTGCTTCGAGCGGTTGCCCTTGGCCAGCATGACCATCGAGCCGCCCGCGGCCTGGAACTGCTCGACGTACGAGTCCATGCGGCCGGCGGTGGTGGGGCCGAACGATCCCGACGGCATCCCCTCGGGGGTCTTGGCGGGTCCGGCGTAGTAGACCGGGTGATCCTTGAGGTACTGCGGCATCTCCTCGCCGGCGTCGAGCCGCTCCTTGATCTTGGAGTGGGCGATGTCGCGGGCCACCACCAGGGGACCGGTGAGGGACAGACGGGTCTTGACCGGGTGCTTGCTCAGCTCGGCGAGGATCTCCGCCATGGGCTTGTTGAGGTCGATCCTCACCGCCGCTCCCTTGCCGGTCCCGGACACGCCGTGCGTCGCGGCGTCCAGTTCGGCGTCGGTGGTGGCGGGCAGGAAACGGCCGGGATCGAACTCGAGCTGCTCGAGGAACACGCCCTCCGGGGTGATCTTGGCCTTGGCCTGACGATCGGCGCTGCAGGAGACGGCGATCGCGACGGGGAGTGACGCCCCGTGGCGGGGGAGGCGCACCACGCGGACGTCGTGGCAGAAGTACTTACCGCCGAACTGCGCGCCGATCCCGATCTGCTGGGTCAGCTCGAAGACCTTCTCCTCCAGCTCCACGTCGCGGAATCCGCGGCCCGACATGGCCCCCTCGCGGGGGAGCTCGTCCAGGTAGTGCGCCGAGGCGAGCTTGGCCGTCTTGACCGCGAACTCGGCGGAGGTGCCGCCCACCACGATCGCCAGGTGGTAGGGCGGGCAGGCCGCGGTGCCGATCGAGCGGATCTTCTCCTCGATGAACTGCATCATCCGCTCGGGATTGAGGATCGCCTTGGTCTCCTGGTAGAGGAAGGACTTGTTGGCCGAGCCGCCGCCCTTGGCCATGAACAGGAACTTGTAGCTGTTCTCGTGGCCGGGAGTGGTGTCGGCGCCGATCTCGATCTGGGCCGGGAGGTTGTTGCCGGTGTTCTTCTCGTCCCACATGGTGAGGGGGGCGTTCTGCGAGTAGCGCAGGTTGAGGCGGGTGAACGCGTCGTAGACACCGCGGGCGACCGCCTGCTCGTCGGGCCCCGGGGTGAGCACGTGCTGGCCACGCTCTCCCTTGACGATGGCGGTGCCGGTGTCCTGGCACATCGGAAGCACCCCGCCGGCGGCGATGTTGGCGTTCTTGAGCAGGTCCAGTGCGACGAACTTGTCGTTGTCGCTGGCCTCGGGGTCGTCGAGGATCTTGGCGACCTGGGCCAGGTGGTCGGGGCGCAGGTAGTGCGAGATGTCGTGCATCGCCGTCTCGGTGAGCAGGCGGATCGCCTCCGGATCCACGCGCAGGAAGGTCGTGCCGTCCGGGCCCTCGACGGTGGAGACGCCCTCGGTGGTCAGGAGGCGGTACTCGGTGGTGTCCGCACCGACCGGGAGGAGGTCCTCATAGACGAACTCGGGCATCGACGCTCCTGGATCTGTAAGGCGGGTAAAACTTCCGTCCAGGATAATCGTCCGATTGTGCAGGTCAGAATCGGGTGTGGCGCAGGGGGACGAAGCGGTATCCACCGTGGTCGGTGACCTCGAGTTCCCCGCTCGTGCGCCGCACCCTGTGCATGACGTCCCGCCAGGGCGCGACCATCACACCGCCCTCTGCGAGTTGGTCCACGAGCTCCTGAGGGAGGGCCTCGCCCATCGCGGAGACGAGGATCCGGTCGAAGGGGCCGTACTCCGGCAGGCCCAGCTCCCCGGGCCGGGCCTGGTGTACCCGCACCCAGGGCTGGGTGAGGGCCGCGCGTGACCTCTCGACCAGCTCCGGAACCAGCTCGACCGCGTACACGGCGGACCCCGGTCCGCCCAGTTCGCCGAGGATCGCCGATGTCCAGCCGCTGCCGGAGCCGACGTCGAGGACCCGCATCCCGGGGAACGGTTCGAGGAGGGTCATCATGTCCGCCACGGTGGAGGGTTGCGAGTTCGTCTGCCCGTGGCCGATCGGCAGCGGAGCGTCGCGGCGGTGGTCGCCCGCGACCTCAGGGGGGAGGAACCGTCGCCGGTCCTGGGCGCGCATCGCCCTCCGGACCTCCGCGGTGGGCATGCCGGGCCTCCTTCGCGACGGGATTCCGATGGCGTGATCGTACTCGCGCCGGGGTCCCGTGGCCACGGGAGCGGGCCGGTCGGCGCGAGGTCCCCACCACCCGCTTCTGAGGGAAGGCACACCTTGGTTTTGCCCCTGCGCACACGGCGTGGTTAAGGTGAGCCTAACCTACTGACTTAAGCCCCTGGAGACACTGTGAACCGATTCCCCACGATCGTCGCCGCGGCAGCCGCCCTCGCCCTGACCGGCGGCGCGCTCACTGCCTGCGGAAGCTCCGACGCGCAGTCCACCGGCACCGACGGTGAGGGGCCCGCGCGGGTCGTCCTCACCAGCCACGCCGCTGCCGACACGCTCGACGAGCTGGATCTCGAGGACCGGGTGGTGGGCCTGACCAAGACCGGGGTGTTCCCGGACGCGCTCGACACCTATGCGAGCGATGAGTACACGGACGTCGGCAGCCTCAAGGAGCCGAAGATGGACGTCATCGCCGAGCTCGGCCCCGATCTGATCCTGTTCGGTGCGCGCACGGAGGCGATGGAGCCCGAGTTCGCCAAGATCTCGGACCAGGTGATCGCCGGTGATCCCGACACCTCCGACACGGTCGCGTCCAACCGCGCCAAGGTGGAGGAGATCGCCGCCCTGTTCGGTGCCGAGGACAAGGCGGCGGAGCAGCTCGCCGAGATCGACGAGAGGGTCGCCGAGACGCGTGCCAAGGCCGAGGACGCCGGAACGGCACTGGTGCTCATGACCTCGGGCGGCAAGGTCACGGCCTACGGCCCCGGGACCCGGTTCGACATCATCTTCAACGAACTCGGAATGGAGTCGGCCGGTGACGTCGCCGCCGAGGGCAGGCACGGCGCACCGCTCAGCTGGGAGCAGATCGCCGAGCTCAACCCCGATCACGTCTTCGTGATCGATCGGGACGCCGCGATCGGTGCCGAGGGTGAGGCGGCCACAGCGCTGCTGGACAACCCCCTGTTCAACCGGACCTCCGCCGCGACCAACGGCAACGTCCACATGCTCGACGGGCAGAACTGGTACCTCATCGGCGGCGGGCTCGGCGTCCTGGACGCCATGATCGGCGAGATCGACTCGGCAGTCTCCTGACCGCGGGGAGCACCCGGTCGTGACCACCACCCTGTCGGAGAACCGGCCACGGCACCAGGCGCCCTGGCCGGTTCTCGGCGTGGCCGCACTACTGGTGGCACTGGTCGCGAGCGTGTTCGTCGGCGCGGCCGACATCACGGTCCGGGACGTCCTCACCGGTGGCCTCACCGAGGCGCATCGCGTCTACCTCCTCGAGGCCCGCCTGCCCCGGACCGCGGCGGCAGCGCTCGCCGGGGCGTCCCTGGCGGTCGCCGGACTGCTCATGCAGCTGCTCACCCGCAACCGCTTCGTGGAGCCCTCCACCGCCGGGACGGTCGAGTCCGCCGGATTGGGCCTGGTCGTGGTGGCGATCCTCGCCCCGGGCGCCCCGATCGTGGTGAAGATGCTCGTGGCGATGGTGTTCGCCCTCGCCGGCACCGCGCTGTTCCTCGCGTGCATCCGTCGCGTCGCCGTCTCCGACTCCTTCATCGTGCCGCTCATCGGCATCATGCTGGGCTCCGTCGTGGGTGCGGTCGCGGCGTTCCTGGCACTGTCCCGGGATCTCCTCCAGATGCTCAACGCCTGGATGCTCGCCGACTTCTCCGCGGTCCTCGCCGGGCGGTACGAACTGCTCTGGCTGGTGGCCGTCCTCGGGGTGATCGCCTACATCACGGCGGACAGGTTCACCGTGGCCGGGCTGGGGGAGGACGTCGCCACGGGCCTCGGTGTGGATCACCGCACGGTCGTCGCCCTGGGAATGTCCATCGTGGCGGCCGTCGCCGCCGTCGTCGTCGTCACCGTGGGCGCCCTCCCGCTGCTCGGACTCGTGGTCCCCAACGTCGTCTCCAGACTCGTCGGCGACGACGCGCGCCGCGGCCTGCCGCTCGTGGCGCTCCTCGGCGCGGTCACCGTCCTCGTCTGCGACATGGTCGGACGGTCGCTCCCGGGCATCCTCGCCGGTGGCTCGACCGGTGCGGGTGAGATCCCCGTGGGGACGCTGGTGGGGATCATCGGCGGGGCCGTATTCCTGGCGATGATGCTGCGGGCGGTGCGCAATGGTTGAGACCCCTACCGCGGAGCGCCTGCCGCAGCAGCTCCGGCGTGGGCGGACACGGACCGAGTCCGACCGACGACGCCGGTGGCTGGTCACCCTGGTCTGCGCCGCCGTCGCGGTCGGGGCGCTGGCCGCACTCGTCCTGACCGGCCTCCCGGAGACCGTGGGCTCCAGGGCCTGGCACTACTCGCTGGACCGGTTGTCCCGCCATGCCGTGGCGATCGTCCTGGTGGCCGTGGCGGTGGGCGTGTCGACGGTGTTGTTCCAGACCGTCACCGGGAACCGGATCCTCACCCCGGCACTCATGGGCTTCGACTCGCTGTACCTGCTCGTCCAGACGATGCTCGTGTTCTTCGTGGTCCCGCGTCCCGAGGCCCTCGCCGGCGGCCTCATCAGCGGCGGCCTCTCCGGATTCCTGGGGCAGACGGCGATCATGGTCGTGGCCTCGACCGCGCTCTACCTCTGGCTGCTCGGTGGGCGGAGGACCGACATCCACCTGCTGTTGCTGGTCGGCGTGGTGTTCGGGGTGTTCTTCCGCTCGATCTCCTCGTTCTTCCAACGCCTGCTCGACCCGGCCGCCTACCTGCGGGTCCAGGACGCCATGTTCGCCAGCTTCCGGGGTGTGCAGCCGGACATCCTGGTCGCGTGCGGACTCATCGTCGCCGCCTGCCTGGGTGTGGTCGTGCTGCTCGGCCGCAGGCTGGATGTGATGCTCCTCGGCCGTGACCCGGCGGTCGCCCTGGGCGTGAACCACCGCCGGGTGACGATCGTCGTGCTGGTGGTGGTCTCGTTCCTCGTCTCCGCGTCGACGGCGCTGATCGGCCCGGTGATGTTCTTCGGGCTCATCGTCGCCAACGCCGCCTACGCGCTCCTCGGGACCACCCTCCACCGCTTCACGCTGCCCGTCGCCTCGCTGCTCGGCGTGGTCGCGCTGGCCGGTGGGGAGTTGGTGCTCGGCGCCCTGGGCGTCGAGTCCGCGTTGAGCATCGTCATCGAGTTCGTCGGTGGCCTGCTGTTCCTGTTCCTGCTCCTGACCAACCGCGCACGCTGACGAAAGAAGCAGATCATGTCCCTCCTCCCGTTCCGTCGCCGCGGTGACCGGACCAGCGCGACCCCGTGGCCGGCCGAGCGCCCGACCGGGGGCGGTATCGAGGCGAACTCGGTGTGCGCGTCATACGGCGACACACAGGTCCTCCGCGACGTCACCGCGTGCTTCGCCCAGGGCGGCGTCACCTCGTTGATCGGACCCAACGGCGCCGGCAAGTCCACGTTGCTGGGGGTCATGAGCCGACTCCAGGGAGCCGACTCCGGACACGTCCTGGTCGACGGGGTCGATGTGTCCGTGAACGGTGGCCGCGAGCTCGCGCGACGCCTCGCGGTGCTGCGTCAGGAGAACGCCGTCTCCATCCGCCTGACGGTCCGCGAACTCGTGGCCTTCGGCAGGTTCCCGCACAACGGTGGCCGACCCACCCCCGGGGACGACGAGCACGTCGGGTACGCCCTGGCGGCGATGGAGCTGGAGGGCCTGGCCGACCGGTACCTCGACGAGCTCTCCGGCGGCCAGCGCCAACGCGCCCACATCGCCATGGTTCTCGCGCAGGACACGGACTACGTCCTGCTCGACGAACCGCTCAACAACCTCGACCTGCGTCACGCCACCTCGATCATGCGGTTGCTGCGCCGGACCGCCGCGGAGCGGGACAAGACCGTCGTCCTGGTGATCCACGACATCAACATCGCCGCCGCCTACTCGGACCGGATCATCGCCATGAAGGACGGCTCGATCGTCGCCGACGGCACGCCGGCGCAGATCATGCGGACCGACGTCCTGCGGTTGGTGTACGACATGGAGATGCAGGTCGCCGAGGTCGCGGGGCGATACGTGGCGCTGTACTTCGACGGCGAGGACGAGCCGGAGGGCATCGGCGCGGTCCTGTCCACCGCCTGACCGGCTCTCCCGGCGTGGCCCACGGCGCTAGTGTCGGGGGCATGCGTTTCGGACTCTTCCTGCCCCAGGGCTGGCGGCTCGACCTGGTCGACGTGCCCCCCGCCCGCCACTGGCCGGTCATCACCGACCTCGCCACCCGTGCCGACGCGGGCCCGTGGGAGTCGGTGTGGGTGTACGACCACATGCACACCGCACCGCTCACCACCGGAGAGGCCACCCACGAGGCCTGGACCCTGATGTCCGCTCTCGGCGCGGTGACCTCCCGGGTGCGGCTGGGTCAGATGTGTACCTGTCTCGGGTACCGCAACCCCGCGCTCCTGGCGAAGATGGCGTCGACCGTGGACCACATCTCCGGCGGACGCGTCGAGATGGGGATCGGGGCCGGCTGGTACGAGCACGAGTGGCGGGCCTACGGCTACGGGTTCCCCTCCGCCGGTGAGCGGATCGCCATGCTCGACGAGGGCGTGCGGATCATGACCGAGGCCTGGGCCGACGGCATCGTCTCGCTCGAGGGAGACCACTTCCGGGTCGACGGTGCGATCGTGCGACCCCGGCCACTGCAGGAGGGTGGCATCCCGATGTGGATCGCCGGCGGCGGCGAACGCAAGACCCTCCGGATCGCCGCCCGCCACGCCGACTACACGAACTTCGACGGCAGCCCCGAGGGGTTCGCCCACAAGTCGGAGGTCCTGTTCGCACACTGCGCGGACGTGGGCCGGGACCCGTCCGAGATCACGCGCACCGCCAACTACAACGTGGCCGTGGGGGAAACGGAGAAGGACGTCGCCGACAGGCTGGCGTTCCTCCGTGACCGGATGGCCCGCCACGTGGGCGCGGACGAGGCGGACCGGCAGCTCGGCGCGTACCGCGGGCTGCCCGCGGTGGGCACGCCCGGGCAGATCGTGGACAAGCTCCGCGAACTCGAGGGTCTGGGGATGACCTACGGGGTGTTCTACTTCCCAGAGATCGCCACCGACACCTCGGGGCTCGAGTTGTTCGAACGCGAGGTCATCCCGGCCCTGGCATGACCCGCCCGCCGGGCGGACGTCCCCACCATCCCCGACCACCGGAGTGCGACCGTGATCAAGGACATCCACTATGAAGAGCTGCCCGCCGAGGCGGTACTCGATCACGTCACCCCGGGGATGCACATCATCTCGCCGATCCAGAACGCGGCGCCCCCGGCGTTGCTGCGCGCTCTCGACGCGGGGGCCGAGGGGTTCTCCGGCGTCACCATCCACCACATGGACCCCTGGGAATCGCTGCCCTTCATGGAGGGTGCGTACCCGGGCAGGCTCCGGCACGTGGACTACTTCCTCGGTCCCGGTTCGCGGAAGAACTTCCACGAGGGCACGTGCGATCTCGTTCCGGTCGACTTCGCGCAGGTGCCGGCGACCCTGCGTGAGTTCAGCCCGCCCGGCCTCGCCGTGACCACGGTCTCCGAGATCGACGAGCACGGGTTCTTCTCGATGGGCACCAACGCCGACTACGTGGCGTCCTTCATCGGACAGGTGCCGTTCTTCGTCGAGGTCAACGCCAACATGCCCCGGACCTTCGGGCGCAACCACATCCACATCTCCCAGGTCGTGGGCGTGACGCGGAACGACGCCCCGATGATCTCGATCGAGCCGCCCGTGCCCGGCGAGATCGAGCACGCGATCGCCAACCTTATCGCCGAGCGGGTGCCGGACGGGGCCTGTCTGCAACTGGGGGTCGGCAAGCTCCCCAACGCGGTGCTGTCGCGGCTCACCGGGCACGAGAACCTGGGGATCCACACCGAGGCGCTGTCGGACGGCGTGATGGACCTCGTGGACGCCGGCGTCATCGACGGATCACGGAAGACCGGCCGGCCGTTCAAGCACGTCACCACCTTCGCGGTGGGGTCGCAGAAGCTCATGGACTGGCTGCACAACAACCCGTCGGTCGCCATGCTCCCGGTGGACATCGTCAACGACCCGCGCGTGATCGGTCAGGAGCACAATCTCCATTCGGTCAACGCCACGAGCGAGGTCGACCTCTACGGGCAGGCGGCATCGGAGACGATCGGTGGACGGTACTGGTCCGGAGCCGGTGGTCAGGCGGACTTCGGCAGGGGCTGCAGGTTCTCACCCGGTGGCCACGGGTTCATCGTCACCCCGTCCCAGACCTCCGGCGGTATCAGCCGGATCACGCTCTCGTTGACGCCCGGGAGCCCGGTGACCACCCACAAGAACATCATCGAGAACGTCGTGACCGAGTACGGGATCGCCACGCTCAGGGGTCGGTCGGTGTCCGACCGCGCCGCCGCACTGATCGCGATCGCCCACCCGGACCACCGCGAGCGGCTGAGTCGGGAGGCCCGCGACGCCGGGCTGTTGCCGCGGACCGTGCACTAGGGCCGGATCCCCGACGGCCCACCGGCGCCACGTGCGCGGTGTCCACGTTCGCGGTGTCCACGTGGGTCGACCGGTGGCAGGGGGCCCGGAGGGGGGTTACGTTTCCGGTGGAATGTGACCCCTGACATCGGAGGAAATCATGGACCCCATCATCTGGATCGTCATCGGGGTGGTCGCAGTGGTCGTGGTCATCGCGTTGATCGCGTTGGCCGCGAGGAACAGCAACAGGAAGAAGCTCGGCGAAGCGGCCGAACTGCGTAAGGACGCCCGGGAGCGGGAGCAGCAGCTGGAGCGTCAGCACTCCGTGGCCCGTGAGCAGGAGCACCGCGCGGGTGCGGCGGAGCAGGAGGCCAAGGCCAAGGCCGCGGAGGCGGATCGCCTGCGGTCGGAGGCCGAGCAGCACCGTTCGGTCGTCGACGAGCAGCGTCAGGACGTGCGCCGCATGGAGCAGCACGCGGACAAGCTCGATCCCAAACACCGCGCAGACGCTCCCGGCCGCACCGATGCCCCGGGCCACGCCGATGCGCCCGGCCGGACCGGTGACCGCAACCCGGTGACGGACGAGTCCGGTCGGACCGACGTGCGCGGCGGCGCCTCCACGGCCGGCGGTGCCACCACCGCCGGTGCGACCGGTGCCGGCGCCGGAGGCCTGACCGGCGGCGCCACCGGCGACATCGCGGACGCCGGTGGCCGGCACTCCAGGTCTGACGGGTCCCAGGGTCTCGGCACCCATGACACCGGCACCCATGACACCGGCATCCACGACCGGACGGGGCGTCACCCGGACGACGTCGATCCGGCCGCCCACCCGGACCGGGAGCCGGGCGTCGTGGACAAGGTGTTGGGACGGAACCGACGGGACGAGCAGGGGCGCTGACCCCCGGTACGTCGGACCGACTGCAGGGCCCGCGGGAGATGATCCCGCGGGCCCTGCAGTCATTCCCGGGTGGTCAGGCGGCGGCGCCGGTGGTGACCCGGGCGTTCTTCACCCGCTCGCCGAACAGGGGACCGTACAGGGCGCCGGCGATGAGCGCGCCGAGGATCGGGGCCACCCAGAAGAGCCACAGCTGACCGACGGCCCCGTCGCCGTTGAAGAAGGCCACGGCGGTCGAGCGGGCCGGGTTCACCGAGGTGTTGGTGATGGGTATCGAGATGAGGTGGATCAACGTCAGCGTCAGCCCGATCGCCAGGGGTGCGAAGCCGGCGGGGGCGCGGCGATCGGTGGCTCCGAGGATCACCCAGATGAAGATCGCGGTCAGCACGACCTCGATGATCAGGGCCGAGAGCAGGCCGTACCCGTCCGGGGAGTTGGCGCCGAAGCCGTTGGCGGCCATGTGGCCGGTCGCCTCGAATCCGTCCTTGCCCTTGGCCACGACGAGGATCAGTGCTCCCGCGACCAGACCGCCGACGACCTGGCTGACGATGTATACGGGGGCCTTGGCCCAGGGGAGGCGCCCGGCGATGGCGGCGCCGACGGTGACGGCCGGGTTGAAGTGGCCGCCGGAGATGTGGCCGAGCGCGTACACGCCGGTCAGGACGGTCAGGCCGAAGGCCAGGGAGACACCGAGGTAGCCGACGCCCACGGGGACGTCTCCGGTGTCTGCGGTGGCGACCTGGACGGCGGCGAACACCGCCGTGCCGCACCCTCCCAGTACCAGCCAGAAGGTGCCGATCACCTCGGCCGCGATCACCGCCGTCCCGGACGGGGTGCCGGGGGACGTGTCGGACGGGGTGCCGGGGGACGGTGCGGACGGGGTGCGCGGGGACGAGTCGGACATGGATTGACCTCCGGTGGTGTACTCCCCGGGATCGGGGGAGGCGGGAACGTGGTGGTGAGTGTTTCCGCTGAGCACACGCTAGCGCTGCCGGGGTCCCGCCGCGCCGGTTCCGCGACCTGTCAAGCGGTCCCGGCGAGGTGAGCCTCGGTCAGGGCGCCAGGAGAGTCGGGAGAACCGCCGCGGCGGTGTCACGGAGGTGGACCGTCACCCCGTCCGTGAGGCCGGAGGGATCGGGGTTGACCTCGACGACCGGGATCCCGAGGTCGACGGCGATGCCGGGGAGCGACGCGGCGGGATGGACGAGACCGGAGGTGCCGACGACCAGGACCGCGGTCGCGGCGGAGATCGCGGACACCGCGGCGTCCCAGGGCTGCCGGGGGAGCATCTCGCCGAACCAGACCACTCCCGGCCTGGCCCGTCCGCCGCACCGCGGGCAGTCGGGCGGCGCGAGCCGGTCCACGGGGTCCGCCGGCGGCGGCCCCACCTCCATCGGGGCCCCACACTCGTCACACCGGTGCGCGAAGAGGCTGCCGTGGAGATGGTGCACCCCGGCGGAACCCGCGCGCTCGTGCAGGTCGTCGACGTTCTGGGTCACCACCGTCACGCTGCGGTCCCGGGCGGCGCGGGCGATCGCGAGATGACCGGCATTCGGCTCGGCGCATCCGACGAGGCGCTCGCGCCAGCGATACCAGGCCCACACGGAGTCCCGGTCGCGGTCCCAGGCCTCCGGGGTCGCGAGGTCGGCGGGGTCGTGGCGTGCCCACAGTCCCGTCCGGGAGTCCCGGAAGGTGGGCACCCCGCTCTCCGCACTCATCCCGGCACCCGTCAGAACGACGAGAGGCCCGCCGTCGCCGAGGGCGAGACGGGCCTTGCTCATGTCGGGGTGGGGCCGGTCGGACCCCACGCCGTCGCTGATCACGGGACGAACGCGGAACCCACCAGCGGCAGTGAGACACAATTGGAGGTCCCGCCGCCGGCGAGGGTGGTGGTGACGCCGCCCTGCAGGAGCATCAGCACCTGCCCCGGGCCGGTGTCGGCGACACCGTTGAGGGTCGCCGGTCCGCCCGCGTTGATCCCGTTGTAGCTGAGCACGGTGGTGCCGCGGCGACCGTTGTTGATGTTGAACCAGTCCACGGTCATGGGCTGCACCTGCTGGGGTGCGACGCCCTCGGTGCCGAGGGCGGTGAAGATGAAGCCAAGGTGGCCGCCCGGGATGCCGGGCAGGGGCAGGCCGGCGGGCCCCGGCACGGCGGTGGCGGCCCCGACCGCGGTCTGTTCCCCGTCGATGCAGTTCTGCATGATGGTCGGGTAGGCGAACTGCGCGATCACCGGACCGTTCTCGGGCAGCGGGGTGCCCGGCTCGCCGGACCCGCGGAAGAAGCCCACCAGCCGGGCGATGGTGCCCCGGGTCTCCTCGGGGATCCACTGCTGCTCGGAGAGGTTCTCGATGGCCTGCAGCACCGGCTCGGTCGGGCGGCCCAGCTCGTCCAGCGACTGGGCGCTCGCGGAGGCGGGGACGGCGAGCGACACGGCCATGGCGGCGACTGCACCGAGACCTAGGTTCCTGAACGAGTTCCTGAGCGAGTGGCGGGTCACTGGCGAGTCCATTCTTCGGATGAGGCGGACGGACCGGTCGGCGGGCCGACCAATCGACGGCTCGATGTTCTCACAACGTTTACAGGTGTGGATACCGGAGGCCCGGTTGCTGTGGCGTCTGTGGCCAGTGTGGCAGAAGATACTTGTGATGTAAATAACAGTGGCCGCCGCGGGTGTGGCGTCGCCCGCTCGGGATGACTGTCCGGAGGCCGATGCGGGTAATGTGGTCACGCACGCGCGCTCGACCGGACGCGCTTGTGGATCACGCGGGAGTCCCGCAGATTCCCACCACGCGCCCGGCGGCCACAGAGTCGCCCGTGGCGCCGAAAGCCTCTGAGGGAGAACCCACCGTATGGCCCTGACCGAGTTCCGCAACGTCGCCATCGTCGCGCACGTCGACCATGGTAAGACGACACTCGTCGACGCGATGCTGCGCCAGTCCGGAGCGTTCGACGAACGCGCGGAGCTCGTGGACCGGGTCATGGACTCGGGTGACCTCGAGCGCGAGAAGGGCATCACGATCCTGGCCAAGAACACGTCGGTGCGGCGTCTCGGCGCAGGGTCGGGCGGCGCCGACCTCGTCTTCAACATCATCGACACCCCCGGCCACGCCGACTTCGGCGGCGAGGTGGAGCGCGGCCTCAACATGGTCGACGGCGTCGTCCTGCTCATCGACTCCTCGGAGGGCCCGCTGCCGCAGACGCGGTTCGTCCTGCGCAAGGCGCTGGCGGCATCCCTGCCGGTCATCATCGTCGTCAACAAGACCGACCGTCCGGACGCCCGCATCGACGAGGTCGTCGAGGACGCCCAGGACCTCCTCATCGGTCTCGCCTCCGATCTCGAGGACCCGGACGCCCAGGCCGCGGCCGAGCGCGCGCTCGAACTGCCCGTGGTGTTCGCCTCCGGGCGCGCCGGTAAGGCCTCGACCACGCAGCCGGCCAACGGCCAGGAACCGGCCGGGGAGAACCTCGACGAGCTCTTCACGCTCCTGTACGACGTGATCCCCGCGCCCCGCGGTGACGCCGACGCGCCGCTGCAGGCCCACGTGACCAACCTGGACGCGTCCAACTTCCTCGGTCGTATCGGTCTGGTCCGTATCCACAACGGCCGTCTCCGCAAGGGTCAGCAGGTGGCGTGGATCCACAACCTTCCCGACGGCGGTCAGGAGACCAAGTCCGTGCGGATCTCGGAACTCCTCGCGACCAAGGGCGTCGAGCGGATGCCCACCGACGAGGCCGTGGCCGGTGACATCGTCGCGGTGGCCGGGATCAGCGACATCATGATCGGCGACACCCTCGCGGATCCGGAGAACCCGGTGGCGCTGCCCGCGATCACCGTCGACGAGCCGGCGATCTCGATGACCATCGGCGTCAACACCTCCCCGCTCGCCGGCCGCAACGGCGGTACCAAGCTCACCGCGCGGATGGTCAAGGCGCGTCTCGACCAGGAGCTCGTGGGCAACGTCTCGCTCAAGGTCCTCGACACCGCGCGCCCCGACGACTGGGAGGTCCAGGGCCGCGGCGAGATGGCGCTGTCCATCCTCGTCGAGACCATGCGCCGGGAGGGCTTCGAGCTCACCGTGGGCAAGCCGCAGGTCGTGACCCGGGTCGTCGACGGCAAGGTCCACGAGCCGATGGAGCACATGACCATCGACGTGCCCGAGGAGTACCTCGGCGCGGTCACCCAGCTCATGGCGGCCCGCAAGGGGCGCATGGAGCAGATGGGCAACCACGGATCCGGATGGGTCCGGATGGAGTTCCGGGTGCCCGCCCGGGGGCTGATCGGCTTCCGCACGACCTTCATGACCGAGACGCGCGGCGCCGGGATCGCCAACTCCGAGTCGGCCGGCTACGAGCCCTGGGTCGGAGAGATCCGCTCGCGGCACACCGGTTCACTGGTCGCCGACCGTGCCGGCAAGGCCACCGCGTTCGCGCTGCTCAGCCTGGCCGACCGCGGCGACTTCTTCATCGAGCCCGGTTCCGAGGTGTACGAGGGCGTCGTCGTGGGCGAGAACCCGCGATCCGAGGACATGGACGTCAACATCACCAAGGAGAAGAAGCTCACCAACATGCGAGCGGCCTCCTCCGATACGACCGAGACCCTGCAGAGGGCCCGCAACCTCTCGCTGGAGGAGGCCATGGAGTTCTGTGCCGGCGACGAGTGCGTGGAGGTCGGACCGGAGGCGATCCGCGTGCGCAAGGTGCTGCTCACCGCCAATGAGCGGGCCAAGGCCCGCAGCAAGTCCAAGTCGCGCGAGCAGCAGTCGGTCAACTGACGAGGACCCTGGTGGCGACGAGGGGGGCATCAGTTCGTCGGCGCGGCACGGGCGTTCTGGCAGCCGTGCTCTCCCTCGTCGTCGTCACAGGGTGTGTGGCCGATCCTCCTCCGCCCACCGTGGTGGGGGAGGAGCGTACCGACGGGGAGTCCGTCAGCCTGTCCAGCGGCGGGGTCCTGCTGGCCCTCGACCGCGTCGACCCGGGCTTCAACCCGCATCTCCTGGCCGATCAGGGAGTCGACACGGACCTGGTCGCCTCCCTGTTGCTCCCGAGCGCGTTCGTCCCCGGGCCGGGCGGTGAGCCGGTGCTCAACCGCGACCTCCTCGTGTCCGCCGAGCCCCTGCCGGGGAGCCCGCGGACCATCCGCTACACGATCGACCCGCTGGCGCAGTGGACCGACGGGGTGCCGGTCGCGGCCGAGGACTTCGAGTACCTGTGGCGGCAGATGACGACCCAGCCCGGAGTGGTCGACCCCGCCGGGTACGAGCAGATCGTCGAGGTGCGGTCCGGCGCCGGGGGCAAGGTCGTCGACGTGGTGTTCGACTCCCCACCGACGCAGTGGAGGACGCTGTTCGCCGACCTGCTGCCCGGACACATCCTCAAGAACGCCCCGGACGGCTTCCAGGGCGCGATGTCCGGCCTCCCCGTGATGAGCGCGGGACCGTTCATGATCCGGTTCGCCGACATCGGTCGGGGGGAGATCGAGTTCGTACGCAACGACCGGTACTGGGCGCGCGCGCCGGAACTCGATCAGATCCTCGTGCGGCGGGCGACAGGGGCCGGACAACTCGGCGCGGCGTTGCGTGGAGGACCGGGATCACTCGCGATGGTCTCGGCGACACCGTTGGCCGCGGACGTCTCGGCCACCGTCCCCGGGGTCCGTGCCGTGACCGTCGACTCCTCGGCCCAACTCGAACTGGGCTTCAACACCGTCGCCCCGGCGGTCCGCGACCCGGCGGTGCGGCGCGGCCTCACGGCGGCGGTGGACCCCGAGGTGGTCGGTCGGATCGTCACCGGACAGTCCGACCCGGCCGTCACGACCTACCCGTTCCCGCCGGGGTCCGCCAGCACCACGACCGGCGACGGGGCCGCCGTGGAGCGCGCGCTCCGCGACGCGGGGTTCACCCGCACCGGGGCGCGATGGGAGCGCGACGACGACCCGCTGAGCGTGACGCTCGGGGTGGAGGCCGAGGACGACCGGGCGCTCACCGCGGCGTTCACCATCGCGGACCAGCTGCGCGGCGCGGGCATCGGCGCCCGGGTCTGGGAGCTCGACGCGGTCGCCCTGTACGGGGACGCGCTCCCGCACGGTCTGGTCGACGCGGTGGTGGGATGGCAACGGGTCGACGGACGCCCCGAGGTCGCGGCGGTGTCCAGGTTCGCCTGCGCCCCCGCCCCGTCCCCGAGCCCCACCACGGGCGGCCGCACCGCCCTGACCCGGCCGCTCACCACGGTCACCAGCCTCGTCCCGCCGGAGCCCGACACCGGGACCACCACGACGGCGCGCACCGATCCGATGGGGACCGCCGAGACGACCACCCCCACCACGAGTACGCCGCCCCGCACCATCGGGACCTCCGCCCCGGCACGCGCCAGCGGGGTCTCCGGGGTGTGCGACCCCGCGCTGGACCGCGCCCTCGGGCTGGGCGACGACACGGAGGGTCCCGACCTCACCGCGGCGGGCGACCTGGTCGCCGACCACGCCCTCCGGATCCCACTGGTCCGGCCGGGCCTGCTGCTCGCCGACGACGGCGTCGAGGTGACGGGCACGGGGCGCGGCGGCGTCGACGCCGCACCGCCGATGGTCTCCGACGTCTTCGACACCGCACCCAGCTGGAGGAGGACCGGATGACAGATCTCACCGCACCGCCGCCGGGCACCGGGACCCGGGCACTGTTCGTCCACGCCCACCCCGACGACGAGGCCATCACCACGGGTGGTTCCATCGCCGCCCTCGTCGCCGCCGGAGTCGATGTGCGCGTGGTGACGTGCACCCTCGGTGAGGAGGGCGAGGTGCTCGGTGAGGACTTCGCGGGCCTGGTGGCCGACCGCGCCGACCAGCTGGGCGGCTACCGGATCGGGGAACTGGCGGTCGCCCTGCGTGCGCTCGGCGTGGACCGGCCCCGCTTCCTGGGCGGCGCCGGCCGGTGGCGGGACTCCGGGATGGCCGGCGCGGCCTCCGCGCGTCATCCGCGGGCGTTCGTCGGGTCGGGACGCGAGGCGGTCGAGGAGATGGCGTCGCTCCTCGACGGCTGGCGGCCCCAACTCCTCGTCACCTACGACCCGCGCGGGGGGTACGGGCACCCGGATCACATCCGTGTCCACGAGGTCGTCCGCGCCGCTCTCGACGAGGCCGGCCACCGGCCCCGGCGGATGGCGTGGACGGTGACCGCCCGGTCGGACGTCTCGCGACGGCACCCCGCGCCACCCGGCCACCTGCGGCACGCGGGGGAGTCCGAGCTTCCCTCGGTGCCGGACTCCCGACTCACCCACCGTGTGCCGCTCGACGACGCGACCTATGCGGCCAAGTTGGAGGCACTGACCGGGCACGCGACCCAGCTGGAACTGGTGCCCGGCACGGATGCCGATCCGTGGTTCCTCGCACTGACCAACGGGGTGCTGCAGCCGGTCTCGGAGGTCGAGTGGTACATCGCCCACGACCTCGTCGACCCCGACGGCCCCTACGTCAAGTGCCCGCCCGGCACCGCACACCTTCTCGACGGACTCGTGGGGGAGTCCCGGTGACCGGCCGGACCGCCGTCGCGCGCACCACCTCGGCCGTGGAGCTCGGCGTGGCGCTGCTGATGCTCGCGGTGGGGGCCGCGACCAGCTGTGTCCTCACCGTCGCCTGGTTGACCGCGTATGTCGGCCCGGTCCCGGCCCCGTTCACCATCCTGGTGGCCGGCGCGTGGTCGCTGTTCCTGGTGCGGGTGACCTCCGCCTGGTCCGAACGCGCGATCGTGGCCGTGTTCCCGGCCCTGATCTGGATCCTCACCCTGGTGGCGCTCAACCTGGGTCCCGGCGGGGACATGCCGGTCCCGATCGGGTTGCGGGGCCTGGCGCTGCTGCTGGTGGGCGGTCTCATCCCGCTGTGGGTCGCGACCCTGGGTCGATCACTGCGCCCGGATACCCATCGAGGGTGAGGAACGCACGTCGGGGTCACCCTCGTGGTTCCAGACGTCCGTGATCCCCGGGGTCAGCGCCTCGGCCAGAGCCCACGCCTCGTCGGCGTCCATGTCCATCACCGAGTAGACGCCGTTGCCCGCCGGGGTGGCCGCGGAGACGGTGGCGACCCCGGCCGAGCGCTGGAACACCGACTGGGTCACCGTCCATCCGATGATCCCGTCCGCCTCGAGCACCGTCCGCTTGGCGGTCCACGACCCGTGCGAGGTCACCAGCATGTCGGGCAGCAGTGCGTGGCCGAGCATCCTGATCCGGTCGACCGACAACGCGAGGAAGAACACGAGGGCCGCCGGGATCGCCCACCGCACCCAGATCTCGGCCGAGGGACCGGAGTCGATCCGGACCAGGACGATGAGACCGGCCACGATCCAGAACGGCATGAGTCCGCGGGTGATCCGCCGCCGGGCGGCCTTCCACGGGTGACGTCGCAGAGGCACGGTGACGGGGGTCGGGTCGCCGAGGATGCGGATCGCCACCCGGCGGACGTCCTTGATGGGTGCCTGCGGCAGCAGGGTCGACGCGGCGGCACCCTTCTTGGTCCCCGTCATGATGGGCTCGAGCCGGCCGCCGCCCAGGAGCCGGAGGTACACGGGCAGACGGATCTCGACCCCGCGGAGCCTGGCCTTGTCCAACGCCTGGTGCTTGCGGCGCAGGATGCCGTTCTGGACGTAGAGCAACTGCCCACGGTCGGTGAGTGCGTACTTCCCGTAGCGGATCGCGTACGTGATGATCGCCAGGACGCCGGCCACCACCCAGATCGCGACGGCCTCGCCGACCAGGGTCCACGGTTGTCCGAGGGAATCGAGCCACGAGACGGCCGCCTCGACCACCGCGAGGTCCATGACGCGGTCGTGCATGTCGCCCATCTGCCAGGTGATGAGCCACAGTGACAGGAGCACGCCGAACCCGATGAAGGAGAACGGCGCGAACCTTGCCCACGTGACGCGCCACTGGGAGATGTCCTCACCGTACTTCGACCCCCACTGCTCCTCGTCCTCCTCGCTGAGCGTCGGGTCCAGGGCACGCCGGTGCTTGAGCAACTCGTCGCGCAGCGGCTCGACCTGGGCCGTGTCGATGGCGTTGAGCCGGAACCGCTCGGCGTCCGACTTCCCGGAGTCCGCGCGGCCGGTGCCGACCTCGACGATCGACACCCGCATGACCCGGTGGAACAGATCCGATTCGGTGTCCACGCTGCGGATCCGCTGGCGCGACACCGTGACCACGTTGCGGCTGAAGAAGCCCTTCCTCAGGATGATGTGGGTCCGGCCGACCTGATAGCTCGTGGACAGCCACCGCAGCAGACTGCCGAGGACGATCAGTGAGATGACGCCGATCTCGAACCAGTAGTTGTTGCGGTTCGAGCCCAGCCACAGGGAGATGAGGAACAGCGGGAGCAACCGGGTGAGCATCCCCAGGGGATCCACCAGCAGCATCCGCCAGGACAACCGCTCCCACGGGGCCTCCGGGTCGACCTGTCCGGCCTCGTCGGTCCGATCGACCGCGGTGTCCTCCTCCGTCGGGTCGGAACCCGGGGCCCGTGCGGTGTCGACGGAGGAGCCGGCCTCGTCGTCGTCGTCGTCCGGACCCGCCGTCACCCCGGTCGCGGCGCCCGGTCCGCTCACGTCCCGTCCTCCGAGTCCAGGTTGGCGATGGCGATGAGGTGCTGGGCCAGGGCCTCGGCATCAGCGAGGGTCAGCCCCCTGATCTCGACCGTGCCCTGCGCGGAGGCGGTGGAGGCGTGGACCGTGGCCAGGCCGAACCAGCGCTCGAACAGGTTGCGGGTGGTGTACACCGTCTGGAGGCGGGCCAATGGGGCGATCCGGAACTGGGTGGTCCACCAGCCCTTGCGCGAGCACACCGCGGTGTCCGAGACGTCCCAGCGGGCCACGATGTAGCGCCACCACGGCGCCACCACGATCGACATGAACGCGAACGGGACGGTCGCGGCCAGCGCGACCCAGTTCCAGAACCCCATCACGTTGTCGCCCCAGAAGTACCACCCGACCTGCAGGGCGGCGAGGATCGCCCACGACCAGATCCCCTCGATCACCCACAACACCGGCGTGCGGGGGGAGATCCGGTGCCGCGGAGCCGTGACCAGCACCCGGTTGGACGTCAGCAGACCCTCCCCGGAGTCGGGGACGTCCTCGGTGGCGGTCGCCGGAGCCGGCTCGCGCAGGGCGTGGGCGCCACCGGCGCCACGGGGGGGTGTGGACACCAGGGGATCGCCGTTGCTGCGCAGGGGACGGGCGGGATCGGGCATGCCGCCCAGACTAATGCGCGGTCCCGTTCCGCACGCCCGTGACCTCCCACGCAGCACCGGCCCTCCACCTCCCGGCCCCGGTGGGGCATCATCACGGACATGGATCTCGCCCTGACGCCCGTCGATCCCGAGCCCACGCCCTCGGCCATGCGGCGCGCGCTGCGCCGGGCCTCCGACGGGCTCACCCTCGACGTGACCGAGGCGGCGGTGTTGCTGGCCGCGCGCGGAGACGATCTCGTCCGGCTGACCGGGCTGGCGGCCGCGCGTCGCGACGCCCGCCTCCTCGACGAGGGGCGTCCGGGGGTGGTGACGTACTCCCGCAAGGTGTTCGTCCCGCTCACCCGCCTGTGCCGCGACCGCTGCCACTACTGCACCTTCGTCACCGTGCCCGGGAAACTCCGGGCCGCCGGCGAAGGCATGTTCCTCGACCCCGACGAGGTGGTGGACCTGTGCCGGCGCGGCGCGGAGGCCGGGTGCAAGGAGGCGCTCTTCACGTTGGGCGACCGACCGGAGGACCGGTGGCCCGAGGCGAGGGAGTGGCTCGAGTCGCGCGGCTTCTCCTCGACGCTGGACTACGTCCGGGCCATGGCCATCCGGGTGTTGGAGGAGACCGGTCTGCTGCCGCACCTCAATCCCGGCGTGATGAGCTGGTCGGAGATGTCCACCCTCAAGCCGGTCGCACCGTCCATGGGGATGATGCTCGAGACCACGGCCACGAGGTTGTTCACCACCCCGGGTGCGTGTCACCACGGCAGCCCGGACAAGGACCCGGCCGTGCGGCTGCGCACCCTGACCGACGCGGGGCGTCTCGCGGTGCCGTTCACCTCGGGGATCCTGGTGGGGATCGGGGAGAACAGGACCGAGCGGGCCGACAGTCTGCTCGCGCTGGCCGGGCTGGCCAGGGAGTTCGGACACCTCCAGGAGGTGATCGTCCAGAACTTCCGGGCCAAGCCCGACACCGCCATGCGCGACTCGGCCGACGCGGACACCGACGAGTTCCTCGCCGCGATCGCCGTCGCGCGCCTGGTGCTCGACCCGCGGGTCGCCGTCCAGGCCCCGCCGAACCTGGTCGACCGGCAGGACGTGCTGGCCCTCATCGGCGCGGGGGTGGACGACCTGGGCGGCATCTCGCCGCTCACACCCGACCACGTCAACCCCGAGCGGCCGTGGCCGCATCTGGAGGGACTGACCGCCGACCTGGCGGCGGCGGGCTGGGCGCTGACCGAGCGACTCACCGCCCACCCGCGATACGTCGGAGCGGGTGACGCCTGGATCGACCCCAGGGTGTCGGGTCACGTCCACGCGCTCGCCGACCCGGCCACGGGCCTGGCGGCGGTCGGCGGCGGTGGCGAGGGCGACGACGACGAGGTGGTCCGTCCCTCGGGGCGGCCGTGGCAGGAGCCCGACGACGACTGGGACTCGAGCGGACGGACCGACCTGCACACCGCGATCGACACCGAGGGCCGCAACACCGACACCCGTTCGGACATCGGCGAGGCGTTCGGCAACTGGGACGTCATCCGGGCCCGCGCCGCCGAGCTCGGTGCGGCCGCGCTGGTCCCCGAGCGGGCGGACTCCGAGGTGCTCGCAGCGCTGCGGGCCGCGGAGTCGGACCCGGCCGGCCTCACGGACGACCAGTACCTCGCCCTGGCCACGGCCACGGGGGACGGGCTGGCCGCGTTGGCCGGACTCGCCGACCGGATCCGCGCGGACGTGGTGGGGGAGACGGTGACCTACGTGGTCAACCGGAACATCAACTTCTCCAACATCTGCTACACGGGGTGCCGGTTCTGCGCCTTCGCCCAGCGCAAGGGGGACGCGGACGCGTTCTCGCTCTCGGCCGCCGAGGTGGCCGACCGCGCGTACGAGGCGTACGTCTCCGGGGCGTCCGAGGTCTGCATGCAGGGCGGGATCGACCCGGACCTGCCGGTCTCCGGTTACGCCGACCTCGTCCGCGCGGTCAAGGAGCGGGTGCCGTCCATGCACGTCCACGCGTTCAGCCCGATGGAGATCTCGAACGGGGCGGCCCGGTCCGGGGTGGGGGTCAGGGAGTGGCTCACCGAGCTGCGGGCGGCCGGTCTGGACACCATCCCCGGTACCGCGGCGGAGATCCTCGACGACGTGGTCCGCTGGGTCCTGACCAAGGGCAAACTCCCGGCCTCCGAGTGGATCGACATCGTCACCACCGCCCACGAGGTTGGCCTGCGCTCGAGCTCGACCATGATGTACGGCCACGTGGACACGCCGAGGCACTGGGTGGCGCACCTGCGCACCCTGCGGGGGATCCAGGACCGGACCGGCGGGTTCACCGAGTTCGTCCCCCTGCCCTTCGTGCACCGCAGTGCCCCGCTGTACCTGGCGGGCGCGTCCCGGCCGGGCCCGACGCGGGAGGAGAACGTCGCCGTCCACGCCCTGGCACGGATCATGCTGCACGGATCGATCCACAACGTGCAGACCAGCTGGGTCAAGCTCGGGGTCGCGGGGACGCGCACCATGCTCCGCGCGGGGGCGAACGACCTGGGCGGCACGCTGATGGAGGAGACGATCTCCCGGATGGCCGGGGCCGAGAACGGGTCCGCCAAGACCCCGGAGGAGATCGCGGAGATCGCCACCGGGATCGGTCGGCCCGCCCGGCGTCGGGACACCGTCTACGGACCGGCCCCCACCCAGATCCCCGTGACCGTCGTCACATAGCGCGACCGGCTTCGGGGCGGCGTCGTCGCGGACGCGGGGTGTGACATACGATGCAGGCCATACCGCTACGAGGAAGGTGGCTGACGTGACCTACACGATCGCAGAGCCGTGCGTCGACGTGATGGACAAGTCCTGCGTCGAGGAGTGTCCTGTCGACTGCATCTACGAGGGTGGACGGATGCTGTACATCCACCCCGACGAGTGTGTCGACTGCGGCGCGTGTGAGCCCGTCTGCCCGGTGGAGGCCATCTTCTACGAGGATGACACCCCGGAGGAGTGGTCCGAGTACAACACCGCCAACGTCGACTTCTTCGTCGAGCTGGGATCGCCGGGCGGCGCCGCCAAGGTGGGCAAGGTCGACTACGACCACCCGTTCATCAAGGCGCTGCCCCCCATGAACCAGGAGTGACCCCGGTGGTGTCGCGCCCGGAGCGTCGTCCGCCCGGGCGCGCGCTACCCGTGTTCCCGTGGGACACCCTCGCCGAGGCGAGGTCAGTGGCCACCGCGCATCCCGACGGCCTGGTCGATCTCACCGTGGGCACCCCCGTCGACCCGGTCGCCCCGCTCATCCGTGAGGCACTCGCCGCCGGATCCGCGGAACCGGGTTACCCGACCACCATCGGGACCGCGGAGCTCCGGCTCGCGGCCGCCGACGCTCTCCACCGGCGCTACGGGGTCACCGGCCTGGATCCCGGGGCGATCCTGCCCGCGATCGGTACCAAGGAGTTGATCGCGGGTCTGCCCGCACAGCTCGGACTCGGCCCGGGCCACACGGTCGTCGTGCCGGAGGTGGCCTACCCGACCTACGAGGTGGGGGCCCTGCTCGCGGGTGCGACGGTCGTGCGCGCCGACTCCCTGACGCAACTCGGCCCGTCGTCGCCCACCCTGCTCTACCTCAACTCGCCGTCGAACCCCAGCGGCCGGGTGCTCGGCGTGGACCACCTGCGCAAGGTCGTCGGTTGGGCCCGCGACCGCGGGGTGATCGTGGCCTCGGACGAGTGCTACCTCGGGCTGGTCTGGGAGGGTGAGGCGCCCTCGGTCCTCGACCCGCGTGTCTGCGACGGCGACCACACCGGGCTCCTGGCCCTGCACTCGCTGTCCAAGACGTCGAACCTGGCCTCGTATCGTGCGGGGTTCGTGGCGGGCGACCCGTCCCTCGTGGCGGAGCTGCTGGCGGTGCGCAAGCACGCGGGTCTGATGATGCCCCTGCCCGTCCAGAACGCCATGACCGCGGCGCTCCGGGATGACGCCCACGAGGCCGAGCAACGCGAGCGGTACCGGGCCCGACGTGAGCTCCTGCTCCCGGCCGTGCAGGACGCCGGGTTCCGCGTCGACGACTCGCAGGCCGGGCTCTACCTCTGGGCGACCCGCGACGAGCCCTGCCGGGAGACGGTGGACTGGTTCGCCGCCCGCGGTGTCCTGGTGGCCCCCGGTGAGTTCTACGGTTCCGCCGGGGCCCGGCACGTCCGCATCGCCCTCACCGCGACCGACGCCACCGTGGCCGAGGCGGTCCGTCGGCTGGCCTGAGCGGGTCGCACCCTACGTCCGCCCGGCCGCGGCCGCGCCCGCCGGCGCCCCCTGCGCCCGCCGGCGCCATCGATAAGAGCGTTCCGCGCATCTGCTCTCGGCCGATGCGTGCGGAACGCTCTTGTCGTTGTGGGTGTGCGTCGCGGGAGGTCAGTCGTTGGCGTGGAGCGCCTCGTTCAGCTCGACGCCCTCACGCTTCCACGGCACGGCCTCGACGGCGCCGGAGACGGAGTTGCGCCGGAACAGCAGATTGTCCATCCCGGAGAGCTGGCCCGCCTTGACGGGCTCGCGATCGGCCCAGGCCCCGGCCCGGACGTCGACCTTGGTCCCGGCGGTGACGTAGAGCCCGGCCTCGACCACGCAGTCGTCGCCGAGCGAGATCCCGATTCCGGAGTTGGCACCCAGCAGGCAGCGCTCGCCGATCGAGATGGTCTCCTTGCCGCCGCCCGAGAGGGTTCCCATGATCGACGCGCCGCCACCGACGTCGGAGTCCGCACCGACCACGACACCGGCCGAGACGCGTCCCTCGACCATCGACGGCCCGAGGGTGCCGGCGTTGAAGTTGACGAACCCCTCGTGCATGACGGTCGTCCCCTCCGCCAGATGGGCACCCAGTCGGACGCGGTCGGCGTCGGCGATCCGGACCCCGGACGGGACCACGTAGTCCACCATCCTCGGGAACTTGTCCACGCCGTAGACCGTCACCGGGCCGCGGGCGCGCAACCTGGCACGCACCATCTCGAATCCCGGTACCTCACAGGGGCCGAAGTTGGTCCACACGACGTTGGCCAGTGTCCCGAACAACCCGTCCATGTTGGCGAAGTGCGGCCGGATGAGGCGGTGGGAGATCAGGTGCAGCCGCAGGTAGGCGTCATAGGCGTCGGTCGGGGCCTGCGTGAGGTCCTCGATCTCGACCCGCACCGCGACCCGCTCGACACCGCGATCGGCGTCGGGTCCGGTGAGGGGAGCCAGCTCCTCGGGGACCTCGTCACCCGACAGGATCCGGTGACCCCCCTCGGAGGCCGCTCCGAGCTGGGGCGCTGGGTACCACACGTCGAGGACGGTGTGATCGGACGTCAGGGTGGCGATTCCGGTGGCCACGGCTCCGTGTGCACTCATGCCCCCGATGCTAGCGGTCGGCCCCGGCGCGTACCGGCCACGGGCATCTAAGGTGGACGCCGTGACCGCCGCCCTCGATCTGACCGCCGACCCGGTCGACCTCACCCGCGCCCTCGTCGACATCGCCAGTCCCTCCCGGGAGGAGGCGGAGATCGCCGGCGCCGTCCACACGGCGCTCGCCTCCGTGGTCGCCGGCTTCACGGGTCCGGCCGCCGGGCGGACCGAACTCGTGCGGGACGGCCACCGCGTCCTGGCCCGCACCTCGAGGGGGTTGCCGACCCGGGTGGTGCTCGCCGGACATCTCGACACCGTCCCGGTGGCGGACAACGTCCCGTGCCGACTCACGGGTGAGGGAGCCGATCAGGTCCTGCACGGGTGTGGGACCGTCGACATGAAATCCGGCGACGCCGTGTTCCTCCACCTGTTCGCGACCCTGGCGGACTCCGCCGAGCTCGCGCACGATCTCACGTTGGTGCTCTACGACTGCGAGGAGATCGAGGCGACCGCGAACGGTCTCGGGTTCCTCGAACGGACCCACCGCGACTGGCTCACGGGGGACGTGGCGATACTCGGCGAGCCCACCGGCGGCCTGATCGAGGCGGGCTGCCAGGGCACCCTCCGGATCCGGGTCCACGCCCGCGGCACCCGGGCCCACTCGGCGCGGAGCTGGTTGGGGGACAACGCCGTGCACCGCCTCGCCCCGGTGCTGGCGGCGCTGGAGAGGTACGGACCGCGCTCGGTGGACATCGACGGCTGCGTCTACCGGGAGGGGCTGCAGGCCGTGCGGATGTCCGCGGGCGTGGCCGGCAACACCGTCCCGGACGAGGCGTGGCTGGACGTCAACTTCCGCTTCGCGCCGGACCGGGACACCGATGCCGCTCTCGCGCACGCCCTCGACGCGCTCGGGTTGACCGGGGCGGGCCCAGTCCCCGCCGGCGGGGAGCCGCCGAGAGACCCCGGTCTGTACTGGGAACTCACCGACCTGTCCCCGGGGGCACTGCCCGGCCTCGGCGCCCCGGCCGCGGCCGAGCTGGTGCGGGCGGCGGGCGGACGGGTACGGGCCAAGTACGGATGGACCGACGTGTCACGGTTCGCCGCCCTGGGCGTCCCGGCTGTCAATCTGGGTCCGGGCGACCCCGGCCTGGCGCACACACGGGACGAGCACTGCCCGGCCACCCAGATCACCGAGGTGGCCGAGGTGCTCCGCACCTACCTCACCACCTCCGGCTGACCCCGACCCGACACGACCCGCGCCCGACACGGCCCGGACCTGATACGACCCCGGACCCCGCGAGCCCGGACATCACGAGCCCGGACCCCACCCCAGTAGGAGACCACCCCTGATGGCACCGAACGATTCAGTACACCTGCGCGGCCCGCTCCTCCTGCGACGGGACAAGGGCGGCGATCGCACGACCACCGACCAACGGCTGTTGGACACCAACCAGGACACCGACTGGTTGCACACCGACCCGTGGCGGGTCCTGCGCATCCAGAGCGAGTTCGTCAACGGGTTCGGCGCGCTCGCGGAGCTGCCCGACGCGGTGAGCGTCTTCGGGTCCGCGCGGACCCGCCCGGGTGATCCCGCCTACGAACAGGCGGTGGAGCTGGGGCGGGCGCTCGCGGAGGCGGGTTACGCGGTGGTCACGGGCGGCGGACCGGGTCAGATGGAGGCGGCCAACAAGGGCGCGTGGGAGGCGGACGGTGAGTCCGTGGGCCTGGGGATCGAGCTGCCCATGGAACAGGGGATCAACCGCTGGGTGGACCTGGGGCTGCACTTCCGCTACTTCTTCGTCCGCAAGACGATGTTCGTCAAATACACGCAGGCGTTCGTCTGTACCCCGGGTGGCTTCGGCACCCTGGACGAGTTCTTCGAGGCCATCACCCTGGTCCAGACCGACAAGATCACCCGGTTCCCGATCGTCCTGCTGGGAGTGGAGTTCTGGACCCCACTGGTGGACTGGATCCGGGGAACCCTGGTCGAGCAGGGGATGATCTCGGCGTCCGACCTCGACCTGTTCCTGGTCACCGACTCCGTGGCCGAGACGGTGGAGTACATCCGCGAGGCGCACCACCGGGCCGCGCTGACCGCCGAACAGCGTGAAGACCTGTACGGCGAGGAACACCGGGGGGTCGAGCGTTGATGGCACCGGTTCCCGGCCGTCGGGTCTGCGTCTACTGCGCCTCCTCGACCCACGACCCCGGGCTGCTGCAGATCGCCACCGAGGTCGGCAACGGGATCGCCCATCGTGGATGGTCTCTGGTCTCCGGCGGCGGCAACGTGTCCATGATGGGCGCGGTCGCCGAGGCGGCGCGGGACGGCGGAGCCCGGACCGTCGGCGTCATCCCCGAGGGGCTCCGGGTGCGTGAGGTGGCCGACACCGCTGCGGACGACCTGGTGGTGGTCACCACGATGAGGGAACGCAAACGCGAGATGGAGGAGCGCTCGGACGCGTTCCTCACCCTGCCCGGGGGGATCGGCACGATGGAGGAGATGTTCGAGGTGTGGACCTCCGCCTCGCTCGGGTTCCACCACAAGCCGGTCGTGCTCTACGACCCGATCGGCTTCTACCGACCGCTGATGGACTGGGTCGGCGGGCTCGTCGAGTCCGGTCTGGTCAAGCCGCAGGCGTTCGACAGCCTCGTGGTGTGTGACGACCTGGAGGCGGCGCTCGACGCCTGCGGAGGCCGGCGGTGACGCCACCGGGCGCGACGCCGCCTCCGACGCTCTGCGGGCGCCCCGTCCCGGTGGACCGACCTCTGGTGATGGCGATCGTCAACCGCACGCCGGACTCCTTCTACGACCGTGGAGCGAGCTTCACCGACGTGGCGGCGATGAACCGGGTCGACCGGTGCGTGGAGGACGGCGCGGACATCCTCGACATCGGTGGGGTCAAGGCCGGTCCCGGCGAGCTGGTGGACGCCCGGGAGGAGCTCCGGCGGGTGGTGCCCTTCATCGAGGCGGTCCGGGACAGACACCCGGGCGTGGTCATCTCCGTGGACACCTGGCGCGGCTCGGTCGCCCGCAGCGCCCTGTCCGCCGGCGCCGATCTGGTCAACGACACCTGGGCGGGGCACGATCCCGAGGTGCTGACCGCCGCCGGCGAGGCGGGGGCGGGGTTCGTGTGCTCCCACACCGGGGGTGCGGTCCCGCGCACCCGGCCCTTCCGGGTGGGATACCCCGACGTCGTCCTCGACGTGGTCTCGGAACTGTCCGCTGCCGCCGAACGGGCCCTCGCCGCCGGGGTCCCCGAGGACGGGATACTGGTCGACCCCACCCACGACTTCGGCAAGAACACCTTCCACGGTCTCGAGCTCCTGCGGCGGATGGACGAGATCGTGGCCCTCGGTCATCCCGTCCTGATGGCGCTGAGCAACAAGGACTTCATCGGCGAGACCCTGGACGCGGGAATCGACGACCGCGCCGAGGGCACCCTGGCGGCGACCTCCGTCGCGGCGATGATGGGCGCCCGCGTGTTCCGCACCCACGACGTGCGTGCGACGCGCCGCTCGGTGGAGATGGTGGCCTCCATCGTGGGAACCCGCCCACCTGCGCGAACGGTCCGCGGGCTCGCCTGACTCGGGCGGGTCCACCGCCGCGAGGCGTGTGCCAGACTGGAGGCCCGGCCCGGACCAGAGAGAGGCTCCCGCGCATGCTCACCATCGTCATCTATGTGGTGGTCACCCTGATCGTGGCGGCGGCGCTCTACGCCCTGTCGATCGTGGTCTTCGGCCGTTCGGAACCGCTGCCGGCGGTGGCGCGGGGACACACGGTCACGATGCTGCCCGAAGGGCCGCTCACCGGCGACGATCTGCGATCGGTCCGATTCGGGATGTCCGCGCGGGGGTACACGATGTCGGAGGTCGACTGGGCGCTCGAGGAGGCGGCGACGGAGATCGACAGGCTCCGCGCGCGACTCGCCGGGGAGGGAAACGTCGGGGAGTCCTCCGACGGGGCGGACCCAGAACGCGCTCCCGCGTCCGGGCACGGTGTGACGCGCTAGAATCGGCAACATCCACTCAGCGATACCGCACGTGGGCCCGGCCGTCCTCACAGGACGCGGCCCACTGCCAAGGACGAAGGGAATCGACCCGATGGCGGCTATGAAGCCCAGGACCGGTGACGGACCGATGGAAGCGGCCAAGGAGGGCCGCGGGATCGTCATGCGCGTCCCTCTCGAGGGTGGCGGACGCCTCGTCGTGGAGTTGACCCCCGACGAGGCGAAGTCGCTCGGCGCGGAGTTGACCCAGGCCATCTCCTGATCGTCCCCTGCTCTGGCGAATCGACGCACCCGGCCCACGCGGCGGGTGCGTCGATTCGGTTCCACGGAAGGTTCTCCCGATGTCCGAGGTCCCCTCGCGTCCACTCCCCACCGTTCGCGTAGCTCGCGGATCGGACCCCGCCACCGGATGGTCGCTGGTCACCCGGGCCCCGGAGGAGGGCCGACCCCTCCGCGGCCGCGCCGTGGAGGCGCGGACGAGCGCGGTCGACGGCCGGCCGGTGGTGGAGGTCGAGATCGACGCGACGGCTCCCCGTCCCGGATGGTCGGGAGCGGTGGACGTCGGCATCGGGTACCGCCGGGCGGGTGCGGCCGTGGCCAGACACCTGCGGGATGCGCGGCGGACCGATGAGGTCGGGGTGTCCGTTCCCGGAACCGTCCCTCCCGACCGGGTCGGCGATCTGGTCCTCGGATACCTGTTGGGTGCGCGCGGTCAGGACGTGTTCGCCGCCGACCCGGCGCCGGTGGCGCCGGACCTGGTGGTGCGGGTCTCGCCGGGATCAGGGGAGGACGACGACGAGGTGGTCGTCCGCGACGCTGTCGCCGCGGCCGAGGAGGCCGCCCGTGCCACCGCCCTGGCCCGCGACCTCGCCGGCGCGCCCGCGGATCTGAAGACCCCGGAGTGGCTCGTGTCCCGGATGTCCGGGGTCCTGGCAGCCGCCGGGATGCGGACCCGGGTGCTCGAGGGGGACGAGCTGGTCGACGGCGGTTTCGGCGGGGTCCTCGCGGTGGGCGGCGGTTCGGCGGCGACGCCCCGCGTCCTGGTGGCGCGCCGCCCCGGGCCCGGCACGCGCGTGCTCCTGGTGGGCAAGGGCATCACGTTCGACACCGGTGGGATCTCGGTCAAGCCGGCGGAGGGGATGCACCTCATGCGCACCGACATGGCGGGCTCCGCCGCCGTCGTGGCGGCGGCGGCCGCCTACTGCGCTGACACGGACGGCCCGTACGCGGCCCTCGACGTGACCGTCGTGGTCCCGTCGGCGGAGAACATGCTCTCCGGGTCCGCCTATCGCCCCGGGGACGTGGTCACCCACGTGGGCGGCACGACGTCCGAGGTCACCAACACCGACGCGGAGGGTCGGATGGTGTTGGCCGACGCGCTGGCGCACGGGATCGCCGAGTGCGACCCGGAGGTGGTCGTGGACGTGGCCACCCTCACGGGGGCGATGAAGGTCGCCCTCGGGATGCGGACCGGTGCGGTCATGGCGACGGACGACGACCTCGCGGACCGCGTGTCCGCGGCGGGCGCGGCGGCGGGGGAGCGGTGGTGGAGGCTCCCGCTTCCCGACGACCTGCGCCGGGCCGTCGACTCCGGGATCGCGGACCGCCGGCAGGCGCCCGCCGGGCCGGGGGCCATCACCGCGGCCCTGTTCCTCGAGGGTTTCGTCGACGGGCGCCCGTGGGCCCACCTCGACATCGCCGGCCCGGCGCGGTCGCCGGAGGAGATCGACGAGGTCGGACCGGTGGCGACCGGGTTCGCCACCCGGACCCTGGTGGGACTGCTCCGGGATCTCGTCGACCGGCCGCGGCGGTGACCCCGGCGCCGGCCGCGCTCGTCCGGACGATTCCGTTGTTGCGCTGCCCGCTCTGCGGGGACCGGCTGGGGCCCACCGAGGCCGGCGTGGAGTGCGGCGGCGGGCATTCGTTCGACCGCGCACGCGGTGGTCATCTGACCCTCCTCGGGGCGCGGGGACGCCGGTTCCCCGGGGACTCGGCGGAGCAGGTCGCCGCCCGCGAGAGGGTCCTCGGCCACGGGGTGTTCGACGGGGTCGCCGACGCCCTGGCCGAGGTGGCGACCGGTGCGGTCGGCGCGGTCGCCCGCCCCGTGCTCCTGGACGCCGGGGCCGGGACGGGGTTCTACCTCGACCGTGTCGTCGACGCGCTGCACCGGAGGGTCGCGCCGGGTGGGGACGCCATGGAGGCGGTCGGGGAGCCACTCGGGATCGGCACGGAGCTCTCGGTGGCCGCCGCGCGCCGGCTGGCCCGCGTCAATCCCCTCGTCGCGGCGTTGGTCGTCGACACCTGGGACGGTCTTCCCCTCCGGGACGCCGGTGTCGACCTGGTCCAGGTGGTCTTCGCGCCGAGGAACCCCGCCGAGTTCGCCCGGGTCCTCCGCCCGGGCGGGACTCTCGTCGTCGCGGTGCCGGGCCCGGGTCATCTCGAGCCCCTGCGGTCGCGGGTCGGGATGCTCGCACCCGCGGCGGACAAGGCCGAGCGCCTGGACACGCACCTGGCCGCCGGGTTCGACCCCGGTCCGGTCCGGGTGGTCGACGTCACCACCACGGTTCCCGCCGCGATCGCCGCGGACCTGGCCCTCATGGGCCCCAGTGGAGTCCACCTGGGTCGGGCCGGGGTCGAGCGGGCCATCGGGTCCGGCGACGGCCCGGTCCGCGTCCACGTCGAGGTGCGGACGTTCCGCAGGTCTCTGCAGGAGTGACGCGCTCTACACGAGTGAGGCGCTCTACACGAGTGAGGCGCTCTACAGGAGGTAGGCGCTCTACAGGAGTGAGGCGTACATCGCGTGGGTCTGCTCGGCGATCGCCTCCCACGCGAACCGCGTCCGGGCCCGCTCCTGCCCGGCACGGCCGTACGCGGCGGCCTTGCCCGGATCGACGACGAGTTCGTTGACCGCGGCCGCGAGACCGGCCTCGAAGGCGTCCGGGTCCGACTCGTCGTAGTGGACGAGCGTGCCGGTCTCGCCGTCGATGACGACCTCCGGGATCCCGCCGACATCGGAGGCGACGACGGCGGTGTCGCAGGCCATGGCCTCGAGGTTGACGATCCCGAGGGGTTCGTACACCGACGGGCACGCGAACACCGTGGCGGCGGAGAGGATCTCGATGACCTCCGCGCGCGGCAGCATGTCGCGGAGCCAGTAGACGCCGTCCCGGGTGGACTGCAGGTCGGCGACCAGTGATTCCATCTCGGCCGCGATCTCCGGGGTGTCCGGGGCACCCGCACAGAGCACGAGCTGGGCGTCCGGGTGGAAATCTCGGGCCGCGCGGACCAGGTGGGGCACTCCCTTCTGACGTGTGATGCGACCGACGAACGCCACGATCGGTCGGTCCGGGTCGACACCGTGCCGCCGGAGGACCGAGTCCTCCCCGGCGAACGTCTCGACCGGTGACCACACCGAGGTGTCGATGCCGTTGAGGATCACGTGGATCTTCTCCGGATCGACCTCGGGGTAGACGCGCAGGATCTCGTCCTTCATCCGTGCACTCACCGCGACCACGGCGTCAGCGTGGGCGAAGGCGTTGCGCTCCGACCACGACGAGACGCGGTAGCCGCCCCCGAGCTGCTCGGCCTTCCAGGGTCGGCTGGGCTCGAGAGAGTGCGCGGACACCACGTGGGGGATGCCGTAGAGCTCCCCGGCGAGGTGGCCGGCCAGGCCCGCGTACCAGGTGTGGGAGTGGACGATGTCCGCCCCCTCCGCGGCCACGCACATGCGCAGGCCGGCGGAGAGGGTCCGGATCGCCGGGTTGGCGTCCTCGCCCAGCTCCGGATCGGGCCGGAACGCCCGCGCGGTGTCGCGGTCCGCGCCCATGCACAGGACGTCGACCTCGCACAGCGGCCGCAGGGTGGCCACCAGTTCGGTCACGTGGACCCCCGCCCCGCCGTAGACCTCCGGTGGGTACTCCCTCGTCATCATCGCTACTCGCACACCGGTCAACCTAGCCCCCCGGGGCGTCCCCGGGACCGTTGCGGGTGAACCCCGCCCGACCACGGGGTGTCGGCGCGGGGCGGTGCGGGGGCAAGTCCCGTGATGGTCCGTGGCAACGGCCCGGAAGTCGTTACGGTGGGGGGGTGAGGAACCAGCCGCACGTCCTAGCAATCGTTCTCGCCGGTGGCGAGGGCAAGCGCCTCTTCCCGCACACCGCGGACCGCGCCAAACCGGCGGTGCCGTTCGGCGGGTCGTACAGGTTGATCGACTTCGTCCTGAGCAACCTCGTCAACGCCGGCTTCATGCGGATCTGCGTCCTCACGCAGTACAAGTCGCACTCCCTCGACCGGCACATCTCCCAGGTGTGGCACATGAGGGGGATGGGGGGCGAGTACATC
This sequence comes from Dietzia cercidiphylli, assembly GCF_039531545.1. NCBI lineage: Bacteria > Bacillati > Actinomycetota > Actinomycetes > Mycobacteriales > Dietziaceae > Dietzia > Dietzia cercidiphylli. The sequence continues at coordinate 166,767 of NZ_BAAAQG010000021.1, forward strand.
ACCCCCGTTCCCGCGCAGCAGCGGCTCGGACCGCGGTGGTACACCGGGTCGGCGGACGCCATCCTGCAGTCGCTGAACCTGGTCCACGACGAGAAGCCGGACCACATCGTCGTCTTCGGGGCCGATCACGTCTACCGCATGGACCCCCGTCAGATGCTCGACCACCACATCGCCACGGGGGCCGCGGTCACGGTCGCCGGGATCCGGGTCCCCCGCAGTGAGGCCTTCGCCTTCGGCTGCATCGACGCGGGGGACGACGACCTGATCCGGGACTGGGTCGAGAAGCCCTCCGATCCTCCGGGGACGCCGGACGACCCGGATGCGACGTTCGCCTCGATGGGCAACTACATCTTCACCACGGATGCGCTCGTCACGGCCCTCAAGGCGGACGCGGAGAAGCCCGATTCCACCCACGACATGGGCGGGGACATCATCCCCGCGCTGGTGGAACAGGAGCGCGCGTACGTCTACGACTTCGCCCGCAACCGGGTCCCGGGCGAGACGGAGCGCGACCGGGGGTACTGGCGGGACGTGGGGACCATCGACGCGTTCTACGACGCCCACGTGGACCTGGTCTCAGTGCACCCGGTGTTCAACCTCTATAACAACCTGTGGCCGATCCGGACCCAGCAGGACAACCTGCCGCCCGCCAAGTTCGTCAACGGCGGCATGTCCCAGGAGTCGATGGTGGGGGCGGGGACGATCATCTCCGCGGCCACCGTGCGCAACTCCGTGGTCTCGAACAACGTGGTGGTCGAGGACGGCGCCGTGGTGGAGGGCAGCGTGCTGATGCCCGGTGTGCGGATCGGTCGGGGCGCCGTGGTGCGCAGGGCGATCGTGGACAAGAACTCCTCGATCGGCCCGGGCGACGTGATCGGCGTGGATCACGAGCGCGACCGGCTCCGGTTCCCGATCAGTGCCGGCGGAGTGGTGAGCGTGTCCAAAAACTCCGTCACGTCGCTGCCCGGCTGAGTCGCCAGCCGGGTCCGGTCCAGGGTTCGCCGCCTCCGGGCGCGCGGGCTCAGAGTGCGACCACGGTCAGCCCGCCGCCGACGGGCAGCACGGTGACGTGTGCGTGTTCGGGCAGGTCCGCGCCCTCCGGCAGCGGTGCGTGCTCACCGATCAGGACCAGCGCACCGCCGGGACGCAACAGTTGGTGAGCGCGGGACACCACCCGGGCGACCGAGTGATCCGGGACATCGGCGACGAGCAGGTCGTAGGCGCCGTCGGCGAGCTTGTCGGCCACCTCCAGCGGCCGCGCCGCGATGTAGCGGGCGGCGGACGCGGGGTGTCCGGCCGCGCGGAGGGCGGTCCGGGCCGCCTCCAGGTGATGGGGATCGTCGGTGATGCAGGTGACCACGGTCCCGGAGCCCTGCCCGGCTGCCGCCAGGATCGCCAGGGCGGGCACGCCGGGAGCGGGCGAGATGCACACCGCGGTGCGGGCTCCGGTCAGTCGGGCGACCAGCCGGATCACCTCGGCGGTCAGCGCGTCCGGAGAGGCGGCACCCAGTTCGGCCGCGTCCGCACGGGCGGGGGCGTAGAGCGAGTCGTCGACCAGATCGGAGCTGCGGCGCGCGAGGTCGGCGAGCCTGGAACGGTCGGAGGCGGGGACGTCAGTCGAATCGGACACCCGAGCAGCGTATCGCCGCGCACGCGGACGACGTGTCCAACGCGCGGTGATCGGATCGGTATGAGACTCTCAGGGGGATCTCAGTACGGGTATACCGTGAGGACAGCCCGATGAGAGAGGGTGGGCACACGTCGTTCCACGAGGGGGCGACGGAACACCGCGCGGACGACTTGCGAGGAGCCCGCGCCGGAAGGCGGCGGCAGCGCATGTACTCGCAGACGGTGCACGAGACGGCGATCGCTCCCGGCGGTGACCACGACGAGGCGGTCGGTACCGCCCGCTTCGACGCGAGTGGTGACGCCGCCGACATGCCCTCCTGGTCCCAGCTCGTCGCCCAGCACGGGGACAGGGTCTACCGGCTCGCATTCCGGCTCTGCGGCAACGCCCACGACGCGGAGGACATCACCCAGGAGGCGTTCATCCGGGTGTTCAGGTCCCTGGACAAGTACAAGCCGGGCACCTTCGAGGGATGGACGCACCGGATCGTCACCAACCTCTTCCTCGACATGGCGCGGCGTCGGTCTCGCATCCGCTTCGAGGCGCTCCCGGAGGACGCCGAGCGGGTCCCGGGTCGTGAGCGCAGTCCGGAGCAGGTCCTGTCGGAGGAGACCTTCGACCCGGTCCTGCAGACCGCCCTGGCCAATCTCTCCCCGGAGTTCCGCGCGGCGGTGGTGCTGTGCGACATCGAGGACCTCAGCTACGAGGAGGTCGGCCGGATCCTCGGGGTCAAGATGGGGACGGTCCGCAGCCGCATCCACCGGGGTCGTTCCGCGTTGCGTGCCGAGCTCGAGGCGGCCGGTGTGACCGGGGTCCACCAGAGCGTCGACTGATCCCCCCGGGAGCTCCCGGGAACCACCGGAGTATCCCGTGCGTTGATCATCCCGGGCGGTCAGAGCCCGGCCCCGAGGGCAGACGGACGAGGAGGCGCGAGGGTGGACCGACACCAGTCAGGACGCGGGTCCACTCCCGAGTACCGGTTGTCGCGGGACTCGGTCCGTGAGGTCGCCGGGAGTACGCCACCCCCTCGATCAGAACCGCACTTCCTCTCCACCGACCACCTCTCCACCGAGGCGGCGGCAGCGTACGTGGACGGCTGCCTCCCGCCCGCGGGACAGGTCCGCGCGGACGCCCACCTCGCTCTGTGCCCGCAGTGTCGACGCGAGGTGGCCGAACAACAGGACGCACGTCGCGCTCTCCGGGGATCCGGGCCGATCCACATGCCCGGTGATCTGCGGGAGCGCCTCCGCCTCCTCGGGGAGGAGCCGACCCGGGAACCCACAGGCGCCCCGGTGCCCCCGCCCGGGAGCAGGTGGTCGAGGCTCCTGCGCCGCCTGCGTTCGTCCGGCCGTTAGGCTGGGGCGCGTGGAGGACGAGACTGGTGTGCCCGGACCGGCGGAACGGGACGTCGACCCCGACCGGCCGCTCCGCGAGCCTGCGCCGATCCACAGGCCCGTCGTGGACGAGGCCTCCGCCGAGCGCTTCTCCCGCCCGCCCGGGGTGACAGGAGGATTCGACCCCCGGCGTCCACAGGCTCCGGTCGATCACTCCGCTCAGGACCGCCATTCCGGCCCGCACCGGCACTCCGGCGCGGCGGACGGGCACGACGCCGACCCGGCACTGGCCGCCGCGTTCGGGCCGTCGGGTGACACCGTCGGTGGTATCGAGCGGCATCCGGGCTGGCAGGACCGGGTCGAGGTGCCACAGCCCGCCCCGCCCGACCCGTGGCGGGATCCCCACGCCCCGGTGGGGTTCGGAACCCCCGCCCTGCAGGCGGCGGACGAGCCCGGACCGGAGGATCTGTCGGGTGCGGACGTGCCCCCGCCGCCGAGGCTCTCACTCTCCGAGGCTCTGTTCGAGCGGCGACTGAGCAGGCAGGCGCTGGCAGGGGCGACCGCCGCCGTCGCCGTCATCGCCCTCGTGGGAGGGGGGATCGGCGCGGTCGTGGCCGATTCCGCCCGCGTCCTCACCACGTCGACGGTACGCATCGCCGACGCGCCGGCGAACGTCATCCGGCCCGACAACCCGGTCGGTGAGGTGGCGCAACGGGTCCAACCGGCGGTGGTCCACATCCAGGTCTCCACGGCCTCGGCCCGGGGTGAGGGTTCCGGCATCGTCATCGACCCGCAGGGCTACATCGTCACCAACAACCACGTCGTCACCATGGACGGCGCCGCCGACAGGGCGGACATCGACGTCGTCTTCCCGGACGGGTCCAGGGCATCGGCCGAGTTGGTCGGCCGCGACCCGGCGACCGACCTGGCGGTGCTGAAGGTCGACGACGTCCAGAACCTCACCGTCGCGACCCTCGGTGATTCCGATCGGGTGCAGGTGGGCGAACAGGTCGTCGCCATCGGGTCGCCCCTCGGCCTGGCCCGGACGGTCACCGAGGGCATCGTGTCGGCCACCCAGCGGCCGATCGCCCTGGGGGAGTCCACCTCCGACGGGGACGTGGTGATCGACGCCATCCAGACCGACGCGGCCATCAATCCCGGCAACTCGGGTGGTCCGCTCATCGACGCCAGCGGGGCGGTGATCGGGATCAACACCTCCATCTTCACCCAATCCGGTGGGTCGATCGGGCTCGGGTTCGCCATCCCCGTCAACGATGTGCGCGACATCGCCACCTCGCTCATGAGCGAGGGCTCCGTACGTCACGCGACCATCGGCGTGAACGCGCGCAAGGCGGAGAACGGCAACGTGGAGGGTGCGGAGCTGGTCAACGTGCGGGAGGGGTCGCCCGCACAGGAGGCCGGGCTCCGGGAGGGCGACGTGGTGACGAGTGTCGGGGAACGCGGTGTCCGGTCCTCCGACGAGCTCATCGTGGCCGTCCGACGGGCGGGCGCGGACGTCGACGTGCCGGTCGAGGTCATCCGCGACGGTGCACGGATCGAGGTGACCGTCCGACCCGTACTCGCCTGACCCGCTCGGGGCCGGCAGGTCGCCGGCGCCGGTGGCCGGTCGTCCGAGGTCGTGGTGCCGGTCGGTGCCGGGACGACGTATCCTCGGAGGCGATGTTCACTAACGTGGGGTGGTCCGAGCTCCTGGTGCTCGGCGTGATCGCGCTCGTGGTCCTGGGGCCCGAGCGCCTACCCGAGGCCGCCCGCTGGCTGGCCTCGGCGGTCCGCAAGGTCAAGGACTTCGCGGGCACCGCCCAACAACAGCTCCGTGACGACTACGGGGCCGACTTCGAGGAGTTCCGCGAGCCGCTCAAACAACTGAGCGACCTGAGGGGCATGAGCCCCCGCGCGATGGTGACCAAGCACCTCCTTGACGGCGACGACTCCTTGTTCACGGGGGACTTCGGCGCGGCCGCGCCAGCGGGAGGACCGCGGTCGACGGGTCCCCAGGCGGCCGGACGCCAGTCGACCGGGCCACAGGCGACCGGGCCACAGGCGACGGACGCCCGGGCGGCCGGGCCACGGTCGACGGGTCCCCGGGCCACCGGTCCGGCCTCCCCGTCCGCGCCCACCCCGCCGTCGCCGGGCAGCGCCCCGATCTGGGACACGGACGCCACCTGAGAGTGCGCGTCGTGTCGCGGTGACGTGGCGCGTGCGGGCCCCGGGAGGACGCGGGATGCGCCCGCGGTGCGGCGGTCCCGCCGTGCGGCGGTCCGGCCGGTCCGGCGGTCAGAGGTGGCGCGTGGTGTCGATCCCGAGGTTCATCCCCGCCAGTCCGCGCGGCCGGACGGCCAGTCCGTCCGCGATCTCCCTGTACGCCCTGCCGGACGGTGAATCCGGCTCCGCCAGGACGATCGGGGTGCCCTCGTCGCCGTGCTCCCGGACGGCCTGCTCGAGCGGCACCTGGCCGAGCAGGCGCACCGGTGCCCCCACGGAGCGTGAGAGGTTCGCCGCGACCTCGGCCCCACCGCCGGTGCCGAAGACGTCCATGCGGGTGCCGTCGGGGAGTTCGAGCCACGACATGTTCTCGATGACGCCCGCGATCCGCTGACGGGTCTGGAGAGCGATCGACCCCGCCCGTTCGGCCACCTCGGCGGCGGCCTGCTGCGGTGTGGTCACCACGAGGATCTCCGCCGACGGGATGAGTTGGGCGATCGAGATGGCGACGTCACCCGTTCCCGGCGGTAGGTCCATCAGCAGCACGTCGAGGTCGCCCCAGTACACGTCGGCCAGGAACTGCTGGAGGGCGCGGTGCAGCATGGGGCCACGCCACACCACCGGGGTGTTCCCCTTGGTGAACTGGGCGATCGAGATGACCTTGACGTCGTGCGCGACCGGCGGCAGGATCATCTGCTCGACCTGGGTGGGCCGGGCATCGGTGCCCAGCATGCGGGGGATCGAGTGGCCGTAGATGTCCGCGTCGAGGACGCCCACGGACAGTCCACGGGACGCGAGCGCGGTCGCGAGGTTGACCGTGGCGGTGGACTTGCCCACGCCCCCCTTGCCCGAGGCGACCGCGTACACGCGGGTGAGGTTCCCCGGTTGGGCGAACGGGATGACGGGTTCGGCCGCGTCCCCCCGGAGGTGCTTGCGCAGTTCCGTGCGCTGCTCGTCGTTCATCACGTCGAGCTCGACCACGACCTCGCCCACACCGGCGACGTCCGAGACCGCGGTGCGGACCCGGTCGGTGATCGTGTCCCGCATCGGGCACGTGGCCACCGTCAGGTAGATGCCTATCCCGACCCGGCCGGATCCCTCGTCGATGTCGACGCCCTTGACCATGCCGAGCTCCGTGAGCGGCTTTCTGATCTCCGGGTCGTCGACCTTGGCCAGGGCGGCGCGGATCGCTTCTTCGCTGGGTGCACTCATGATGCCCCGAGTCTAGGCGTCGGGGTCCGGGCGGGCGATTCAGGCAGGCGGCGGCACGCAGAACGGTGCGATGCAGGGGAGCTCGAACACCGGGAGCCCGGGTGGGGCCGGCGCGACCTGGGCCGGCGGCGCAGGGGGACGAGGCGCCGGCGCGTTCTCCGGGGACGGCGACGGGGACGGAGACGGCGGCGTGGGTACTGCCGGGGGAGCCGGCGGTGGGGTCACCTCGGTACATCCGGGTACCGGACGGCCGGGCTCGCCCGGCGGCGCGGGCTCCGGTGCCGCGGTGGGCCGACCCTCCCAGCCGTCCGGGCAGTGCTCGGGGGTCTTCGGTGGTTCCACGATCGGCCTGGGCTTGTGGATCTCCGGCAGGTCCGACGGCAACGGGTAGGAGTTGACGGCGTAGCCGTGCGCCCAGGCGTTGACGTTGGCCACGTACGCGAGCGAGTTGTTGTAGGCGAGGACCGCCCGGGTGCGGGCCGCGGGGTCACCCATCGAACCGCCCTGTCCACACAGCAGGGTCGCGGCCGCGAGTGCACCGTCGTAGATGTTGTTGGGGTCGGCCACGCCGTCGCCGTTGCCGTCCCGACCCAGCACCGCCCAGGTGGAGGGGATGAACTGCACGGGGCCGACCGCCCGGTCGAACTCGGTGTCGCCGTCGAACCGCCCGCCGTCGGTGTCGGTGATGACGGCGGTGCCGGGCAGCGAGCCGTCGAGGCGGGGACCGAGGATGCGGCCGATGGTGTTGCCCTGCGCGTCGAAGCGTCCACGGCCCTGGTTGGACTCGACCTGGCCGATGCCCGCGAGAAGTGTCCAGTCCATCTCGCACGCGGGCTTCTCGAGGTTGAGGCGGTCGGTGGCGCGGTGGTAGGCGTCCAGGGCGATGCCGGGGATCCCGAGGGGGCCGTCCGGGATCGTCGCGGGCTCGATGTGTGCGGCGCCGGGGTCCCGGACCTCGCTCGGCGGCGGGGTCTCGGAGGTCGGAGTGGTGGCACCCGCCGCGGTCGTCGTCGGATCCTGGGTGGCGGTCTCGGCCGCCTGCACGATTCCCGATGCCCCGGTGGGTCGACTGTGGTCCATCGTCAGGCTCACGGCGGTGAGCACGCCGATCACGCCCGCGGCGACCGCGGCGCTGGTCAGTGCCCGTCGATCAGTGTTGTGCGCGATCTTGCGCAAAGTTCCCCCTACAACGTCCGGACGGTGTCGCGAGCGGGGTGCGTCGCGGCATCGCTGCCGTGCTGGTCGACGCTACCTCCGGCCCCTGGTGTCTGAATCGCTTTTGCGGCGTTCGGTGTTACCGCCGTCACAATTCTGGTCCGCGAGCAGCGTTCCTATGCGCTCGATCGAGTTCCTGAGGTCGTCGAGTTCCCGGCGGAGGTAGTCGCGGGTGACCGTCTCACCCACGGAGAGCCGGACGGAGGCCAGTTCCCGGGCCAGGAACTCGGTGTCCGCCTTGGTCTGGGTGGCCCGCAGCCTGTCCTCCGCGATCGACTCCTTGTCGCGGTCCTCCTGACGGTTCTGGGCCAGGAGGATGAGGGGGGCGGCGTAGGCCGCCTGGGTGGAGAACGCGAGGTTGAGGAGGATGAACGGATAGGGGTCGAAGCGCATCGCCACGACCGTGACGTTGATGAGGATCCAGACGATCACGAGGATCGTCTGGATCAGCAGGTACTGGCCGGTCCCGAAGAACCGGGCGATGGCCTCGCTGTACCGGCCCACGGCGTCCGGGTCGACACTGATGCGGGGCCGCCGCGAGGTGACGGGTGTGGAGAGCGCGGAGCGCGTGCCCGGTTCGGTCACCGACGGACCTCCCTGTGGTCGTGGAGGTCCATGTCACGCCAGTCCTCGGGGAGCAGGTGGTCGAGGAGGTCGTCCACCGCGACCGCCCCCAGGAGATGGCCCTCGTCGTCCACGACGGGACCGCACACGAGGTTATAGGTGGCGAAGAACCTCGTCACCGAGTCCACCGAGTCGGTGGGACGCAGGCTGGACAGGCTGGTGTCCACGGTCACGGCGACCATCGTCGACGGCAACTCCCTGAGCAGCGCCTGGATGTGGACGCATCCGAGATATTTGCCCGTCGGGGTGGCCGTGGGGGGTCGGACCACGAAGACGAGGCTCGCCAGCGCCGGGCTCAGGTCGGGATTGCGGCAGTGGGCCAGGGCTTCCGCGACGGTCGTCTGGGGGGACAGGATGATGGGTTCCGGCGTCATGAGCCCGCCGGCGGTGTCCGCGTCGAACGTCAACAGGCGGCGGACGGGTGCGGAGCCCTCCGGATGCATGAGTTCGAGGAAGGACTCCGCGTCCTTCTCCGGCATCTCGCCCAGCAGGTCCGCCGCGTCGTCCGGATCCATCGCCTCGAGGACGTCCGCCGCCCGTTCCAGCTCGAGTCGGGTCACGATCTCGGTCTGCTCGTCGTGGGGCAGTTCCTGGAGGATGTCCGCGAGTCGTTCGTCGTCGAGGGTGCGGGCCACCTCGAGCCGACGCACCTCGGGTAGTTCACGCAGGGCGTGCGCGACATCGGCGGGACGGAGATCGGCGTAGTGCTCGACCAGGCTCTCGGCTCCGTGCTCCGGGGTGCCGATGGCGTCGTCGTCGAACCCCTCGATCCGGCTCCAGGGCTGGATCGACACCGGCCCCCGGCGGCCGAGGGGCCCGCGCCCACGACGGGCCCGGACGGCCAGCCTGGAGACGAGCCAGTCGCGGGTGCGCTGCCGCTCGATCTCCACGTCGACGACCTGGTAGCGCGACGTCACCGCGGTGCCGGCCGCCGAGACGGCCGAGGGGCCGGCCGCGGAGCCGGGCGCGCCGCGCTCCGGATCGACCCCCACGATCGAGTCCACCAGGGACCCGAGCACCAGGTTCTCGCCGGGCCTGGACTGGAACCGGTGCAGATTGATCGTTCCGGAGATCAGCGCGACCGAGCGGGGCTCGACCGAGGCGACCCTGAGCATGGGCACGAAGATCCGCCGCCGGGTGGGAAGCTCCACCACCAGTCCGAGGACCCGGGGTTGCTTGTGCCGGGCGCGCATCGTCACCACGACGTCGCGGATCCGCCCGATGTCGTCCCCGTCAGGGCCGATCACCGGCAGTCCGGCTAGCCTGGCGACGAAAGCCTTGTTGAGGTTCGCCATGCGGACCAGGTTAGTCACCGGGTGGTGGATCACGCCCCGCCCGCACCGGACCGGAGGGAGTGCCCGCAGATGACCCCCGCCCAGCACACGGAGACCGCACCGTCGGAGTCCGCCGCGGCGACGATCGCCGGACTGCGCACCCGTCCCCGGCGCACTGTGCTCGCCGTCCCCGGTAGCAGCGTCAAGATGATCGGCAAGGGCCGCGGGTTGCCGGTGGACGAGGTGTTCCTCGACCTCGAGGACGCCGTCGCGGGCCCGGCCAAGGAACAGGCGCGCGAGAACGTCGTCGAGGCGCTCACCAGCGGTGGCTTCGCCGCGCCGACCGTGGTGGTGAGGGTGAACGCCTGGGACACCGAGTACACCGTCCGGGACGTCACGGAGGTGGTCGGCAGGGCGGGCGCCCACGTCGACGCGCTCCTCCTGCCCAAGGCGCGGTCGGGCGCGGAGGTCCGGGCCCTCGACCTGGTGCTCACCCAGGTGGAGAAGGCGGCGGGCCTGCCGGTCGGGCACATCGGTATCGAGCCCCAGATCGAGGACGCGCTCGGTCTCACCAACATCGACGAGATCGCCACCGCGAGCGCGCGGGTCCTCACGCTGGTGTTCGGTCCCGCGGACTTCATGGCCTCGATCGGCATGCGCACCCTCACCGTCGGGGAGCAGCCGGAGGGGTACGCGCCGGGCGACGCCTACCACCACGTTCTGTTGAGCATCCTCGTCTCCGCCCGGGCGCACGGTCTCCAGGCGATCGACGGGCCGTTCCTCAAGGTGCGGGACGTGGAGGGCTTCCGCAGGGCGGCGGCCCGCACCGCGGCACTGGGCTTCGACGGCAAGTGGGTCCTGCATCCCGCCCAGGTGGACGCGGGCAACGAGGTGTTCAGCCCGCGTCAGGACGAGTTCGACAAGGCGGAGGGGATCCTCGCCGCCTACGCCCACTCCACGTCCGAGGAGGGCGGGGCCCGGGGCGCGGTGATGTTCGGTGACGAGATGCTCGACGAGGCCAGCCGTAAGATGGCACTGGTGGTCTCCGCACGAGGGCGGGCAGCGGGGATGACGACGACGGCCGCCCGAGAGACCGATCCGAACGGGTCGACGACGGAAGGATCGATGTGATGACGACTCCGGTGTCCCCGACCACGGGCCGGCGCGGGCAGACGCCCGGGTTGCCCACGCCCCCCACCGGGTGGGTGGTCGGTTCCTACCCCACCTACGCGCAGGCCCAGGCGGCCGTGGACCACCTCGCGGACGAGGAGTTCCCCGTCCACGAGGTGACCATCGTGGGCGTGGACCTCATGCAGGTGGAGCGTGTCACCGGCCGGCTGACCTGGCCCAAGATCCTGCTCGGCGGACTGGCGACCGGCGCGTGGCTCGGACTGTTCGTGGGCCTGCTGGTCGGCATCTTCACCCAGCCGATGTGGGGAGTCGTCCTCACCGGACTGATCGGTGGTTCGGTGTTCGGTGTGGTCTCCGCCTCGCTGTCCTACGCCGCGACACGGGGAAAGCGCGACTTCGCGTCGACCTCCCAGTTGGTCGCCGGACGGTACGACATCCTGTGCGAGCCCGGGAACGCCGAGAAGGTCCGCGACGAACTCGCACGCCTCGGCCTCAAGTGACGCTCCCGGGAGGCCCTTCCGACTCGTCGTCCGTCCTGACCGCGGTCCGCGAGCATCTCATCGCGCATCTCGGCCCCGAGCCGCAGGAGGCGTCGGTGACCTTCCTGGGGGCGGCACCGATCCGGGTCCTGCGCTTCGTGGACATCGAGTCCGGCCTGGTGAGATACGCCTCGCTCGGGTGTTCGGCCGACCCGATGGGGGACCCGTCCGCGCTGGTCCCCGACCCGACCGCGCCGCGGGCCGAACTCTCCCTGGTGTTGCGGGGCGGCGTGGACGGGCTCGTCCGCGCCCTGGCCGTGCTCGCGGCCGCCCCGGCGGTCGAGGGCCTGGTGCTGTCCGAGGGCGCTCTCATCGATCTCGGGGAGCCGCTGTGGCCGGGCGCGGCGTTCACCGCGGTCGTGCTGCGGGCGCCCGAGATCCCCGACGTCGAGGTGGGCGGGGAGTCCGCCCCCGTCAGGATCTTCCGTGCGGTCCCGGTGACGCACACCGAGGCGGCCTGGGTCCGACTCAAGGGAGCGGGGGAGCTCGAGGACGCGTGGGCGGAGGCCGGGATCGACGTGACCGATCCGGCGCGCCGCGCGGTGAATCCGGGTCTGACCCGCTGACTACAGCCAGCGGTTCCTGCGGAAGAGCAGGAACAGCCCGGTGCACGCGGCGGCCATGACCCCGAGCACCAGGTAGTAGCCGTACTCGGAATGCAGTTCGGGCATGTTGGTGAAGTTCATCCCGTAGATCCCCGCGATCATCGTGGGCACGACCGCGATCGCCACCCACGCGGAGATGCGCCGCATGTCGGTGTTCTGCTGCACCCCGATCATCGCCATGGCCGCGTTGACCAACGAGGTGATCTGCTCGTCGAGGGTCGTGACCTCCGCCGCGACCTGGCTGTGGTGGTCGTGGACGTCGCGGAAGTAGTGCCGGATCTCGGCGGGGATCAGGTCGAGATGCTCGACCGCCAGGCGTGTTAGGGACGTGCTTCGGAAAGCAGAGTTCTGATGATCGGGTAGCGCGAGTATGAGCATCGGATAG
>NZ_BAAAQG010000022.1:0-51978 GCF_039531545.1 Dietzia cercidiphylli
TTACGCGAAAACAAGCCCGCCGTCACCCGACAGCAGCAGTCACACCGGCCCGTGAATCAGCGGGGCTAGCAAGGGCTCGACCGGTCGATCGCCAGTGCTCTCGTGGTGGATACGCCACGCCTCATCGGAGGACTTTAGGTCCTCGACTGCCAGGGCGAGCATCGTGTTGTCGGCAGATTGCGACTCGCCGAGACTGCGCAGCAGGATGCGGTCCTTGAGCAGGCCCGATTCGCGAACGTCCCCAGCCTTAACCTCGACCAGCCGCATGGTGCGGTCCGCGGCCTGCATGGCAGCGTGGAATCTATCTGGCGTCGCCGAGATGCCGAGCACTACCGGTGCTGGCGGCTGGAAAGTGCCGATGTTCGTGATGCCGCCGCCAACGATGGTGCCGGCGATCGATTTACGGTCGGTGTTCTTAGTACCCGATCCACGATGCGCCTCGTCCCAAATGACCAGGAAGTCTTCGCCGCGTTCTCGGACGGTGTTGGCGATCATGTCCCAGGCGCCATGGGTGCGCTTGTCGTTTTGGGTGCCGTCTGGTCGGACGGCGTGCAACGTGGAGTTCTTTTGCATTGCCTGGATGTGGACGAAATAGATGTGACCAGGTTCAAGCGTGCGGTGGTCAACCTCGCTGATTAGGCGAATACGGTTGATGTCGATTGATCCGCCTGAAGCCTGGGTGATCTTTGAGATCGTCTGCGCGTTGAGCGAACGGTCGTCGGTAATCCACAGAACTGTCATGTTCGGGTTCGGAGTTCGCGAAGGCGTGCCCTTGTAAATCCCCTCGAGCACCGCTGTAGCGATCACAGTCTTGCCAGCCCCAGTAGGTGCCGTCAGACCGACAGCGGTGCGCTCTCGATCGTCGAGGTAGCCGGCTCGGGCCTTGGCTAGGTTGGTGAGCACCGATTCGACCGCAGTGCTCTGGTACGGCTCCAGAGTGAACTTCATCGCACACCACCGGTGACGTTGATGGTGTAGTTCGACAAGTAGTCCTCGTAGAGCTGGACAGTGTCGATCCCGACTGGGAGCCGCTCGACGGCCTGTTGATACTCGGCATCGGAATCGGTGATAACGAAAACGACCGACGGCGGGGTGCCGGTGGTCGCGGCGTTCGTAACCGCCTCGGCGAACGCCGTCAGCGTGTCGACGTCGAACAGAACGCCGTACGAATCAGTCAACGCCCACCCTTCGTCGGGAATCTCGTCAATGCGGGGACCGCGGGCGCCTCCTTCGAGCCACATTAGGGGGGCCACGGATTCGAACTCGTGGCCACGGCGAACCATGCCGGGATCGAGATAAGTGAGGTCGAACATCTCGACGTTAGCGAGCAGCCCGTCCGAGTACTTCGAACCATCGGGGCGCTTGCCGGTGACCACGGTAGATATACGAGGTCGGCAGACGTACTCAAAGACTCCGGAAGCCTCCCACTTGGCGTCCCCCGGGTGGAGCCCGGACTTTCGGAGCTTCTTGGCTTCGGCCACGCCAACCTCGTTGTTGGTTACGAGGATCGATTGGCGGGTGCCACCATCTTCGGCATTTAGCTGCATGGCAGCTTCAGTCGTAGTGCCAGACCCACCGAAGTAGTCGAGAATGACGGCATCCTTGGGAGCTGCCATGCGGAACCAGCGCATGAGCACCTCATGGTCCTTGGGAAAGGGAAAGCGCTTGTCGCCCAACAGAGCTGCGAGGCGGTTTGTTCCAGTGCGGCGGTCGCGGTAGAAGGAGGGGCTCGGCAACGAGTGCATCTGTTCTCGGAGCAGGCGCTTTCTGGTCGGGATACGGTCGCCGTCGAAAATGATGCGTCCGTCCGCGATTAGTTCGGCCATCATTTCGCGGCCTACGGACCATCCGTTCTTGGGCGGTTGATACTCGCGACCTGTCACAGGATCTGTAAGTACATACCTGAGGTTCGGTCGATAAAGCGAGTTTGCGAGGTCGCCCTCCAAGAAGACTTCACCTTCATCGTCAACCCGGTTGAACCGGCGAACGCCAGGCGGTAGATCCTTGCCCTCAGTACGAATGAACTTGCGCAGTGTTTGCTGCGCTTCCTCTGCGGACTTCCCCGCCTGAACGGCCTCACGCGCCACCCGCAACATCTCGGGTGCGAGAGGCTTCGGGTCGAGGAACTGGCCCACTTTGCTGGCGTCTCGACCGTAGACCAACATGTAGTCGAGGCCGCCGCCATGATGCTTGCTCAACGCGGAAACGCCGCCTTGCCAAGAGATGTTGACAATGAAGTTCTGGTCGCCAAGCACTTGATCCAGAAGCATTCTCAATCGGTGATGTTCGTCGTCACCGATCGACACAATGATTACGCCTGTGGGTTTCAGGAGGTCGCGAGCGATCAGAAGACGACGTTCCATGAATGACAACCACTTCGACGACTTGGCACGGTCGTTCTGGTCAACATATCGATCGTTATATATCCAGCTGCCATTTCCGGTGTTGTAGGGCGGGTCGATGTAGATCAGATCTACATTTCCACGGTGCGTGGACCGCAGTGCTTGCAGAGCGTGAAAGTTCTCGCCGTTGATGACGACATGACATGGTGCATCAGCGGACCCGCGTTCTATGCGCTCGACTGACCGGAGGCCCGGGTAAACCGGCTCGCCGAACTCGCGGACCACAATCAGCTCGGAAGTATGTCGCTCACCACCGTCGCCGCTGAGGGCAGCGATTTCGCGTGTGCGGTCGGTGAAGCTGTCTACGACCCAGGTTTCAGAAGACGATTCATCGCGCAACGCGACGCGAATCCCCTTACGGATGGGATGGTCGGGCAGACGAACGGACTCGGGCAGGTGCCTATCGAAGACGAGGCCGAAGCGACGAGATCCACGTAGGAGGTCGACCTCGTGAGCGAGTCGGGCTCGCAGCGTCTCGTCCTCGACGCGGGAAACCAACTGATCCAGCACGTTCGATTCGTCGCTCACATTGCTCCCTGCCGTGCCCTGGCCAACTAATACGCAAGAAGCCTATGAGGTCGTAGCGGCCTGCTCATCGCTGGCCTAGCGCACGAGTGACTAGCAGGGTCTTGTTGCCATAGCTTGTGGTCATAAGTGCTGGTCAGAGCGTCCTCTCTTGCGATCACTGTTAGTGTCACAGCATGTGTGGTCGGTACTCGGTAGCGGTGTCTGGCGCCGCCTTGGTCGATGTTCTTGACCTGGACGGGACGGAACCGGGGTTCGAGTGGGAGCCGGCCTACTCGGTTGCTCCTCGCACGCGGGCGCCGGTGATCCGGGATCGTCTGATCGGCGAACAGCGGGTGAGTGAGGCGTTTATGCCTACGTGGGGGTTGCGTCCGTCGTGGGCGAAGGAAAAGGGTCCGCGGCCGATTAACGCCCGGCTGGAGACTGCTGCGACCAATGGCATGTTTCGTTCGGCGTTCGCCTCTGCGCGGGCCCTGGTTCCGATGACCGGGTACTACGAGTGGCAGGAAGCTCTCGAGGCCGGGAAGAAGGTCAAGAACCCCAGCTATGTGCATGCCCCGGGTGACGAGCTGCTGCTCGCTGCGGGGCTGTTGGCCTTCCACCGCCAGGACGGTGATGAGCAGTGGCGGACGACGTTCACGATCATCACGCGGACGGGTGAGGATGCGGCTGGCGAGGTGCACGACCGCATGCCGGTCTTTGTGACCCCTGCCTCGTGGGACACCTGGTTGGCCCCGGAGAAGCTCGAGAAGGACCAGGTAGGAGACGTGCTGGATCTGCTGGACGTCGAGTCGCGGGCGGTGGCGTCGACTCTTCGAACCCGTCCAGTGTCACGGGCGGTCAACAACGTCCGTACCTTGGACCGCCGCGATGCCGGCCTGATCGAGGCGGTTACTCGCGGTGGTGGTGATCGCTGACGGTTCGCCCCTGGCGGTATCGAGGTTTGCCGTCGGCGCCGTTGCGATAGCGGCGGGGGTTGCGGGCGAGTCTGCGCAGGTCGCGCAGTAGCTCGATTGTGCGCGCCTCCCCCAGCTCGGTGATGGCGTCTCGGTAGGCGCCCTGCTTGGTGGGGTCGACATCTGGGAGGCCGGCCACGACGAGGTGCCACCGTAGGAGTTCGAGGAACTGGTCTTCGCCTGCTTGCTCGGCTGCTCGGCGCAGTGGGCCCAGCAGTTCGTCCATGTGGCGCACCCTAGGTGTCGCCTCCGACAAGGGTCGGTTAGTGCAGGTCCCTTGCGGCGATGAGTCCGGTGATGAAGTCGGTGACGCGGTCGGCCTCGGCATCGGTGAGATCAAACCGTTGGCCCCCGACGATGGTGCGGGCGGGGCCGAGTGGTTCGAGCCCGTAGAGGACTCGAGTGGCGGCAGACAGTGCGGCTCGGTTGGCGATGGATTCGATGGTGCAGTCCAAGGCGTCGGCGATTGCGGTGAGCTGGTCCCGGCTGATGACGGCGGGCGGCGTGGCCTGTCGGTAGGCGGTGGGTTGGGATTGGCCGCGTTCCCAGGCGCTGATCCAGGGGGATTTCACTCCGATGGCCACGGCCAGTTTGAGCTGGGTGAGTCCGGCCGCCATGCGTGCAGCGCGGATGGCGCGGCCGAGTGATCGGGCTTCGTCTGGGGTCACCGGGGCTCCTTGTCTGTGGTGTCGGTGTTGAGGGTGGCCAGGACGGCCCAGTGTCCGTCGCTGCAGGTGACGTCGAGGACGGGGACGGCCGGAGTCGTCCCAGGCTGGATGGTGGCGGTGATGCGGTGGTCGAGGTCGATGTGGGCGTGCAGCTCGGTGGGGCCTGTCCCGACAATGAACGTCATGCCTCCCCCTCTCCCCCACTGGTCGGTCCGTCGGTGAGGTCGGCGCGGCGCGTGGTTTCGCGGCGCATGGCGCGGCCTTGGTCAAGGAGGATCTCGAAGAGGTCGTCGGTGGGCGCTTCGGTGCTGGCACGGGTCAGCTCAGCGGCGGTGCGGGCGAATCGGCGGCGGTAGGCGGCGTCGAGGACGTCGGCCGCGAGGGTGCGCACTCCGATGGCGGGGGTTCCGAGTAGTGCGACGACCTGGAGGGCGTCGGCGAGGAGCCGTCCGTGGTGGCCGGCCATGCGGCCGGCGTTGGTGAGTGCGGCGAGCACTCGCGGGGCGTGGTGGGGTTCGCTTGCCGCGATGAGGTCGGCAATGACCTGGAAAAGGTCGCCGTATCGGGGGTTGAGGAAGTCGCTTGCCTCGAGGTGGCGGGTGATGTGGCGAGCTTCGGTGATGTCGTTGGTGTGCAGCAGGGCGCAGAGGAGTGCGGCTTCGGGGTCGAGTTCGGGGACGGTGGGTGCGTCGTCGGTGGCGGCGAGGTCGTCGACGTCGACCGGGTCGGCGGTGGCCAGCGGGTCCTCGGCGGTCATGGTGTGCATTGTGTGTCCCCTCCCCTACTGGCGGGTGATTCAGGCGGCGGTGCGGCCGAGGTCCTTGATGCGGTCGGGTCGGAATCCGGCCCAGTGGTCGGTGCCGGCGACGACTACGGGGGCCTGGAGGTGGCCGAGAGCCATGACGTAGTCGCGGGCTTCGGTGTCGGTGGTGATGTCGACGAGCTCGTAGTCCAGGCCGGCCTTCTCGAGCGCCTTGATGGTGGCGCCGCACTGCACGCACTGGGGCTTGGTGTACACGGTGATGGCCATGGCGGTGGTCCTTTCGGTCGTGGTGTCCGTCTGCCTCGCGGCGATGGGCGGGGGTTGTGGGTCAGGCGGCGTAGATCGCGCGGCGGATGGTGCCGACGATCTCGGTGTCGTCTTCGTCGGCGACGACGGTGACCCGGTCCTCGTGAACGGTGAGCGGGTTGACCGAGAGGTCGAGGACTGTGGCGAGCGTGGCGGCGGCCTCCCAGGGCTCGGTCGCGGTGACGGAGTAGGTGATGCGGGCCATGGCTGGCTCCTTTCGGGTTCGGGGTGAGTGGCCTTGTGGCCTGCTCTGCTTCTAGTGTACACGCATCATGCGTGTATGGTACGTCTATGGCGCGTTAATGTGCTCTCACCTGCGGGTTTTTCGCGCCACCGCCTCGGCTGTGCCGTTCGCGCATGGCCCCCCTTTCCCTGACACCTGCCGATCTGGTGTGTAGCGAACGGAGTCAAGGAAGGGCACCCGGGCGGCGGTGAAGAATCTGCCCCGAAATAAGCGCAGCGCGGGGCAGATTGTTTGCCGACGACCGGGCGGCGGCGAAGCCGACGCCGACCTTGACACCGGTAGTGGAGCACCAAGACTCGCAGTGGCAGGGAAAGAGGGCTGACCACCGACTACCCGTGGTGGAAGGTCTTGCCCCCGCCCGTCGGGTGGGGCTTGCTAAGCCAGCCGCAGAACGTCTGACCGTGCAATCGAGTTCGCGCGTTGTGACTCGAGCTGCAGGCGGCGAGGGTCGGCCATGAATGCTTTGAGGGCGTTGGCGCTTGGGAAGTCGATTCGTTGAATCTCGATCGGATCGGTAGTTGCTTGGCGTTCGACTTGATCGCGCGAACAGAGTCTTCCGCCGTGATCGGCGATAAGCGGAAGGACTTCGTCCTCGTAGAGGCGAAGGGCGTCCTCCCGGCCGGGGTACGGCCACAGCAGAACGCAGAGCCTGACAGTCACGGACCAATACTATGCGTGTGCTGCGTTTTCACGCCAGGGCCATTTGGCATCGCGCGACGGAAGCCCCCGTGGTGGATCTCGACCCGGTTGCCGCGTTGGGGGCTACGTCGCGGGAGTCACCAGGCGGTGTTGCACGCGGGAGCTGGCCCCAGTCGACTCGCGGCGGTGCGGAAGATAGTGCTCTTAGTGGGTGAGGGTGCGGGTTGCTCGGAGGGTGGCGAGGAGGTCGGTGCGTCCGGTTGGGGTGATGCGGGGTGCGATGACGGCGTGGGGTTCGTCGCCGAGGGCGATGAGATGAGCGTGATGTTGGCCGGTGTTGGCGGCGTGGATGTCGATGGTGGTGGCTGCGGCGTGGTGTGCGGCGAGGTCGAGGGCTTCGGCGTGGCTGCCGGTGGTGGCCAGGGTGTCCTGGTGGAGGAGTTGGCCGGTGGGGGTGGTCGTGGTGATGGTGACGATGTGCATGGGTCTACCTCTTGTAGGTGGTGCGGCCGCCGGCGCGGAAGGGGCTGGTGTCGGAGTGGTAGGGCTTGCCGTCGTTGTATTCGGCGTCGAGGCGGTCGAGCAGCTCCTCGAAGGCGCGGACGGTGAAGGCGACGGCGCTGGGCAGGTCCTCGTCCTTGTCGAGGGCTTCGCAGGTGCCCCAGATGCGTTCGACCAGGTCGGCTGGCAGGCGCATGTTCCAGTTGCGGTATTCGGGGGCGTCGGCCGGCCGTGGGGTGCCCTCCCCTGCTGCGGCTTGGGCGACGAGGCTGTCGGTGGTCTTGCGCTTGCGGACGGGCGGTGTGGCGGCCATGGGTTCAGGTCCTTTCGGCGGTCAGGGTGGTGAGCAGCTCGTGGAAGCTGTCGCGGACGGTGACGGCGGCGATGTCGCGGAGCTCGTCGAGTCCTTGACCGTTGGCGGCGGCTTCGGCGATGAAGGCGCGGCGTGGGATGTCGTGGGGGTGGACGGTGTAGCCGGATTGGGTGGCCCAGTCGCGGATCTCGGTGGCGACGCGGCCGTGGGTGGCGGTGCGGGTGGTGTCGCGCAGGTTGATGAGGATGTCGGGGTCGGGCAGGGGCCGGCTGGGGCGGAGGTCTTCGTTGATCTCGTCGACGAGCTCGCCGGTGTCGCTGATGCCGTTGAAGGAGTCGTTTTCGGGTTCGGTGACCAGGAGGACCCGGTCGGCTGAGTAGAGGGCGTTGATGGTTCCCAGGGACAGGCCGCGGTCGCAGTCGATGATGACGAGGTCGTAGTTGTCGCGGACGGTGTCGAGGGCTTTGTGTAGGACTTTTCCGGGGGCCACTCCCCCGAGCGCCTGCAGGGCTGCGGCGAGTTTGCCGCGGCCGGAGGGGACGATGTCCAGGCCGGGGCGGCGGGTGGTGTGGGTGGCGCCGGCGAGGGTGACGCCTGGGGTGCGGGCGTAGATGTCGGCGAGGGTGTGTCCGTCGGGGTCGCGGTTTCCGAGGATGCGCAGGGCTACTCCCCCTTGGGCGTCGTGGTCGATGACTAGGACGCGCTTGCCGCCTGCGACGGCGGTGTGGGCGAGCATGAGGGCGGTGGTGGTCTTGCCGACGCCGCCCTTGTGGTTGGCGATCGCGATGACCGTGGTCATTGGTGCTTTCCCTTCGTTATGCGTGCATGGTGCGAGTATATCGGCGCATGGTGCGGGTATGTCGCACGTGTGATGCTTGGGTGCGGGGCGTGTCGTGGGTGATGTGCGGGATGGGTGGCCGGCGGGGGGGCGTGGTGCTTAGCGGAGCGGCGCCACGCCCGACCGCCCCGCCGGCCTAGCCGGCGGCCTCCTCGTCCTGGTCTTCGTCGGTGAGGGCGTCGGCGATGAGGTGGACGGCCTCCTGGACCCGGACGGCGGTGGCCTTGATGGTGTCGGCCTGTCCCCCGCTCCAGCTGGCGAGGTAGCCGACGCTGTAATCGCTCGTGTCGAGGTCGTGCAGTGCGGCCACGACGTAGGCGACGGATTCGGCCTCGAGTTCGCGGGTGGCCTGGTCGGGCTCGTTGGTGAGCTTGCCCTCTTCGTCGGTGTGCAAGATCGCGTGCGCGGCCTCGTGGATGGCAGTCTTGGCGGCGTGGGCGTCGGACAGGTCCGCGTCTACGACGATGCGGCGGGTTCCGTCGACGGTGCAGTAGCCGTTGGACTCGCCGGGGATCTGCTCGCGGGTGACGGTCCAGCCCTGGCCGGTCATCCACTCGCTGATGCGCTCGTAGAGGGCGGCGTGGTCGTCGCCCTGGAGCTGGGCGACGGGGGCGGTGAGCTGCTCGACTCCCTCGATGGGGTCGGTCTGGGAGATGTCGAACACGCTGACCACGGGCGGTGGGCACTTAATGGCCTTGCGGGTGGTCTCTCCGGTGGCCTCGTCGGTCTCGGAGACGAGGCGGAACGGCTTGCCGAAGATCCGGATCCCCTTCTCACCTTTGCGGACCTGGCGGCCCTTGGCCTGCCACGCCTTGAATCCGGCGACCTGGGTCGCGTGCGGACACTGCACCTGGATCAGCATCGTGTTGTTGAAGCTGTAGCGGTGGAACGATCCGAGGAAGTCCAGCCACCTGAGCCACTGGCCGGACTGCATGAGGGCGTCGACGGCGGCGGACAGCTCGTCGTGCATCTGCTCGACCTTCTCGGCGCGGGCCGCGCGGGCGGCCTCTTTCTGCTGCGGGGTGTAGGTCTTGCGGGCCAT
This sequence comes from Dietzia cercidiphylli, assembly GCF_039531545.1. Taxonomy (NCBI): domain Bacteria; kingdom Bacillati; phylum Actinomycetota; class Actinomycetes; order Mycobacteriales; family Dietziaceae; genus Dietzia; species Dietzia cercidiphylli. Next base: position 9,198 of record NZ_BAAAQG010000022.1, read on the forward strand.
GGCTGGCTCCTTTCGGGTGCGAGGTGAGCGGGTGGTCCCGGCTCTGTCTTCTATTGTACACGCATCATGCGTGCATGGTACGTCTATGGTGCGTTAATGTGCTCTCACCTGCTGCGGGTCCGCCGGGCCCGGCCCGCCGATTGGCGGGCCGGGGACTATGGCTAGAGGTGCAGCTGGTCGGTGCACCCGGTGCAGCGGCTGCCGCTCTGGCCGGAGGTGATGACCTCGGCGCAGTTGGTGCAGCGGCGGGCGGGGTGGACGAACGCGGCGCGGCCGTTCTCGTAGTGCCACAGCACTTCGGTGCCGTCGGGATTGGTCACGAGCCGGATTTCGGCCGCGATAGTGCGGCCCTCGTCCGGGACCTCGAGATCGAAGGTCTCGAGCAGGGTGCCTGGCTTGGTCATGGTGGTCCTTTCGGGTGCGGGGTGAGCGGGTGGTCCCGGCTCTGTCTTCTATTGTACACGCGTCATGCGTGTATGGTACGTCTATGGTGCGTTAATGTGCTCTCACCTGCGGGTTTTTCGCGCCACCGCCTCGGCTGTGCCATTCGCGCAGTGTCCCCCTTTCCCTGACACCTGCCGATTTTCGTGCGCAGCGAACGGGGTCAAGAGAGGGCACCCGGACTGCTGCGACGAATCCGCCCCGAAATAAGCGCAGCGCGGGGCGGATTGGTCGTGGCCGGCCGGGCGACGGCGAAGCCGGCGCCGACCTTGACCCCGGAAGTGGAGCACGCACAATCGCGGTGGCAGGGAAAGAGGGCCGCCCACCAGTGCCCACCCAGAGGCCGGGCCACCGTCGCTTGGACGGTAGCCCGGCATCGGGAGGGGTCTTACAGCTCGTCGGTGTCGACGTGGTCGCCGCAGGCGCGGCGCTCGACGGGGGACAGGGCGTAGCCCTGGTCCTCGATGAACCGGAGGTAGGCCACAGTGCGGCGGTCGATGTGTCGCCAGGAGCCCTTGTGGGTGTTGACCTCGTGGGCGATCAGGCACATGGCCAGGCTGGTCATGGTGGCTTTAGCGGTGGTCATCGCCTCGGTGTCCGGGACCGTCAGGTAGGTCTCGCGCTCGCCTCGCAGTCGGTCCGCGGAGAGCAGGTGCGGGCTGGTGGTAATGGTGGCGGCGACGAACGCGGCGCTGTTCTTCGGCGCGGCCTTGCGGGCGCAGAAGGTCTTGAGCCAGTCGCGGCGGACCTGCTCGGCGGCAAGCCACGCCTTGTTTGCGGCGATGACGTCGCGTCGTTCGGCCCGCTTCTGCTCGCGCTCTTCCTCAGTCGGTTCGCCCTGGGACGCGGTGCTCCACGGGGTTTTCCACCCTCGGGCGGCGAGGTCGTCGCAGTACCAGCGGGCCTGGACTACCAGCGCTTCGTGGACCTGGCTCCGGATGATCGCGTCCTCGGGCCGGTCCTCCTCGTCGTCCTCGTAGATCTCGTACGGGTCGACCGGCTCCCCGGTGGCCGTGAGGACGGTGGTGAAGTCGGCATCAAGCCGGACGGCGAGGTGGTCGCCAGGGTTGTCGGGGTCGATGGTGACCTTCTCACCGGTCTCGACGTCGACCAGCCTGTCGACCCACTCGCCCTTGGAGTCGTAGGCGGGCCAGCCCTCGAGGACGGGCACACCCTTGGTCTCCCACTGGGCGCGGGCCTCGGCCAGGGCGGCGGCGATCTGCCGCTGCTGACGCAGGCGAGCGGCCTGGTGCTCGAACTGGCCGGTGGCGGCGGCACGGACGAGGCTGTCGACGGCGCGGTCATCGTCGGCGAACTCGGCAACGACGGCGGCTTGGGTGATGGTCAGGTCGTAGCGGTCGAGAGTGTCGGTGTCGGGCATGGTGGTGGCCGCGTCGACGGTGGAGCGGTCGACGCGCAGGCGCTTGCTGATCTGGGCGGGGGAGATGCCAAAGGCGGCGAGCTGGGCGATGGTCTCGGCCTGCTCGCGGGTGGTGAGGTTCTGTCGCTGCTGGTTCTCGTCCCACTGGGCCGCGATCAGGTCAGTCTTGCCGTCTAGGTCGTCTGCCGGGGCAGAGGTGACGATGACGGGGACCTGGTCGAGTTCGGCAGCCACGGCGGCGAGGGTGCGGCGGTGGCCGTGCTTGACGACCAGGTCGTTGTTGTCGTCGCGGTAGGCGTTGATCGGCTCAAGGAGGCCGTGTTCGCGGACGCTGGCGACCAGGTCGTCGGAGGCTTTGGCGTCGCGGATGTTCGAGACGAGGGTCAGCTCGGAGGGGCTGACGTGGATGAGGTTCATCGTGGTGTCCACGGTGGTCCTTTCGGGTACGGGGTGAGCGGCCTTGTGGCTGCTCTGCTTCTAGTATACACGCGCCATGCGTGTATGGTACGTCTGAGGTGCGTTAATGTGCTTTCACCTGCGGTTATGGCGCTGGGGCGTAGACGATGTGGGGGACTCCTTGGTGGGTGTAGTAGCCCTCGGTGTAGGTGCCGGTGTCGGAGGGTTCGTCGTGTCCGATCGCCCACACTTGGGCGGCGAGGTCTGCGGCGTCGAGCTCGCCGTCGGGTGAGTGGTGGGGGGTGACGATTCCGCTTCGGGGGCCGATGGTGACGCGGCGGGCGCGGTGTTCTCCGGCACGGGCGAGGTTGACGGTGTCGCGCATGAGTTCGCGCAGGTTGGTCGAGCGCAGTGGTTCGGCGGTGGTCATGCGGCCAGAGTGGCACGGTTCGTGGGCGTCGGCGGCTTCGGTGGACACCTGGGCGCGGGTGTTGTGGGGGAGGGGTGGGGTGTGAAATGCGCTGGAGGGGGTCGCCAGGCGGGCGACCCCCTCCAGCGGCCGGTTAGGGCATCAGGACGTCGAAGTGGGTGAGGCGGACGCCGTTCTTGCCGTTGCTGGTGAACCGTGCGGAGATCGCGCGGGCGCGGGGGCCGATGGTGAGGACTGCGGCGACGTAGTGCACGGCCATATGCGGCGTGACCTGAACGGTATCGACCCGGGGTTCGATGAGGGTTGCGCGGTCGGTGTCGTTGGTGCGGGCCTGGCGGGCGACTGCGGCGCGGTTGATCGCTGCGGCTCCTGCCTCGGTGGCGATCTGGTCGAGGTTGGTTACGCGGCTGCGCTGGCGGTTGTAGACGGCGACGGCGACGTTGATGGCGCGGTCGATCTCGCGGCGGACGCGAGCGTCGACGGTGACGGGGCGCTCGGCGGGTGCGCCGTGGTTGCGGTCGACCTGCTGGGCGATGTCCTGGTGGGCGGTGGCCTCGATCTGCTCGGTGAGCCAGTCACTGGCCACGAGCGGGGTGACGCCGTAGTGGCGCATCTCGGCGTAGGCGGCGGCGATCCCCTCGGCGCCGGGGACGGTGAACGTGGGCGACGTGAGCATGGTCGCTCCTTTCGGGTTCGGGGTGAGTGGCCTTGTGGCCTGCTCTGCTTCTAGTGTACACGCATCATGCGTGTATGGTACGTCTATGGCGCGTTAATGTGCTCTCACCTGCGGGTTTTTCGCGCCACCGCCTCGGCTGTGCCGTTCGCGCAGGGCCCCCCTTTCCCTGACACCTGCCGATCGTGTGGGCCGCGAACCGGAGTCAAGAGAGGGCACCCGGACGGACGCGGGGAATCTGCGGCGAAATAAGCGAGCGCAGCGAGCGCGTCGCAGATTGGTCGTGGCCGGCCGGGCGACGGCGAAGCCGGCGCCGACCTTGACGCAGGGAGCGGAACACAAAGACTCGCAGTGGCAGGGAAAGAGGGCCACCCACCGGTTCGCCCCACCACCGGGCAGTGCCGGCGTCCACGGCCAGGGATCTACGCCTCGGGAGTCTGCGGGCGGTGTTGCACGCGGGAGCTGGCCCCAGTCGACCCGCGGCGGCCGGGCAGATAGTGCTCTTAGGTGGTGACGGGCAGTGCTTCGGATCGGATGCTGATGCCGATGTTGCGGGCTTTGGCGCCGCTGAGTTGGGGGTGGTTCTGGCCGTGGCTGTCGGTGTAGATGGTGGCGGCCAGGTCGTGTTCGTCGGCGTCGATGATGACGTCGTCGCCGATGGTGAGGCTGGTGTGGGCGTTCTCGGCGAGTTGTTTGCGTAGCTCGACGTCGTAGACGACCTCGCCGGTGAAGGTGCGGGCGGTGGGGTTGTAGGCGCGGTGTCGCACTTTGATGGTGAGCACGCTGCTGCCGGATTTGAGCTGGTTGAGGGTGCCGATTTCGATGACGTTGCCGTCGATGACCATGGCTGGTCCTTTCGAGTGTGGGGTGACTGTTCGTCTGCGACTCAGCTTAGCTGGGCCCGTACCTGGTGGTGATTGTCCTGATGTGTTCAGGCCGGTAGCCGCACCACTGGAGTTCTGGGGTGATGATGACTGGCAGGGCGGTCACCCAGTCCTGCTCGGTGAGTCCCTCGAGTGCGTCCGGGTCTTCGTCGATGTCCACGTACAAGAACGCAACACCGGCTTGATCCAGGAGCTTTTTGGTCCTTATGCACGGCGGACAGGACTCGCGTCCGTAGAGCGTGACGAGCAAGCCGGTCATGGCTGGGACAGCACCCCCGACGTAGTCGTAGTGCGGCACTCGGACAGTTCAGGAGAGGCCGTGTGCATGGGGCAAGAGTACGACCGCTCGGAGTCAGTGGACGCTGGTGACATCACAGTGGGGGAGCAGACCGAGGGGCGTGGCTAGGCCGGCGCTCTCGCGCTGGCGTCGCGGCGGTCGGGCCCACCGGAGGGGAGTGGCGACCGCGGGGGGCTGCTCGACGAGGAGGACGAGGATGGGTGCGGTGCCGCGGAGCAGGGTGTGGGCGAGGGCGCTGCCCGCGAGCCTCAGCGTGAGTGAGACGTGCGCGAAGAACGTGGAGCCCGCGGAGAGTCCGCGCTGTCTCTGCGTGGCTCTCGGCGTGCCAGCAGGCGCGCTCACCGCAGATGCGGGCGGCCAGCTCCTGGGCCCTCGTCAGCGCACCTGTACGACGGGACGCGGCGTCCAGGTCCAGAGTGGAGGCGGCGGACCAGAGCGTTCCGCGGCCGGTGCCCGCCCGGGTAGCGAGCCCGGCGTCCTCGAGCTGCCGGAGGAGGTGGAGGACCCCGTGGGTGGCGTCCCCGGGAGGGAGGCCCAGGAGAGCAGCGAGTTGGCGGGTGGGGGAGGCGGGGTGGCGTAGCAGGGTGAGGAGGGTTCGCCGGCTGGTGTGGCGGAGGAGTCCCCAGAGGGGGTGCTGCAAGGGCACCGCAGGGCTTGTGACGTCATGGTCGGTTTCCCCCCGGTAAGTGGTCGCGGGGACCGCGAGGTCATACCGGGTGGCTTCCCGCGGGGTGGTGGAGCTCCACGGGTGGCTCACGACAAGCAGCCCTCGCTTAACCAGGGCCGCGAGCCTGTCGGACGCTGCGCCGTCGGACAGGTGGAGTGCGAGCTGCAGATCTCGGCGAGCGATCGGCCGGCTCGCCAGTCCGTACCCGTCGCTGAACCGGTCGATGACCACGGCGGCAGCTGCCTGGAGGTCGGCATCACCCCACCAGCGGATCTCCTCGCGTGCTGCGTCGAGGGTGCGGCGGTCTGACTCGGGGATCTCAGGGCGGAATGCTCGCGCACGCCGAGCGATCGCAGCCCAGTGCTGCCGACAGGCGGACCAGTCAGAAGTCCGGTCGTCCCGGCGGGACACCTCGTCACGTTGACGAAACTTCCCGAAAGCAGCAGTGCGCTGGTACCACCACAGCGCGGCGGTCGCCGAGCGGATGCCGTGACGCCAAAGAACCCACGCGGCGTCCGTGGCGGCCGCTGACCGGTCGCGGCGGGTGTCGTCGTTGAGGATCGCCCAATCCTCGGGCGTGAACTGTGCGCGCCGGCGCCACGCTCGAGGTGCTTCGGTCACCAGGCGCGTGCCGTCGTCAACCGGCAACGGCAGGGGAATGGCTGAGGGAGCCGGCTGTCGACGACGCAGCCGCTGTGGCGCGGATCCCCGCGCGTCGCGAGGAAGCGATGCCTGGACAGCTCGGATTACCGTGCGAACGTCAGTCGCTTTCCCGGTCTCGAGGTCGACGAGCTGCGCGGGACGCCCCTCGGGTTTGAGGCTTACGCTGCCCGGCAGTCGAATGGCCTTGCCCTCACGGTGGTCGATCGCCGCGGCCGGCAGCCGATGGTGCTCACGGATGAGAGCGACACGTCGCAGGAGCTCGTCGCGGCCGTGCCTGGTCGCCGGAATACACCAGAGGTGGAGACAGTCGTCGCGCCCGGAGGCGACCGCGGCGACGACCACGGTCGCAGTATCCGCAGCCGCCTGACGAATCTCGGGGACTACTAGTTCGGCGCACTCGTCGATGTCGAGGGCGACCAGCTCTGGACGTGGCTGGGCGACGATGGCCCATGTTGCGGCTTCAGTGCCGAGGCGAGCGCGGCGCACGAGCTGGTCGGCGTTGCCGCTACCGACCTGGATCGCTTGGTTGTCGCCCTGGGTCGGAGCGAGAGCCCATGCGCGGACGGTTGAGTCCGCCAGGAGAGCTGCGAGCTCCGCGAGGGCCGCAGTATCGACGACGGTAATGGTGGTTGGAGGGTCTGGCTCAGTCGAGACGAGTTCCGGCGCGGCGGTGCTGGACACGTCCACAGGGTGTGAGCTACCCTCAGAACAGCTTCGCACGCAGTTCTGCCTTTCAGGTGGGGCACCAAAAACCGGTTCGAGCTGGTAACTCTTTCCGGTCACACTCTCAAGATCGCCCTTCGGTTGCCTCCGGGGGGCGATCGCTTTTGTGTGGGTGCGCTATGCAGTTGATCGTGTGCGCGTGTTCTGTGCGCTAAGCGATGTCTGCGAGCGGCGGCTCCTCTAATTGGTGGCGTGGGAACAGGGCATCAGCGGGGGTCTCTCGGATCTCGTCAGTCCGGCCGACGTGCGCGGCCAGGACATCTGCGACGTACTGGGATACCGATGTGCCAGCGTCGGCAGCCCGACGCTGAACCTCATCGTGGACGTCGCGCGCGAGACGCGTACCGACGAGTCGTCGATCACCCTTGTGTGGCTGTGCCATGACCGCATTCCTACCGGTATCTGTAACTGTTATGGCGGACGACACGCCGCTGATGGCCATGGCGACACTATAAACCGGTGTCGGCGTTTCTCGCATACCCTGCTTGGGTGCGAATCTTCATTGACACTGACTGCGGCGTTGACGACGCCCTGGCCCTGGCCGTGCTGGTGAGCCGTCCCGAGGTCGAGATCATCGGCGTGACCACGACTTCGGGGAACACCTCAGCCGTGCAAGCGGCGAAGAATGTTGCCGACGTGCTCGCGGTGATGCGACACCATATACCGGTGATTGCCGGTCCTGTGCCGGGTCCCACCTTCACGCCCCGCCTGGTCCACGGCCCTGATGGGCTGGGCGGCCACGGTTCAAGGCCGGATCGACCAGGCGATCCGCACGCCGCGCCCAAGGCGATCCTCGAGTTCTGCGAATCGGCGGGGTCGGAGGATGTCCTGCTCTGTCTAGGTCCGATGACCAATCTAGCTGCGGCAAAGCCGCAATCGAGCCCGCGCATTGTTGCTGTCGGTGGCGCCGGCATCGTCGGAGAGTCGGACCCGGGCCGAGATCCCAACTCGGAGGTAGACATTGCCGCGAGTACATGGGTCGTCGAGAATCTCGGCGTGGATTGGGTGACGATCAACGCTGGGGAGCACATATGGCTCAGAGAGTCGGAGTTCGGTTCGACCACGGCCAGCGGGCGCTTTCAGCGGTCGATTCACGAGGCCTACGGGTGGCATTGTGCGCAGCGGGCAGGGCGGCAGGTGTGGTCTCCGTCGGCTTACGACACGATTGCCGCTCTTGCTGCGGTCGGATCTGAGTTGGGGAAATGGGAGTGGGTGACCCCCACCTTCGTCGGCTCCTCAATGTGGGGAACGCCAGGGGGCGATCACCGGATGCTGACGGTTCCAGCCGATGAGTCCTGTGCTGGGGTCGTTCGGTCCGCCGTATCGAAAGCGCTGGCATGAACAGACGCGAGCTGTTCATGGCTCGTCGTCGAGCGCGGCGGGCACTGCGCGGCATTCGCTGCGCGCGGCCGTGGACTCGAGAGTCCTTGCTGGGGGAGATCTCTCGACAGCGGGGGAGACCCGTGACAGTCGAGCAGATGGAGGGAGCGCTGAGTACGGAGGCGTGCGGCCTGCTGGTCCAGTTCGATTCTGCGGACCACATCATTCTTGGTGCCGGCACACCGCAGTGGCACCAAGACGCCGTGACGGCCCACGAGATCGCCCACCTGCTCCTGGGGCATCGGGGAGACCTCGCCACGCCGGACGCGGCCCACGGAATGGACGCGTACTTTCCGGATCTGGACTTGAGCGAGGTTCACCGCCTGCTTAAACGCGAGAACCACTCTTCGCTAGAGGAGTACGAAGCGGAGTTCCTCGGCACACTCATCCTTGCGCGTATGACCACCGGGATCGAGGTCGAGAGGCAGTTGCGCCAAGCCCAGGAAACGTCTGGTGGGCGGGAGCTATGGCGCGCCTTTGGGGTGGATAACCATGCGTAATCTGCTGCCAGCCTGGCTCGATTTCACGCTACTTGCGATCACCTGGGCGGCGATCTTGTGGCGGGTGTACACGGCACGCAGCGGTGGAGCACCCCGGCGAATAACCGAATCACTGGCCGCGGGGGCTGTGGCCCTGACATTGAAGGTGGGCCCGATCTACGACGTCGTTGAACCGCTCCTTGGGGCAGCGATCCTGCGCGCACTAATTCATGGAGCGTGCCTCGTGGCGGTGGCTGGCGTGATCTTGCTCTGGTTTGCCACGCAGGGCGACGTCAAACACCCACGGCTGGTGCCTGTCCTCTACGCCATTAGCGGCGGGCTGACGGTGCTACTGGTCATCACTGCCGCTGTAGCCCCACGCGCCGGTGACCAAATGGAGTCTGCTCCAAGCGGCTGGGCGTTGTGGTACTTCGCCATCTTCTGTCTTCCCACGTTGGTCGGATTGTTTCTGCTGGTCAAACAGCTCATCGGCTCCTGGGGACTAAGCCGGTCGCGGCTAGTCGGCGCGGTGGTGACGCTGGTCTACGCCTTCCTGGTCATCGACAACTTCACCGTGTTTGTGGCCGTGGGGTTCAGCGCTCTTCGAGATGATCACAGTCTCCTAGACGGCCGCGGTGTACCAAATGGGGTCGTCTTCGCAGTTCTTCTGACAATTGGTGCCGTCATTTCGGCACTGGTGGCCAACCGTGGAGCGGAAGATAGCTGGGTCGATCCGATGACGGCTATGTGGCTGGACCTGAGAACGGCGTGCCCTGAGGTGGCTCTCAGTGATCCGTGGAGTCTGCGCGGCAAGGAGCAGCGCCTCCGAGCCATCGTGGAGAGCGTCGACGCTCTTGCTCATCTGGCGCCCCTGGTGAACGACCGTCATATGCGCGCAGCTCGCAAAGTAAGCGCCGAACCTCCGGCACTGGTCCTCGCACTCGCAATTCAGGACGCGGCGATGCAGCGCGACAGGCGAACAGACCACCTCGGTGACGAGGGTCTGCTTGCCGTCGACGCCGTCGGCCAGGCGGGGGAGCTGTCGGTGCAGTGGCAGCGAGCCAAGCAACTACGACACACGGCGGGACACGGCAGCGAGAAGGGCTTTTCGCGTGGTGTCGACCGGTTTGCCCCGCAGTCGGACTGACCTTGCACCTGCATTCACCAGGTGCCTGAGCAGCTCCAGCTGCTCATGAATATTCTCGTCCCCATCGCTGAGGTAGCGACCGGGGACCTTGAAGAACGCAGCGACAGCCTCGCATTGGGCTTCGGTGAGCACTGTCTTCCCCGCGAGAACGTCTCCCAACAGCTCGGGAGTAACGCCAACCGTCGGTGGCGTGTGCGCAGCAATTTCCTCGACGGTGCGGATCCCGCCAGAGGGGTCACGCCATACACACATGAGTTGCTGAAGTCGGTCCGCTTGCGTCATGCGTCCTCCCCGCGATCACGTTTGGCGTCCGGCATCGCCAGCCATCTACGCAGCGCAGCGCCTTCGTCGAGTTCGGAGTCCGCACGCTCGGCCAGCAGCGGAGCTACTGCGTCAACGACAATATCGCTACCAAGTCCGTGGGTATTCGCGGCCAGTAACTCCGTGATGAACTGACCATATAGCGGGGCCACAGCCTGGGCGAGGTCCTCGATAGCCTCGACCAGGTCGGAATCCTGGGCGCGGTCACTGGAAAGCTGCTGTAACCGGAATGTGGCGGCGGTGAGAGCAGCGACCTCGCCGTGGGAGATCGTGACCCCCGACGGTGCAAACTGCACTTCCGCCGTCTCTCGGGGAGTGGGAGTGCCTCCTTCAAGAGTGCTCGCAGCGCTACCGATCGTCCACTCCAGCGACCGGTCAAGAGCGTCGAGGATCTCGGGGGTTATCACCTCGGTGTCTCCGCGTTCGATTCTCACCATGATGGGCGCCCGCGGGCCGCCCCGGTCCCGGACTTGAATCAGGTTGAGCGAGAGCTCGGCGCGCCTCTTCCGTACCGCGTCGGCAAGTCGAGCTGTCATGTCCACAAGCCTAGGCCGGACACCTGTCAAGTTCGTTGTGGACAGGCCCAAAAGCAGTTAACCGCCCTGCCCGCCCTCACCTGCGGCAGCGATGACCTCGTCCGGGGTGATTCCCAGAGCATCAGCGAGATGGGGAACACTATGCGCCGCCAAGGGGCTGTCTCCACGCTCAATCGCCCCATAATGCGAGGTGGAGAGGCCAGCGCGTCGCGCGGCTTCACCTTGGGTCAAGGCTCGGAGCACACGCCAGTCAGCGAGAGTTCTGCCGGTATCGGGAATGTCGACCAGGTCGGCAACGGTAACGGTGCTCGAGAGCGCCGCACTCAACAGTTCTGCCAACCGGCCCAACATATCCGCCTGAGGGATCTTCCGACCCCGCTCCCAAGCACGGACTGAGCCCGAACTCACCCCCAGTGCATCACCCAGCGCAGCCTGCGAAAGACCCGCACTGCGACGCAAATCGACAAGAACCTCGGGGGAGAAGGCATGGGCTGAGGCCCTTCCCATGTGCACTCCTCCGTCGCCGTCCTGATGTTTCCCCACGACTTTACGGTTGCGTCCTATAGTGACGTTGACATGCGCCCCGGAGGGGTTAGGGTGTCACTATAAAACGGCGACAGGGGTAGGCCATGCACCATTCTCGGACCGCGCTCAGGGGAGCGCTCATCGGAACCACCGCAGCGATTGTCGCGTTCGGAGGCGTCACCCTCGCCCTGGCCGGCACGCAGGCAGGTGTCACCGAGGCTCAGAAGCCAGCGAAGGCGACGACGGCTCAGGCCGGGGTCGTGGAGGGTCAGGCGTCGACCACTCGGGCCACGGCTCGTGCGACACCCGCTCCCGCAACAGCGCGGGCGAAGCCGGTGGCGCAGCAAGCCGGCATTTCCGCCGCCACCGAGGTCAAGAAGGCGAAGAAGGAAGACAATCCCGACCCTCGTCGAGAGCGAGCATCGGAGGCTGCCACCCCGGAGGCTCCCGCGGTCCAGCAGGCGGAGGCGCCGGCGCCGGCGGTCGCGCCCGTGCAGCAGGCTCCAGCTCCGGTGCGTCAGGTGCCCGTGCAGCAGGCCCCGGCACCGGTGCGTCAGGCACCCGTGCAGCAGGCCCCGGCACCGGTCCGTCAGGCACCCGCTCCAGCGCCAGCTCCGGCGCCCGCTCCTGCGCCGGTCCAGCAGGCCCCGGCCCCCGCACCGGGACTCACGATCGACCTGGGCGGCCGTGGCGCGGTGACGCCCCAGGCCCCCATCGCCCCCAAGCAGCTCCACATCGGCTGACGGTCGACCGACCGCCAGTGCTCACTCACACACCGAAGGAGAACCACCATGGATCCGATCTCGCTCCTCATCGCCGGAATGATCGCTAACACCGCCATCCCGGCCGCGGCCGCGTCTGCGGCACCCGCCGTGGCCGGTGCCGCCGCGGCGGTTGCCACCGCGCCCGCATGGGCAGTTCCCGCAGGAATCGTCGGCACCGGTGTCGCCGCCGGCGGAGGGTCGGCAGCGCTCGGCCTGGGCGGCGCGGTGGCGAGCAACCCCCATGCTGCAACGGGCGTCGAGAACGCGTTCCACGACGGCATGAACAACGCCAAGGACGCGGCCGCCGGGTCGATCAACGGCCTGGCCATCCCGGGCGTCCCGCCGGTCCACTTCAACTGACCGACATCGAGCAGGGGAGAGGGGCTAGTGGTGAGTGCAGACGACGATCAGCCCGAGTGGTTCTCAGGCGTAGAGCCGTCAGATTCTGCTGACGATCGGGAGGAGGCCCGTCATCTGGAGGCAGTCCCCACCGGCCCTTCCTCCACTGACGAGCAGTGGTTCGACCTACCCGACCCGATCCCGGCTGCCGACCAGACCACGCCAGGTCGGGCCGACAACCGGGGGCGCGTCAGATTGCTGTTCGTAGGCGTCATCGCGGCAGTGCTGGTGGTAATCGGCGCCGGCGCCTGGGTGATGTCCTCCCTGCTGTCGGGTCCGGAGACGTCGGCCTCTCCGACGTTGAAGCTTCCGCCGACTGCGGTGGCAGGCGAGGGCGGGGCGGTGGCCGAGTCGGAGTGTGAGACCTCCGAGTCGGCCACCGCCGTCTCGGGCAACGGCAAAGGCGATCAAAAGTCGGTTGCCGGTGTCGTACTGGCCTTCCAACACGCCTACTACGTCGCGAGAGACGCCGACGAGATGAAGCCGCTGTTGGCAAAGGACTCCCAGATCACCGATCTTGATGCGCTCCAGGAGGGCATCGACTCCGTGGCCCGGGGTACAACGCACTGCCTTCGGGTCGCGAGCGACGGCGACGATGCGGCGTTGGTCGAGCTGACCGAGACCGCACCCGATGGCACAGAAACCACCTACAACCAGCGCGTAAAGACCACCCGCACAGACGGCAAGGTCCAAATCGTGTCGATCGAAGAGCACTCCGAAGGAGCCCGGGAATGAAGTCGAGGAATGCAGCCAGAATCGGCGCCGTGGTCACTGCGTCCTCGTTGGTGGCAGTCATGCAATCCGGGGCGGTTCACGCCCAAAGTACGTCGACCACCACTCCGACCAGCACCACAACCAGCCCGCTGACCTCGACGGTATCCGTACCGTCGTCGGCTGGTGGGACCTCGCAGGTGGAACTTCCCGAAGGCGACGAGTGCCCCTTGGTGCAGCTCGTTGCGGTGAACGGGACGACGGAGTCGTCGAAGAACTCCGAGACCGACGCAGACACCGGTTGGATGGCCCGGGTGGTCAGTCCCACCGTGCGGGCGGCAAACGCTGACGGCGAGACGCGGATGAGCCGCACGTACGTGCCGTATCCGGCGTCGTTCGGCGGGTTTGTTCCGTCGGAGGACCAGTCGAGCTATGCCGAGAGCGTCACGGTCGGGATCGAGAACGGCAAGAGGCTCATCAAGGAGACGATCGAGCGGTGCCCTGAGACCAAGATCTTCGTCTCGGGCTATAGCCAGGGCGCTCAGGTCGCTTCGGCGATTGCTCGAGACATCGGGGCCGGTTCCGGACCGGTCGATCCGGAGCAGTTCGCCGGGGCGGCGCTGATGAGTGATCCCACCCGCGCGCAGGGGGCGCCGGTGTTCCAGGAGGGCCCGACCCGCACCAGTCCGGGAGTGGTCCCGGGAACTGAGGGAACCGCGGTGTCGTCGATCAGCCTCGGCCAGGGGGTGCCGACCCCTGAGGGGCGCGGGATCTCGCCCAACACCTCCGCCCCGGATTTCGGTGCGGTGGCCGATCGTGTCGCGTCGTTCTGTGTCCCGGGGGATCTGGCCTGCGATACCCCGCCGGATTCGGACCTGTTTCAGGTCGTGGCGAACATCGCCGGGCAGAGCGAAACCGGGGGAGATCCGGTGCAGGCATTGGTGAATGTGGCCCAGGTGACTGGTCAATCGGTGCTGTTCACGGCGGCAGAGACCATCGCGGAGGACGTGGAGTACTCCGAGGGCAGCGGTTTCACGATTGCCCCGGCCAGCCGGGGCAACACGACGCTGTCTCGGATGGCGCGGTATAGCGACCCCACTCAGATCCAGACCCCAACCGATCCGACCGCGATGCTGGTGGAGGCCGGGACCAAGCTCGCCGGCATGGCGCTGGCGGCGTCCATCACCGTGGCCAAGAAGACGCTGACGCCGCAGAACATTGCGCAGATCGCGTTGGCGGGGGCTGCGAATCCAGCAGCCGGAGCGGCGGTGCTGGTCGGCCAGCTCGCAGTGTCCGCGGCGGAGGTCATCACTCCGGCGACGGTGGATTCGGGGCTGCGGCGAGTGGTCGGGGAGATCGAGCACACGGTCACCGACACCACGGGTCTGGTGGAAATGGCCACCGAGACCCAGACCTGGAACGCGATCGACGCACACGGCATGTACGACCGCACCCCGTTCTCGGCGTCGGGTCAGTCCCCGGCCGCGATCACCCAGCAGTGGGCGATCGCGGCGGCCAACGACATCGCGATCTCGCGGGGCCTCGAGCCGGTGAACCAGCAGCCAGGGTCCACGTCGACTGGTCTGGATCGCAGGGAGCTAGTTCGATCCGGGGCCGGGGAAGACCAGCTGGCGCAGCTCGCAGCGTCTGCGCAGACCGCCGACCGCTCGGCCCTGTCCGAGGCGCTGGCCTCTGTGACTGCGTGAGCCGGGCGGCAGACGAAGACAAGGAGGCGAGCATGACCAGCGCGCACAAGCTTCCCAGCGACCGGTCGTCAAATTCTGTGCCGGGGTGGTTGGCGGCCCCCACTGAAGGGGACCGGTCCCCGGTGTGGGATACGCCAGTGCCGCGTCCGGCAGGGCGGGCGCCGGTGATCTGGCTACTGGGCGCTCACGGCGGGGCCGGGGTGTCCACCTTGGAGTCGATGTGGGCACCTGCCGCGGACAGTCGGCGTGGGTGGCCCGCCGCTGATGCCGCGCCGTTCGTGGTCGTCGTCGCTCGGATGCACGCCGCGGGCCTGGACGCCGCGCACCGGTTGTGTCTCCAACACCAGGCCGGGGCGGTCGGCGGATGCTCACTACTGGGCCTTGTGACCGTCGCGGCGACCCCCGACAAACCGGCACTGTCGCTGTCGCGCCGCCGCGAGCTCGTCGCCGCTGCGGCGGGCGCGAGCTGGCACATCGACTGGATTCCCGAACTGCTGACCACCACACCGCCCGAGCTGGCGACGTGGACGCCCAACTACACCGCCCCGGTGGTGAAGCGGTTTGCCCGCCCACCAGCACCCACCGACGCGGTCCCGCCGTCGGTGGCCACCGCCGCTGCTGAGGTCTTCGGCGCCGCCGCCGAGCGGTGGCGCGGCCGCACCACAAAGTCCTGACCCCAAGCTCATCCGTGGGCACCAGACCACAAGGAGAACTCCATGTTTGTCGAGACGATTCACGCCGCCGCCCCGGTGGCCGAGCACATCATCGCCGTCGGGGAGAACCTGTCCCCACAGGAAATCCCCGGAGCGGGCGTGAAGGTCGACACCGCGCTGTCGTACTTCATGTGGGGCTGCATCGCGATCGGGATCATGGGCGTAATGGCCGCCGGCGCCTACTTCATCATGGCCCGCTCGTCGGGCCGTGGCGACGAGGTCCAGGCCACGGTCGCCCGCATCATCGGTGGCTGCCTGCTCATCATGCTGGCCGGCCCCATCGTCAACGCGCTGGTCTCCTAGAGCCGTGCTCGCCGACGTGGTGACCGTCCTGGCACAGGATCCGGGCGCGGTGCTGCCCCCGACCAGTCCTGTTGGGCCACCGGCCGAGGCGATGACCCGCTTCACCCAGGCAGTCGGCTGGGTGAAGTGGGGCGCCACCGCCGTCCTGGTCGCCGGGGTGATGGCGATCGGCGCGCTGCTGACGATCGACAACCGCCTGATCGACCAGTACGGGCCCTCGATCCAGGCGATCACCATCAAGGTCATCGTCGGGTGTTTGATCGTGGCCTCCGCCGGCCACATCGCCGACGTTTTCATCTAGAAGGAGAGATAGCTGTGCGACGGGTTCTCATCACTGCGGCGATAGCGCTGCTGCTACCCATCTCAGCCTGCTCAACAGATGAGCAGACTGAGGCCCCGGCCGTCGACGTCGCCGCTGCGCCTGCCGATCTCACCTGGCGAAACGTCGCAGGGCTCAAGGTTCCCACCTCCCGTGCCGACGGCCCGGCAAGGACGTCCCCGCCCCAGGGCTACAGCCACACGCCGCAGGGTGCGGCGCTGGCGGCGGCGAACGGTCAGGCGGCCTTGGCCACGGCCCCGGATGCCACCTGGCCCGAGGTGGTGCGCACGGTGACGGCTCCCGGCCCGGGGCGTGACCAGTGGGCGCAAGCCCGGGTGCTGATGAGCGTGTCCGGAGCAGTTGACCCGGCGGTGGCGACGACGTTCTCCGGCTTCAAGGTCACCGACTACTCACCCGAGCGGGCGATCGTGTTGCTGGCTACCTCCACTCCACCGTCCGCCGACGAGCCAGAGCCCCTCCTGGCTGCTTACCCGGTGCAGCTCGCCTGGACCGGGGCGGACTGGAAGGTCGTTCTGCCCACGCAGGCCGACAACATCGACGCCGCCGAGATCCAGACGCTGGACGGGTTCACGACCTGGGACGAGGACAACCAATGACGAAGAAGACGTGGATCACCGCCGCTGCAGTACTGGTTGTGTCGCTGGTGGTGTTGGTCTTGGTCATCGCCATGACCGGACGGGACGAAGAAACCGGCCAAGCGGCGCCTGCACCGGAGCCGACCTCGGCGCCTGTCGTCTCAACGCCCGCAGTCCAGCCGGGGCGAGTGGTAAGTGACCTCGTGGGTCGGCAAGTCACGGTCGTGGAGGTCCCCGGAGGACAACCCCTAGGGCAGAGCGAAGAGGCTGGATCTTTCCCCGCCGGCACCGAACAGGTGGCCGCACCATCAGGCCTGACACTGCAGCGCGTTCCGAGCGGGACCACCTTGATGGTGTCCACCTCGGACGGCCCCACCGACGTCGAGGAAGACGTCATGACTGGCTACGCCCGTTCACCAGGCGGAGCAGCCCTGCTCACCGCCAACTACATCGGCCTGGGCCTGGAGATGGGGCCGGTGTACGCCGACTTCATGCAGCGCTATGCCCCCGAGCTCGTCGCGGAGGAGCCCGGGTTGCTTGAGGAGCTCCGGAACCGCGGGACGGCGGCACAGGGGCAAGCACTTCGGGCCGCCGAGGGCTTTCAAGCTCCCCGGTGGTTCCGCTTCAGCCACTGCTCTCCCGAGTTTTGCACCGTCGATGCGGCGATGCCGTCGGTGGCGGACGCAGTCGGCCAGGTCGACACCATCGACGTGAGCGCTACCGAGCATCCAGTCGTTCGCGTGTCTGTTGCCTGGACCGGCGAACAGTGGGAGATCGTCTCTGGGCGGTCTTTGCCGGCGCTCGAGGAGCTGGATCGGTCGTGGGTGCTGTGGATCTGAGACGCCTCACGCAGCTGGCAGTCGCCCTCCTGGCCGCTGTGTTGGCCTCGGTCGCGGTGGCGGCGCCAGCCGCCGCCCAGAACACTGATCAGAACGAGTTCCAGTCGTTCTACGAGGAGTGCCGAGACGGCGAGGTCGGCGGCGGGTTCCTTGACGGCGGTCTGCTCTCCGATACGGGGGCACACGATTGGATGAGGGAGTCTGCCCATGCCGGCGGACTGCGAGAGACACTCACGGCCCCGGTCCGGGGTGTTCAGTCGGCCGCCTGCAACACCGTCGGCGCGGCACTCAATCCAACCGATGCGGCCGAGGCGATTGCCTCTGGATTCTGGGGCGATCCGATTGGCGATTTCGTCAAATCGCTTCTTGAGGGCAACGCGCAGTCGTTGGCGCTGATCATGACGATGTGGATCAAGGAGTCGCCGTTCTCGGGCGCTGACTTCGCCTCCTCTGTCGAGGGGATATTCAATCTGACCCTGTGGGCGCAGGCGTTGCTGTTCGTGGTGTCGCTGATCGTGGCAGGCACTCGGATGGCGATCGCTCGTAATCGCGGCCTGGGTGATGGTTTCGAGGACGTCGGCCAGCTCGTGTTCAACTTCATTCTGGCCGGCGCCGCCCTGCCGGTGGTGATCTTGTCCCTGCATTTGGCCACGGATGCGGTGTCGGCTCAGTGGCTCACCGATGGATTGGGCGGGGATCCCGCGGCGGCGATCAATGCGGTGGCTCTGATCGACGAGGAGACCGGCCTTGGTCCGGCGGCGGTGCTGATTCTCGTGGTGTTCGCCCTGTTGGGAGCGCTGGCGCAGATGGTCGCTCTAGTGGTCCGAGAGGGTCTGCTGGTGGTGGTGGTAGGTCTGCTGCCGCTCGCGGCGGCATCGTTTGCGATGAACACAGGCAAGCAGGCATTCAAGTCGATGATCGGTTTCGTGGTGGCGGCGCTGCTGTTCAAGCCGGTAGCAACCCTGCTGTACCTGGCGGCGTTCTGGATGTCCTCGGGGACCGAGGCGCCGTCGGTGATGGAGGCGGTGTCGTCGATGCTGCTGCTGGCTGCTGCAGGCCTGGTTCTCCCGGCACTGATGCGGGTGGTCGCCCCGGCGGTGTCCGCCTCAGTGGCTGGCGGCAGTGCGGCCGGCATGGGTGCGGTCGCCGCTGGCGCGACCGGCGCTGTCGCAGGAGCCGCGGGGGCGGCGCTGGGCAGTGCTTCGCAGAGCATGGCGGGTGCGGCCTCCCCGGCGGCGTCGGGGGCAGGTGGCCAGGGCGCAGCGAACGGGGCGGCGTACCTCGGGCCGCACTCGTCAGGTTCGTCGTCGACCCCGCCGTCAGGTGGGGGCCCCGGCCCCACCCCGGCGGCGCCAGCGGGGGCGGGCTCACCGGCAGGCGCAAGCCCGGCGGGGGGCGGCAACTCAAGCGGTGGCGGCGCGGCCGCCAAGCCTCAGGGCGGAGTTGCTGGTGCGGTGGCCGGCGCGGGGCGCGGCGCCAGTGCTGTTGCAGGCCTGGCGGGTGCGGGAGTTGGCGCGGTGGCTTCGGCGGCGCATGGCGCAGCACGCATGAGCCAGTCCACCGAGCAGATGCTCGACGGTGCTCTGGCCGCGCACCCGACTCCCCATCACTACCGATAGAAGAGCGCGCAAGGAGACAGCTGGTGTCTATGACAGGCGAGCAGGCGGACCTGCGGCTCTACACGCTGGGCGAGAAGTCGCAGCGCACGGGCATGTTCGGCCTGCCGTTGCGGGCGACGATCATCGCCGGGATCGCGTTCATCGTCGCGATGTTGGTCCTGATGCAGGGCGGGTTGGGCGCGGGGGCGCTCATTGCGGTGCTGGCGGTGGGGTACCTGGCCCCGGCGGTACTGCGTATCGGAAATCGAACTCTCTACGAGGTGGCACAAATGAGATGGCAGTTCTGGCGGGCGCAGGCAGCTGGGTCGACGGTGTACCGGTCCGGGCCCAACTCACGAGTGCCGGGGGGTCGATACCGGCTACCGGGAGCACTGGCCAAGACCGAGCTCCACGTCGGCCGAGACGTGGCCGGCAATGACTTCGCGCTGATCCGAGACCGAGCACTGAACCAGTACACGGTCCTACTCAACGCGTCCTCGCGTGGGCAGGAGCCGCTGACGGTTGCCAACCGCAACGACATGACGGCCGAATGGGGAGCCTGGCTGGCCGACCTCTCGCTCAACGACGACGTGGTGGCCGCCACGGTGACAGTCGAGTCCTACCCGACCACCGGCCAGGACCTCATGGCGGCGGTGAAGAACTCGGTAGACGAGTCCACGCCCGAGATCGCCCGCAGGATTCAGGCCGAATCAGCGGTGGAGTTCGCTCGCGGCAAGCTCGTGACCCGCTCGTGGATCGCGATCACGTTCAAGGCCGCTACAGCGATGCAGCGCAAGGACCCCGAGGCGATGGCCACGGACCTGGGGTTCCGACTTCCGGGCCTGTATCAGCGGCTCGAGTATGCCGGGGTGTCGGCCACGCCGATGAGCCCGGAGGCCGCGGTGGGTCTGGCAATGCGCTGCTATCGCCCAGACCTCGAGGAGGTCATCAACAGGGCACGCCTGGCGTCCGAACCGCTGGGAGTGGACTGGGAGGATGCCGGTCCAGCCACGGCAGTGGCCAAATGGAACCACTACCGGCACGAAGACTGGGTCTCGCGCAGTTTCGAGATGGCCGCCCCGCCGGCAGCAGCCTTCCCGGACCACGTTCTGCGGCCGCTGCTGGAGCCGAAAACGGACATCCCGCGTAAGCGGATCACGCTGGTGTACCGGCCGATCGCCGCCGGTGACGGGCAGCGGCAGGTGGAGAAAGAGCACACTGACGCGGTCAACGCCGCGAACAAGACCCGCTCGATCGGTAAGGCCACGGCGGGCCTACGTCTGGAACGCACCGAGGCCGCCCGGCAAGCGCTGGCCCGAGGTGGGCAGCTGGGGGAGTACTCGCTGCTGGTGACCCTGACCCTGCGGGACACAGAGCTGCTCGACCAAGGGGCGGCGATCATCGGCCAACTTGGCAACCGATCGCAGCTACGGCTGCACTCGACCAACGGCCAGCAGGATGCAGCGTTCGCCGCGGGCCTGGGCCTGGGCGTTCTGCTCGATCAGAAGTCCACGATCTCGAGTTTTGCGAGGGCCGAGTAATGGCGCGCCGGTCGAAGACCCCGATCGGGCCGGCCGAGCTCGAGGAGCTGCACTCGCGCGTCACTGCGGGTGACGCGCCGCCTCCGTGGGTGGTGACTCCGACAGGTCGGGCGTACAAGCGATGGTGCGATGAGCACCCGGAGCGCGCCGAGCAGGTGCGCACCGCGCGACAGGTGCCTCAGGTCCGCTACCGCAAGCCCCGTTTCACCAGTCGATACGGCTCGGTCGACGGTCGCGGGTTCAAGGGCGCGTTCTCGGGCCGTATGGCTGTGGCCTCTGCTCCTGGTGCAACGCAGACCTCGACGAACTACGGCTGTGGGTTCAACCCCTGGGTGGTGGGGGCGACCGCCCCGGCAGTGGGTGTGCCGTTGGGAGTCCACGCCCAAACGGGGCAGGACGTCTCGGGGGACGTGCTGTCGTGGTTCAAGGCGGGGATCATCGGCAACCCCTCGGCCTTTGTGCTGTCGCTACCCGGTCTGGGCAAGTCGACACTCATTCGCAAGCAGTTCATCGGCGCGGTCGCCCAAGGGCATGTGCCGATCGTCGCTGGTGACATCAAGGGCGAGTACGTGGCGGTGACCGACGCGATGGTCACCCCGGCCGGAAAGCGCGGACAGGTGATCCGGCTGGGCCACGGTCACGGGCACCTGAACCCGCTGGCCGCGGGAGCGCTAGGGGAGGCGATCCCGGTGATGCGGGCTCATCTGGAGGAACTGCACGCCCGGGGCGAGGACAACACCAGGCTGGCCGAGGCGATCACCGAGACCGAGGAGTCGGTGCACTCCCGGCAGGTGACGATGGTGATGGCTCTGGCCGAGCTGATCCGCGGCCAGGCCCTGGCCGACTTCGAGGGGTTGGTGATCTCCGCGTCGTTGCGGTCCATGCGAGAGTCCGGGCAGTTCTCGTTCTCCTCGCCACCGCTGTTGCGCGATCTGATCGACTTCATTCGGTCGGGTAGCGACGGGCTACGCCGCGCGCTGTTCGTGGCCGACGAGACCGAGTATCGCCGCACCGTGCAGACCCTCGTACAGACCCTGGAGTCACTGACTGACGGGGTGATGGGACAGGTCTTCGCCGAGCACACCACCACCAAGATCGACCTCGACGCCCCCGCGATCTGTATCGACGTCTCGGCCATCTCGCGCGGTGACCAGTCCCTCAAGGCAGGGGTGTTGCTGGCGTGCTGGTCGGATGCCTACGGGGCGATGGAGGCCGCGCACGTGCTGGCCGACTGCGGCCTGGCCAATCAGCGCTACTTCCTGGCGATCCTGGATGAGATGTGGGCGACCCTCGGAGCCGGCGCGGGGATGGTGCAGCGAGTAGACGAACTCACCAGGCTCAACCGCACCGATGGCACGGGACTGCTGATGATCACCCACACAGGACGCGACCTGGAAACGCTGCCCAATGAGGTCGACGTCAAGACCGCGATGGGGTTCATCGAGCGGGCCGGCATGGTCATCTGTGGCGGTCTGCCCGCCGGAGAGCTGGACCGCCTCAAGGGCGTACTCCAGTTCAGCGATGCGGAAGCGGCCATGATCACCGCGTGGTCCAAGGGCGCTCCGATCGAGCGCACGCAGCTACGCCAAGAGAAGAAGCGTCCGCTGGGCCAGGGCATGTTCATGCTCAAACCGTCCAAAGACGGAACCCACGGGATCCCGATCCACGTGCAGCTGACCCATACCGAGCGGGCGACCAACATCCACGACACCAACACTCGGCTGCGGGAGTTCCTCGACGCCGCGCCCTCGTCCCAGCAGGCGGCGATCGCATGAACGCCTCACCGTACGACGACGCCTTCCGCAACCAGGTCGTAGAGCGGCTGGTCGACCTGGAGCCCGGGTTCCCCTCAACCTCCGCCGCGGCAGAGGTCGTCGCCCGCGAGTTCGGCATCAGCCGCGACTCCGTGCGCCGCTGGGCGGTCGCAGCCGGGGCATGGATGGCCCACAACTCCTCCACCCTGCGGGCACTGCAAGCCGAGAACGCCGCACTGCGGGCACAGCTGGGCCGGTAGTGACGATGCGTCCGGTCAAGCTCGTCGTCGGCCTGGTCATCGGTGTCATCCTGCTGGCGCTGGTGATCGTGGTGATCCTCGGGCCGACCAGTGACGACCGGTGCCTCCCCGACGGCGGCATCACCGGAGGCGGCGGCGTGCCCGCCGGCGAGCTCAGCCTGCCGGTCGCCGAGGGCGACTACGTCGTGTCCTCGACGTATAAGAGCGCGGACCGGCCCGATCACCGGGGCATCGACCTGGCCGCCCCCGATGGCACCCCGATGTACGCGATGGCTGGGGGAGTGGTGACAGCCGCCGGCCCCGCCTCCGGGTTCGGGAACTGGATCATCATCGACCACACGATCGACGGCAAGCCCTACTCGACCGTCTACGGGCACATGTGGGACGACGGGGTCGCAGTGCAAGTGGGCGACACCGTCACCGCAGGACAGCACATCGGCAAAGTGGGCAACAACGGCCAGTCCACCGGCGCGCACCTGCACTTTGAGGTGTGGGAGGGCGGAAGGCTGGCGGGGGGAGGCGAAACCGACCCGCAGCCATGGCTCGACAGGGCAGTCAACCCGGGCTCCGGCGGGAGCGAACCAGACGACCAGGACAGCAGCAGGACCCCGGCCCCGTCCTCGCCGAAGCGGCCAGCTCCGCCGTCTGGCGGGGAGCTGCCCGATTCGGACAAGATCCAGTCCAAGGAGAACCTGCAGGTCGACTCGATCCGCGTCGCCCGGGCCGTCGCACAGCGGTTCCCGTCAGTGCAGACCATCGGTGGTTGGCGCCCGGTCGATGCCTACCCGGACCACCCCTCGGGGCGGGCGGTGGACATCATGATCCCGGACTACGAATCGGGCGAGGGCCGTGAGCTGGGAAATCGCATCAAGAACTACCTGCTCACACACCGCGAGTTCTTCCATCTCGAGTACATGATCTGGCGGCAGATGTACATCCCCGCCGAAGGCCAGCCCAACCAGATGCCGGACCGGGGCACCCCGACCGAGAACCACTTCGACCACGTCCACGTCACCGTCGTCGGCGGCGGGAAGCCGACGGACGACCAGCGCTACGGATCGGCCCCGACCGACGGAGCTGACGACTCCTCGGAGACCAGCGGCGCCGCAGGCGGCGAGGACTGCGCCCCGGACTTTGGGCACCGGAGCCTGAACACCGGTGAGATTCCCGAGGAGCTGCGCAGGTGGATCGACCTGGGCGGCCAGGTGTGCCGCGAGGTCGATTCGCCGCTATTGGCCGGGTTGCTCTACCACGAGTCGGTGGGGTTTCAGGCCACCGCGGTGTCACCGGCCGGCGCCCAGGGCTACGGGCAGTTCATGCCTGGCACGTGGGCATCCAAGGGCGCGAAGGTCGACGACAACGGTCAGGTGGCCGGACCGCCCGGCTCGGGATCCCCGTCCGATCCGGCCGATGCAACGATGGCCGCCGCCCGCTACCTGTGCGAGATCGCCGA
The DNA here is from genome assembly GCF_039531545.1 of Dietzia cercidiphylli. Classification (NCBI taxonomy): domain Bacteria; kingdom Bacillati; phylum Actinomycetota; class Actinomycetes; order Mycobacteriales; family Dietziaceae; genus Dietzia; species Dietzia cercidiphylli. The sequence goes on from NZ_BAAAQG010000022.1 coordinate 33,098, forward strand.
GGGCCAGCGAGAGGGCATCGCCTCCGGCCAACTCAGCGGGGATCCGCAGGCACTGATGCTGGCCGGGTACAACGCTGGCCCGGGAGCGGTGCAGCAGTACGGAGGGGTTCCGCCCTACGCCGAGACCCAGAAATACGTGGTCATCGTGCCTCAAGAGGCCGAGCGGTTCGGACGCGCATGAACGAGATGAGGGATCAAGCGATGAGCAGAATGAAACTAGGTCTACTAGCGGCACTAGTGATCGCCGTAGCGGTGGCTGCCGTGGCGGTAGCGATCACGCTGGGCCGCGAGGACGAACCCGGCACCGACGCACACGTGCACATCGACCCGATCACCACGGCAGACGAGGTGGCAGTCGCGGTGATGTCCGGGGTCCACACGTGGACCCCGGCTCAGCAGCAGTCCCCGTGGGATGCGATGCACGCGATCGCCGACCAGCTGACCGGACCGATGGCCACCGCAGCGGCGACTCGTCCCGATCCCGATCCCACGCCCCGGCAGTGGCCGGCCTGGGCCAGGTCCGGTGACCGCGTGATCGGAGCTGCCAGCCTGGCCGGCGAGCAGGACCCGGTCGCAGGCGACGCTGTCACCGCGCAGCGGGTGGTGCAGGTCCAGCAGAAGGTGCTGCACACCGACGGAGCGACCACCCCACTCGAGCAGATCACCGTGACCGTCGAGCTGGAGCTCGCCGGCGACCACTGGAAAGTCTCCGGCTACCAGTACAGATCCGTCGGCGACTAGACCAGCGCGAACACCACATTAAGGAGCAGTCATGGCAGGCAAAGACGTCGCAAGAAAGTCGCAGACGCGCGAACCCGGACCGACAATCGCACTGGCCACCATGGGTCTCATCGCGGCCGCGGTGCTCGGCGTGTGGGCGTGCGTCACACTCGGGGAGAAGCTCACGGCCAGCGGCCAGGACGTCCCCGGCAACCCGGTAGTCGCGGTGATCGACCTGGCGCAAGGACAGATCGAGTGGACCACCGGCGCCACCATCGTCGCGGTCGCCCTGGTGCTCATCGCCGGCGCCCTGCTGGGCGGCGTCGCAGGTGCACTGGGGCGCCGGCAGGCCCGCAAGACTCGCGTGGACGACGTGAGCCAGCACCTCGCCGGCCGCGCGGACGTGAAATCACTGTCTGCCAAGAGCGTGACTCGCGCGAACCTCAGCCGGGGCGAGGCCACCAGCGTCCCCGGGGTGTACATCGGCAAGGAGGTCTCCACCGGGCAAGACCTCTGGGGCGGTTGGGAGGACCTGCACCTGGATCTGTGGGGTCCCAGGCAGGGAAAGACCTCCAGCCGGATCATCCCGATGATCCGGCGAGCGCCGGGCATCTGCATCTCCACCTCATGCAAGCGCGATGTCATCGAGGCGACCATGCCGTTTCGGCAGCAGGTCGGCCGGGTCTGGGTGCTCGACCCGCAGGACAAGGCCGTCGGTCTGGACACCTCGAGGTGGTACTTCGATCCCCTGGACTTCGTGCGCCGCGATCAGTGGTGGGACGGCAATGCCGAGGAGCTCGCCGAGATCTTCAACGCTGCCACCGCCCGCGGGGAGGCCGGCAGTGACCCGAACGCCTACTTCTACAGCCAGGCTGTCGACCTGCTCGCCTCGCTGTTCCTGGCGGCAGCGATGGAGGGACGGCCCATCACCGACGTCTACGGCTGGGTGTCCAACCTGGAGGACTCCACCCCGGTCGAGATCCTCTCGGGCAGTCAATGGGGGCCGCAGGCCGCAGACCTGGCCAGTAAGTACCGCGCCGAGCCCCGCACCCGCTCCAACGTCTTCTCCGCGGCCAAGAACATGATCTCTTGCCTGGGACGACGCCAGATCGTTCGGTGGTTGACCCCGCAGGCCGGCGCAGAGCGATTCGACCCGGTCGCGTTCGCAAGCTCCAACGCCGACACCCTGTATCTGGTCTCCGATGAGGAGAACCCGATCGGTCGGCCGGTGACGTCGATCTTGACCGTGGCCGTGTTCAAGGCCCTGGTCGACCGCGCCGACACCTGCCCTGGCTCGCGTCTGCCGGTCCCCGTGACCGCGGCGCTGGACGAGATCGCCAACATCGTGCGCTGGCCCCGCCTACCCGACTACTACTCCACGTTCGGCTCTCGCGGCATCATCTGCGACACCGTGCTCCAGTCCTACGCCCAGGGCGTCGAGGTCTGGGGGGAGCAGGGCATGAAGAAACTGTGGTCGGCCGCGTCGATCGTGGTCATCGGCCCCGGTCACAAGGACTACCGCTTCCTCGATGAGTTGGCCCACCTCATTGGCACCCACACCGAACAACAGCGGTCGGTCTCCCACGGCGGCGGCGATCGCGGTAGGTCCGTGTCTACACAGATCGTCGAGAGGCAGACCCTCAATGCCGCAGAGCTAGCGGCACTGCCCTTTGGACGAATGATCGTCCTGGCCACCGGCCGTCGGCCGATTCTGGCCCGAATGGTGCGCTGGGATCACCAGGACCTGCCCCCGGCGCCGAAGAACAAGGAGACGGCGGCGTGAGCCACTTATTCGACGAGCAGATCGTCAAGGCGTTCAGCGCCACCATCGGTGAGGTCGCTAAGACCGCGCTGCCCGCAGCAGTACAGGACGTGCTGGCGACACCGCGCCTCGCGGATCACCTCGCTCGCACCATCGAGCGAGAGGTGGAGCAGTTCGCGGAGACCGAACTAGGTGTGCCGCCATCCCTGCGGTTCACGGACGAATTCGCGTTCTTCGACGACTACCTCCGTCTGGCCTACGAGTCGGGAGGGATGAGCCAGAAGTGGTGCTCGCGGTGGTGGGCCCACGGCTCAGTGCGGTTTCGCATCCGCTCGATGTGGCTTGCCTACGAGGCGCTCGCCCGCAAAGACCCGGCCACATGTGACGAGCTGTTTCTTCGCACCATCGGGGACCACCACATGACCCTGCTAACAGGGGAACGTTCCCCGATGCTCGCCTGCGACACCAGCCATCAACCAGGAAAACCACTCAAATCTGATCCAGTCGAAGGAGGCGCATCATGAGCCCCCATCCCAGCGACCCCGTGGTTGCCAATCTGATCCGCCACGCCCGCGTGGGCGCGTCGGTTAGTCCGTACCCGACACGGACACGCTCGATCGGAGAACACTCCGTCCGCCAGCACTCGGTGGGATCTCTGATAGTTGAGACCGCTCGCGCCGATGCAGGGGTGTCCGAGGTGATCGCCCAGGCCCGACGAGAGGTGATCGCCGGCGAACTAGAGCGGCGGAGAATGGTCGAAGCTGCCGACGAGGCCCGCAGACGCGCCGAAGTCGACCGTGCGCAGGCCGAACGCGACCGAGATGAGTCAGTGGATCGTGCCCGTCGACAGGGCGGACCTGACCCCGATTTCCTCACTCTCGCCTTGATCGCCGCGGTGACACTCGAAGTGTCCGACACCGACCTGGTCGGTGTACTCGACGCCGCACTCACCGATACTCCCGATCTATCAGCAGCCGATACCGCCGCACTAGCCGGCGACCGTCGAGTCGGGCTGAGCCCTGATCAACTGTCGGATGAGCTGACCGCTACAGGCGTCTCCCCGTCGGTCGTAGATGGGTTGGTCAGCACAGGAGTTGGGACGACCGCGCCGGCTGAACTGATCATGCAGTCCGAGAGTTCCGCGCAGCAGACCCTTGCCCCCCACACCAGTACCCCAACTATCGAGGCATCTCCGGAGGTCGAGGAACCATGACCGCAAGCGCCTCCAGCTCCGACGAGCTGCACGCATACCTGACTGAGGTGTTGGCGGCAGCGAACTCGCCGTTGACTGTCGTACCGCCGTCCCCAGCCGAGAACCCCTGGAAGATTCACTTTCGAGACTCACGGCTCGACACGACCAGGCACCTCAGGCGCGACCAGCTCCACACGCTGCTCGATACCCGACCGGCCGCTGCAGTCGTCACCGCATTGGAACACTGGTCGGCGGCCCCCGAGATCGTCATGGCCATCACAGATACGCACTTCCGCCCCGATGAGATCCGCATCGGGAATGTCGAGAGTGACGCCCTGTTCCAGGGCGTCATCAACGTGGAATCTGAGCGTGACGAGATGACGATTGCTGTACCAATCGACTCCATCTCACTCGATCCGCCCGAGTTGATCGGACCTAGTGCGCTACAGGCGATTGAGTCCACACTCGATCGCCTCACCGGCACCTCGGTGGACGAACGCCTCGACATGATCACCCCGATAGGCGTCCAGATTTCCACCGGCACGCTCACCCCGCCGGCCTGGTCGCCCCCCGTTGCACCCAGCACCACCTCGCGCCCCAGTGCTGCGAAGGAGGCAGCTACTGCGGTCAGTTCGTTCATCGGGTCCTATCTGACCCATCGGGGACGCCAAGACCCGGCCAGTAGCTCAGGCCCAACCGACTTCACGCCAAGCTCACACCTGAGCCGACAGTCCGACCCCGGGCCACAGTTCTAACGCCGGCTCGAGGGCACCCGGCAGGGTCATCAGAGGTCAGCTGACGAACCCGGCCCCGTAGCCGGACCCCAGTCCACAGACGGTCCGGTCGTCTTCCCGACGGCCGGGCCGTTTGCTCTGTCTGCGGCCCGGTGCGCGAGGTAGGAGGCCGCGAAGGGGTCCAGATCCTCGTCTTCCTGTTCGGGGGTCTCCTGGATGGGCGCGTGGGTAAGTCTGGTGTGCTCGGCCAGGGTTGCGGCTGCGTAGTCGGCCAGCTCGGTGTCCATGCCGGGGTGTCGAGAGGGCAGGGGGGCCAGGTGGCCGAGGTCGGTGTCGGTGTCGACCTCGTAGCCCGATAGCCAGCCGGTGGCCGAGGCGAGCGGGTCGTCCGAGGCGTCGACCTCGTGGTGCCACTGCGCGATCGCGGCGGCGACGTCGACGCCGCGGGCCAACGCGCTATCAACCGCCGAGCGCAGAGGCGCCGCTTCGGCCGCAGGCACCTCACCGACGGTCATGGAGCCCACCAGGTGGGTGGTGTAGTCGCGCACGAGCAGATCGCGGGCGGCGGCGTAGCCGGCGGCCATGCGGTCCGGGTCGTCTGCGGCGGACAGAGCCTCGCGCAGTTGCTCGGTGGCGGTGGTGTGTCCGTCGTCCCGGGCCAGGGCCGCGGTCAGAACGCCGCGGGCTGTGGTGAGCCGGTCGTCGACCTCGGGGGGCAGGTGTGGCTTCTCGGTCTCCACATCCAGGGGAGAGTCTGTGACGGCGTAGGCGTGGTTCTCGGCCCGGCCGCGGGACAGGGCGACATAGAGCCCGCGGCGGTTGGTCGCCTCATCGACGACGGTGCGGGAGACGTCGACGGTGATGCCCTGCGCGCGGTGGATAGTGCTCGCGTAACCCAGCTCGGTACAGCCGGCGACGTAGTCGGCATCGAGGGTGACCCGGCCCCGGTGCCCAAGGTGCCTCACGGTCAGCGACCCGTCGCGGGCGACCTTCTCCACGCGCCAGCGGTCACCGTTCTGCACGCGGGAGCCGGGCCTGGTCCCACCCTTGGTGCGTAGCTCCCCGTTGTTGGTGCGGGTGACGACGATGTCGCCGCGGCCGGCGGTCAGATCGTCGGCCAGGTCGACCAGACGGCGCGCCTGAGCGGCTCCGGTGTCACGGTGACGATTCTGGATCTGGGTGTTGAGCTCACGCACCGTGGCGGTGGTGGAGGCCAGGACGATCCCGTCGCGACCGGCGTCAGTGTCGGCGAAGTGATCGGCCACTGCGGCGGCGATCATCTCCTCACAGTCGCCACCGTGGACCCAGCCTTTGTCGGCGTGGAATTGCAGGGCGCCGGCGTCGCCGGAGCGGATGCCGATGGAGGCGCGGGCCTGCGCGGTGTCGTCGCCGAAGCGGACGACGTCGGTCAGTTCGGGGGCGTTGGTCTCGGAGGCCACCAGGCGCATGAGTCCGCCGGACTCGACGGCGTCGAGCTGCGCGGGATCTCCAACCATGCGCACCACCGCGCCGCGATCGCGGGCGATCTCCACGAGCGCCGCGACGTCCTTGGTGGAGGCCATGGCGGCCTCATCGAGCAGCAGCATCGCACCCGGTTCGATAGCGATCGGCAGCCCTTCGGGGTTACGCGGCGCGTAGCCCATGTACTCCATTTTTCCGCGCCAGCGGTAGGTCAGCGAGGCCAGCGTGCGGCCTTCGGCGCCGATCTCCTCACCGAGAGTGTCGGCGGCGACCGCGGACGGCGCCAGGGCGATGACCTGTCGGCCGGAAGCTTGCCAGGCGGCGGTGACGGCCTTCATGGAGGTGGTCTTGCCCGTGCCGGCGGGACCGACGCCGGCGGCGACGAGCCCGCCGGATAGGCAGAAGTGTTCGGCCAGCGCGCGTTGTCCGGGGTTGAGGACGCGACCACTCGCGGACTCTTGCACGGCGATAACCGCTCGCAGTTGCTCGCCGGTGGTGAACACCGCCACGGGCGTCTGTGCGGCGGCGACGACCTGGCCCTCGGCGTCGAGCATGGCGGTTGAGGTGTGGAGCAGCTCGCCGTGGCGCTCGAGGACACTGAGCCCGTCGGAGTCGCGCCGCAATGCGGTCGGCGCCTCCAGCGTCTCGGGCGTCGACAGGGCCACCGACCCGCGTCCCAGGGCGTGGTCGACCACGGTAGTCACCGCGTGGTCCCGCTCGGTGGGTGAGGTGAACGCGACGTTGGTCAGCTGGGTCTCGACCACGGCCCGCACGTGCGCGTGGGTCCACGTCGCGCGGGCATCGGACACGGCCTCGATGACGCGGGCGGACTCGACCTCGACGGCATCCATCTGCCGCACCGAGGGGTTCATCTCGCGCGCCTGACTGTCCGGAGTTTCGGGGTTCAGTGCACGGGAGACCATAGCGTCGACGGCGGCTTCTGACCCGAGGTGACGGGCGGCCAATCGGCGCCAGGTCGACTGGTGATCGGCCAGCGACCGGGACTCCTGCTTGCCTTCCCGGGTGTCTAGCGTGGCTTGCTGCAGAAGCGCGTACTGGACCGCCTGAGTCGGTGCCCGGCCGTGGGTGGCCCGGTACTCGGCGAGGAGCTCGTCGCGGCGAGCCTCGACCATCTGACGGCGTGAGGAGAACGCCCGGCACAGCGTCTGATCAATGCCGGCGACCTCCCAGACGGGTTGCCTGTCGCGTGTGGGATAGCGGGCCTCGAACGCCACGCCCATCTCCCGGCGAAGGCGATCAACGATCGCCGCGTTGTAGCGCTGGGACGCGGCCACGGCGTGCTTGTGTAGCGCCGCTCCATCGAGGGCGGACCACTTGCCGTCGACGCCCAACACCTTGTTCGACACCGCGCAGTGGGTGTGGAGGTTCGGGTCGCCGGCGCGGGTGTCGTAGTGGTCGAACTGAGCCACGATCAGACCGTGGGTGTCGATCTGCCGCTCGCTGCGATCACCGCGGCGGGTGAAGGCGGCCTCGCGCTCGATCCACGCCAGGGAGTCGTTGACGCACTCGCGGTGGATGCGTTCGATCTCCCGCCGAGTGTCGGTGTCCGCCAGGGCCCACAGGGTGCTGACGGACTTCTGCGGAGTGAACACCAGATCCATGCCGGCGACCGGCTGACGCACGTTGCTGCGCTGCGCGGCGGCCCAGGACAGCAGCTCCCGCTCCGTGGGTGGCTGGTGTCCGAACTTGGCGCGGTAGTGCTTGTCTGCCAGCGTCCGCCAGAGGTCCGAGGTGGTGGCCTTGTCGATCGTGTGGCCCTCCTCGGCCAGCTCCCGGAGCGTGGACTTGTACTCCTCCACGAGCGGGATCTCGTTCTTGAACTCGGGGAACTTCCGACCGAGCGCGGTCTCTTTGAGGTCGGTGCCGGCCTCGAGCATCTGGTCGGTGTTGGGGTGCCGGCCCTCGCCGAACAGCGCCTTCATCTGCTCCTCGGACACCGTGCCGGACACCGGGCTGATCTCTGAGAGGGCTTCCAAGCCAGCGCCGTGCCAGCGGCCGGGAGGGGTGCCGTTGGCGGTGTAGTAGTCGGTCAGCTCCTGGCCACGTTCGCGCAGCCGGTCAGCAGTAGCTACCTGACGTGTCAGGTAGCTGTAGCCGTCCCCGGCGTGCAGCACGTGGAGGGTCATCACGACGCCCACTCTAACCCCACGTCAGCGCCCGGTCACGGACGAAGTCTGAAAATCAGCAAGAGGTGTGTGGGTTCTCGGGGGCTGAGGGAAGCGAAGTACAAGCGTGGAACGAAGTGACACGTCCGGATGGGGCACTGGTGGGGGACCGGGGGCATAGCAGGCTCTGGTGTGCGATCGTCGGCAGCATTAGAGTTGGGTGGCGAGAACAGGCCCAGCTCGACTACAGGGAAGCGACTACCGTGGCTAAGACCTCCGACAAGACCAGCGCCCGCAACCGCGCCAGGCAGGCGCTCGCCGAGAAGCAGCGCAAGCGCCGGGAGCGCGACGAGCGCATCGAGGCAGCGGCCACCCGCTATTTCACCGCCGCCGACGCGATCGCCAAGGCTCGCCTCGATGCCGGAGAGGCGATCAAGGCTCTCATCGACGAGGGCGAACCGCGCGGCGAGATCGCCGAACTCCTCGGCATCTCCACTCGCGACATCAAGACGACCCTCGACACACTGGGTGACGACCGACAGGAGCAGGTTGCCTCGGCGCAGGACACGCACGATGAGGCCCCGGCGGAGGCCACTGGGGACCGCAACGTGGCGTGAGCGCCTCGGGCCCGATCGCCCTGCCGGGGTCGAAGGATGGACTCCTGCCCCGCTGCGACAGTGTCTTTACCCCTCGGCGCCTCGGGCAGGGCGGGGGAGTCTAAGCGGGGAGCTGTTACCGGGCCTGCTCCACAACGCGCTCTTTAGAGTGCGCCCGGCGTCTTGCCGCCGGGCGCACCCACCAGCGGACACTGCGCAACCGTGCGGGCCCGGCCATCGCCGACGCTGTCGTAGCTGACACCTATCCTCGCCCCACCCGGTAACAGTTCCCTCAACACCCTCGAGGCCCCGATGACCGCAGCACTGTTCCCTCTACCGGCCGCACCGGACACGCAGCAGCTCTCTCTGCTCGGCGATCCCCGGCCGGTGCGCACCCCGGCGACACTGTGGCGCATCTGGCTCACCGACCCCGCCACCCGGCAACGGTTTGAGAACAAGCGCTACCGCCGCGGCCCCGACCAGTGCTGGCCCTGGATCGGCGCGATCTCCTCCACCGGACACGGTTCCTTCCGCGCCGCCAGCCTGCCTGGGCTCTCCCGCCGCGGCACCGTCCCCGCGCACCTGTACGCCTACCAACTCGCGCACGGCATCATCGACCGACTCGGCTGGAGCGCCCTGACCGACCCCATCCTGTGCCACCGCTGCGACTACGCCGGCTGCACCAACCCGAACCATCTACGGCTAGGCACCGCCGGCGACAACCGCGCCGACTACCTCACGCGACGACACAGCGCGAACAGTCCCCTCGGTGACACCCGCGGTCCAGCCGGCCTCTCCCGCGCAATCGCAGAGGCGATCCGCACCGCAATCGCCGCAGACGAGCCAGCGCACACTATTGATCACCGCATCGACGACGCCATCGCCACCGGGCAACCGTGGAGCCTCTGGTAGTCCGCCAACTGACCTACGGGGAGGCCAACTCCAGGACGATGGGTACGACACCGAGTGACAACCGGTGATCCACCGACCCCTACCGAGGATCAACAATGCCCGTTCTCCCACTTGCCACCACCACGCTTCCGCAAGACGCCTCGCAGATCACCATTCCGGCGGCGTACGACATCGCATGGAGCGCGGCGATGGTAAGCGTGATCGTCCTGGATGTCCTCGCCCTCATTCACCTGGCAAGACACCGACGGACTACATATGACTGGGCCTGGGCGCTCGTCATCCTCGCACTCCCGCTTCTCGGAGTGCTCCTGTACGCGCTACTCGGTCCTCGCCGCCGCAGCAGCGACAACACCGTCCGCGACACGGTCACCTCGCCCCGGTGATCGACAAGGCCGTAGCACCATCCAGTAAAAGCACCCCACCGCAATAGCGACCGGCACCCGATCATCCCCTGGGCGGCCGGGCGGCTTGGGCCGCACCGCACGCGCACACCGCATGGCACGTCTCATCGCCGAACGAACCGGGGCGACCGTGTGACCGGCGACCAGGAACATCCGACCACCCCGGTCCGCCGGGGGAGCGGCGCCCTCCGAGCCTGATCCTGCCCCCACCTATGGCTGCCACTTCTCGGCACTCGGGGCCGCTTGGTGGGGAGCCAGCTGCGCTCACGGCTTAGGGGCCGGGCCTGCCTCGCGAGGTCCATCACGTAGTGAGTCCAACACTTCACGCAGCGTGTCCGAGGTCGCCTCGGCGCGTACCCGGGCCCGATCGGCCTCCTCGGCCTTGGCGCGCGCGAGGCTGGCGTCCTGGCGCACTGTCTCGAGCTGGCCACGCAGCTGCTCGAGCTCGGCCCGCAACGCCTTGACCTCTTCGGCTGCGCCATCGAGCGCGACGACAACCTCGTCTTTCTCCGCGACAGCGCGCTCCGCCGCGGTCAAAGCGTCAGCCTCGCCCGCGCGCGCGGCATCGAGTGCCACCGCGGTCGCCTCATCCGCCTGCTCCGCGGCCCGCTTCCACGCCGCGGCCCACACCGATTGCACCATCGCCGACATCGCCTCCGACAGGTCCGGAGCCTCTGGCACATCACCGGTGGCCGCGGCCGCGTGCTCACGCATCCACGCGGCCACCTCGCCGATCCGCACCCCCGCTTCGCGCTGCACGCTGCGGACAGTGATCTTGTCTCCCCGCGCGACAAGCACCCCATACGCCCTGGCGATCTTCTCCGACGTCGACATCGCACTCTCCCCACACTCGGTAACAGGTAACCGGTATCGTTTCTTGTTACCTATGTTACCCCACGCACGTCCGCCGGGATAGCGGCACGCACTCTTGCGCTGAAATCCGGCCCGAGACTCCTCCTCGACACACTCTTCCCGGCCGCCGAGCCGCGCCCCACCGCGAGAGAGGCGGCAGCGGGGCCCTCCTGCCCGCTCTGCGGCTAGGGCCGACGCGCCCATGCCGGGGGCGAGCTCGCTGCCGGATTCGGTATCGCAATGCCCGCCACGCGTCGGCACCCCGACGGCGCACCAACAGCCCGCGGATCGGCCCTTCGGGAGTAGCGCCGTCAGCTGCGAGGGAAGCGATTGCGTCGCACGCTCGCGCTACGTACACTTTTACGTACAGGAGGTTCGACATGAAGACCATGAGTTACACCGAGTCCCGGGCGCGCTACGCCGAGGTCCTCGACGGAGTCACCAACGACCGCGAGGAGGTTGTCATCACCCGTGCCGGTCACGAACCCGTGGTGATGGTCTCCCTCGACGATTACGAGTCCCTGCGCGAGACCGCCCACCTGATGCGATCCCCGGCCAACGCCCGTCGGCTCCTGGATGCGATGGAAAGGCTCGAGGATGGCCGTGGCCAGGCTCGCGACCTGCTCGACGCCGAGGCTAGCGACCTGCTTGGCGCGGACTGACGTGCTGCTGGTCTGGGACGACAACGCCTGGCAGGACTACCTCTGGTGGCAACAACAGGACCGCAAGATCCTCAAACGGATCAACCTGCTCCTGCAGGACATCACCCGCAACGGCAATGAAGGAATCGGCAAACCCGAACCCCTCAAATACGACTTCGCCGGCTACTGGTCCAGACGCATCACCGACGAACACCGACTCGTCTACAAAGTGACCGAAACGGAAGTCCGTATCGCCACCTGCCGCTACCACTACGGGTAACGCACCCGACCCAGCCGGAAACGCACGTCTCCATCGACCTGGCAAGTGCAGGTAGACAGCCCAATGTGCCGGGATCGTGGGCCCTCCTACATCCGGGTCATCATCGTCCACTAGATCCCCGGGGCTGCCGATTAGGCCTGAGCGCGCTGGGGCGTGCTGATGCTGTTCGGTGAGCTTGGCGGGATGGTGTGCGTGGGGAGTCCGCTTGGGGCTCGTCGGTCGGGCTTGAGTCCGTGCTCGATTCCCCACGCCACGGCCTGGGCCCGGGTGCTCACGCCCATTTTCCGATATGCGGACCGGATGAAGGTTTTGATCGAATTGGTCGACAGGTAGCACTGCGCGGCGATGTCCTTGTTGGATAGTCCCTGGACAATGAGACCGATCACTTCCGCCTCCCTGGGAGACAGGCCCGCCTCTTTGGCCGGCCACTGGTCCGATCGCATCACCGATAGGCCGGGTCCGACCATGGTCACCCGCTGACCTGCGGCGATGTTCTCGATTCCCTCAACCAGCTCGAGCGCTGACAGGGACTTCGCCAAGAATCCATGGGCTCCTTGGGCCAGGCTGTCATCGATCGCCCGTTCATCCACGGCGAAGGAGTAGACGGCAACCGACCCGATCAACGGGTCCTGCAGTAGCGATTCCAGGCGCGCGTGCTTGCCCACCGGTGCGGCGAAAGTGTCATAGAGCGCGACGTCCACGGGGGCCGATCCACTGGTGACGGTGTGCCGTTCGACAACTTCAACTCGGTCCGCATACGGCGCCAGCAGTGCGTTAACTCCCGCCACTACGACGAGATAGTCGTTGACCACAGTCACCCTGATCGCTTTGCCGCTCACCGTGGTAATCGTAGGCGCAGGTGGACCCCTCTCCACTTCACCCCTGAGGGTGAAGCCATGGCCGCTGTGGCCCGAGAGAATGAGATGTCCACTTGGCGCGCGATGCTTGACGAAGGGCAGGAAATATCTGTTGACCCACATCATCGCCACGGCTCTCGATGACCGGTGGGCATGGGCCGATCGCGGTAACTGCCAAGGGCAGGCAGAGCTGTTCTATAACGACGAGCAGGACCTCAAAGGGGTTCGGCGCCGTAAAGAGGAGGCAGCCAAAGTCCTCTGCGAGCAATGCCCGGTGATAGTGGAATGCCGCCAGTACGCGATGAAGGCGCGGGAGCTCTACGGCGTCTGGGGAGGCCTGACCGAAATGGAACGCCACAAGCTGGCAGGCCGCCTGCGCTCCGGCTGACCCTTCTTCCGCGCCGCATTCCTTGCACCCGCGTCCCGACAGTTCTGCCCTGCCAGAGCTGTTCCTCTCGCCTTGCGGGGATCTACTTCACTGACGACGCAGGAAGCGTTCTCGGACTCCAGGGAACAATGTTCCCAGCAACTGGGGTTCGATAAGACTTGCCGGCTCCGGCAAGAGTAGGTGTCTAATACCTCTAGGAAACGGCCTGCGAACGTCTGGAGCAAGGAACCTGGGCGTCTCCACCCTGCACCAGGCTCGGTCCCGTCCTTTCTGCAGGCCAATGGCGATCCCCTGGCTGACCGGTCTTCGTCCACCATGCCTCCCCACCGATCGGCGGCGCTTGCACCACGACGCCCAAAAATGGCATCGGATCGGCGGCGACAACGAGACCGTCGGCGATCACGTCCACCGTGTCTGATGGCGGAAAATCTCGGCATCGAAGTCACCCAACCGCCCCACTACAGCGTCACCCTTAAGGGTGAAGAACTGCCCGCGGGGGACCGAGATAATAGGGGGTGAAGACAACGATCGGATAGTTAGGTGCCGGTTCGTGGTCGAGGTCGCTTTGTTCCCTACTGCAAGGAGTTCGAAACATGACCGACAATTCGTTTGATCGTCTGGCTAATGCCACTGTTTACGACAATTCCGGAGACAAGATCGGCAAGCTCGGGATGTTGTATGTCGACAATGACAGCGGCCAGCCCTCGTTCGCCACCGTTTCCACGGGTCTGTTCGGGATGTCGGAGAGCTTCGTGCCGCTTCAGGGCGCGCAACTGGGTGACGACGAAGTGCGGGTGGCGTACACCAAGGATCAGGTCAAGGACGCTCCCCGTATCGATGCCGGTGGAGATCTTTCTCCGGCTGAAGAGGACCGGCTCTACAGCCACTACGGACTCACCGGCGGTGGGGCGGCCACCGGCCGTACCGACCGCGCGACGGTGTCTGATGATGACGTCGATGCCCGCGTGAAGGCTGGCACCACCGGGCAGTCGCGTGAGGGTGGCCATGAGGCCACCGACACCGTGACCGCGCACGAGGAGCGCCTCAACGTCGGCACGCGCACCGAGGAGACCGGCCGGGTGCGGCTGCGCAAGTACACGACCACGGAGACCGAGAACGTCGAGGTTCCCGTCTCCAAGGAAAAGCTCGTCGTCGAGCGCGAGGACGCCGGCGGCACGGTCCGCAAGGGTGGCCTCGACGAGGTCAGTGACGGTGAGCACGTCGAGGAGATCACTCTTCGTGAAGAGCGTCCGGTGGTGGAGAAGGAGACGGTCGAGCGCGAGCGCCTTCGTGTGGGCAAGGAAAAGGTCACCGACACCGAGACCGTGTCGGAGGAGGTCCGCACCGAGCACATCGACATCGACGGTGACACCGACCAGACCACGCGGCGCTAGCCCGACTCAGGCCCTGTGACAGGCGCCGCCCGGCACCCAGCCAGCGGCGCCTGTCAGGCCAATAACGACGTGCACGTCACCACCAAGCTCGCCGGGTAGGCGAGCCGACTCGCAAGAAGGGCACCGACGATGACATCGAACTCACAGGGCGCCGACTCACCCCCCGACGCCGCTCGCGAGCAGGCCTCCCAGATCACCGATCAGGCCAAGGGCGCCGCCGGGCAGATGGCGGGCACCGCCCGCCAGGAAGCGTCCCAGGTCACCAACGAAGCACGTGATCATGCCAAGTCCCTGGCCTCCTCGGCACGCGATGAGGCCCTGTCCCAGGCTGCCACCCAGCAGCAGCGCTTGGCCGAGCAGGCCCGTGTGGCCACCGATGATCTCCAGCGCCTGGCCCGCGGCGAACAGCCGGAATCGGACCTGGTGGGTCAGGTCATCTCCACCGTGGCCGATCGCGCCCACCAGCTCACCTCCGCGCTGGAGACCAAGTCGCCCGAGGATCTGTTGACGGGCGTGCGCCGTTTCGCCGCCCGGCGCCCCGGCACCTTTCTGGCCGTGGCCGCTGGTGTCGGCCTGGTTGCCGGGCGCCTGACCCGGGGGCTGGCCGACAGTGACGATGCTCCCGCGGCCGCCACCTCACCGGATGTCCCGACCCCTGCGCATCCAATGCCGGCCCCGGCCGACCCCACGTTCGACTTTCCCGAGCGCGTGGACCCCGTCCCTGCCATCGATCCGCTCAGCACTCCGCTGTTCGGGCAGGGCCCCAGCGGCGCCGACACCATCGATCCGGGTGGCCGTTGATGACCGGGTCCTCGCCAGTTCCCGAACCCGAAGCCGAGCAAAGGGCCCGCAGCGAGTCGCTGGGGGAGATGTTCTCCAGCTTCGCCGACAACCTCTCCACCCTGGTCCGTAAAGAAATCGAGCTCGCCAAAGCCGAAGCCACCCAATCCGCTAAACAGGCCGGCGCCGGGGTGGGGATGCTCGCCGGGGCAGCACTTGGCGGGTTCTTCGTCCTGATGTTTCTCTCCCTTGCTCTGGCGTGGGCGCTGGGCAACGTCATGGACCTGGGGTGGGCCGCCCTGATCGTGGCCCTGTGTTGGGCCGTTATCGCTGCCGTGCTCGCGGTGCTGGGCAGGGCGCGAATGACCAAGGTCAAGGGGTTGCCCCAGACCCAACGGACCATGCAAGAGATTCCGCCCACCCTCAACCCCAGCAAGGAGACGCCATGAGTACCCCCGAGGAGATTCGGGCCGACATCGAGCGCACCCGCGCCGATCTGGGCCACGATGTGGACGCGCTGGCCGAGAAAGTGGACCCCGCCAAGGCCGCCAGCCGTCAGACCGACAAGGTCAAAGACCGGTTCAGCAGCATCCGGGAGTCTGTGATGGGCGCCGTGGACCACACCGCGTCCTCGGGCCAGGACACCGCGGCCCAGGCGCGGGACCAGGCTTCGGTTCTGGCCTCGGAGGCTGGGCACGCTGCCAAGCAAGCGCCCACCCAGATCAAGAACCGCACTCGCGGCAATCCGCTCGCCGCGGGCCTGATCGCCCTGGGCGCCGGATGGCTTCTCGGGTCCCTGCTACCGGCCAGTGACGCTGAGAAGAACGCGGCCACCACCGTGAAAGACGGGGCCGAACCGCTGGTCGATGAGGTCAAGGGCGTGGCTCAGGACATGACCGAGAGCCTTAAACCGCAGGCCCAGGACGCGGCCGAATCACTCAAGGACACCGCTAGCGCAGCGGCGGAGACGGTCACCAGCGAAGGCAAGCACCACGCCTCCGAGCTCAAGCAGAACTCCCAGCAGGCCGCGCAGAACGTCAAGGACCACGCGCAGGACTCCTAAAGCTCGAACCAACCGACACACCGGAAAAAAGGGGGCGCGGGGATCGAGGCTCGCCAGCAGCCAACTCGATCCCCGCGCCCGCCTATCCAGCCGACAAGGTTCAACCCTCAAAGGAGCTCTACCCATGACCTCTGCAGACGATCGAGAGGACGCCAGAGCCGGCCGCGGCCGGACCCCGGACACCACCGGACCCCACCGGCGGTCAGAAACAGCGGGATTCGCCGCCGGGCACGGCCCCACGCACGGCTCATCTGCGCCACTGGCCCCCGAGCAGCACGACGACACCGCGCGAGATTCTCTCATCGGCACCGATCGAGGCCACCGCACCGCCAACACGTCGTGGGGTGCGATCTTCGCCGGCACCGTGACGTTTCTGGCCATCCTGGTGGTCTTCGCCCTGGCCAGTGCCGCACTGGGCCTATCAGAGGCCAGCAGTATTGCCGTGAGCATCTGGGGCGTGGTGGCGCTGGTGGTAGCGCTCGCCGTCGCCGGGTACATCGCCGGTGCCCTGGCCGTGCGCAGTGGCCTGCTCCACGGGCTGGTGACCTGGGCCACCTCACTGGTAGCGATGCTGGTGCTGGTCGGATGGCTGGGCACGAGCATCCTGGGCACCATCGGGGGAGCGCTCGGCACCCTCGCCCAGACCGCGGGCAGCGCGACCACCATCTCCGCCGACCAGGCCAGCCAGGCGGCGCAGAACGCCGACATCGACCAGCAGGATGTCGACCAAGTACAGCAGCAAGCCGACCAGGCCGCCCAGGACGCACAAAACCAGTTCGAGCAGAACCGCGACGAGATAGCGACCGGGGCGTGGTGGGCCGTAGGCGGCCTACTGCTCGGCGCCCTCGTCACCGCACTGGGCGGCGCCGCCGGTGCCCGAAGCACCCACACCACACGCGCAGACGACTACCGCAGCACCAGAGGCCGATAACACGCCACTTATCGGTGACCGACCAGGTGACCACCACAATCCAGTGGTGGTCACCTGGCTGTCGGTATGACCCGGGCCGATCGATTGCCCGTTGAGCTCAGGATGGGACGGCGCGCTGGCCGGCCTTGAACCAGACAGAGAAGTCCTCTGCGGCCTGCCGGACCATGTCGTAGTCGGCCCCACTGGTGAGATCCGTGAAGCTATCTCTGAGCCCCTCGATCCCGGTTGGCCGCGTGTCCTTGGGGATGGCGAACCCCATTTTCCAGTCTGCGAAACTGCGCTCAGCTACCCGTTCGACCACAAGCACCCGCACACGGCTATGCCTGTCATCGCACGAGATGCGGTCCATGAGCGCATCCACTTCCAAAGCGGGGCCCTCGAGGAACTGAATAAAAACATTGCCCCTATACAGGAGCAGTCCGGTTATCCCGGCGTCCAGATTCCGTCTCCTGGAGGTGAACAAAATCGATTCGAGATCGTCGGGAAGCATCTTTCGCGTGGCCACACTGGTGTACACCAGATACTTCAGCTCGCCCGACTGAGATGTGCTGGCGGCGTCATTGTTCACAGTCATTGTCGACCCCGATCTCCCGCAGTGGCGAAGAACAGTGCATCGAGGCACGCCATCGATTCCTCCAAACTGCTGGCCTCGCCCCGCAGTGTCGACATACTGTCGAATGATCTGAAACCGCCATCGGGGCCCTTGTCGATGTAACCAACGAAATTCCCCCGATAGTTTCCAACGTAGAACGCCTCTTCCACCTGCGACCAGCGGACCGCCCGAGGGCCCTCGTCGACGACCTGACTCCTCGCCACCTTCTCGTTCGTTGCGTGCACGCGGCGACCACGGGCCCGCACACCGGGGCATTGCGCAAGTAGCCCCACCCTTGATGCCCGCCACAGTTAAGCGCGCGCGGCCACAGCACCTAAACCGCGCACTGGCGACGATCACGGCGCAGCAGTCAAGCGCGACCTGACTGTGCCAAAAGAAATCCGCCAGTGCCACCGCAAACGAACCCAAAAGGCCAGAAAACTAGGACGAATTACGGCTGGCCCAAGACGAGCTGGACCAGCATGCATTCGCCCGGAGGCGATACGCAAGCACGGACGAGCCCCCGACAACTGCCGCCACCGCCTTCCTGAGGCCCCGCCGATAACCGAGGCACCAGGGCGAAGTGATGCCTCTCATGATGACGGGCATGACTTCTCCACCGTAGGCATACTTGATAGAGCAGCAAACAGAAGGGGTAACCATGGTTCAGCAATTCCAGGTGCACTACATCGACGACCTCGACGGGACCGACCTCGGCGAGACGTCGAACACCATCTCCTTTGTCTTTGACGGCAAGGAATACTCCATCGACCTGAGCGACGATAATGCCGAGGCGTTTCGCCAGGTCGTAGCGCCGTACATTGAGGCCGGCCATCGGGTAACCGGAAACAGGACCAGAACTGCCCGCAAGGCCACGACCACGTCCGGGAACACCAGAGCGATTCGAGACTGGGCCCGCGCCAATGGTTACGACGTCTCAGACCGCGGACGCATCCCCGCCAACGTGATGCAGGCCTACGCAGCGGCAAACTAGCTCGACAGCCGGGCTCCAACCACGCGAGAACCAGCCCTGCCGCAACAGGCGCATGGCCGGCCATGGGTGGTTGACCCGTGCGGAAAACGCTCTGACCAGCGGCAAAGTTAACGCCGATAATTATCGTTATGACAAGTAAAAGCTGCTGAGTTGTAGATCCTGCGAACTCGACACCTCCACCGAATCGCCCCTCGCCCACATTGCC
>NZ_BAAAQG010000023.1:0-3447 GCF_039531545.1 Dietzia cercidiphylli
GCTGTGGACAGTGACGTCGTATGGGTTCCGACGCTGCCCTCCCTGTCGGACTTCGCGAAGGAGCTCGACAAGGGCACCAAGGGCGCGGGCACCAAGGTCGGCGAGCGCGTCGGCAAGGAGATCGCTTCCGGTGTCGAGCGATCGAAGGCCGCGGTCGACAAGGCCTCTGAGGTCGCGGAGAAGGCCCACAACAAGGTTGCGGACGCAGCAGGCAAGGTGCGCATCGCCGAGGAGCAGCTTGCCCGGGCCCGCGATTCTGGCGACACGCTGAAGATCGCCCGTGCCCAGGAACAGCTGGCGACTGCCCAGCGACGCGTGTCCGAGGCGACGACCGCGGCTGAGAACGCGGATAAGTCCCTGACGTCGAAGCGGGACAAGCTGGCCCGGGCGACTGACGACTCGGCCCAGGCGGCCCGTGAGAACGCGGACGCCCTCGAAATGGGCGAAGGCTCGATGGCGAGCTTCGGCGGCGGTATCGACGGGCTCGTCGGCAAGCTCGGCGGCCTCGCTGCCGGTCTCGGCGGCATCGTCGCCTCCGCCGACGCGATGATGGAAGGCCTCGACCAGGACCGCCTGGGCGACAAGCTCGCAGCGCAGCTCGGGGCGACCCCTGAGATGGCCGCAGAGTTCGGCGACATGGCGGGCAGCCTGTACGCGCAGGCGTACGGCGATTCATTCGAGGACGTCAACGACGCACTGCGCGGCGTGTGGCAACAGGGGTTGGTCGACGAGGACGCGACGAACGCTCAGATCGAGTCGATCACCGCCAAGGTGCTGGACCTGACCACGGCGTTCGATCAGGATCTCGCGGGCGCCACGGGCGCGATCGGCACCATGCTCAAGACCGGGCTCGCGCCCGATGCCGACGCGGCCATGGACATCCTCACACGCGGCTTCCAGCAGGGGGCCGATAAGGCGGGCGACCTCCTCGACACCATGACGGAGTACCCGGCGCTGTTCCAGGCGCTCGGGATCGACGGGCAGACCGCGACGGGCCTCATCGCGCAGGGCATGGCCGGCGGTGCTCGTAGCGCCGACCTCGTCGCGGATGCCCTCAAGGAGTTCCAGATCCGCGCGATCGACGGATCGAAGGCCTCGGCGGAGGCGTACGGGACCATCGGTCTCAACGCCGAGGAGATGACCGCGAAGATCGCCGCCGGCGGCGAGGGGGCCCGCGAGGGCCTCGATCAGGTCCTCGACGGCCTGCGGGCCATGGAAGACCCAGTCGAGCGCAACGCCGCCGCGGTCGGACTGTTCGGCACCCAGGCTGAGGACCTGGGCGGGGCCCTGTTCGATCTGGACCCGTCTACAGCGGTCCAAGCACTCGGGGACGTTGGCGGCGCGGCCGAGGAGATGGGCAACACCCTCAACGACAACGCGGCGACGCGACTCGAAGAGTTCAAGCGGTCGGCGCAGCAGTTCGCCATCGACAGTGCGGGCGGCTTCATCGGCTGGGTGTCAGAGAACATCGACCTGCTGAAGAACCTGGGCATCGTCCTCGGAGTGACCGCCATCGCGCTCGGCGGGGTAGCGATCGCCTCCGGCATCCTCACTGCCGGTTCGCTCCTGACATGGGTCCGGAACCTGACGATTGCGCAGTGGCTACTCAACTCCGCGATGCTCGCGAACCCGTGGACGTGGGTAGTTCTGGCCATCGCCGGACTGGTCGCCGCGTTCGTCATCCTGTGGAACAAGTCCGAGGCCTTCCGCGGCTTCTGGATCGGCCTGTGGGACTCGATCAAGAACGCGGCGGCCTGGGCGTGGCAGAACGTCATCAAGCCCGTGTGGGATGCGATGAAGGCCGCCTTCTCCGCTCTGGGCGCCTTCTTCGGCTGGGTGTGGACCTCCCTGATCAAGCCCGCGTGGGACGCCTTGGGCGCCGGGATCGCGTGGGTCTGGAACGCGATTATCCGGCCCGCCTGGGACGCACTGAAGGCCGCGCTCGGCGCGGTCGGCGCGTTCTTCGGCTGGGTGTGGACCTCAGTCATCAAGCCGACCTGGGACGCGCTCGGTGCGGGGATCGCGTGGGTGTGGGAGAACGTCATCCGCCCCAACTGGGACGCGCTCAAGTGGGCCCTCGGCGCGGTCGGTGACTTCTTCTCCTGGGTGTGGAACAGCGTCATCAAGCCCACCTGGGACGCCCTCGGCGCCGGTATCGCCTGGGTCGCTGACAACGTCGTGCACCCCGTGTTCGATGGCCTCAAGACCGGACTCGGATTCGTGGAGACCGCGTTCCAGAAGGCGGTCGACTTCATCGGCCAGATGTGGGACCGCATCAAGGGCATCACCGCCAAGCCGGTGAAGTTCGTCATCGAGGACGTCTACAACAACGGCATCCGTGAGGTGTGGAACAAGGTCGCCGGCTGGCTCGGTCTAGAGGAACTCGGGAAGATGCCGATGCCCGAGACTCTCGGCGCATACGCAGCCGGCGGTGTCCTGCCCGGCTACACACCGGGACACGACGTGTACCAGTTCGTCGAACCGTCGACGGGTATGACCATTGACCTGTCGGGCGGCGAGTCGATCATGGTGCCGGAGTGGACTAGGGCGATCGGCGGACCGGCCGAGGTTGCCCGGCAGAACCGGGCCGCGCGTAGCGGCAATCTCGGTGGGTTCGCCGACGGCGGCACCCTGCCGGGCTGGGAGAAGCTGACCAGCCCTATCCAGTTCGCAATGGCGCGCGCGGTCGGGGCGGCGTTCCCGAATCAGGTCATCACCTCGGGCACCCGCTACGAGGACGTGGGGTCGGGCTACGACAACCACATGGCGCAGCGGGCGGTCGACTTCGGTCCATCGGGAGCTCTCGCGGCGTGGATCGCTCGGGAGTACCCGAACACGATCGAGTTGTTCTGGGATCCGGGGCCGAACCTTAAGAACGGCGCCCCGACTGGCGCGATCGGTGGGCACTCCGACCACGTCCACTGGGCGATGGCCGAGATCGCCGACCCGTACACAGGCGAGGTGATCTCGCACGACGGGCCTGGCGGGAACGGTGCCGGCGGCGGCGGTCTGTCGATGGTGCGGGCGATGGTGTCGCGGGCGTTCTCGACGATCATCGACCCGATCCTCGAGGCGATGCCCGACTTCGGTGGCGGGCTGTGGGGCGAGATGCCGGGCGCGCTGATCGGCAAACTCGTAGACGGTGCGAAAGAGCACCTGGGGTCGCTGGCCGGCGTGTTCGGTGGCGGCTCGTCGCTGGACCTGTCTGGGATCGCCGGGGACAACCTGACGATCGGGCAGGCCGCGGCCGAGATGGTCGGCTGGACGGGCGGCGAGTGGGCCGCGCTCAAGGAGTTGTGGACGCGGGAGTCGGGCTGGAACAACAACGCCCAGAACCCGACCTCGACTGCGTACGGCATCGCACAGTTCCTCGACTCCACGTGGGCCCCGTACGGGCCCAAGACCTCCGACCCCGCCAAGCAGATCGAGTACGGCATCCGCTACATC
>NZ_BAAAQG010000023.1:3508-14642 GCF_039531545.1 Dietzia cercidiphylli
CAGGGCGGTGTCCTCGCCGAGGGCATCACCGTGGCTCACAACGAGTCCGGTAAGCCGGAGGCGATCCTGACCAACCAGCAGTGGCGGGACGTCTCCGCGCTGGTGCACGAGCTGCAGTTCCTGACCCCCGAGATGAAGCGGTGGGTCGACGAAGGCCTCGCCGAGCTCGAGCGGTTCGCCAACGCGGCCGAGAAGGGGTTCACCGCGTGGGCGGCCGCGACCACCGAACAGGGCCGCATGGGGTCGCCGGAGGAGTTCGCGCAGCACTTCGGCACCGCACTCGGTCTCGACGTGGCCGACAGTGCCCTGGGCATGGTCGGTCTCGGCGGGATCCTGGGCGGTCAGCTCAACGACTCCACCCGGAACCTGCTGCACGCGATCATCGACGGACCGATCGGCGGCGAGGCCGCACTCCTCGACGACGACGGCCGGGTCATCGGCACGAAGCTCGACGACCCCGCCGCCGCCGTGCCGGACGACCTCAGCGGCCTCGACATGTCGGCGCCGGTGGTGCCGTCGGTCGACGGTGAGGCCGACATCTCGGCCGAGCAGCTACCCGCGGGCACCTCGGTGACCGTGGCGCTGCCCGCCGGCAAGACGGCGTACACGGACGAGGAGGTCAAGCAGATGCTCGACGAGCTCGACCAGCGCGTCGACGACCTGGAAATCCGTGTGACCGATTCCGACAACGCTCCCGCTCCGCTCGGTGCGGGCGTGTCCGGGATCGTCTGACCGTGGAAGGGGGCTGCCTGTGATCACCCTGGCATACGCGGGAGTCGACTCCTCGGAATGGACTCTCGTCGGTGAGAGGCAGGGCGCGCAGGGCGCGGAGGCGGCGAAGGTGTCCGGCTTCATCGCCTCCCCCGACACGACGGTGGAGGCGCGCCCTGCCCGCACCGGGCATGTGGTGTCGGGGTTCACGGTGCCGCCGATGACCGGCACCCTCGACCTGACGGTGTCCTCGCAGTTGGTCGACGGCGAGACTCGTGAGCTGGACGAGATCTTCGACGCGCTCGCTCTCGCGTGGTCGCCGCTCGTCGACGGGGAGCTGACGTGGGTCTCGGACCGCGGCGTGTTGATGCGCACGCGGGCGCGGCTCGCCTCGGGTGGGTTCCCGATGCCTGATCGGTCCCCGACCGAGCGGGCGCCGGGGCAGCCGGTGCGGCGGGTGGCGCTGTCGCTGTCGGTGCAGTGCCTCGACGGGCTGTGGATCGGCCCGCAGTCGGCGCCGTACACCGGCGCCGTGCAGGTGTACAACGCCGGGGACCTGGATGACTACCCACGTATCGAGTGGGCCGGGGCCGGCGCGACGGTGGCCGGTCCGGGGATCCCGGAGTTCACTCTGCCGACCACTGCGGTGCCGGCGGTCTGGGACACCGATCCCGCGACCGGCGGGATGGTGACGATCGACGGCCAGCCCGCCACGGCGCTGCGCCAGCAGATGCGCGGCCGGGTCGCCCCGGTCCCGATCGAGCCCGGCACGACCGCGCCGTGGACGTTCACCGGCTGCACCGCAGTGGTGCAGCCGTTGTTCCTCAACCCGTGGGGGAGGTGAGTCGTGTCGGACTGGTCCGCTGAACGTCTGGCCACCACCGCCGCGGGTGGCGTGGTGATGAAGCTCCTCGACCGGCACATCGAACCGGTCGACGATCTGCACGGGTTCTTCGAGTGGGAGGGCCCGGAGGTGCCGAACGAGGAGGCGACGTTCGTCGGCTCCTATCCGGTGAACCACCCCGTGGTCGACACGCTCATCCCGCTCGGGTCACTGGACCCCTCCAAGCCGGAGGACACGTGGACCGAGCTGATCCACGCGGCGCAGTGGGTGCTCATCGAGACCGGGCAGGATCCCGTCACGGGCAAGCCGCATCGGCTGTTCTACCGGGTCATGCGGATCACCGACGGCCACGGCTCCAAGCGCGCGCGGGTGAAGATCGAGGCCGTCAGCCTGCATCGCTACGCCGCGCACATCACCTTCCAGGCTAGTCCCGGATTCCCGATCATCGCCCAGCCGAAGTACCGCGACATCCGCGCCGGGCAGAGCTTGAAGGTGATCAAGGAGTACTTCCTGGTCAACACGATGCGCGAGTTCCAGCCGGGCGCGATCGACGGCTGGGACCTGTGGGCCCCCGAGTCGTGGGAGAACGTCGTGGCCGACCAATGGGCGTGCATCGTCAACCCGATCAACGCCCCGGTCACCACCGCCATGACGATTCTCGACATGCGGTTCGACTCCGGCCTCGCGGCGGTGAAGGAGACCCTCGACGCCGCCGGCCTGTTGCTGACCCTGGACGTGTGGCTCGAGGGCGATCCGCAACCGTTCCCGGATCACACGATCCTGACCAAGCCGACCATCGTCCTCGACATCGTGCCCCGACAGTGGGACACCTCCACCACCGGACATGCCGGGGACCTGCTCAAGGGCCTCATCCGCACGTTCGACACCGAGGCCAACGCCCCGCGCATCGGCCTGGCCGACACCCCGTCCACCGCGGCCGGAGTGCCGGCGTGGGTGCTGTGGCAGCCCGAGCACATGGAGGCCGTGACGTCCGAGCTGACGATCGCCAAGTCGGACGTCTGGCACGTCACGGTCGGTGGCCGCTCGCCCGAGGCGATCAACAACATGCTCGGTCTCGGCGCGAAGGCGATCTTCGGCGGGCTGGGTGCGGCGCTGGCGATGGCGATCCCGGTGTTCGGCCCGGTCATCGTCGCCGCGGCGGACTTCCTTGGCGACGTCGTCGGCGAGGGCCTCAAGGACAAGCTGTTCGCTTGGTCCGAGGCTGCTGACCTCAAGCGCAAGGAGTGGCACGGCCGGTTCGCGAACCGCGACTCGGTCGGGGCCGGTGACGGCTGGACGATCGAGGCGTACCAGCAGGCGTACCAGATGCTCGCCCAGGGCGCCGGCGGCATCTCGATCGGATTCACCGTCGACGGCGGCGCCCCGTTCCGTTGGGGCGAAGACTACCGCAGCGGCGACCAGATGGGCGTGGTGCACCGCGGGATCATCTTCGCCACTTACGCCTCCAAGACGGTGATCAGTCAGAAGAAGGGCGACAAGCGGCTCCGCTCGGCGATCGAGCTCGGCGACCCGCGTGTCCGGGAGAACCCGACCGCCCTGTTCGCCCGGTCGATCAAGACGATCCAGAACTCGGTCGACCGCGTCAAGACCTTCATCATGTGAGGAGAGACCATGCCCGACGACAAGGTGCTCGACGAGCTGTACCCGTATCCGCGCGACCCGAAGTTTCACCCGTTGGCGTGCTTGTTCTTCAACATGCCGCACCTCGCGGTGGACGCCGACGGCGCGCACGCGATGGCGAAGTGGGTGTTCGACCATCTCGGTTGCGCCGGCCCAGGCACGGCGGCGCCGCCGACGGTGAAGTACGACGCTCTCGGCGGGTCCGGGGCTCCGCACGAGTTCGGGGTGTGGATCAAGGCCGAGGACGACCGGATGACGGTCCAGGTGACGACCCCGGAGAAGGATCTCACCGAGATGGACGAAGCGGAGCTCGCTGAGTACATCACCCACGCGAAGGCCGCCTTGGTGGCCAAGCGTGCCGGCACCGCGAAGGAGGCGTGACCGCCCCTCGGAGTCCTGTCTGCACTGCTAGAATGGGTGCAACAAGACGGCCCCGAAGGTGCGCTAACACCATCCGGGGCCTGACCACAACGACACGATTGGAGCGTGCGTTATGGCTGACGATCAGCCTACCCCCGAAGAGTGGCGACCCGTAGTCGGGTACGAGGGCATCTACGAGATCATGATTGATGGTCGAGTTCGGGCACTCGACAGAGTCATCACCGACAGCGTCGGGCACACCTATCTGAGGCGTGGCGGCGAGAAGGTCGTCCGCGTGGGGGACTCTGGCTATTGCTGCGTGACCTTGTCGCAAGGCGGGCGCAATCGGACCGTCAAAGTGCATAGGCTCATCTTTGAGGCATTCGTTGGGCCGATCCCCGAGGGGGCGATTGTCCGGCACCTGAATGACGTAAAGACGGACAACCGGCTAGAGAACCTGGCGCTCGGGACTCACGCCGACAATCGTCATGACTCCGTTCGGAACGGGACGCATCACCAGGCGAACCTGACCCGTTGCCCAGGGGGCCACCTGTACGACGAGGCCAACACTCGGTACATGCAGCCGGGGAATCGCCGCTACTGCGGAGAGTGCCATCGCCTCCGAGGGAAGGCGTGGAAGGACGCGAACCGCGAGAAGGTGCGCGCTGCGAACCGTGAATACATGCGCACCTACAACAAGCGCGTGAGAGGGTAATCGACCCCAGGGCCCCCGGTTGAACGCCGGGGGTTCCGCCATTTAGGAGGGCAGTAGTCACGGGAATCAATCTAAGCGGCAATGTCCCGACGACGCCGGGCGCGCCGGGCGGGATCCTGCAGGCGATCCGGGACGCCGTCGAATCCGTAGGCGGGATCGGTGAGGCGCTCGCCAACGGGCTGAACGGCATCATCTCGGGGATCGTCGACATGGTCCTGGGCCGCTACGACGGTGACATTCCGGCGCTGGTCGATGGGCAGCTCGAGTTGAACGAGCGGTTCGAGTTGCTGGGTACCTCCGCGTACTGCGCGGCGTACATGTACAACAATCTGCGGCTGGGCCCGGGCCGCAACCGGGCGTTGCCGTTCGATTCGCAGATCGGCCCGAACAACGACGCCGAGTTGGTGCAGGTGTCCCGTCCTCACCCGGAGGCGACCAACCCGTCGACCGTCCTCAGCGAGTGGTGCATCCGCCTGGACCGTGCTGGGTTGTGGCACGCCAACGCGTCGTTCGTTCACGCCGGGGACGGATTCGACCGTGCGCAGGGCGAGATCGTGGTGCTCAAGCCGGACCTGACCCCGTACTCGTACACGACTCTGCCTGCCCCGCGGCCGCACGCCGACGGCGGCACCGTCACCGACGTCAACGTCGGTGTGCCGGTGTCTCTGTCGAAGTTCTTCGTCACCCCGGCGCCGGGTTACTACGTGCAGGTGCGGTGGCGGTTCAACGTGCTGGTCGGCATTCGCACGGTCAAGGGTGGCGCCCGCCTGTCCCAGTTCTCGGTGGTGCAGTGGTCCGACGACATCGCCAACACCGATACCAGTGACGATCCCGGCGGCACTATCGACGACACCGCCTGACCAGCCGCCCTGCCTGGCCCTCTCCTTCCTCGCCCGCTCGTACCGGGCCCTGAAACCTCTGGAGGCTCTTGTGCCCATCCTTACCGGCACCATCGACGACGTTACGGGCTCCCCGCTGCCCGATCGGGTCTCGCTGGCCACGCTGCGTGTCACGGTCCGCGCCCCTTCGCGCCGCTCGTCGCTGACCGAGCAGGCGCGCCTCGTGGCCTCCGTCCCGGTCCCCGTGGAGGTCTCCCCCACCGGGGAGATTTCCGTGGAGCTCGAGCCGGGGCCGGCGGTCATGCTCGTGGAGGGCGAGGGCCTGCGCGACGTGTACGAGCTCGGCGTCACCGCCGACATGACCCTGCTGACCGAGGCGCTGCAGGAGTCCTCTCCGACCCGGTCGTGGGTGGAGTCGCAGATGGTGCAGCTGCGCGCTGCCACGGTCACCGCGGCGAGCGAGGCGCAAACTGCGAAGTCCGACGCCGAGGGCGCGGCAGCGGTCGCCGAGGGGCACCGCACCCACGTCGATTCGATCCGCGATCTCCTGGACGAGGCGGCGCAGACCAACGTCGCGCCGTACCTCACTGAAACCGCCCTTAAGGCCACCTACGGTGCGAAGGGCGCAGGGGTGGCACGGGCCATGTCCCGCGCTCGGGCAGGGCAGAACCTCCACTTCACCTGCGTCGGTGACTCCATCTTCGACACCACCACCCCCGGCAACGCCGGCGGTGGGCCGATGGAAAAGACAGCCACCCTCGTCGCGTCAAGGTTCGGTATCGAGGTCACCACCGCCAACCATGCCCAGTCCGGCTATACGGCGGCACGGTCGGCTCTCATGGGCAGGGTCACCTCGGCTATTGCTGAAAAGGCCGACGTACTGTTCATCTCATTCGGTAAGAATGACATCAACTCCCAGACCATCGGACCGTTCGCCGCCAACGGCTACCCAATGGACGCCTCCCTCGCACAGATTGAACGCATCTGTGCCACGGTCCGCCGAGACTCCCCCCGTACTGATCTGGTCATTATTGGGGAAGGGCCGTACGCGCCGGACACCGCCGCGAACGTCGACTTGGTCGAGTATGAGACCCGACTGCGGGCGGTGGCAGCCGCATGGGGTGCCGAGTTCGTGGACGCCTACGCCGCGTTCGAGGCGTTGGGAAACTGGGCCCACCTCATGTACGACGGAACCCACCAGAATCCGGCAGGAAACGACCTGTACGCGCAGACGATCCTCGGGCATCTCACCGATAAGGAGTTCGCCCCGGTCGCACTGGCCGCCCCCCCGAAGGACGGGCTGTGGGCAATGTCCAACGTCGCCCAGGTTGGTGAGCATGGTTGGGTGGTCGTCTCCGGTGCGGGAACCAAGACCGGTACCACGGTCACCTACGGGGGTGCCGGATGGGCTAGTGGCGCTACCTCTACTCCTGGGGATACGGTCACAATCGCCGGGGTAGGGACGGAAGTGCTCGCGCAGGTGTCTACCGCCCTCGCCAACAACGCGGTCGTGGACGTACTGGTGGACGGGGTCGTGATCGGGGATGACGTTCATCTCGCGGACCGTGGCCTGCGCGGCGACTACTGGCTCCCCCTGGCGGTCGGGCTCACCCCTGCCGCTCACACAGTCGTGATCCGGCTCGTGTCCGGGACGCTGCGCCACTTCGCATCGGCGGTGCTCGCCGCCGCAACGTCCACTGAACCCCACGATCAGATCACCCTCATTTCCTCCACCGGCACAGCGCTAGCACTCCCCGAGGGGGGTACTGACCTCATCCTGGCGAACGCGATCCCTGTCTCGCTGCCTGCCGGGTGGCAGTCGGCCAACCTGACCATCGTTGGACGCGTCCAGTTGACGACCGCCGCCGACACGACCACCGTCCGCGACGTTCGCCTCCTCTGTCAGGTCTCCACCGCCAAGCCCACGAACGATTCTGACTACACGTACGAGACGCTCCTGCCCGGCCCGACCGGGCAACAGCGATCTACCCCACTGAGTACGACGAGGTGGGTGGATCGCGCGGCCACCGTCAGCCTGCGAGTGCGGCTGACCTCCGCCGACAAGACGGGCGTGACGGTCACGGGGTCGCGGGTTCATGCGGTCATGACTCGCGCCGGATAATCAGGTGCAACTCGTCGACACGCCCACTGTGTCGAGCCTGTCAACAACCTTGGCACCGAACCGGGCATTACCTTCGGTTGTCAGATGCAGGCCGTCAGCAAAGTCGTCATCGCCCAGCCAGTCGCCGTCGAGAGGGTCCACGAACAGTGCGCCCGTGACCGCTGCCGCCGCAGCTAGTTCGTCACGTAGAGCAGTCAGTCTCACAAGGTCATAGCGGGGGGCCTTCACCGGGCCCACCACGACGACCGTTGCGTAAGGGTTCTGTGCCCGGATCAGCGCGAGCGTCCCCACGGCTGCCTCCCGCACTCCGATGAGGTAGAGGTCATTGGTCGAGCCCTGAACGACAACGAGGTCCGGGGCCGAGGCGGTCACCTGGGGTACTCGATTGACGTACTGCCAGGCGCTTCCCGCGGGGTTGACGTACCCGGATCCGTGCTTTCCGAGGTAGGTCGGAGCCCAACAGTTGGAGGATGCGACGTGCTCGGCCCAGTTGTCGACCGGGGTGCCCACCTGTGCGGGAGCGGTGAAGGAGTCGCCGACGAATGCCGCCAAGGTCGGGCGTTCCTCGGGCGGGGTGGGGGCCGGGCCTGGGTCGATCACCACGGGAGGCTCGACGTCAGGGGTAGACGAGCCGAGCGACTGGGCTTGGGCGGCCGGGGAGGTGACGACGAAAACCGTGGCTACCGCGAGCAATATCGCAGCGATAGGGCGGGGGCAGGGAGAAGGCATAAGCGGAAGGTTAGTTGACGGCGCTCACGAAGTGTTAAGAATTGCGAAGAAGGTCCGATACTGCCCGATTATGCCCCGCTCTATCTGAGGAGGTTTCGTTGCCGATCACGGTTCACCAGCGCCGCCCCGCCTTCGAGGCGGTGCAGTACCAGCCCGGCGTCAACTGCGCGGAGGTCGGCGAGTTCATCGGCCACGAGGTTCACCCGCCCGGCCAGTGCGACCCGTCCGGCGTCCTGGAGATCCCGCCGTCGGGCGGCACCACCACCGCCCGCCCGGGCGACTGGCTCCTGCGCGCCCGCAGCGGGGAGCTGCTGATCTGCGCGGCCGAGGTGTTCGACCTGATGTACGAGCCCGCCTGAAACAACTCGCCAACAACTCGGAACAACTCCGGCCCCCGCCGATCGACGGGGGCCTTCTCCATTCCCGCAGGAGGCCCCATGCTCATCGTCACCGCGGACGGGATCGGATCGGCCGGCATCGTGCCCGGGGACTCCCGGTCGATCATCGGCAACGTCACCGCCCGCCTTGCCCAGAAGACCGCGCGTCACCAGGTCGTGCCGGTGCACTGGCCGGCGGCGATGGTCGGCATCGGCGGCCGTACATCGTGGGCCGTGTCCGCCCACATCGGCGTGCTGGACCTCGATCGCATCGCAGCCGAGAACCCGAACGAGACGCTCGTGCTGCTCGGCTACTCGGGCGGCTGTCGCGTGATCCACGACTGGCTCGACACCCGCCCCCAGGAGCACCACCGTGTGGCGGCCGTCGGCCTGATGTCCGACCCTTACCGACCAGCCACCCGGTGGCAGGACAACTGGAAGGGCGGACTGCCGAACCCCGGCGGCTCAGGCATCGCCGGTAGCCGCGTCGGACCGCTCGGAGGCCGCACCTTCTGGACCTCGGCGCCCGGTGACGTGATCTCCTCCTGCCCGCCTGATTCCCCGCTCCGCACCGCGGCGGACCTGTCCGACCAGATCCCCGGCGCTCTGCTCGTGGACCTCGCGGGGCACCTGCGGCGCGGCGACTGGCAGCTCGCCAACGCCATGCAGCTGTGGCGGCGCGACCCGCTCGCCTACCTGCGCGGCCTGGGCCCGCGCCTGGACCGCGCCCGCCGTGACATCGAGGGCTACCTCACCGGCGCGCACACCCTGGCCTACACCCGCCCCCACGCGGGAGGGCTCTCGCTCGCCCACCGCCTGGCGGACACGGTCGCGTGGGCCGTCCGGTGACCGGCCTCGCCTGGGCCGTCTGGCATCTCGCTCGCGGTCACCTCGTCACCCTGGGCCGCCCCTACGACGCCCCGGTGGGGACGGTCGCCCGATGCCGCTGCGGTGACCGACGACAGATCATCTGAGGAGACAGCATGAAGAACTGGTTCACCGTCGAACCCGACGTCACCCGCATCATGAACAAGCACTTCACCCCAGGGCGTGGCGGTCAACGGATCGAGTACATCACCCGCCACCACCTCGCCGGGATCCTCACCACCGAGCAGACGTGGCAGGTGTGGCAGACCCGGCAGGCGTCCGCGCACTACGTGGTGGAGAACTCAGGCCGCATCGGGCAGCTCGTGTGGGACCGCGACACCGCCTGGTCGAACGCCAACCTCGCATCCAACCAGCGGTCCATCGCAATCGAGCACTCCAACTCAGGAGGCGCGGCGGCCGACTGGCCGATCAACGACACCGTCATCCGCGAAGGCGCACGCCTGGCGGCCGCCCTGTGCTGGTTCTACAAGCTCGGCCGCCCCCAATTCGGCCGCAACGTCCGAGACCACCGCGAGTTCGGGCAGACCTCCTGCCCCCACCATCTCGCCAACGGCGGCAAGTACCACAGCACGTGGATGCGCATCGCCCAGGAGCACTTCGACTGGATGACCGCGAACCCGTCCGGCATCCCACCGACAGTGGCGCCAATCCCGGCGCCCGCACCGATCCCTGAGGAGGGGTTTCTCATGGCACTGTCCGACGCCGAGCAGCGCGAACTGCTCACCAAGACCCGCGACATCCACGCCCAACTCGGCCCCTGGGCCCAGCTCGGGCAGAACGACAAGGGCCAGAACCTCACCCTCGTGGACGCGGTGGCCGACTCGCGCCGCAAGCAGGGCCACACGAAGGAGAAGTGACCATGTGGACCGCAGCATTCTGGAAGGACGCGTCCGAGCGGGCCGTCAAGACCGCCGCCCAGACCGCCGGCGGTGTGCTCATCATCGGCACCCCGATATGGGAGGTCGACTGGACCGCCGGACTCGGCATCACCGCCACCGCGACGGTGCTGTCCCTGCTGACGTCGATCGCCTCGTCCGGTCGAGGTGATCACGAGTCGGCGTCCGCGCTCGAGTACGTCGGCCAGCATCGCGCCGGCTGATGCGAGCGTTCGAGCCACACCACCCCAAACTGCGGATCGCCGCCCTGGTCATCGCCGCCGCCGGTGCCGTAGCTCGCGGAATGGCATACCTCGACCAGCCTGACACCGGCCGGCTGACTCACTTCGTTGACGCCGTCGTGCCCCTGCACGTGTGGGCCATAGTCTGGATCGCGGCTGGGGCATGCCTCGTCGCTGGGGTGTGGCATCGCATTGTCGCCAGGTACGCGCTGTCGTTCACAGCGATGCTGTGGGGAGTCTGGGGTCTGTCCTACATGTGGGCCACGATCGCGGGCGATGCATCCAGGGGCTGGGTGACTGGCTCACTGATGCTCACGCTGGCGGGGACCATGATCATCATCGCGGCCCTCGCGGACACCGCGGGCCCGCCACGGGAGCCGGTGATTCTCAACCGTGGGGGCGACGGGTGACGTGGGGGCAGATCGCGGTCAACGCCCTCGCGGCGATCCTGCTCGTGGTGGGGACGTGGATCACGGCTCGGTTCACCCGGAAGACCGGGAAGGAGGCCAACGACACGCAGGCGGCGCAGGCGCGGACGGCGGACTGGTCGACGTTCGTGCAGGAACAGCGTGCGGAGCGGGCTGAGGAGCGCAAGTGGCTGGAGGCTCGGCTAGCCGAACGCGATCGCCGGATCGAACGCCTCGAGCAGCGCGTTGGGTCACTCCAGGAACGCTTCGACGCGCTGGAGCGCAAGTACCGGCTGGCGATCGCCTACATCCGTCGCCTGGTCCGCAAGCTGCAGCAGCACGTCGACCCGGAGGACATCGAGACCCCGCCGGATGAGATCAGCC
>NZ_BAAAQG010000024.1:0-194334 GCF_039531545.1 Dietzia cercidiphylli
CTAGGATTCAGAGACATATACGAACTCGCCGCTTAATTGCAGTGGCCACTTTAGCGGGAACACTCCAAGGCGATGTTGGTCAACAGGACCGGTCGGCGGGCCGCCACCCTCAGGTCGATGAGCGGGGACGGGTGACGCAGCACCCACCAGCCCCACACTGGAAACGCGACGGCCGCCAGCGCGAACAGCCCGAGGGTCAACGCCGAGAGCCAGCCCCAGTCCGCGCCTTTCGACACCGCCAGCAGGAGCGAGATCAGACCCACCGCGAGTCCCACGGCTCCGATCGGGTCCAGGGTCCCGTCGGGTTTGGCGGCCGGGAGCGACCGGATGCGCAGGGCCATCATGGCGATGATCCCCACGCCGAGCACCGCCGTACCCCAGAACATCCACTGCCAGGAGCCGTATTGGGCCAGCGCCGCGGCTGCCGGGAGCCCGAGCGCACCACCGACCCCCAACGAGGAGCTCATGAGGGCGATCGCCGGGCCGAGTCGCACGGCGGGCAGCACCTCGCGCATCGTCGCGATGCCGATCGGGATCACGCCGATCCCCACGCCCTGGAGCGCCCGCCCGATGAGCATCGGCCACAGCGAGGTGGACAGGGCGCACAGGACGGAGCCGACGACCATCACCGCGGTGACGCCGATCAGGACGTTCTTCTTGGGATAGAGGTCGCCGAGGCGGCCCATCACGGGGCCGGCCACCGCTCCGGCGAGCAGGGTCACCGTGACGACCCACGCGGCGTTGGTCGCCGAGGTGCCGAGGATGGCGGGCAGCATCCCCAGCAGCGGGATCACCAGGGTCTGGGTGAGGGACATGACGATCCCGCCGAAGGCCAGGACGACGATCAGTCCGTTCTGCTCCGCCCGAACAGCGTCCCCGCCCCGCGTCCTGCCGCCCATTGATGTGTCCTCTCGGAAACCCTTTAGTCGGACACTACAGACAGGTGTCGAACGCGTTCGCTGTCGACCCCGGACCCTTGTGATCCACCTCACCCGGTGCCAGCATGGGGGTGGTGAACACCACCGGCACGACCCGGCGGGCCATCCGCCGACCCACCGCCACCGTGACCGCGACCCTCGCCGCCACGGCAGTCGCACTGGCCGCCGCCCTCGCGGCCCCGGCCACCGCGAACGCACAGGACTCCTCCGAGGCCCTCGTCCAACTCCTGCCCGCCCCGAACCGTCTGGTCGCCTGGGGCGGATCTCCCACCGGTGCGTGCGCCGGTGCCGTGTCCACCTCACTGCGAGGTGACGGCTATCCCGGGTCGGCCAGTGTGAGCTGGGCCTTCGCGGTCGTCGGCGTGGGTCCGTGCGCACTGACCGCCACGCTCTCCTGGCGCAACCTGGACACCGGCACGAGCGGGCAGAAGGTCGCGCAGATCCCCCACCCGCGGATCTCCCTCGGGATCCCGGACCCCATCGCGCACCCCTACGACGCGATCATCCCCACCGGATCCGGCCGGGTCGAATACCGGCTCACCACCACCGGGGGTGCCGTGGCGGGACCGGTCGTCGTCGACACCGTCGCCTACACCGGCTGACCCCGCACCGGGTCCCGTCAGCCCAGGAGGCCCTCGTACGCGTGCCGCCAGTCCTCGACCGGCGGGAC
Source organism: Dietzia cercidiphylli (assembly GCF_039531545.1). NCBI lineage: Bacteria > Bacillati > Actinomycetota > Actinomycetes > Mycobacteriales > Dietziaceae > Dietzia > Dietzia cercidiphylli. Next base: position 1,609 of record NZ_BAAAQG010000024.1, read on the forward strand.
CAGGATGTTCTCCCCGAGCACCTGCACGAGCACCGTCGAGGCGCCCGCGTCCAGGTGTTCCTGTACCCGCGCCCGGGTGGCCTCGACCCCCCGGGTCACCATGGCCGACTGGAGGCGGTCGCTGCCGCCTCGGACGTAGTCGGACTCGTCGAAACCCTGGCGGGTCCAGGAGTTCCGGTAGTTGGGCAGCCCGGTGTAGATGTTCAGGTGGTCCCGGGCCCGCGACCGCCACAGCTCGTCGTCGTCCTCCACGCCGGCGGCGACCACCGCGGCGTGTTCCACGACCAGGGCCGGTCCGTCCTCCCCGGTTCCGCCGAGGATCTCGCGCGCCCGCGCCGTGTGCTCGGGGAGGGTCAGATAAGGGTGCGCGCCGGCGGTCCGGTCCCGGGACAACTCGAGCATCTTGGGTCCGAGCGCGGCCAGGACCACGGGCGGCATGGTGTCCTCCCCCGCCGCCATGGGCTGGGTCCGGTCGAGCGCGTCGAGGTACTCGCGCATCGCCGACAGCGGGCGTCCGTAGTTGTGCCCGCGGTGCCGTTCGACCAGCGGGGCGTGGGACACGCCCAGGCCCAGGACGAAACGGCCGGGGTGCATGGCCTCGATGGTGCGCGCGGCCGCCCCCGCCGCCGAGGCGTCCCGACCGTAGATGTTGGCGATGCCCGTACCGATGGCCATACGGCGGGTGGCCCCGAGGTAGAGCTGCGCGGCGGTGAACGCCTCGCGCCCCACGGCCTCGCCGAACCACAGCGACCCCCAGCCCTGCTCCTCGAGCTCGCCGAGCAGATCCGGGATCCCGGCCGGCGGCACGCCCTCCAGGGAGCCCGTCCACAGGCCGACCCTGCCCAGTTGGCCGCGGCCCGCCTGGTTGTCGCTGGCCCGGTTGACGCTGGCCCGGTTGTCGCCGGCCCGGGTGCCGCCCGCCTGGGTGTCGCCGGCCCGGTCGGATGCGTGGTCGAGGGAAGCACTCATGCACCCGAGTGTGCCCGACCGCGCGAAGGTTCTGCGGGGATCGCCCGGCGGGAGAGGTTTCACGGGAAACCCCGTCCCACGCCCCGGGGCGCGACAGACTGAACCGGAACATGTTCCAGCGGCGGCCTGGGGCACCGAGGAGACGAGACACCGATGTACGAGTGGTCCGAGACCGATCTGATGATCCGGGAGGCCGTGCGGGCCTTTATCGCCAAGGAGATCCGCCCCAATCTGGACGCCCTGGAGAGCGGGGAGATGCCGCCCTACCCGATCATCCGTAGGTTGTTCGCGGAGTTCGGGATCGACACCATGGCCGCCGACGGCGTGGAGAAGATGCTCGCCAGGCAGCGGGCGCGGGAGTCGGGAGCTTCGGAGACCTCGGCCGGGTCGGGCGGGTCGGGCGGGTCGGGCGGGTCGGGCGGAGCGTTCGAGGGCCAGGACTCGTTGATGGCGGTGGTGATCAGCGAGCTCGCGGGGGCCTGCATGGGCCTGGTGTCGGCGCTCGGGGTGAGCATCGGGCTGGGCGCCACGACCATCATGTCGCGCGGGACGTTGGCCCAGAAGGAACGCTGGCTGCCGGGCATCGTGACCATGGAGAAGGTCGCGTCGTGGGCGATCACGGAGCCGGACTCGGGGTCCGACGCGTTCGGCGGGATGCGGACCTACGTGCGGAGGGACGGCGACGACTACATCCTCAACGGCCGCAAGACGTTCATCACCAACGGCCCGCACGCCGACGTGATGATCGTCTACGCCAAGCTCGAGGAGGGCGCGGCGGCGGGTGCCGACGACCGCGACGCCGCGGCGGCCAAGCGCGACCGCAGGGTCCTGACCTTCGTCCTGGACACGGGGATGGACGGCCTCACGCAGAGCGCGCCGTTCAAGAAGATGGGTCTGCACAGCTCCCCCACCGGCGAGTTGTTCTTCGACGACGTCCGGCTCGGCCGCGACCGCCTCCTGGGGGAGACCGAGGAACACCGTGGTGGCGACGGTCGCGAGTCCGCCAAGTCCAGCTTCACCGCCGAACGCACCGGGGTGGCGATCATGGCGCTGGGCATCATCCAGGAGTGCCACCGACTGTGCGTGGACTACTCGCGCGAGCGCACCCTCTGGGGCCAGGAGATCGGGCGGTTCCAGCTGATCCAACTCAAGCTGGCCCGGATGGAGGTGGCGCGGATCAACGTGCAGAACATGGTGTTCCACTCCATCGAACGGGCCCGCGCCGGAAAGCCCCTGACCCTGGCCGAGGCGTCGGCGATGAAGCTCTACTCCTCCGAGGCGGCCACCGAGGTCGCGATGGAGGCGGTGCAGCTCTTCGGCGGCAACGGCTACATGGCGGAGTACCGGGTCGAACAACTCGCCAGGGATGCCAAGTCGCTCATGATCTACGCCGGTAGCAACGAGATCCAGGTGACCCACATCGCCAAGGGGTTGCTGGGTCGCTGACGCACGGGAGGTCGACGCCCGCTGACCCGCTCGGGGCCTCCGGACGCCGTCCGGCCCCGGTGGCGGAAGCGTCGGCTTTACGTACGTTGGAGATATGAGCACCACGAGCGATATCACACGACGCGCCGAGGAGATGACGAACGACAGCGGCGGGTTCCCGCCCCAGGAGCAGCGGCCCCCCGGGCTCAGCTCCGAGATGACCCCGGTGCCCGATCACGGGGAACAGACCTACCGCGGATCAGGCAAGCTTCAGGGGATGAAGGCCCTGATCACCGGTGGCGACTCCGGCATCGGGCGGGCCGCGGCCATCGCCTACGCCCGCGAGGGGGCCGATTTGGCGATCTCCTACCTACCGGAGGAAGAGTCCGACGCCCAGGACACCCGGGGCTGGATCGAGGACGCGGGCCGGCGGGCGGTACTCCTCCCCTGCGACCTGCGCGACGAGACCCAGTGTCGTCAGATGGTCCGGGATGCCGCCCAGCAGCTCGGGGGCTTGGACATCCTCGTCAACAACGCCGGTTACCAACACGCTCGCGGCGAGGGTCTGGAGACCATAGACAGCGAGAACATGGACCCGGTGTTCAAGACCAATCTCTACGCCACGATCTGGGCGAGCCAGGAGGCACTGGACCACCTCGGACCCGGGTCGTCGATCATCACCACCACGTCGATCCAGGCCTACCAACCGGCCCCGCCGCTGCTCGATTACGCGGCCACCAAGTCGGCCCTGAACAACTTCACCGTCAACCTCGCCTCCGAGCTCGGGCCCCGGGGCATCCGAGTGAACGCGGTCGCCCCCGGCCCCATCTGGACGCCGCTGCAGCCGGCCACGCAGCCCGGCGAGAAGCTGGAGGAGTTCGGTTCGGACACCCCGCTCGGTCGCGCGGGTCAGCCCGCGGAATGTGCGGGAGCGTTCGTCTTCCTCGCCTCGCCCGCCGACGCCGGTTACGTCTCGGGCACCGTGCTCGGGGTGACCGGCGGCAAGCCGGTCTTCTAGAGATGGCCGGCTCGACCCGCAGCACCCCCCTCGAGGACTACGCACTGCTGTCCGACCTGCGTACCGGAGCACTGGTGTCGCGGGGCGGGAGCATCGACTGGCTCTGCCTGCCCAGGTTCGACTCCCCCGCCGTGTTCTCGGCCCTGCTCGGCGGGCCCGAGGACGGCCGGTGGTGCCTTTCCGTGGTCGACGGCGAGGTGACCGATCGCCGGTACATCCCGGAGACCTTCGTGCTGGAGACGACCTGGCGGTCGCCGACCGGCACCGCCCGGGTGACCGACTGCCTCCTGCGCAGCGACTCCCAGGGGGACCTGATCCGCCGGGTCGAATGCCTCGACGGCGAGGTGACCGTCCAGCACGACCTCCGCCTCAGGTTCGACTACGCCCGGGCCACACCGTGGACCCGGGAGATCGCCAGGAACGGTCAGGACCGCGCGCTGCTGGCCCTGGCCGGGCCCGACGGCATCCTGGTCACCGGGCCGATGTTGCACTGGCCGGACGAGGACGACGACGACTCGTCGCCCAGCGACGACACCCATGCCCGCGCCGCCGTGCGCGACGAGGGCCGGTCACACGAAGGTGGGCGCGCCCGGCGACTCGAGGGGTCGTTCGATGTCCGCGCCGGAGAGCGGCTGGACTGGGACCTGACCTGGTTCCCGTCCCACGAGGAGGTCCCCGACCCGCCCGACGCCGACGAGACGATCGCCGCGACCATCAGCGCCTGGACCGAGTGGTCGTCCCAGCTGGAGGTCGACTGCGATCCCCAGCCCGAGGTGACCCGGTCGCTACTGGTCCTACGGGCGCTGACCAATCTGGACACGGGCGCCATCGTGGCCGCGCCGACCACCTCGCTGCCCGAGTACTTCGGCGGCGAGAGGAACTGGGACTACCGCTACACCTGGCTCCGCGACGCGGCCTTCACCATCGAGGTCGTGGTGGCGCACGGTCTCACCGAGGGTGCCGCGCTCTGGCGCGACTGGCTCCTTCGTGCGGTCGCCGGTGACGTGGACGACGTCAAGATCATGTACGGCCTGGGCGGGGAACGCCAGCTGATCGAGATGGAACTGGACCACCTCGACGGCTACGAGGACTCCCGGCCGGTGCGGATCGGCAACGGGGCGGCAGACCAGTACCAGGCCGACGTCGTGGGAGAGGTCATGATCGCCCTGCACGACCTGCGCGAGGCCGGTGTCCACGAGGACGAGTACACCTGGGGCCTGCAGAAGGGTCTCCTGCGCTACGCGGAGAAGCACTTCGACCGCGAGGACCACGGGATCTGGGAGATGCGCGGGTCCACCCACCACTTCACCCACGGGCGGGCCATGATGTGGGCCGCGTTCGACCGGGGCGTCCGCGCGGTCGAGGAGCACGGGCTCGACGGGCCCGTCGAACGGTGGCGCGAGCTCCGGTCCCGCCTGGCCGAGGAGATCGACGAGCACGGATTCGACGCCGAGCTGGGTAGCTTCACCCAGACCTACGACAACTCCGAGGTGGACGCCTCCCTCCTGCAGTTGCCCCACACCGGATTCCTGGACTATGACGATCCCCGGATGCTCGGCACGGTGGCGTGTATCGAACGTGACCTCGTCACCGAGGAGGGTTTCGTCCACAGGTACCGGGTGGACAGCGGGATCGACGGCCTGGAGGGTGGCGAGTACCCCTTCGTCCTCTGCACCTTCTGGCTGGTCGAGCAGTACGCCGGGAGCGGCCGCATCGACGACGCCCGGAGCCTCATGGAGACCATGGTGTCCCGGGGCAGCGACCTGGGTCTGTTCTCCGAGGAGTTCGACCCCGCATCCGGCCGCCTGGCGGGGAACTTCCCCCAGGCGTTCAGTCACATCGGGTTGATCCGGGCGGCCGACGCCCTGCAGGCAGCCCGGAAGCGACGACAGGAAGGCGAGCGATGACCACCTACGGATTCCACGCCTCACACGAACAGATCTCCCCGGGCCGGTTGCTGCGGGACGTGCAGCAGGCCGAACGCGCGGGCTTCCGGATCGCGATGTGCTCCGACCACTTCTCACCCTGGTCCACGCGCCAGGGCCACTCGGGCTTCGCCTGGTCGTGGTTGGGCGCCGCGCTGGCCACCACCGACATGACATTCGGCACCGTGTGCGCGCCCGGCCAGCGGTACCATCCCGCCGTCGTCGCACAGTCGTCGGCGACGCTGGCAGAGATGTTCCCCGATCGTTTCTGGGTGGCCTTCGGCAGCGGCCAGAACATGAACGAACACATCACCGGTGACAAGTGGCCCGACAAGACCACCCGGCAGGCCCGCCTGGAGGAGAGCGTCGACATCATCCGTCGCCTCCACCGCGGCGAGGAGGTCACCCACCACGGACTCGTCGACGTCGAGAGTGCGCGGGTCTACTCGCTCCCGGAGACACCACCCCGGATCATGGGCCCGGCGCTCACCCCGGGCACCGCCGCGCGGGCGGCGGACTGGGCGGACGGGCTGATCACCATCAACGACGAGCCGGAGTCGGTGGAGAAGATCCTGGAGGCCTACCGGACGGCGGGCGGCCGGGGGACGCTCGCCCTGCAGGTCCACGTGGCGATCGAGGACACCATGAGCCGCGCACGCGAGGTCGCCCGGGATCAGTGGCAGAACCACGCCGTGGACCCGCCGGTCGCCTACGACCTGCCCACCCCCGAGGAGTTCGACCTGGTCGCCCGGTACATCCCGGACGAGAAGATCGAGGAGTCCGTGATCGTCACCGACTCGACCGACCACCTCGTCGCCCGATTGCGCGAGTTCGAGGAACTGGGATTCGAGGAGATCTACCTGCACCACGTGTCCCAGGACCAGAGCGGGTTCCTGGAGCTGGCGGAGAACGAGCTGCTCCCCGCGCTCGAGCGCCGCTGATCCGACTGCCACCGATCCGGCGGTCGCCGGTCGGCGATCTCGCGCGGTTGCCGCTCCGCGAGGAGGACGTACCGTCGGACCCATGGCCACCGAGATGTTGCACACGTACATGCAGGACCACCACGCCGGTGCCGCCGCCGGGGTGGATCTCTTCCGACGTGTCGCCTCCGACCAGGAGGACCCCGAGATCCGGGCCGTCGTCTCACGGATCGGCGACGAGACAGAGGACGACCTGCACAGCCTCGAGGAGCTCATGACGCTGGCGGGGACGTCGCCGTCGGCACTCAAGGACCTCCCGGCCCAGGCCGCCGAGAAGCTGGGGCAGCTCAAGCCGAACCAACGGTTCGCCGAGAGGTCCCCGCTCAGTGATCTCCTGGAGTTGGAGGCGCTGACCATCGCGGTACGGGGCAAGGAACTCGGATTCAGGGCCCTGCTCGACATCCGGGATCCGCGGCTGCCCCGGCCCACCCTGGAGGCACTGGTGGAGCGCGCGGTCGAGCACGGTAGGCAACTCGAGGCGCTCCGCCTGCGGTGCACGGACGCGCTGCACGAGACCTGAGCCCGGCGAGGACAGGACGAGAGCCGGCCCCGCATCGCGGGTGCCGGCTCTCGTCCTTGACCGGAACCGCCCGAGGGGCGCTCCGTGAGATCGCGGTGAGCTCGCGCTGTCAGGCGCATCGGCTCAGAACAGCTCGGCGGAGCCGATGATGCCGGAGCCGGTGGTGATGGTCGTCGAACCGACCTGGAGGAGTCCGAGGCCCTGGTCAATGCTGCCCACGTGAACGTCCTCTCCTCGATGTCGCCGGTACCCACGCCGTAAAGCCGGGGGAGGAGTCCACCGGTCCGAACGACGGGCTCGGATCGGCAGTCCGCCGGCCACGGCCCCGGTGTTAACAGACCGGGGCGGTACGAAACACGGTGGATACGCAGGGCTCCCCTGGCGGTAACGCGTACACAGAATCGTATACAGCATCGTATCCCCGCAGTTCAGACAGGAAAACCGATGCTCACGCCACCGCCGCCGCCCCGGTCCAACCCGACCTGGATCCACCGTCGCCCCGACGCCCTGGTCACGACGTCCGTCGCGGACTCGCTCGAGCGCTCCCGCCGTGGCGAGCGGCTTCCGCTGGCGGGCCTGACCTTCGCCGTCAAGGACAACATCGACGTGGCCGGGGTTCCGACGACGGCGGGCTGTCCCTCCTTCGCGACCGTGCCGACCCGCAACGCGACCGTCGTCCAGCGCCTGCTGGACGCCGGCGCCACGTTCGTCGGCAAGACGAACATGGACCAGTTCGCGACCGGACTGGTGGGGACGCGGAGCCCGTACGGGGCGGTCCACGCCTCGGGGATGCCCGAGCACGTCGCGGGCGGTTCCAGTTCGGGCTCCGCGGTGGTGGTGGCCGACGGCGAGGTCGACCTCGCGCTCGGCACCGACACGGCCGGGTCGGGCCGCGTCCCGGCGGCGTTCAACGGGGTCGTCGGTCTCAAACCCAGCCCGGGCCTGGTACCCACGACCGGCGTCGTCCCCGCGTGTGCGGACTTCGACTGCGTGAGCGTGTTCGCCCGCACCGTCTCCGCCGCGACGCTGGTCCTCGCCGTGATCGCCGGGCCGGACGGGGTGGACCCGCGATGCCGGACCCGACGTGAGGACATCCCACTGGGCGCGCCCGCGCGGCCGGTGCTGGGTGTGCCCGACGAGCAGCACCTCAGAGCACTCTCCCCCGCGTACCGCGAGGCGTTCGCCCACACGATCGATCGACTCGAGGCGTCCGGGGTCGAGACCACCGTCGTCGACATCGCCCCCCTCCTCGACGTCGCCCGGTTGCTCTACGACAGCGCCCTGGTGGCCGAACGATACTCGGCCGTCGGCGACGCGGTGTCCCGCCGGTCACCGGACATCGACCCCACCGTCGCGGAGATCATCCTCGGCGGGCGGGACGCGGGGGCCGTGGAGTTCGTCGGGGATCTGGAATGCCTCGCCCACGCCGGATCACATGCCACCCGGATGCTCGCGGGAATCGACGGGCTGTTGCTGCCGACCACCACCGAGCACCCGACCCTCGCCGAGGTCGCCGCGGAACCCCTGGAGGTCAACCGCCGACTCGGGACGTTCACCAACTTCTGCAACCTCCTCGGTATGTGCGGCGTGGCGGTCCCCGGGGCCTCGACGACCGGCAGGTTCGGTGTGATGGTCCTGGCGGAACAGGACCACGACCAGGTAATCGCCGACCTCGCGGCCCGGATCCACGCCACGACCTCCGACGAGGCGGGCGGGGCCCTCGATGAGTCAGGGCCCCGGGACCCCGAGGCCTCCGCGCGCTCCGGGGCGGCCGGTGTTCCCGAGATCTGGCCTGACGACGACTGCCGGCTCGCGGTCTTCGGCGCGCATCTGCGGGGACAGCCCCTCCACCACCAGCTCGAGACCCTGGGTGCCCGGTGGACGGCCGACATCCGCACCTCCCCCGACTACCGACTGTTCAGTCTGCGGACCGAGCCTCCCAAGCCCGGGCTGGTGCCGGCCCGGCCCGGCGAGGGTGGAGGCTCGATCCACGGGGAGCTGTACCGACTTCCCCACTCCGCCCTGGGACGACTGCTCGCCACGCTCCCGGCGCCCATGAGCCTGACCAGCGTGACGCTCGAGAACGGCGACACCGTCGTCGGGTTCGGGTGCACCGCCGACGCGCTGCCCGGCGCCGAGAACATCACCGACTGGGCCGATTGGCGCAGCTACCGCCGCGGGACCACGTCCGTGGTGACACCTGCCGCCGCCCACTCCCCCTCCACCGATCCCCGAGAGGACAGCGTCCGATGCTGACCCCGTTCCGACGCCTCGTCATGGCACTCGTCGCACTGCTCACCCTGTCCGCGACGGCGTGCTCCACCATCGATTCCACCTTCACCACCCTCGGCTCCGGGAGCGACCTTGAGCGGGTGACCATCGGGACTCTCCGGGGGCAGCCCCACCTGTTCGCGCCGTACTACTACCAACAGTTCGCGCCCGACGTGACAATCGAGGTGGCCACATTCGACTCCTCGCCGGACATCAAGAACGCCCTCGTCAGCGGTCAGATCGACTTCGGCGTGGTCGGCATCCCGGCTTTGCTCGCCGGCGCCGCCGCGGGTGAGGACGTCCGACTGCTCGCCGTGGCCGCCGACGGCGGGTCCGGCCTGGTCGGCACCCCCGACATCCGTGAGGTCGAGGACCTGCGCGGTCGTACGGTCGGTTATCCGCGCGGTTCGTCCCAGGAGATCCTGCTCCGGCTGACGCTCGCCGCGCACGGCCTCGACGCGGACCGGGACGTCACCCTCGTCAACCTGCCCTTCTCCGACATGGCGACCTCCTTCGGTGGCGGACGAATCGACGCCTTCCTCTCCGCGGAGCTGGGCCCGTCGACCGCGCGGGAGAAGTCGGGGGCGGTGGAGATCGCCTCGCCGTACGAGACACCGGTGGGCAAGGTCAACATCGGCCTCGGGGCGACCCAACGGACCATCGACGCCGACCCGGACATGGTCGAGATGATCGCCGGGGTCCACCGTCGGGCCGTGGAGTACATGGGCGCCAATCGCGGGGACTGGCAGCACCGGGTGGCCGAGCAGTTCTCGCTCGACCCGGACGTCACCGCCCTCGCGGTGGCCAACACGTGGCCCCGCTGGGAGATCGACGACGAGTTCCGCGCCCAGCTCGCGGCCCTGGCCGACCAGATGGTCCGCGTCGGACACATCCCCACCGCCCCCGCCATCGAGACCTTCGTCCACACGAGCTGACGCCCTGCCCGCTCAGCGCACCAGTCCTTTCCAGAAAGAGTCCCGGACATGACCACTCTCTCCCCCGCGGCGATCGACCGACGGACCACCTCGACGCCCCACGTCGTCCCCGCCACCGCGACACGACGTCGCCACGGCGGCCTCCGCCGGCTGCTGCTGGCCCTGCCCATACCGTTGGCGATCCTCGCCCTGTGGTGGATCGCCGTGCGACAGCAATGGGAGCTCCCGTTCGGTATCGACATGCGGTTCCTCAGCGATCCCGTCACCGTGGCGCAGACCTGGGCGGGGCTGGCCTTCGGCACCGCCTCGGACTCCCTGTCCGGTTCGCTGTGGCGCCACACCGCGGCGAGCGCCCTGCGGGTGCTCAACGGGTTCCTGCTCGCGGCGGTGCTGGCCATCCCGCTCGGCATCCTCATGGGTCGCCTCCGGGTGGTCCGGGAGCTGCTCGACTCGACCATCGGGATCCTCCGCCCCATCCCCGTCACCGCCTGGGCCCCCCTGAGCCTGCTGCTGATCGGGTACGGCGACCGCTCGACGATCTTCCTGGTCTTTCTCGCCGCCTTCTTCCCGATCCTCATCAACACCATCGCCGGGGCCCACGCGGTGCCACCGCGGCTGCTCGAGGCCGCCCGGATGCTGGGGGTCGACCGGGTCCGCATCCTGGTCGACGTGGTCCTGCCGTCCGCGATGCCGTCGATCACCGCGGGCCTGCGGGTCGCCCTGGGCCTGTCCTGGGTCGTCCTGGTGGTCGGCGAGACCGTGGGCATCACCACTGGCCTCGGCGCCCTGATCACCCAGGCCAGGGACATGAGCCGCACCGACGTGATCATCGCCGGGATGCTCACGATCGGCGTCGCCGGGATGCTCTCCGACGCGGCCCTGCGCCGGGTCCTGTCGCTGATCACACGTGGTCGACCCGGGCTCACCTGACCGGTCCCGCCCCGGACCCACCTGTCGGCCCCGCCCCGGCAGCACCACTCACGCACCACCATCCACCCGAAGGGACACCACCATGACCACAGGATTCGCCCCCCGCCCCACCGGCCTGTCGACCCCCTCGCCCGCCACGGGCGCCCCCACCCGCGGCGCCGCGATCTCCGTCCGCGGGGTGGAGATGCGGTTCCCCGGCAAGGACTCCGACGTCCTCGCGCTCTCCGGGCTCGACCTGCGCATCGAACAAGGTCAGTTCGTGAGCATCGTCGGCGCCAGTGGCTGCGGCAAATCCACGCTCCTCCGCCTGCTCGCGGGTTTCGAGACCGCGACGGACGGCGTGATCGAGCTCGACGGCGTCCCCGTCCGCGGGCCCGGACCCGACCGCGGCGTCGTGTTCCAGGACTACGGGCTCTTCCCCTGGCGGACCTCCCTCGAGAACGTGGCCTACGGCCCCCGGCGGAACGGCATGTCGAGGAGGCAGGCCTCGGCGGTGGCGCAGGAGGCGCTCGCCCTGGTGGGGCTGGACACCGCCCGCGATCGGTTTCCCGGTCAGCTCTCCGGCGGGATGCAACAGCGGGTCGCGATCGCCCGCGCCCTCGCCAACCGGCCGAGCGTTCTCCTGATGGACGAACCGTTCGGGGCTCTGGACGCGATGACGCGCAGTTCACTGCAGACCGAGCTCACCCACATCCACGAGAGCACGGGGACCACCACGGTGTTCATCACCCACAGCGTCGAGGAGGCCGTCAATCTCTCCGACCGCGTCGTGGTGATGGCCGGCGGCGCGGGTTCGGGGTTGTGCGGCCACGTGATCGCCGACATCCCGATCGACCTGCCCCGTCCGAGGGACGTGACCGCGGCCGCGTTCAACGAGTACGAACGCGCCATCTCCGACCTCATCCACGGGGACGGGTCATGACGACCCCGGGCGGCAGCGCCCCGTCGCAGTCCGTCCGGGCGTTGGAGGGTCTGCGCGAACTGGTGCTCGCCGGACACTTCCAGCCCGGCGAGAGGCTGGTGGAGGGCCGGCTGTGCGACCAGGTGGAGGTCTCGCGGACGCCACTGCGGGAGGCACTGATCCGCCTCGACGCCGACGGTCTCCTGGAACGACGCGAGGACGGCTACTACGTCGCCCGGTACGACCTCGCCGCGCTGCGCGACCTCTACGAACTGCGGGTGGTCCTGGAACTGCACGGGCTGCGCCGGATCGCGCAGAACCCCGGGTTGCGGCTCGACCTCGAGCTACTGGCCGAGCAGCGTGCGTTCTGGGACCGGCTGCTCTCGACGCCCCCCGAGCCCGGACCCGAGTTGGTGCGGGCCGACGAGACGTTCCACGTGAAACTCTCCGCAGCCTCCGGCAACGCGGCCGTCACCGATCAACTCCGGGCGGTGAACGCCCGCATTCGACCTTTACGGATGTATGACTACTCCACCGCCGAGCGGGTCCACGCGACGACCGTCGAGCACCTGGCCGTCCTCGACTGTGTGCTCGACGGGGACGTCGAGGGCGCCGTGGTGCTCCTCCGGCAGCACGTCGGCGACTCCCTGGCCGAGGTGGAGGACAAGGCCCGCCGGTCGCTCACCAACCACGCTCTGCACGCCGTGGGCTAGCCAAGGCTCGCGGCGTAGCGTCGGGGAGATGAGGTTCTCACAGGTCGACGTCTTCTCCCGCGTCGCGTTCCGGGGCAACCCCCTCGCCGTGGTCCACGATGCCGACGGGTTGTCCGAGGCAGAGATGGCGGAGATCGCCCGGTGGACCAACCTCTCCGAGACGGTGTTCCTCCTCACGCCGACCAGCGGGGCGGCCGACTACCGGGTCCGCATCTTCACCCCGGCCGGGGAACTGCCGTTCGCGGGTCACCCCACCCTCGGCTCGTGCGCCGCGTGGCACGCGGCGGGAGGCCGGCCCCGGGTGACGGGCCGGATCATCCAGGAGTGTGCGATAGGGCTGGTCACCGTCCGCGACGAGGGCGACGGAGACTGGTCGTTCGCCGCGCCGGAGCTGATCCGGTCGGGCCCCCTGGAGGAGTCGGAGGTGGCGCGACTGGCCGCTGGATTGGGGCTGGAGGACGACGACGTGGTGGACCACGCCTGGATGGACAACGGCCCCGGCTCCTGCGCTCTGCTCCTGCGCGACGCCGACGCCGTCCTCGCCGCCAGACCCGACATGCAGGCGCTGGCCGGAGACCGGGTCGGCCTCGTGGACCCCCACCCGGTGCGCGAGCGGCCCGGCACCGGGGACGAGGTGCCGCGCGAGGTCGAGGTGAGGTTCTTCCCCGTCTCGGCCGGGATCGCCGAGGATCCCGTGACCGGCAGCTTCCAGGCCGGGCTGGCCGTCTGGCTCACCGGCAACGGGACGCTGCCCCCGCGCTACACCGCCCGGCAGGGCACGGCGCTCGGCCGCGAGGGGCGTGTGCGCATCACCGCCGGGTGCGAGGACGCCCCCGGCACCGGTATCTGGGTCACCGGCCACGTCGCCCACCTCGTCGAGGGCCGGATCCACGCCGGCCGACCAGCGGCAGGGTGACCGGTCAGCGCATCTCTCCCGCGCCCACGTACGGGTTGAGGCTGGTGGTGGGCCTGCCCTCGGCGAATCGGGAGAAGCGGCAGTCCGCCGGGTCGACACCCGACATCGTCGTCGTCCCGTCGAGCAGCAACTCCGCGACCAGCCGACCGACCGCGGGCGCCATCTTGAACCCGTGCCCGGAGAAGCCGACCGCCAGGAACAGCCCGTCTACCGGCGAGGGGCCGATCACCGGGTTGTAGTCGGGCGTGGTGTCGTACGCCCCGACGTAGCTGCCGGTGATCGTGGGGTCCGGCATGTCGGGCAGGCGGTGCATGAGCCGCTCCACGACCTTCTCGACGGTCGAGGTGTCGGCCCGGTTCGAGTAGCCGTCGGGATCGAGGTACTGCGGCGAGTGGTGGTCGGAGTTGCCGGCGAGGATCTCCCCGTTCGGCTCACGGCACAGGTACTGCAGGCCCACCAGGTCCGACAGGGTGGGCACGTGCTGCACCGGTTCACCCTGATCGACCAGCACCAACTGCGCACGCTGGGCCCGGACAGGGATGTCCAGGCCGACGGTTGCCCCGAGCTGCGGCGCCCACACGCCGGTCGCCAGGATCACCTGCTCGGCGTGGACGGTAGTGCCGTCGGCGAACTCCGCTCCGACCACCCGGTCACCGCGCCCCCGCACCAGCGCCGTGACGCGGACGCTCTGGCGCACGCGGACCCCACGCCGGCGGGCGGCGGCGCCGAAGGCCATCCCGGTCATGTACGCCTCGCCCCGACCACCGCGCGGCTCCCACGCCGCCGCCGCCACGTCGTCGACGTTCAGCCCGGGCCACAGCTCCGCCATCCGGTCCGGGGCGATGATCTCGGTTTCGATTCCCAGGCTCTGCTGCATGGCCACGTTCGCCCGGAGCGGGATCACGTTCTCCTCGCCCACGATCACGGCGTAGCCGCACTGACGGAAGGCCATGTCGTCGCCCAACAGCTCGGTCGCGTTCTCGAACACCGGGATGCTGTGCCAGCTCAGGGCCGCCATGGTGGGCGAACCGTAGTGGCAGCGGACGATGCCGCTGGACTTGCCGGTCATCCCGGAACACAGGGTGTCCTTCTCCACCACGAGCACGTCGGTCTCGCCGCGCTCGGTCAGGTTCCAGGCGATCGACAGCCCCTCGAGGCCACCGCCGATGACGAGGAACTTCACGGTGTCGGCCCGTTGAGGCGTGTCGGCCCGTTGAGCGGTGTCGGTCGGGTGCGCTGTGTCGGTCGGGTGCGCTGTGCCGGTCATGGGGATCACTCTCTCGTGGTGCGTGGTGGTCAGGACGCGTCGGTCGCGGAGGTGTCATCGCAGGTGAGCAGGTCGGCCAGGACGTCGGCCAGGGCCTCGGCGCCCCGCTCGGCGTCGGCGTCCTCCACGTGCTCCTCCGGGGAATGCGACACCCCGGAGGGGTTGCGGACGAACAGCATGGCGGTGGGGACGTGCGAGGCCAGCACACCCGCGTCGTGGCCGGCCCCCGTGGCCAGGACGGGGACGCCGGGCAGGTCGTCGAGCAGTCGGTCGCGGAACACCGGGTCGAAGGACACCGAACCGCTGAGCGACTCCTGCACGATCGTGCTCTCGCACCCCTCGTGCGCGGCGGCCATCGAGGCCGCCTCCGTGATCTCGTGGACGATCCGCGCGGTCACGGCGTCGTCGGGGTGCCGCACGTCCAGCCAGAGGTCGACCCTGGAGGCGATGACGTTGGTGCCGCCGGGGGTGGGCACGATCCGCCCTACGGTGGCCCTGGCACCCCGGTAGACGCGGGAGATCCGGCGGACGTCGAGGACGGTGCGGGAGGCCGGGATCATCGGGTCGCGGCGGTCCGCCAACAGCGTGGTGCCGGCGTGGTTGCCCTGGCCGGTGAAGGTCACCCGCCAGCGCCCGTGGCCGATGATCGACGAGGCCACCGCCACCGGGTTGCCCAGGTCGATCAGACCTCGGCCCTGTTCCACGTGGAGTTCCACGAATCGGCCGATCCGCCGCAGCGCCTCCTCGTCACGCCCCAGGCGCGCCGGATCCAGCCCGTTGGCCACGCACAGCTCGGCGTAGGTGGTGCCGTCGTCGTCGGTCAGTCCCGCGGCCGTGGCCGGGTCCATCGCCCCGGTGAGCAGCAGCGAACCCAGGCACGCCCGGCCGAACCTCGACCCCTCCTCCTCGGGGAAGACGGTGAGGGCCAGCGCCCGCCGCGGCCGCAGACCCCGGGCCCGCAGGAGGTCGACCGCCACCAACGCCGAGGCCACGCCGAGAGGGCCGTCGAAGGCCCCTCCCCCGGGCACGGAGTCCAGGTGACTGCCGGTGACGACCGCGCCCTCCAGCGGATGGCCGGCCGGATTCCACCAGGCCCAGATGATCCCGTTGCGATCGGTCTCGGTGTCCAGGCCGCGGGCGGCCGCCTCGGCCAGGAACCACTCGCGCAGCTCCACCTCGGCCGCGGAGTAGACGGGGCGGCTGTATCCGCCCCTCGTCGGGTCGGTCCCGACGCCCGCGATCGCGGACATCAGCGAGGTGACGGTGGTGGTGACCGATGTGGTCATGACGGGCTCCTCGGGGTGCGGGAGGGTGGGGACGGTACGGGGGCGCCACGGCCGCGGTGGGGCGTGGGGAACGGGGGCGCGGTGAACGGGTGCCTGGTGACGAGAAGCGACGTGAACGGGGCGCCGGAAGAGGTGGTGTCGTGAGTGGTGGTGTCGTGAGTGGTGGTGCCGCGGCTCCGCGGAACCGGGCGGGTCAGCCGTCGACGCCGTCCGGGTAGGCGGTCACCGAGAGGAACCGGATGGGTAGCTCGAGCATCGCCACCGGGCCGTGGACGCCCTCGCCGTCGAGGAGCAACGAGTCGCCCGGGCGGAGTCGGTACTCGGACTCGGCATGGTGGTAGATCATGTCGCCGGAGAGCATGTAGAGCAGCTCGGTGCCCGGGTGCTGGAAGCGGGGATGCGCCTCCGACTCGGCGGTCAGGGTCACCAGCACCGGCTCGATGCGCTTGTTGGACCCCCGCAGCGCACCGAGCAGCTCGTAGTCGTGGCCCGCCGAGGTGCCGCGGCCGACGATCGTCGCGCCCTGCCCGTCAGGGGTGAAC
Organism: Dietzia cercidiphylli; assembly: GCF_039531545.1. NCBI lineage: Bacteria > Bacillati > Actinomycetota > Actinomycetes > Mycobacteriales > Dietziaceae > Dietzia > Dietzia cercidiphylli. The sequence goes on from NZ_BAAAQG010000024.1 coordinate 18,207, forward strand.
ACCGCGTCACGTCTGGTGTCCGCGCCGCGGAGCAACGAGGTCACCGGGACGTCGAGTCCGGTGGCGAGTTTGGCGAGCATGTTCAGCGAGCACGAGGTCTGCGCGTTCTCGATCTTGGACAGCATGGCCTTGGAGATGCCGATCCGCTGGGACATCTCCGCCACCCCCAGGCCCTCCGCCAGGCGCAGCCTGCGGACGTGGAAACCGATGATGCGCTCGAGATCGTTGCCGGTGGGCACGTCCTCCGGGAGCTCGCGCGGCGTCGCCTGGTGGACGACCCTCCGCACGTCATCCCGGCCGACTCCCATGCCCTCGACGGTAGTCATCGTCTCGTCCCGGTGGAAGTGGGCACCCGTCGCCGGCGCGGGCCCGGTCGCGGTCCGGTCGTCCGACACGACGGTCACCTACAGTTCCCGTCCCGCGCGGCCGGGGATCCAGTCGGTCCCGGCCAACGGCACCCGCGCCATCGCGGCGGCCTCCATCGTCAACGCCACCAGGTCGTCGGGCTCCAGGTGGGTCAGGTGGGACTTTCCGCAGGCCCGGGCGATGGTCTGCGCCTCCATCGTGAGCACGTGCAGGTAGTTGGCGAGTCGTCGACCGGCCGCCTCCGGGTCCAACCGTCGCGCCAACTCCGGATCCTGGGTGGAGATCCCGGCCGGGTCGCGGCCGTCCTGGAAGTCGTCGTAGAACCCCGCCGCCGAACCGAGTGCGCGGTACTCCTGCTCGTACCGGGGGTCGTTGTCCCCCAGCGCGATCAGCGCCGCCGTCCCGATCGCCACCGCATCCGCGCCCAGGGCCATGGCCTTGGCCACGTCCGCCCCCGAGCGGATCCCGCCGGAGACGATCAGCTGCACCTTCCGGTGCATGTCCATCTCCTGGAGGGCCTGCACGGCCTGAGGGATCGCGGCGAGGGTGGGGATGCCCACGTGCTCGATGAACACGTCCTGGGTGGCCGCGGTGCCGCCCTGCATGCCGTCCACCACGACCACGTCCGCGCCTGCTTTTACCGCGAGCTTGACGTCGTAGTAGGTGCGGGTGGCCCCGACCTTGACGTAGACGGGCTTCTCCCAGCCGGTGATCTCGCGAAGTTCGAGGATCTTGATGGCGAGGTCGTCGGGGCCCGTCCAGTCCGGGTGCCGGCAGGCCGAACGCTGGTCGATCCCCTTGGGCAGGGTCCGCATCTGCGCCACCCGGTCGGAGATCTTCTGCCCCAGGAGCATGCCGCCGCCACCGGGCTTGGCGCCCTGTCCCAGGACCACCTCGATGGCGTCGGCCTTGCGCAGGTCGACGGGGTTCATCCCGTAGCGCGAGGGCAGGTACTGGTAGACGAGCCTCGAGCTCTGGCCGCGCTCCTCCGCGGTCATCCCGCCGTCGCCGGTGGTCGTGGAGGTGCCCGCCGCGCTGGCCCCGCGACCGAGGGCCTCCTTGGCCTGCGCCGACAGGGCCCCGAAGCTCATCCCGGCGATGGTCACGGGGATGTCCAGGTGGAGGGGTTTCGAGGCGTATCGGGTGCCCAGGGTGATGTCGGTGTCGCAGCGTTCGCGGTAGCCCTCCAGCGGGTACCGGGACATCGAGGCGCCCAGGAACAGCAGGTCGTCGAAGTGCGGCACCTTGCGCTTGGCGCCCCAGCCGCGGATGTCGTAGATCCCCGTCGCGGCGGCGCGCTGGATCTCGTGGATCACCGCACGGGGGAAGGTGGCGGACTCGCGCAACGTCGGGTCGTCGGTTCCGGGTCGGATCTGCGGCGGGGACGCCTGGTCGGATCGGGTATGTCCGTCGAAGGGCATGTCGGGCTCCTGTCGGGGAGGGCGGCGGGGCGGTCAGTAGGCGGAGGCGTTGTCCACGTCAAAGCTGTAGAGGGTGCGAGCGGAGCCGTAGCGCCGGAACTCCCCGGCCGAGACCCCGGTGACGCCGGCCCGGTCGAGCAGCTCCCCGAGCTCGGTGTGGTGCTCGGGCCGCATTTCCTTTTCGACGCAGTCGGCGCCGAGGGACTCGACCCGGCCCCGCACGTAGATGTGGACCTCGTAGAGGGAATCGCCGAGGGCGTCACCGGCGTCGCCCAGGACGACCAGGCGCCCGGCCTGGCCCATGAAGCAACTCATGTGGCCGATCGAGCCGCCGACGACGATGTCCACCCCCTTCATGGAAATGCCACACCGGGCGCCGGCGTCCCCCTCGATCACCAGCAGCCCGCCGTGGGCCGTCGCCCCGGCCGACTGGGAGGCCGACCCGGTGACCCGCACCGTCCCCGACATCATGTTCTCGGCCACCCCGACCCCCACGTTCCCGTTGACCGTGACGAGGGCGCCGTCGTTCATTCCCGCGGTGTAGTACCCGGTGGGGCCGTCGATCACGACCTCGTCCGGCTTCTCCAGGCCGACCGCGAGCGCGTGCGCCCCCCTGGGACCGGTGAGCAGGTATCTGCCGGTGCCGTCGGAGTCCTGGAGGATCCGGTTGGTCTCGCGCAACCCGGTCTCCCGGACGTCGATCACGTGCGGGGCGGTGGTCGGCGCGTCGCCGAGGGGTCCGAGCTCCTGCGGTGCGAAGGCCTGTTCCGGCGTGACGGTCATCGTTCTTCCTTCCTGGTGGGGTGCTGCGGTGCTGCGGTGGTGCCGGGGGTTCAGCGGCGCCAGTGGTACACGCGGCCCGGCTCGGGCTCGTAGAGGTGCGCCTGGTCGATGCCCGGCAGGTGCGCCATCGCCCGGTACTCCGAGGCCATGGCCACGTAGCGGTCGGTCTCGGCGATCACTGCGGGCTTGCAGGCGATCGGGTCTCGCACCACCGCGAACTCCTCGGCCGTGGACACCAGGAGGGTGTAGAAGCCGTCGAGGACGCCGGCCATCTCTGCCAGTGCCTGGTCGATCTCCGCACCGCGGGCGATCTGCTCCGCCACGAAGCGAGCGGCCACCTCGGTGTCGTTGAGGGTGTCGCAGTGGATGTCGCGACGGGCCAACTCGCGGCGGACCGAGGCGTGGTTGGAGAAGGAGCCGTTGTGGACGATGCACTGGTCCGGGCCCACGGAAAAGGGATGGGATCCGGCCGGGGTGACGGCGGACTCGGTGGCCATGCGGGTGTGCCCCACGCCCTGCCATCCGGATGCCCCCGGTAGGCCGAAACCCGCGGCGAGCTCCAGTGGCAGGCCGACGCCCTTGAGGACGGCGAGCTCGCTGCCCAGGCCCACCAGGACCGCCTCCGGAACGGCCGTGCGGACGGCGGAGGCCAGGGTCTCGGGGTCGGTCCCGGCGGACAGGAGCACGGTGGCGCCCAGCTCCCGGCCCGACACCTCGCAGCCCAGGTGGGTGCCGACACGCGAGGCCAGCGCCGGCGCGTCGACGCCGTCGGCCAGCACGGTGACGGTGGCCGAGCCGGCCGGGGTCCAGTCGGGGTTGCCGTAGACGGCGACGCCGGCCGAGTCCGAACCGCGGTCGGTCATCTCGCCGAGCATGGTGGTGAGCAGGTCTCCGAGCCGTGGTTCGAGCTCCGGGTCGCGCAGGTGGAGTCCGACGATGCCGCACATGGGGTTCTCCTGGTGTTGTCGGGTTGAGGGGGTGGAACCGGGCGGCCGGAAGGCCGCGGTCACGCGTCAGAGCGCGGTCAGGTACTCGTCGATCTCCCACTGGGTGACGGTGTTGTGCCAGGAGATGAACTCCTCGCGTTTGAGGTCGGCGTAGTACGCGGCCACCCCGTCCCCACCAATGTCCAGCGCGGCGCGGACGACGTCGTCCCGGCCCATCTCCTCCACGGCGTGCAGCAGGGTCGGCGGCAGGGTGTGGGTGGCCTCGCCGACCGTGGCCGGTACGCCGGGATCGAGTTCCCGCCGCACGCCGTCGAGGCCGGCGGCCAGTTGCACCGCCACGGCCAGGTAGGGGTTGGCCGAGCCGTCGCCGCCGCGGAGCTCGACGCGATTGCCGTCGGGGACGCGCAGGTAGTGGGTGCGGTCGTTGCCGCCGTAGGTGGCGTCGGTGGGCGACCACGTGGCCCCCGACGCGGTCGTGCGCGCCCCAATACGTTTGTAGGAGTTGATGGTGGGGCACAGCACCGCGTGCATGCCGGCGGCGTGGGTGAGGACGCCCGCGATGAACGAGTACGCGGTGGGCGAGAGCCCCAGTCCGTACCGGTCGTCGCCGACCGCGGGGAACACCGGGTGTCCGTCGCGCCAGAGGGACATGTGCAGGTGCATCCCCGATCCGGTGCGGTCGGAGAACGGCTTGGGCATGAAGGTGGCGATCATGTCCCGCTGTTCGGCCAGCATGGAGATGATGTAGCGCAGCGTCATGACCCTGTCGGCGGTGACCATCGCCTCGTCGTAGGCGAAGTTCTGCTCGAACTGCCCGTTGCCGTCCTCGTGGTCGTTGGCGTAGTTGGCCCAGCCGAGCACGTTCATCGCGTCCGAGACCCCGGCGAGGTGCTCGAACATCCGCGTCACGCCCCGGGCGTCGTAGCACGGGTGGGACTCGTCGTCCTTGGGATCGGCGGTGCACAGCGACCCGTCGGCGTTCTTGCGGACCAGGAAATACTCGACCTCCGCCCCGACCTTGAGCTCGAGACCGTCGGTCGCGGCGTCCGCGAGCATCCGTCCCAGGATGACGCGCGGCGCGAAGCGCCACGGCTCCCCGCTCACCCAGGGGTCGCAGTGCACCAGGGCCAGTCCGGGTTTGATGAAGTCGAGGGTGGTGAAGGAGCGGGGGTCGGGGACGACGAGGAGGTCGGGGTCCCTGGGCTGTTGGCCGATCGCGTCGGCGGCGTACCCGGCGAAGCCCAGCTCCCCGGCCTCCAGTTGGTCGACCGCGGAGGCCGGGACGAGCTTGGCGCACGGCTTGCCCCGGAGGTTGGTGAACACGGCCAGGACGAATCGCGTCCCGGTGTCCGCGACCATCCGGGCGAGGGTGCCGGGCGCGCTCTCGGCCTCCCGGGCGGCGTCGAGCGTCGGGAACGACGACCGCCTGCTCTCGCCGTTCGCACGGTCGGCGACCCCGACGGAGGGGTCTGCGGTGACTGTCATGACGTCTCCTGATCCGAGGGTTTCTGCGTGGTGGTCATAATGTACTGCTGTTAAACCTGCGGCTGGTTACCGCGATGTAACGGGATTCGGCAGGCGAAAAGCCGCGTCTAACTGCGTACTTCGCTGCGTTCTCGACTCAGGGCGCGGTTCGCCCCCGCGGCGGTAACCGAATGGAAACGATCGCGGTACCTGCCAGTAAGCAACACCGGATCACACTGTGAAACGCACGGTCCCCACGTCGCCCCGCCCGGGAGTGGCCTCACAGAGAAGAGAGAAACATGGACGTAGCCATAGCGGCGGCCGACACCGCCTGGGTGCTCGCGGCCATGGTCGCGGTGGCCTTCATGGTCCCCGGCCTGGCCCTGTTCTACGGCGGCATGGTCAGCATCCGCAGCACGCTCAACATGATGATGATGACGATCGGCGCGGTCGCCGTGATGGCCGTGCTGTGGGTCCTCTTCGGCTACTCGCTGACCTTCGGCGACTCGGTCGGGGGCGCCGGTGTGCTGGGCGATCCGCTCGAGTACCTGGGCCTGAGGGGCATCATGGCCGAGCCCGAGACGCCAGGCCTGCCGCCCGCCCTGTTCGCCGGGTTCCTCCTGCTCTTCGCGGGGATCACCGTCGCCCTCGTGGCCGGCGGGGTGGCGGACCGTATGCGCTTCTCCACCTGGCTGGTCTTCGCCATCGTGTGGCCGGTACTGGTGTTCTTCCCCGTGGCCCACTGGGTGTTCGCCTTCGACTCCGACGACGGGTCGGTCACGGGTGGGTGGATCGCCAACAACCTGGGGGCCATCGACCTCGCGGGCGGCACCGCCATCCACATCAACGCCGGTGTCGCGACGCTCGCGCTGGTGCTCGTGCTCGGTCGACGAGCCGGCTTCCCCACGATCAGCAGACCGCACAGCGTTCCCCTGACGTTCCTCGGCGCCGGCATGCTGTTCGCCGGCTGGATCGGCTTCAACGCCGGCTCCGCCGTCGCCGCGGGCAACACGGCTGCGGTGGCCGCGCTCAACACCGTGGTCGCCGGACTGTGTGGCGCGCTGGCCTGGATGATCACCGAGCAGGTCCGCGCCAAGCACCCCACGACTCTGGGAGTGGCCTCCGGGCTCGTGGCCGGTCTGGTGGGCATCACCCCGGCCGCCGCCGCGGTCAGCCCGCTCGGTGCCATCGCGATCGGCCTGATCTGCGGCGTGGTCTGCCACTACGCGGTGGGCCTGAAGTACCGCCTCGGCTACGACGACTCGCTCGACGTGGCCGGGCTACACATGGTCGCGGGCATCATCGGCACGCTGCTCATCGGTGTGATCGCCGATCCCGCCTCCCCCGTCGGCGAGGCCGGACTGCTGTTCGGCGGCGGGTTCGGGCAGCTCGGGGCCCAGGCCCTGGCCACGGCGGCGGTGCTGGCCTACTCCTTCACCGTCACGCTGCTCATCGCCTTCGTCCTGGACAAGACGATGGGCCTGCGGGTCACCGAGGAGGACGAGCGGGAGGGCCTGGACAAGGCCTACCACCGCGAGATGGCCTACTTCCAGGACGCCCTCGAGGGCGATGGGCTCGGCACCGACGCCGTGGTCGTCACAGGGAAAGAGGAGCCGGAGGCGGCCACCGCGGCCCCGCCCACCTCCTCGACCTAGTCAACCTGATCGACCGTTCCACCCGAACAGTGACGAGGAGGCGGTCCCGCGTGGGACCGCCTCCTCGTCGTCGTACCGGGTTATCCGGCCGGTTCTAGCGGCCCACCCCGACCGGCTGCTCCTTGAGCGCGCCCAGGATGTCGTCGACACGGTCCTTGGCGTCGCCGAACAGCATCTGCGTGTTGTCGCGGAAGAACAACGGGTTCTGCACGCCGGCGTATCCGGCGGCCATGGACCGCTTGAACACGACCACATCGGCGGCCTCCCACACGTGGAGCACGGGCATGCCGGCGATCGGGCTGCCCGGGTCCTCGGCGGCGTCCGGGTTGACGGTGTCGTTGGCGCCGATCACCAGGACCACGTCGGTGTCGGCGAAGTCGTCGTTGATCTCGTCGAGCTCGAACACGATGTCGTACGGCACCTTGGCCTCGGCGAGCAGCACGTTCATGTGCCCGGGCAGACGACCGGCGACGGGGTGCACGGCGAAGCGGACGTCGACGCCCCGCTCGCGCAGGGTGCGGGTGAGATCTGCGACGGGGTACTGCGCCTGCGCCACGGCCATGCCGTAGCCCGGGGCGATGATCACCTTCGAGGCGCCCGCCAGCAGCTCGGCGGCGCCGGCGACGTCGATCTCGCTGTGCTCCCCGTGGTCCTTGCCCTCGCCCGAGGCGGCCTCGATGCCGAAGCCCCCCAGGATGACGGAGAAGAACGACCGGTTCATGGCCTTGCACATGATGTAGGACAGGTAGGCGCCCGACGAGCCGACCAGTGCGCCGGTGACGATGAGCAGGTCGTTGCCGAGCAGGAAGCCCGTCGCGGCGGCGGCCCACCCGGAGTACGAGTTGAGCATCGAGACCACGACCGGCATGTCGCCGCCGCCGATGCTTGCCACGAGGTGCCAGCCCAGGGCCAGCGCCAGCACCGTGACCAGCGCGAGCATCCACAGTGCCGGGCTGATGACGAACGCCGCGGTGAGCGCGATGAACGCCACCAGGATCCCGGCGTTGATGAGGTTCTTGCCCGGCAGCACCAGCGGCGCGGACTTCATCTTCCCCGAGAGCTTGAGGTAGGCCACGATCGAGCCGGTGAAGGTGATGGCGCCGATGAACACGCCGATGAACACCTCCGCGTGGTGGATGTCCAGCAGCGAGCCGGTGAGCTCACCGTGCAGTTCGGGCTCGAGGTAACCGTTCCAGCCCACCAGCACCGCGGCCAGGCCCACGAAGGAGTGGAGCAGGGCGATCAGCTCGGGCATCTCGGTCATCTGCACCCGGCGGGCGCGCAGCAGCCCGAGGGTCGCGCCGATCAGCACCGCCACCACCATGAGGACGATCCCGATGGTGGCGGGCTGGTGGTCGATCACCAGCGCGACGGTGGCCAGGAGCGCCAGCGCCATGCCGGCGATGCCGAAGCTCAGGCCCCGACGGGCGGTCTCGTGCTTGGACAGGCCGGCCAGGGACATGATGAACAGCAGCGCGGCGACGAGGTAGGCCGCGTTGGCGGCGGTCACGAGTGACATCTACTCAGGCTCCCTTCGAGAACATGCCGAGCATGCGGCGCGTCACGGCGAAGCCGCCGAAGACGTTGATGGACGCGACGAGGATCGCGATGGTGGCCAGGACCAGGCCGGCGGTGTTGTCGATCCCGATCTGCAGGAGCGCGCCCACGACGATCACACCGGAGATCGCGTTGGTCACCGACATGAGCGGTGTGTGCAGCGCGTGGTGGACGTTGCCGATCACGTAGTAGCCGATCACGATCGCCAGGACGAACACGGTGATGTGGCGCGGGATGTCACCCGGCGCGACGGCCGTGAGCAGGAGTAGCACCGCCATGCCCACGGCGATCAGTCCGAGCCTGGCGCCGGGAGACATCTTCTTCTTCTCCGCGCGCGGCTCGAGCGGAGCGGCAGCCGCCGCCGCGGGGGCGGCGCTGACCTGAACCGGCGGGGGCGGCCACATGACCTCGCCGCCCTTGGCCACGGTCACCCCGCGTTGGACGACGTCGTCCAGATCCAGCGCCCACCGACCGTCCTTCTCCGGGGTGACGAGCTTGGTGAGGTTGACCAGGTTGGTGCCGTACAACTGCGATGCCTGTGCGGGCAGGCGCCCGGCGAGATCGGTGTACCCGATGATCGTCACGCCGTTCTCGGTCACCACGACCTCGTCGGCGACGCTGCCCTCGACGTTGCCGCCCTGGGCGGCGGCCATGTCCACGATGACCGAGCCGCGCTTCATCGACGCCACATCCGCGGCGGTGAGCAGGCGCGGGGCCGCCCGGCCCGGGATCAGCGCGGTGGTGATGACAATGTCCACGTCGGCCGCCTGGGCCGAGTACAGGGCCGCGGCGGCGCGGTCGTAGGCCTCGCTGGTGGCCTTGGCGTAGCCGTCCGTGGAGACGACCTTCTCCTCGTCCGGGACCTCGACGGGCAGGTATTCGCCGCCGATCGACCCCACCTGGTCGGCCACCTCGGGCCGCGGATCGGTGGCGCGGACGATCGCCCCGAGGCTGCTGGCCGCACCGATCGCCGCCAGACCGGCGACCCCAGCCCCGGCCACCAGCACCTTGGCCGGCGGGACCTTGCCCGCCGCGGTGACCTGTCCGGTGAAGAACCGGCCGAAGTGGTGGGCGGCCTCGATCACGGCGCGGTAGCCGGCGATGTTGGCCATGGAGCTGAGCACGTCCATCGACTGGGCCCGGGAGATCCGCGGGACCGCGTCCATCGCCAGTGCGGTGACCCCGCGCTCGGCCAGGACGGACAGCAACCGCTCGTTCTGGGCGGGCGCCAGGAGTCCCACGAGGGTCGCACCGGACCGCATCCGGGCCACCTCGGACTCCGTGGGCACCGCGACCTTCAACACGACGTCGCTCGACCAGGCCTCGTCACCCTCCACCAGGTCGGCACCCGACTCGGCGTAGGCCGCGTCCGAGAATTCGGCGCGCGTTCCCGCCCCGTTCTCCACCACGACCCGGTACCCCAGGCCGATCAGCTTGGCGACGGTCGCCGGGGTGGCGGCCACCCGCCTCTCCGCGGGATCGGACTCGGCGACCACGCCGATCACCGAGGGGGCGTCCGCGGTGTCCCGGATGTCGGTCTCCGGGGTCATATCGGGGATCTCTTCGAGGCTCGAGGCCATGTGGGGGTTCCTTCGACAGCGTTGTGGAGAGCCGACGCGCGTGCACCGACCCAGACAATGTCCGTTCATTACATCGTGTTCGGGACCCGGGGTGGGATCGTCCGCTGATCGCGTCGGGCACCGATGGGGATCCGAGCTGTGGGATGCGGGCTCACGGGTGGCGCGGGCGAGAGGGTGATCTCTGCTCCGTCCACCATGAGGACGTTGCTCTCCGGTCCGTCGGCATGGTGGCGCCGACCTCCGGGAGAACTTCCGCGTGAGCCTACGTCACGCCGATTATTGAACCCGATTCAGGTGACGTGTGCAACGCCCGCGCCCCACTCCCCGGCCCGAAATGCGAAGAGCCGGCCTCTCGGCCGGCTCACGGGTGCACCCTCGGCTGCACTCGGCTGGTGGGCGAAGGGGGACTTGAACCCCCACGTCCCGAAGGACACTGGCACCTGAAGCCAGCGCGTCTGCCATTCCGCCACTCGCCCGAGTAACGCCCGAATACGTTAACACGCGCCACACCGGCCGTACCAATCCGCTGGTGGAGCCTCACCCCGCGACCTCCGGGGATGCGGGACACGTGCTTCGGGCCGCCCCCGCCTCTATGATCGACCGGATGCCGCCGACACGCGCGGCGGCCGGACGTCCGGACACGTACCAGGGAAGAGGAGGCGCTCGTGGGAATCGTCGGCAAGTTCGAACGCACACTCCAGGGCGCGGTCGGGGACGCCTTCGCCCGTCTCTTCGGCGGCAAGGTGGTGGCGGCCGAGGTGGAGGCGCAGCTGCGGAAGCAGTCCGAGGCCTCTCTCAAGGTGGTCGACGGTCACCTGCTGGTCTCCAACAGCTACACCATCACCCTCGCCCGGTCGGACTACGCGTCCTTCACGGAGGACGAGGCCCTGGCCGTCAAGACCTTCTCGCGCCACCTCTCGGACCACATCGCCGAGCAGGGGTGGGAGACCTACGGCCCCGTCACCGTCACCTTCGTCGAACGCGACGACCTCCACACCGGGCAGATGCGGATCAACGGGGTCGTGGACCCCGACGCCGTCCCGTTCCACATCTCGGCCGCCGCGCCGGCACCGGCACCGGGCCATCCGGCTCCGTCGTCGCCGTCCCCCGCGTCGCCGAGCGCCAGTCAGGAGAAGAACCCCATGCAGGCACCCGCCTCCAACTACCCCGTCGCCACGCGGTCCGGGTCCGCCGGCCAGAACACCGGCTGGGGTGGTCCGTCCGACGCCCCCACGCAGATCACCCAGGGTCGCGCCTCGCTCACGGTGACGCTGCACCTCGAGGACGGTTCCGGGCGCACCTTCCGCCTCCAGCGCGGGTCCAACCTGCTCGGACGCGGCCAGGACGCGGCCTTCCGCCTCCCGGACACCGGGGTGTCCCGGCAGCACGCGGACATCCGGTTCGACGGCCGCGAGGCGGTCCTCACCGACCTCGGCTCCACCAACGGGACCACGGTCAACGAGGGCCCGGTGCAGGACTGGCAGCTGGCGGACGGCGACGTCATCCGCGTCGGACACTCGGAGATAACCGTCCGGTTCGACTAGCCTCGACAGGCATGGACCCCCGGGAACCTCCAGGGGCGATCACACGTTGCCCGAGGTGACCTGACCGGAGAGGGGAGGACCGAACTCGTGCAGGGACTCGTCCTACAACTCTCGCGTGGCCTCCTCCTGGTGCTGTTGTGGCTGTTCATCTACCTCGTCCTGCGGGCGCTGAAGACCGACGTCTTCGGCAACGTCGGGATGCGGTCGGGCGGCCAGGGTGAGCGCCGGGGCGGCTTCCTCGGCCGCGGCACCAAGGCGATCCGCCACCTCGTCGTCACCCAGGGCGCCCTCGCCGGGACGCGCATCACGCTGTCCGAACAGCCGGTCCTGCTCGGCCGGGCCGACTCGTGCACCCTGGTGATCGACGACGACTACGCATCCAACCAACACGCCAGGCTGTCGCCCCACGGGCCGGACTGGTTCCTGGAGGACCTCGGTTCGACCAACGGCACCTATCTGGACAGGACGCGGGTGACGACCCCGGTCAAGGTGGCCGCCGGCACGCCGATCCGGATCGGCAAGACCGTGATCGAGCTGCGCGCGTGACCCCCGCGCTCAGTTACGCCGCCCGCTCCCACACGGGGATGGTGCGGGACAACAACGAGGACTCCGCGTACGCCGCGCCCCGGGTCCTCGTGCTGGCCGACGGCATGGGTGGCCACGCCGCGGGCGAGTTGGCCAGCCAGATCATGGTCGCGACCCTGGCCAAGCTCGACGAGGACCAACCGGGGTCGGACCTCGCCGGCGCGCTCAGCCGGGCAATGCACGAGGGCAACCAGGCGATCGCCGCGCACGTCGAGGCGCATCCCGAGGCCGAGGGCATGGGCTGCACCCTCACCGCCCTGCTCTTCGACGGCCGGCGCATGGGACTGCTCCACGTCGGCGACTCGCGCGCCTACCTGCTCCGCGACGACGTCCTCACGCAGATCACCAAGGACGACACCTTCGTCCAGTCGCTCGTCGACCGCGGCGAGCTCACCGCCGAGGAAGCGCACGTGCACCCGCGGCGCTCGCTCATCCTCAAGGCGCTCACCGGAGATCCCGTCGAGCCCACCACCGCCGTCCGGGAGGCACGGGTCGGCGACCGCTACCTGCTGTGCTCGGACGGCCTGTCCGACCCGGTGAGCGCCGAGACCATCGCCGAGACCCTCGGGACCGGGTCCGCCGACGCCGCCGCCGAGCGGCTCGTCCAGCTCGCGCTGCGGTCCGGTGGCCCCGACAACGTCACGGTCGTGGTGGCGGACGTCGTGGACTCCCCCCGCGGCGGCACGGTCGTGCCCGTGGTCGTGGGCGCGGCCTCCACCGACGAGCCGGGGGAGATCGCGGTGCACGCCGACACCGCCGCCGGCCGGGCCGCGGCGTTCTCCCGCTCCCGGGTCGCCTCGCAGAACGGTGCCGGTGAGGCGTCCGGTGAGGGCCCGGGGTCCGGGACCGGGGACGGGTCCGACGACGACGAGGTGGACCGCCCCGCCCCGCGCGGCACCCGCTGGCGTTTCGCGCTGAGCGTCGTCGGGGTGCTCGTACTGATCGCGGGGATCGTCGGCGTCTCCGCGCTGCTCGTGCGGAGCAACTACTTCGTCACCGAAGAGGACAGCCAGGTGGTGGTCAAGCAGGGCATCTCCGGCGAGGTGTTCGGCATCTCCCTCGCCTCGGTCAGTCAGGTGGCGTGTCTGTCCGCGGACGGTGCGCTCACCCTCCACGACCCGGATGCGATCCCGTCCGGGTGCGACGTCTTCACCCTCGGCGACCTGCGCGAGCCCGCCCGCGAGTCGGTGCGCGCCGGGATGCCGTCCGGCAGCCTCGCCGATGCCAACGCCCAGGTCGCCCGCCTCGCGCAGGACAATCTGCTGCCGGCGTGCGAGCCCCGGGAGCGGGGCCAGGACCGGCGGTCGGAGCCGGCGGAGGCGACCCCCTCGCCGTCGTCCCCCACCACGTCCCCCCGTCCCGCCCCGGAACCGTCCCCGGAACCGTCCCCGCAGCCCACACCCCCGCCCGCCCCGGCCCCCGTGCCGGGAGTCGACTGCCGGGCGGTGAGCTGACCCGTGGCCGCCCCCGCACCCGGAACGCAGGCGGCTCCGGCCCCGCCCCGCCGCGGCAAGGAGCTCGTCCTGCTGGTCGCCGCGTCGGTGATCGTCGGCTTCGCGCTGCTCCTGGTCCAGTTGGCCCAGGAGCAGGAGCTCAGCCTCACACTGCTCTGGCTCACCCTCGCCTACCTCGGCCTGTGCGGGGGCGCCCATCTGCTGATCCGATGGTTGGCGCCCTTCTCTGACCCCGTGCTCCTGCCGGCCGTCGCCCTGCTCAACGGCCTGGGCCTGGTGCTGATCTACCGCCTCGACCTGGCGTACGCGGCGCGCGCCGTCGCCAACGGCACCGACCCGCCAGGGATGGACGTCACCCGGCAGCTGCTGTGGACCCTGATCGGGTTGGCTTTCATGGCGGCCGTGTTGTACTTCCTCCGGGACCACCGGGTGCTGTCCCGGTACGGCTACACCATGGGTTTCGCCGGACTGGTGCTGCTGGCGATCCCGGCGGTGCTGCCCGCCCGGTTCTCCGAGATCAACGGCGCCAAGAACTGGATCATCCTGCCCGGCTTCACCATCCAGCCCGGCGAGTTCGCCAAGATCCTGCTCATCATCTTCTTCGCCTCGATCCTGGTCGAGAAGCGGGAGCTGTTCACCAGCGCCGGCCGGCGGATCCTCGGCGTGGACCTGCCCCGCGGGCGTGACCTCGGTCCGATCATCGTGGCGTGGTTCCTGTCCCTGGGCGTGCTGGTGTTCAACACGGACCTCGGCATGGCGCTCCTGCTCTTCGCCACCGTGCTCACCATGCTCTACGTGGCCACGGAGCGCGTCAGCTGGTTGCTCATCGGCGTGGTGCTGGTGGGTATCGGTGGCGTGCTGGCCTACGCCCTCTTCGGGCACGTGCGGGTGCGGTTCCAGATCTGGCAGGACCCCTTCGCCTACTTCGACACCGGCGGTTATCAGAGCTCGCAGGCACTGTTCGGTCTCGCCTCCGGCGGCATGGGCGGCACCGGACTCGGCAACGGGCGGCCGGACCAGGTGCCGTTCGCGGGCACCGACTTCATCACCTCCACGATCGGCGAGGAACTGGGCCTGATCGGCCTCGCCGCCGTGCTGATGATCTACACGATCATCGTCCTGCGCGGGATCCGCGTGGGTCTGACCATCAGGGACAGCTTCGGCAAACTCGTCGCCGTCGGCCTGGCCTTCACCGTGGCCATCCAGGTGTTCGTGGTGGTCGGCGGGGTCTCCACCCTCATCCCGCTCACCGGGCTCACCCTGCCCTTCATGGCCTACGGCGGGTCGAGCCTGCTCGCCAACTACGCCCTGCTGGCCATCCTGCTCCGGTTGTCGGACGACGCCCGGCGGCCGCTGCCGACCCCGCGTCAGACACCCGCGCTCGCCGAGGCCGCCACGGGCATGATGCGGACCCCGCTGCTGGCCCGCGTCCGGAAGTCCGGGTGAGCGCCGCGTGAACGCCGCCATCCGCAGGATCGCGATCGCCGCCATCGTCATGGTGGTCGCGCTGCTCCTGCAGCTCACCTGGGTGCAGGTCTTCCGCGCCGACGACCTGCGCGCCGACCCCCGCAACACCCGGATGCTGCTCGACGAGTACTCCCGCCAGCGCGGGCAGATCACCGCCGGCGGCCGGGTGCTGGCCATGTCGGTCCCCTCCGAGGGCAGGTACGAGTTCGAGCGCACCTATCCCACCGGTCCGACCGCGTTCGGCCCGACGGTCGGGTACTACTCCCTGCAGTTCGCCACCTCGGGGATCGAACAGTCCCAGGACGCGTTCCTCAACGGGTCCGACCCGCGGCTGCTCTCCCAGCGCATCTCGGGGCTCATCTCCGGGCGCACCCCCCAGGGCGGTTCGGTGGAGCTGACGCTCGACCCCGTCGCCCAGGAGGTCGCCTACGCGGCGCTGCAGCGGGGCGCGGGCCAGGGACCCTTCGTGGGTTCCGTGGCGGCGGTCCGACCCTCCACCGGCGAGGTCCTGGCGCTGGCCTCCAGCCCGTCCTTCGATCCCAACGCCCTGTCCAGCCAGGAGCAGACCGTCCGCACGCAGGAGATGGCGCGGGTCGAGCAGAGCCCCGACCGGCCGCTGCTCAACCACGCCACCCAGCAGTCCCTGCCTCCCGGGTCCACCATGAAGGTCATCACCACCGCCGCCGCCCTCGAGTCCGGGATGGGACCGGAGACCCCGGTCTCCGGCGCGGACCGCACCCTGCTGCCCGGGACCTCCACGTTCCTGCAGAACTACGCCGGCCAGGCCTGCGGGGGCGGCACCGTGACCCTCCGCACCGCGTTCGAGCTCTCCTGCAACGTGCCCTTCGTGGAGCTCAGCCAGGAGATCGGTGCCGACGCGTTCACCGAGATGGCCGAGCGCTTCGGTGTGGACGGCGGTGAGCCGGACGAGCTCGGGATCCCCGCGGCGCCGTCCGGGCTCGGCCAGATGGAGGACGCCGCCCAGCTCGCCATGAGCTCGATCGGTCAGAGCGATGTCCGCATGACCACGCTGCAGAACGCCATGGTGGCCGCGACCGTGTCCAACGGCGGGGTGCGTATGCAGCCGAAGCTGATCCGTTCGCTCACGGCGCCGGACCTCTCCGTGGTGCAGGGGTTCACCCCCGAGGACGCCGGACGCGCCCTCACCGACGAGCAGGCCGGCACCCTCACCGAGCTCATGGAGGGCGCGGAGCGCAACGCCGGGGGCGGCCTGCCCGGGGTGACCATCGCCTCCAAGACCGGCACCGCGGAGCACGGCGTGGACGCCGCGGAGTCCGTCCCCTACACCTGGTACATCGCGTTCGTACCCGGGCAGGACGTGGCCGTGGCCGTGGCGATCGAATCCGGGCCGGGCGTCACCCGCGACACTGTGGGCTCCACCTACGCCGCCCCCATCGGGCGCGAGGTCCTCGGTGCCCTCCTCGGGGGAGCCGGATGAGCCTCAACTCCGGAGCGCTCCTGTCCGGCCGGTACCGCCTGTTGCGCCTGATCGCCACGGGCGGGATGGGTCAGGTCTGGGAGGCCGCCGACGCGGTGCTGGACCGGCACGTGGCGGTGAAGGTGCTCAAGGCCGAGTTCTCCTCCGACCAGGAGTTCGTCGAGCGGTTCCGGTCCGAGGCCAAGGTGACGGCACGGATCTCGCACCCGGGGATCGCGACGGTCTACGACTACGGGCAGATCGACGACCCGGCCTCGGGTAGCCCACTGTCCTACCTGGTCATGGAGCTCGTGGTGGGCGAGCCGCTGTCCGACGTCCTGTCCCGCGAGGGGTCGCTCCCGCTGCGCCACACCCTCGACATGCTGGAGCAGACCGGTCGCGCGCTCAACGCCGCACACGCGATCGGGTTGGTGCACCGGGACGTCAAGCCGGGCAACATCCTCATCACGCCCTCCGGGCAGGTCAAGCTCACCGATTTCGGCATCGCCAAGTCGATGGGGTCCGCGGCGGTCACCCAGGCCGGGATGGTCGTGGGCACCGCCCAGTACATCGCCCCCGAGCAGGCCATGGGGCACGAGACCACCCCGGCCGGTGACGTGTACTCGCTCGGCGTGGTGGGGTACGAGTGCGTCTCCGGGCGCAGGCCGTTCGTGGCCGATTCACCGGTGAGCGTGGCGATGATGCACGTCCGGGAGACGCCGCCACCGCTGCCCGACTCGGTGCCGCCGCCGGTCCGCAGGCTCCTCGCCGACGCCATGGTCAAGGACCCGGCTCGCCGGTACCCGGACGGCGAGGCCTTCGCCGAGGCGGTGGCCGACGTGCGCGCCGGGCGCGACCCCCGACCGCCGGGGGCGTTCGTCGCCGCGGCCGCCGCCGGAGGGGTCCTCGGCGGAGCCGCGGGCGCCGCCACCGCCGCCACCACCGTCCTGCCCGACGAGACCCCCCGGCCGGGGAGCGGCCCGGGTCCGGACCCCACCAGGGCGTACACGAGACTCCAGCAGGGGCCGAACGCTCAGACCGGGGCCCGGCCGCAGTACCGGACGGAGCGGGCGCCCGCGCAGCCACCCGCGCACTCGCCCGCGCACTCGCCCGCGCGCCGTCACCCCGCGCCGCCGGTCACCTCGCGGCCGCGCCGGCGACGCGGCGGGGCGGGGTGCGCCGGCTGGTTCCTCATCGCGGTGATCCTGCTCGCGGCGCTCGCGGTCGCGGTCGCGATCGCGCTGTCCAACGCGGGGGTCTTCGGGCCCGGCGGGCTGTTCGGTGGGACCACCCCGTCGACGCCCCCCACGACGTCGGCGCCGCAGACCCAGACCACCCAGGCGCCGGCCCCCGCCCCGGCCCCCGAGCCCACACCGCCGCCCCAGCCGGTGCCGTCGCCGACCGTCATCCCGCCCGCGCCGGACCTGCAGGACATGCTCGATTCGCTGACCTCCGAGTTCAACTCCTTCGTCCCACCGGGCCAGGCCGGCGAGGGCGACGGTGGCGGCAACACCGGTGGCAACGCGAACCCGAACGCGGGTGCGGCCGCGAACAACGGCAGGGGAGGTGACGGCGGATGACGACACCTCACCTGCTGGCGGGCCGGTACGAGATCGGCGAGGTCCTCGGGTTCGGCGGCATGTCCGAGGTCCACCGGGGGCGGGACACCGTCCTCGGCCGTGACGTGGCGGTCAAGATCATGCGGCCCGAGTTGGCCCGCGACGAGACCTTCTACCAGCGCTTCCGCCGCGAGGCGCAGAACTCGGCGTCGCTCAACCACCCCTCCATCGTGGCGATCTACGACACGGGCGAGGAGCGCACCGATGACGGCGCGTTGCCCTACATCGTCATGGAAGTGGTCGAGGGCGACACGATCCGGGACATCGTCAAGATGGATGGTCCGTTGGAGGTGGAACGCGCACTCGGGGTGATGGCGGACGTCTGCGGCGCCCTCGACTTCTCCCACAAGAAGGGGATCATCCACCGGGACGTCAAGCCGGCGAACATCATGATCTCGCGCGACGGGGCCGTCAAGGTCATGGACTTCGGGATCGCGCGCGCGGTCAGCGACGCCAGCTCGACCCTCACCAACACCTCGTCCGTGCTCGGCACCGCCCAGTACCTCAGCCCCGAGCAGGCCCGGGGCGAGACGGTGGACGCCCGATCGGACCTGTACTCGGCCGGCTGCGTCCTGTACGAGATGGTCGCCGGAGCCCCGCCGTTCACCGGCGAATCCCCCGTCGCCGTGGCGTACCAGCACGTCCGCGAGTCACCGCAGCCGCCCTCCGCGATCAACCCGGAGGTCGGCCGGTACGTCGACGCCGTGGTCATGCAGGCGATGGCCAAGAACCCCGAGAACCGGTACGACACCGCCGGGGACATGCGCACCGACCTGCTCGCCGTCCTGAGCGGCGGCCGGCCGGCCGCCCCGCTCGTGCTCTCCGACGACGAGCTCGACGACGGACAACGACCCGACGCCCCCCACGGATTCGCCGGGGCGGGCTACGGCTCGGGCCGCGCCGACCGGATCCCGCCGTCCGAGGCCCCGACCGAGGCGCACGCGCTGCCCGGGCTGGCCGCCGGGACCGCCGCCACCTCGCGGGCACCGGACCCCGCCGACCGCGGCGGGGATGGCAGGCGCCCCCGCGCGGTGACGATCGCCCTCGCGGTCCTGCTGGTCCTGGGTGTCGTGGCGGCGGTCTCCATCTGGGCGGCGTCCGACCGGAACGGCGGCGTGGTCCAGATCCAGGAGGTCACCGTCCCGGAGGTCGCACAGCGGCCCGTGCAGGAGGTGATCGACGAGCTCACCGCCCTGGGCCTCGAGCCGGTCCAGAACCTGCAGCCGGACCTGCGGGTCCCCGAGGGTCTGGTGGTCGCCTCCGATCCGATCGCCGGCAAGCGCCTGCCCGTCGGGTCGGAGATCACCCTCGTGGTGTCCACGGGTAAGCCCATCCTCTCCGTGCCCAACGTCATGGGGATGTCCCCGGTGGACGCCCGGCTAGCCCTGGAGGAGGCCGGGTTCCAGGTGGTCCCGGAGAACGAGGCCCGCCCGTCCACCGCGGAGGACCAGGACAAGGTCGTGGACACCGATCCCGCCCCGGGCGCCCAGGTGCCGTCCGACCGCCCCGTCAGGTTGACGGTGGGGTCCGGTCCCGAGCAGTTGCAGGTGCCGGGGGTGGTGGGCCAGTCAATCGACTCGGCCCGGGCGACCCTCGAGGGCCTCGGATTCCGCGTGGACACCCGCAGGGTCGACGGCACCGCGCCGGAGGGTGAGGTGGTGGACCAGTCCACCCCGGCCGGGCAGACCCAGCTCAAGGGCGCCACGATCACGCTGCAGGTCTCCGCGGGAAACCGCTTCCTCATGCCCAATCTCGTGGGCGACACCGTGCCCGAGGCCTTGGGCGAGCTCGAGCGGGCCGGCTGGCGGGGAGGACGCGGTCAGCTGGTCGAGCTGCCGCAAAACGACCCCGACCTCACCCGCGTGGGCCAGATCTTCTCGCAGCAGCCGCCGGTCGGCGAGGCCGGGGTCAACGACCAGGTCGTGGTCCGCGTGATCCGCTTCGGGCTCGTGCCCGGCCCCGGCTGAGCCCCGCCGAGCGACCCCGCCCCGCCCCCCATCGAGAAGAGAGTTCCGCACGCATCGGCCGAGTGGATCTGTGCGGAACACTCTTCTCGACGCGGGCGCCGGGCCGCCGGGCCGCCGGGCGTCGGGGAGCGGGCGCTGGGCCACCGGGCGTGGGCGCGGGCGTGCGGGGACTCGGCGCGCGGGGACTCGGCGCGGTGCGGCCTGTCAGGCGAGCGCGGCGCCGCGGGCCCGGTCGAGCTCCTGCTCCAGACCCGCCACCAGGGTCTCCGCAGGCTGCTCGCCGCACATGCCCAACCAGTTGGCGAGCATGCGGTGGCCGCCGTCGCTCATCACGGACTCGGGGTGGAACTGGACCCCGTGGACGGGCAGTTCGCGGTGCCGCATCGCCATGATCAGCCCGGACCCGGTCCACGCGGTGGGCACGAGTTCCTCCGGGACGGTCTCCGGGAGCACCGTCAGCGAGTGGTAGCGCGTCGCCGTGAACGGGCTGGGGATCCCGGCGAGGACGCCCGAGTCGTCGTGGGTGACCCGGCTCGTCTTGCCGTGCATGAGTTCAGCGGCCCGGTCGACCGTGGCGCCGAAGGCCTCACCGATCGCCTGGTGTCCCAGGCACACGCCCAGCACCGGGACACCCGCGCGCCCACAGACCCCGATCAGCGGGATCGTCGCTCCCGCCCGGTCCGGCGTCCCCGGGCCCGGGCTCAGCAGGACGCCGTCGAACTCGGCGACCACGCCCGCGAGCGACGCCGGGTCGTAGCCGCCGTCCGGGCCGGCGAGTCTCTCGTCGTCGTTCCGCCACACCTCGCACGTCGCGCCCAGCTGTCCCAGGTACTGGACCAGGTTGTAGACGAAGCTGTCGTAGTTGTCGACGACGAGGATGCGCATAGATGCAGCGTACTGCTGTCGTCGGGATGAACGTCCCCGGCGGGTCTTGGTAGAGTGGCCTGGATCAGCCCCACCAGTGCGAGGACGTCATGCCCAAGTCAAAGGTCCGGTCGAAGACCGAGTACACCGACGCGGCCGTCAGCCGCACCCCCGTCAAGGTCAAGGGGACGCCCACCGCGCAGTGGTACCTGATCGTGATGTTCGGTCTCATGATCCTGGGCCTGGCGTGGTTGGTGACCTACTACATCGCCGGTGAGCGGATCCCGTTCATGCAGTCCCTCGAGACCTGGCAGAACTTCGCCATCGGTTTCGGGCTGGCCGTGGTCGGGCTGCTCATGACCATGAACTGGCGCTGACACCCGTTCTACCGGAACCCCGTTCCCCGCATTCCACAGCTTAATTCACAGGTCACCCCCCGCACGACGCGGGGGGTGACCTGCATTTTCTCATCGAATTGACATCCATGCAGGTCACGGTGGTGTATTCGGCGAAGTGACCGGTGTTAGCGATGCCCGCGCCCGCGCACACAGGCTGTGGACAACTCCCTCCACACTGGGGATAAACCCTCGACGACGACGACGAGGACGACGCCGCAGGTCGGGGTGCTGCCCTCTCGAACGCGGATCGAACTCCACCCGTGTGATTCATCCACACTGTGGATTCCGCCTGTGGATAAGGGAGGATGGCGGGATGAGTGAGACAACGGCGTCCACCGGCGGACACCAGGCCGCGTCGTGGGGCCCGGGGACCCTGTGGCCGGCCGCGCAGATCGCCCTCGGGGTCGGTGCGGTGGTGGTGGGACTGACCAACCGGGATCCCCTGGGGCTCATCCTCACCGGGCTGCTGGCGCTGCTCGTGGTCCCCGCGGGGGTGATGCAGTTGATGCGGCGTCCCCGGATAGAGGTGGTGGACGGACAGCTCGCGATCAAGAAGCTCGGTGGCGTGGTGTTCGTGCCGCCGGCGCAGGTCGTCGAGGCGCGCGCGCTCGGGGTCGCGAGATGGGGCGTGCGCCAGCACCTCATGCGACTGGAGTACGTGGACGACCGGGGGCGGGAGCAGCTCGACGTGTTCACGCGGGGAGACCTGGGGACCGATCCGCGTGAGGTGAGGGAGAGGCTGGTGGGCCTGGGATTCGGGGGGACCCGGGGGCCGGGGGCCGGCGGCTCGGATGCCACGGGGTCGGATACCGGCGGGTCGGATACCGGCGGCCCCGGATCTATCGCCTGAGGACGTAACCCCA
This sequence comes from Dietzia cercidiphylli, assembly GCF_039531545.1. NCBI lineage: Bacteria > Bacillati > Actinomycetota > Actinomycetes > Mycobacteriales > Dietziaceae > Dietzia > Dietzia cercidiphylli. The sequence goes on from NZ_BAAAQG010000024.1 coordinate 40,179, forward strand.
CTGCATGGTGTCGGCCGCGTACCAGGCGGCCACGGCGACGAGCGCCACCAGTCCCAGGTAGGCGAGCCACGACACGGTCTCCCGACCGCCACGACCCACCCGTCCCGGCAGTCGACGGGGCAGGACCACCAGGACGACCGCTCCGAGCGCGCCCACCACCAGGCCGCCCAGGTGGGCGGCGAGGGAGATGCCGGGAACGAGGAAGCTCACGCCGATGTTGAGCACCAGCAGTATCCCGATCCCCTTGACGTCGAGGCGCATCGACATCGCGACGATCGCGTAGGCACCCATGAGGCCGAAGATGGCGCCGGACGCCCCGGCCGTGAGCGCGTTCTGGCCGTAGAACATCACGGCGACGGAGCCGCCGAAGGCCGAGACCAGGTACAGCGCGAAGAACCGGGCGTGTCCGATGCTGCGCTCGATGCCCAGACCGAGGATCCACAGCATGTACATGTTGAGCAGGAGGTGCATCGGCCCGAAATGCTGGAAGGCCGAGGTCATCAGGCGCCACCACTCGTCCCGCGCCGCGACCAGCGGCGGATAGAGCGCCGTGGCCTCGAACAGCGCCGAGGTGTGGTTGCCGAGCATGCTCCGCGACTGGGCGACCGTGGCGGCGTAGACCGCGAGGTTGGCGGTGATGAGCCACGCGGTCACCGGCTGGCGTCGGAAGAAGCGGGAGACGGCGCCGCCGCTGTGCGTCTGGGTGGTCATGGGCTGGTGTGCTGTCACCGTTCCTGGATCGTCGTGGATAGACCGACGGCGCGGGACCGGTGTTCCGGTGCCCGCGCCGCTGGCCGGGCCGTGTCGCCACGACCCTGTGGATCAGGAGTCAGGAGATCAGGAGTCAGGAGATCTCGATCGACTCGATCACGATGTCCTCGACCGGGCGGTCCATGGCGCCGGTCTTGGTGGTGGCGATGGCGTCGATGACCTTCTGCGAGTCGGCGTCCGCGACCTTCCCGAAGATGGTGTGCCGGTTGTTCAGGTGCGGAGTCGGGCCCACGGTGACGAAGAACTGCGAACCGTTGGTCCCCGGGCCGGCGTTGGCCATGGCCAGCAGGTACGGCTCGGTGAACTGGAGCTCCGGGTGGAACTCGTCCTTGAACTGGTAGCCCGGGCCGCCGCGGCCGGTTCCCGTGGGGTCGCCGCCCTGGATCATGAACCCGGAGATGACGCGGTGGAAGATCGAACCGTCGTAGAACGGGCCGGACTTCTCGCCCTTGGCGTTGGCCTGGGAGTAGTCCTTCGACCCGTCGGCCAGACCGACGAAGTTCGCGACCGTCTCCGGGGCGTGGTTGCCGAACAGATCGACGACGATGTCGCCCTTGTTCGTGTGGATGGTTGCCTTCTGCGTTGCGATGCTCACGACGACCATCCTGCCACGCGGTCCCGGTGGATGTCGGCGAGGTGGTGGTCGCTGTCCGAGGGCTGTGCCACCATCTACCCATGAGCACACGAAGCGATCGCGCCGCCGAGCGTAAGGCCATCAAGTCCGCCGAGAAGGACCTGAAGAACGCCGGCACCGCCGCCCGGAAGGCGTTCGACCTCAAGGATCCCCGCTTCCTCGGGGAGGCCGCCGTGGCCGCCACCCGCGGGCCCGCGGGCCTGGCCCTCTTCGGCGCGAGCCGCGGTATCCAGGTGCTGCGGGACCGCCGCGCGGAACAGGCGGAGATCCTGGGCAAGCTGGCCGCGGACGCCAAGCAGCACGCCGAGGACCTCCGGGAGCAGTCGTCCGTTCTCACCGCCCCGCAGGAGAAGCCCAAGTCCCGTCGCCGCCTCGCCCCCCTGTGGATCGTCGGGCTCGCGGGCGGCGCGGCCGTCGCGGGTGCCGCCGCGTACTTCCTGCGCGACCAGGAGCGTTCCGGTGCCGCGCCCGTGACCACTCCGAGGACGACGGCCTCCACCGAGCCCGCGGGAGCGTCGACCTCCGGGACCCCGTCGGCGCCGCCCTCCGACTCGACTTCCGGTTCCACCGCCGCCGGTGAGTCCGAGACCGGCGAGGACCTCACCATCGACTCCCCCGATCCCGAGGGGCCCGCGGACCAGTCCGACGGCACCTCTCCCGCGGCCGGCAGCGCCGCGCCGGGTGCGGCCGCCGGCTCCGCGCCGCAGCCCTCGGACGACGATCCGGCCGGTGGTACCCCGGCCGACAAGCCCTGACCTGCGGACGGTGAGTGAGCACGACTCTCCGTGGAGAGTCGTCGCCTCTCCCTTGGCCGGGCTGGGTCCGCTGGACGTCCACGCGCTGTACAAGCTGCGCGTGGACGTCTTCGTCGCCGAGCAGGACTGCCCGTACGCGGAGATCGACGAGGTCGACGCCGACCCCGGCACCACGCACCTGTTGGCCTGGGCTCCGGCCACCGAATCCGGTCCGGACGAGTTGGTGGCCACCCTGCGCGTGTTCGGGTCGGGGGTCCATGGTGGGGTCATGCACCTCGGCCGGGTGTGCACGGCTCCCGGGTGGCGAGGGCGGGGGATCGCCGGTGTCCTGATCCGTCGCGGACTCGAGCTGTGCGGCGAGCTGCCCGTCGAGATAGGCGCCCAGTCCCACCTCGAGGGGTGGTACGAGCAGTTCGGGTTCCTCCGTTGCGGACCGGACTACCTGGATGAACGGATCCCGCACCTCCCCATGAGGCGCGACCTCCTAAGATGAGGTGTGGCTCACCCCTCCCCACATCTCCCGAGGACACCATATGACGTCTGACGCTGCATCCGGTTCACACTCCGCATCCGGTTCGCTGGTCACGGCACCTCTGGTCAAGGCACTTCTCCCCGAGAGCGAGATGCCGACCCACTGGTACAACATCCAGGCCGACCTGCCCGAGCAGATGGCGCCGCACCTGCACCCGGGCACGAAGGAGCCGCTCGGTCCGGAGGACCTGGCGCCGTTGTTCCCGATGGCGCTCATCGAGCAGGAGGTCACCGGGGAGCGGTACGTCGAGATCCCCGAGGAGGTGCGGGAGATCTACCGGCTGTGGCGGCCCTCGCCCCTCATCCGGGCCCGCCGACTCGAGAAGGCCCTCGGCACCTCGGCGAGGATCTACTACAAGTACGAGGGCACCAGCCCGGTCGGCTCACACAAGCCCAACACGGCCGTGGCCCAGGCGTACTACAACGCCGCGGAGGGCATCACCAAGCTCACCACCGAGACCGGCGCCGGTCAGTGGGGCGCGTCGCTGGCGTTCGCCGGTCAGGCCTTCGGCATCGAGGTGGAGGTCTGGCAGGTCAAGGCGTCCTTCGAGTCCAAGCCGTACCGCCGGATGCTCATGGAGACCTTCGGCGCGTCCGTCCACCCGAGCCCCTCCGACCTGACCGAGGCGGGCCGGTCCTTCCTCGCCAAGGACCCCCACACCCCCGGTTCGCTGGGTATGGCGGTGTCGGAGGCGGTCGAGGTGGCGGCGGGCGACCCCGAGGCCCGCTACTCCCTGGGTTCCGTCCTCAACCACGTGTGCCTGCACCAGACGATCATCGGCGAAGAGGCCCTCAAACAGCTCGAGATGTTCGGGGAGGCCGCGCCCGACTACGTCTTCGGGTGCGCCGGGGGCGGCTCCAACCTCGCCGGTCTGGCGTTCCCGTTCATCCGCGAGAACCTGGCCGGGGCGCAGACGAGGATCGTGGCCGTCGAACCGACCGCCTGCCCGTCCATGACCGAGGGCGAGTTCCGATACGACCACGGCGACGTGGCGGGTCTGACCCCGCTCATGAAGATGTACACGCTGGGCCAGGACTTCGTCCCGGACCCCATCCACTCGGGCGGTCTCCGGTACCACGGGATGGCACCGCTGGTCAGTCACGTCAAGCACCTCGGCCTGCTCGACTCGATCGCGGTGGAACAGAACGTCGCCTTCGCCGCCGGTGTCGAGTTCGCCAAGGCCGAGGGCATCGTGCCCGCGCCCGAGTCCACCCACGCCCTCGCCGGCGCGTTCGACGAGGCCCGCAGGCACACCGGGGAGGCGGGCACGGGCCCGTCCATCGTGATCGGCCTGTCCGGTCACGGCTTCCTCGACCTCCCGGCCTACGAGTCGTACGTCCGCGGCGAGCTCGGCTGACCGGCGCCGACGCGGGGCGATCCGGTCCACCGCGTCCCCTGCCGCGGGGCCGTGTGTGAGCCGGAGCCCGGAGCCGACAGGGTCCCCGCGCGGTCACGGCCTCGTCGCAGCACAGCCACCCACCAACTGAACCGACCCCCTCTCAACACCAGGAGTCACCCATGGTCAATCCCATCGATTTCACCGACCGCGTCGCGATCATCACCGGCGCCGGAGGCGGCCTCGGCCGCGCCTACGCCCTCGCCCTGGCCGAGCGCGGCGCCAAGGTCGTCGTCAACGACCTCGGCGGCGACGTCCACGGCGAGGGTGGCACCACCTCCCCGGCCCAGCGCGTCGTCGACGAGATCGTCGCCACCGGCGGCGAGGCCATGGTCGACGGCAACGACATCACCGACGAGGCCGCGGTCGACGCGCTGGTCTCCTCGGTCATCGACAAGTGGGGGCGCATCGACATCCTCATGAACAACGCCGGCATCCTGCGCGACAAGTCGTTCGCCAAGATGGACAACGACGATTTCCGCAAGGTCCTCGAGGTCCACCTCATGGGCTCGGTCAACTGCACCAAGGCCGTCTGGCCACACATGGCCGAGGCCGGATACGGCCGCATCCTCATGACCACCTCGTCCTCGGGTATCTACGGCAACTTCGGCCAGAGCAACTACGCCGCCGCCAAGTCCGGCCTGGTCGGCCTGATGAACGTGCTCGCCATCGAGGGCGCCAAGAAGAACATCAAGGTCAACTCCATCGCCCCCACGGCCGCCACCCGCATGACCGAGGACCTGCTCCCACAGCGGGTCCTGGACATCATGGGCCCGGAGACCATCGCGCCCGGCGCCCTGTTCATGGTCAGCGAGGACGCGCCCACCAAGACCATCCTCGGTGCCGGCGCCGGCGTGTTCGCCGTCTCCCAGATGGTCGAGAGCCGCGGGGTCTACCTCCCGGACAACGCCCGCACCCCCGAGGTCGTGGCCGAGCGGTGGAACGAGATCGCCGACGTCACCGACGCGAACCCCCTGGAGTCGGCGTTCGAGCAGACCTCCAAGTACGCCGCGCTCGCGGCGCGCGAACTGGGGCTCCACCTCGAGAGCTGAGCCGCGGGGCGCGTGCGCGGGGATAGACTCCGCTCACGCGCCTGGCGCTCCGCCACGGTCTTCTCACCCCTGGACCGGTCTTGACCACGACACCGTCGACGGAGACGATCCGCGGCTTCACCCGTTCCCTGCACCCGGTCGGACTGGCCGTCGCGCTGCTGTTCTTCGTGTGGTCCATGACGCCCTCCCTGTTGCCGCGGGTGTGGCCCCTGCAGGCCGTGGCGACCGGGATCAGCCTCGCGACCGGGTACGGTCTGGGCTGCCTGATCGCATGGGCGGTCCGCTCCTGCGGGGTCTCCCCGGACCATTCCGCCCGCCTGCGCAGGATCGGGTGGTGGTCCCTGGCCGTCACGGCCGCGGTGACCGTCCCGACGTTCCTGGTCCTGGGGTCCTGGTGGCAGCAGATCACCCGGGACCTGGCCGGCGTCGAGCGCATCGACCGCGCCAACTACCTGCTCGTCCTGGTGCTGTCACTACTGGTCGCGACGGTCATCCTCGCGGCGGCCAGGGGGATCCGGCGTGGCACGGCGGCGCTGACCCGGATCGCCGCACCTCACGTCCCGGCCCCACTCGCCCGCGTCGTGGCGCTGGGTCTCGTGGTCCTCATCGCCGTGCTGTCGATCAACGGGCTCGTCCACCGCGGGGTGATCGGCCTGGCCGACAGGACGGCCTCCGCCGCGGACCACGGCACCGCCGAGGGCGTGCGGCAACCCCGCGCCGCCGAGAGGTCGGGGTCGCCGGCGTCCGCGCAGGCGTGGGAGAGCCTGGGCAGGGAGGGCCGGACCTTCGTCGCGGGCGGGCCCACCGCGAGTGAGATCGAGGAGGTGACGGGGCGGGCGGCGCGCACCCCGATCCGTGTCTACGCCGGGCATGACGCGGCCGGCACCGTCGAGGAGGCCGCCGACCTCGTGGTGGCCGAGCTCCACCGCACGGGAGCCTTCGACAGGTCCGTGCTGGCCGTCGCCACCACCACCGGGCGCGGATGGGTCAACCCCCGCGTGGCCGGGGCCCTCGAGTACACCACTGGCGGAGACTCCGCGATCGCGGCCATGCAGTACTCGTTCCTGCCCAGCCCCCTGGCGTTCGTGGCCGATCGGCAGTCGCCCCAGCGCGCGGGACGCGCCCTGTTCGAGGCGGTGGAGCGCGCCGTCGCGGACGTGCCCGAGGCCCGTCGCCCCGCACTCGTCGCGTTCGGGGAGAGCCTCGGCTCCTTCGGGGGGCAGACCGCCTTCGGTGGTGCCCAGGACATGGTGGCCCGGACCGACGGCGCGCTGTGGGTGGGCACGCCCAACTTCTCACCGCAGTGGTCCTACCTCACCGCCCACCGCGATGCGGGCTCGCCGGAGCGACTACCGGTGATCGACGGCGGTGAGCACGTGCGCTTCGCCGCCGGCGGGCCGGATCTGGATCTCGACGGCGCGCCCTGGTCCTCTCCGCGGATCGTCTACTGGCAGCACGCCTCCGATCCCATCACCTGGTGGTCGCCCGACCTCCTGCTGCAGCGCCCGGACTGGCTGCGGGAGCCACTGGGCCCCGATCTCGACCCAGGGGTGCGGTGGACCCCGTTCGTGACGTTCTGGCAGGTCACCCTGGACATGGTGTTCTCCGCGGAGGTCCCTGCCGGCCACGGTCACACCTTCGGGCCGGACGCCGCGCAGATGTGGGCCCGGATCCTGGACCCCCCGGGCTGGGCCGACGCCGACACCGACCGGGTCCACGACGCGATCGCCGGGGGACGCTACTGACGGGGGTGCTGTCGACCGGTGAGAGTGCTGCTGACCGGTGGGGGTGCTGCTGACCGGCCCCGCCGACGCGGCTGCTACTCCTGGTCCGCGAACTGGGTCTCGTACAGCTCGGTGTACCGCCCACCCGCGGCCAGCAGCTCGGGGTGGGTGCCCGACTCCACCACGCTGCCGCCCTCGAGCACGAGGATGCGGTCGGCGGCGCGCACGGTGGACAGTCGATGGGCGATCACCAGGGACGTCCGGTGGGACATCGCCTCGGTGAGGGCCTCCTGGACCGCGGACTCGTTGGTGGAGTCCAGTGCGCTGGTGGCCTCGTCCAGCACCACCACGGAGGGCTCCGCGATGAGCAGCCTCGCGATGGTCAGGCGCTGCCTCTCGCCGCCGGAGAGGCGGTAACCGCGGTCGCCGATGACGGTGTCCAGCCCGTCGGGCAGCGACCGGACCAGCTCCTCCAGCCGCGCCCGGCGCAGGGCGTCCCACACCAGCTCGTCGGTCACCTCCGGACGGGCGAAGGTCAGATTGGACCGGATCGTGTCGTGGAAGAGGTGGCCGTCCTGGGTGACCATGCCCACCGTCCGACGCAACGACGACGAGGTGACCTCACGCACGTCGAGGCCGGCCACCCGCACCGCCCCCGAGTCCACGTCGTACAGCCGCGGGAGCAGCGACGCGATGGTCGACTTGCCCGCGCCCGACGATCCGACCAGTGCGATCATCTGCCCCGGTTCGGCGTGGAAGCTGACCCCGTGCAGGACCTCCTGCCCGCCGCGGGTGTCGAGTACGGCGACCTCCTCCAGCGAGGCCAGGGAGACCTTGTCGGCCGAGGGGTAGGAGAACCGGACGTCGTCGAACTCGATGGCGGCGGGGCCCTCGGGCACGTCGACGGCGTCGGGGGCGTCCTTGAGCAGCGGGTCCAGGTCCAGGACCTCGAAGACCCGCTCGAAGCTCACGATAGCGGTCACCACGTCCATCGGTGCGTTGGCCAGCGAGGTCAGCGGGCCGTACAGGCGGGTCAGGAGGAGGGCGAGGGCGACGACGGACCCCGCGTCCATCCCGCCGGTGAGGGCGAACCAGCCGCCGACGCCGTAGACCAGCGCGAGGGCCAGGGTGGAGACCAGCGTCAGCGAGTTCATGAACACGCTCATGAGCAGCGCGGTGCGGACCCCGATGCCCCGCACCCGACCCGCGCGGGAGGCGAACTCCGCGGACTCGGCGTCGGGGCGGCCGAACAACTTGACGAGGGTCGCGCCGCCGGCGTTGAAACGCTCTGTCATCTGGTCGTTCATCGACGCGTTGAGGTCGGAGGCCTCGCGACGGAGCCTGGCCAGGCGCCTGCCCACGTAGCGGGCGGGGAAGAGGAACACCGGTAGCAGCAGCACCGACATGAGGGTCAGCTGCCAGTTGATCCCGGCCATCACCACCAGGGTGAGGATGAGCTGGACGAGGTTGGACACGACCCCGGAGAGGGTGTCCGAGAAGGCCCGCTGGGCGCCCAGGACGTCGTTGTTGAGCCGACTCACCAGCGCACCGGTGCGGGTACGCATGAAGAACGCGACCGGCATGGTCTGGACGTGGTCGAACACCGAACGGCGCAGGTCGAGGATCAGACCCTCGCCGATTCGCGCCGACCAGAACCTGGTCACGACGTTGTTGACCGCCTCGACGATGCCGATCACCGCGATGGCGGCGGCGAGGAGGAACACCACCCGTACCGCGGCGCCGTCCACGATCGCGGTGACCACCCGGCCGGCGAGCAGCGGGGTCACCACGGCGAGGGAGGCCCCGAACACGGACAGGATCAGGAACAGGACGATCAACCGGGTGTGCGGTCGCGCGAACTGACCGATCCGGTGGAAGTTCTCGCGGGTGAAGACGCTGCGGTCGAGCGTGATGTTGTTGTTCTCGGCCCGCATCAAGGTGCGCATGGCGGCCTGCTGCATCGTCACGTCCGCCACTCCTCCCGCGTCGGAGTGGATCCGACGACCTGTCGGTACAACTGCGCGGACCGCCCCCTTATTCCGCACCGGCCGGTGGAACGGATGGCCTCGTCGTCGTCCTCCCTGGACAAAATCAGACCCCATGTCTAGACATGGCCCGGGAATTTGTCTAATCTTGTCTCCAGACAGTGGCGTAGGCCACATCACCAGTGATCTTTGGAGGTCGTTGACGATGTCCAGCACCGAGTACATCCGCCCCCGGGGCGCAGACGAGCGTCCCGACCGGGACCCCACGACGGACCCCACGACGGACCCCGCCGCCCGGGACGCCGCCGCCCAGGACACCGCCGCGGTGGGTGACGCCACCGACGCCGCGGTCGAGCCGTACGCGTGGACCGACGCCAAGCGGTACCTGTGGCTGCTCGGCCTGATCCCGGCGATGGGGCTGTTCCTCTCGATGCCGTTCGTCATCGGGTTCAACGGGCTGGGTCTGGGCTGGGCCGCCACCGCCGCGTGGTTCCTGCTCCCCGTCCTGGTCTACGTCGCCATCCCCCTCGGCGACCTGGCGGTCGGAGCCGACGGCCAGAACCCGCCGGACGAGGTGATGGACCGGCTCGAGGCGGACCCCTTCTACCGCTGGTGCACCTACCTGTACATCCCCTTCCAGTACGCGTCCCTCATCGTCGCCTGCTACCTGTGGACCGCCCAGGACCTGTCGTGGCTCGGCTACGACGGCGGGCTCGGGATCGCCGCCTCGATCGGTGTGGCCTGGACGGTGGCCATCACGGGCGGGATCGGGATCAACACCGCGCACGAACTCGGCCACAAGATCGCCGGGAGCGAGAAGTGGCTGTCCAAGGTCGCCCTGGCCACCACCGGGTACGGACACTTCTTCATCGAGCACAACCGTGGGCACCACGCCCGCGTCGCCACTCCCGAGGACCCGGCCAGCTCGCGCTTCGGCGAGTCGTTCTGGGCGTTCCTGCCGCGCAGCGTCGTGGGATCCGCACGGTCGGCCTGGCACCTCGAGTCCGAGCGGCTCGGTCGCCTGGGCAAGAGCCCGTGGACGATCCGCAACGACAACCTCAACGCGTGGCTCATGACCGTCGTGCTCTTCGGCGGACTGATCGCCGTGTTCGGCTGGGAGGTCGCGCCCTGGCTCCTCGTCCAGGCGGTCTTCGGCTTCTCGCTGCTGGAGGTGGTCAACTACCTGGAGCACTACGGCCTCAAGCGGCAGAAGACCTCCGCCGGCCGCTACCAGCGCTGCCGCCCGGAGCACTCGTGGAACTCCGATCACCTGGTGACCAACATCTTCCTGTACCACCTGCAGCGCCATTCGGATCACCACGCCAACCCGATGCGCCGCTACCAGGTCCTGCGCAGCTTCGAGCAGGCCCCGCAGCTGCCGTCCGGGTACGCCACGATGATGGTCCTGGCCTACGTGCCGCCGCTGTGGCGCAAGGTCATGGACAAGCGGGTGCTGGCCCACTACGACGGTGACATCACCCGGGCCAACATCCAGCCGTCCAAGCGCGAGAAGATCCTCGCCCGCCACGGGGTCGATGCGGCCGCCGCCGGCTCCACCGCGGTGGCGGAGAAGGTGGTCGCGGACACCGACATCGCCGCCGACCAGACGTCGCCGACCGGCGAGTACGTGTGCCCGAACTGCGGGCACCACTACTCCGAGGCGGCCGGCGAGCCGCGTGAGGGATTCCCGCCCGGGACCCCGTGGTCGGCGATCCCCACCACCTGGCGGTGCTCGGACTGCGGCGTCCGCGACAAGGTCGACTTCCTGCCCGTGAAGTAGCCCTCCACCACCCGCGGACGCCAGATCAGGAACAATGGACCTCATGCCGCGCCGCCCCTCCACCAGTGACCGACGCTCCTCCGGGGATTCCCAGGGGGAGCGTTGGTCGCCTCGCCTCACCGTCTTCGACGCGATGCACGAACTGTTGGAGTCCCGTGACTGGTCGGCCGTGACCATGTCCGACGTGGCCAAGGCCGCAGGACTGAGCCGCCAGACGCTCTACAGCACGTTCGGCAACCGTCAGGGCCTGGCCCAGGCGTACGCGCTCCAGCTGTCGGAGACCTTCGCCGGCGAGATCCGGGACTCCATCATCAGGCATCCCGGGCAGATCGAGCTGGCCCTGAGTGAGGGGATCAACGGCTTCCTGCGGTCCAGCAGTCGTGACCCGCTCATCCGGGCGCTCGTGACGGGGGACATCAAGCCGGACCTGCTGCGGCTGATCACCACCGAGGCGGGGCCGCTCATCGAGCGCGCCACCGAGGTGCTCGTGCCGGCCCTGTCCGAGAGCTGGATGCGGATCGAGGCGAGCCAGGCCCGGCTGGCGGCCTCGATCATCGCCCGGATCGGCATCAGCTTCATCTCGCTCCCGCCCGAGGACCCGGACCAGTTGGCCTCGGGCCTGACCGAGGTGATCGCCCCCTACCTGCAGAAGGTCGTGCAGGTCGACCTCCAACACTGAGTCGGCGGCGCCCCGGGGTCGACAAACCGGGGCCAGGTGTCGGGTCCGGTCAGGCTCCGTCCCCCACGGTCGACCGCCGATCCGGGTGACCCGGTACCGCGACGCTCGCCTCGAGGAAGAGCCCGCGGGCCTCGACGCACAGCCGGTCGCCCGCGTGGATGGTCGCCTTGGTCCAGGTCTTGCGGCCGTCCACCTCGTCCACCCACGAGCGGAACGTCAGCGGCCGCAGCAGCGGCGTGGGTGACCGGTAGTCGATCTCGTAGTGGGCCGTCATGCCGTAGCGGCCTCCCCAGTGGTTCGCGAAGCCCATCATGTGGTCGATGATCAGCGCGCTGATCCCTCCGTGGACGCACCCGGGAGGGCCCTGGTAGGCCAGTCCGAGCGTGACCTCCGCCGTCACCGACCCGTCGTCACACCCGAAGAACCGCACCGGCGGGGCGATCGGGTTCTCCGGACCGCCGACGGGGTTGGCCCGGCGGGACCCGGCGCCGGTCCACATGGCCTCCAGCCGACGGGCCGGCTCCGGCACGCGGGGCTCGAGGAGGTCCGCGGCCTCGGCCAACCGGTCCGCGATGTCCCCCAGCTCGACCTCCGAGTGGGCGAGCCCGGCGATCGCCTCACGCAGCCTGCGCAGCTCCGCCACCGAACGATCGAGATCGGGATCCGGCGTGGGCAGGTCGGGGACCGCGATCGGATCGAAGGTGTCCCCCAGTCGCTCCCGCATGCTGCTCAACTGGAAGTCGTCCACGCCCTCGATCCTCGGGAGCGGACCTCGGCCGATTTCAGGACTGTCGCTGTCGTTGGTCATACTCTGGAGACTATGTCGACACCCGTCAAAAAGAAGCAGATCGATCCGTCCACGTACGGCCCCTGGGCTCTGGTCGTGGGCGGCAGCGAGGGAGTGGGTGCCGAGATCGCCCTCCGCCTGGCCGACGCCGGCGTCTCGTCCGTGCTGGTCGCCCGCCGGAGCGGACCCCTCGAGGAGACCGCCGAGGCCGTCCGCGCCCGGGGCGTGGAGTGCCGCGTGCTCTCCGTCGACCTCACCGGGCCCGGTGCCGCCGACGGGATCGCCGCCGCCTGCGAGGGACTGGACGTGGGGCTGGTGGTCCTCAACGCCGGGGCCAACACCTACGGCGCGGAGTTCGCCGAGTCGGACATGGAGCGGGTCCAACAGGTCATCGACCTCAACATCACCTCGCCGCTGGCGGTCATCCGGCACTTCGCCCCCGCGCTCAAGGCCCGCGGCCGGGGCGGCATCGTGGTCATGGGGTCGATGGCCGGCTACCTCGGACACGCGGACATGAGCATCTACTCGGCGGCCAAGGCGTTCAGCCGGGTCTTCGTGGAGGGGCTGTGGCTGGAGATGCGCGAGCACGGGGTCGACGTGGTCGAGGTGATCCTCGGCGTGACCCGGACCCCGGCCATGATCCGCGCCGGTCTGGACATGGATCTCCCGGGCATGACCGTGAGCGAGCCCGCCGACGTCGCCGACGAGGTGCTCGCGTCGATCGGCGAGGGCCCGGTCCACGTCTGCGGCGGGGAGGGCAATCTCAAGGGCGTCGAGTTCAGCTCCGGAGTGGAGCGCGGCCGGATCGTGGCCGGGGCGCACAAGCGGATGAAGGCCCTACGCGGCGAGGGCTGAGCGGCTCCACCGACGCGTCGCGTCCCCGCCCCCCGGGACCGGACGCCGGCCCGCTCAACCCGGGACCGGACGCCGGCCCGCTCAGCCCGGTCAGCCCTCGATGGGACGGTCCCGCTGCGCGTCCGAGATCCCCCGGGGTTCGATGAACAACGCCTCGGCGCGCGCGCACAGCGTCTCGCCGGTGTACACGGTGGCGCTGGCCCAGATCTTGCGGCCCTCCACGCGGTCCTGTCGCGCCTCGAACCGCAACGGGGCGTACAGCGGGGTCGGCGAGATGTAGCTGACCCTCAGGTCCGCGGTCAGGCCGACGCTCTTGGCGGCGGCGTTGGCCAGGCCCAGCATCTCGTCGAAGACCAGCGCGACGATCCCCCCGTGCACGCACCCGGGAGGGCCCTGGTACTCGATGCCCAGTCGCAGATCCGCCCGCACGGTCGCGTCGGGCAGAACTACCGGCTCGAGCGGCGGGGAGACCGGGTTACGGCTGCCGATCGCGGGGTTGGAGGCGAGATGCTCCGGAACGCCCCAGGTCGCGTAGTCGGAGGGACGCACCATGGTGCCGACGGCCTCGAGATGGTCGGCGAGCTCCCGGACGGTCCTGACGGCGTCGTGGACGTCGTCGAAGCGAGACCCCGCCACGAGTCCCCGCACCCGGCGCAGTTCTCGGGCCAGGTCGGTGGACCCGGAGGCGTCGTCGTCCTGGCGCAGGAACGGGGCCCCCTCCTCGCCGGCCGAGGCGGGATCGGTCGTACCGAAGGGGCGGTCGTCGGTGGCGGAGGTATCGGTGGTCACGAAAACCGAATCTACTCCGCATTCACCCGGTCGCCGCCGGTCACCCTCCCGCGAGGCGGCGCCGGTTCTCCAGGAGCAGGCCACCGGGTTCGACGAACATGCCCTCGGCGGTCGCACACAGTCGATCGCCCGCGTGGATGGCGCCCTGCGCCCAGATCTTGCGCCCCTCCACTCTGACCTGCCGACCGGTCACCACGATCGGCTCGAGGACGGGGGTGGGGCTGCGGTAGTCGACGTCCAGGTAGACGGTCATCCCGGTGGTACCGGCGTGGAAGTTCGCCCGGCCCAGCACCACGTCGAACAGCAGCGAGACCACTCCGCCGTGCACGCACGCGGGCGGGCCCTGGTACTCCAGACCCAGCGTCACCTCGCCGCGGAGGGTCCCGTCGGCCAGGATGTCGAACCCGATCGGCGGGGCGAGGGCGTTGGAGCGGCCCACCACCGGGCAGTTGGTGACGTAGTCACCCGACGACCACGTGACCGCCTGCCTGCGCTCCGTGCTCGCCGAGGCCGCCTCCAGCCGGTCGGCCACCTCACGCAGCCGGTCGGTCAGCGGGGCCAGGTCGGTGTCGAACAACCCCCCGGTGGTCAGCGCGCGGATACGACGCACCTGCTCCACCAGCGCGTAGAGGCCGGCCTCGTCGTCGTCGACCTCGTCGATCCGTTCCCCGCCCCCGCGTGACGGGTGCAGCGGACCCGTCTCCACCACGGGTCGTGCCCGCCGCGGGACGGCCACCGGACCGGTGGCCCCGCCACCCGGGTGATCGGTCACTACCCGGTCCCCTGCGCCGCCCCGCGACCGGCGCGGCGGCCGAAGAACGAGCCGTCGCCCAGGGACGTGCCGGAGATGTAGCCCTCGCCGTGCAGGCCGTGGGTGCAACGGCCGGCGGCGAACAGGCCGGGGATCGCCTCACCCGCGCGGTCCAGCACCCTCGACTGCAGGTCCGTGTGCAGCCCGCCCAGGGTGAATCCCTGTGGTTTGAGGGGGAGTCCGTTGAACGAGTCCGGGCCGCCCGCCCCGGTGGGGTAGGCGCCGAACGGGGGCTCGAGCGGGCGGACCCAGCGTGAGCTCTTCCCGAACTGGGGATCCTGGCCGTCGCGCGCACCGGCGTTGTAGCGGCGGAGGGTGTCGGCCAGAGCCTCCGCCGGCAGCCCGCAGTCCGCGGCGAGTTCCTCGATGGTCTCCGCGGCGTGCATGGGCTGCATCCCCCACAATTCGCTCTCCGGGACGTCCTCGATGCCCTTCTCGTCGATGATCACCCACACCGGCGGCCGGCGGTGGTGCACGGCCGCGTGGCAGTACAGGCCCGGGTAGACCTCCTCGTTGATGAAGCGCTGGCCGTCGCCGTCCACGAGCATCGCCCCCACCGCCAGCCGCGGGATGATGAGCATCGCCGTCTCGGTCTGGTGCATGCGGCGCACGGCGGCGCCGACGTCCATGCCCATCTCGATCCCGGAGCCGTCGTCGCGGCCGTCGGAGACCTTGTCCTTGCCCACCTGCTGCGGAGCCCACTGCTCGAGCATGCGGTCGTTGTCGACGAACCCGCCGGTCGCCAGGACCACCCCGCGCGTGGCGCGGTACTCGCGCTCCTCGCCGAACTCGGTCGCCCGCACGCCCACCACCCGGCCGTCGGCGACGATCAGCGATCGCGCCCTGACATCGCAGTGCAGCGTCACGCCGGCCTTCCGCGCGGTGGCCACCAGGGCGTCCATCAGCACGTTGCCGGCGAAGTTCGGGGCGGGCGGGCGATGTCCTCGCGCCGCGGGCCGCGCGATCGAGGCGTAGGGCTCGGCCCGCTCACCCATCCACATCAGTCCCGAGTCGTCCCCCGGCATCCACGTGGGGGTGTCCCAGAGCTTGTGGTTGAACTCCGCACCGTGCGCCACCAACCAGTCGTGGTGCTCGACCGCGCCCGCGCAGTAGTCGGCGATCTTGGCCTCGTCCGCGTTCGGACCCAGTGCCGCGGTGAGGAAGGCGCGCATGTCCTCCTCGGTGTCCTCCACCCCGAGCGCCCGCTGGGTGGCGGTGCCGCCGCCCAGGTAGACCTCGCCCCCCGACTGCGAGGACGACCCCCCGGGGCCGGACGCGCCCTCCAGCACGACGACCGTCGCGCCGGCCTCGGCCGCCTCGATCGCCGCGCACGCCCCCGCGATGCCCATGCCGATCACCACCACGTCCGCGGTGTGTGGCGATGGACGAGTGTCTGGCCTGGTGTCCGTCATGGCCGAAACTATAACGTGTTCATCGCCTGAGACGGCGCATTAGTGTAGTGCTCATGACTTCCCCTCCCGCCACGTCCCGCCTCGACGCCCTGGAAGCCCGCCTCGCGTCGGCCGAGACCCGGATCACCGACACCCGCGCCCGGCTCGACGCCGCCCAGGACGAGCTGGCCGTCCTGCGGATCCTCGCCGCCTACTCCCCCCGGGTCGACTCCGGGGACGCCGAGGGCGTCGCCGAGCTCTGGACCGCCGACGGGGTCTACGACGTGGACACCGGAGTGCTCGAGGGCCACGAGGGTCTGGCGGGGATGGTGCGCGGTGCCCCCCACCAGGACCTCATCGCCCACGGGTGCGGTCACGTGCCCGGCCTCCCGGTGGTCCTGCTCGACAGCGACAGGGCCGTGGCCAC
Source organism: Dietzia cercidiphylli (assembly GCF_039531545.1). Classification (NCBI taxonomy): domain Bacteria; kingdom Bacillati; phylum Actinomycetota; class Actinomycetes; order Mycobacteriales; family Dietziaceae; genus Dietzia; species Dietzia cercidiphylli. The sequence goes on from NZ_BAAAQG010000024.1 coordinate 56,547, forward strand.
GGGCTACACCCAACTGGTGGTCCGATCCTCCCGGCCGGGGCGCTACACCGTGATGCGCGTGACGGCGAACCGCTGGGAGCTCGAGCGCCTCGGTCCGGTGGACGCGCCCGACCGCGGCTGGCGGGTAGTGCTGCGGACCGCCCGGGCGGTCACCGACGACGGCGAGGGCCGACGCCTGCTCGGCAGGTCCCGCGAGGGGTAGCGTGAGCCCCATGCTCCGCCGACACCCCGCGGTCCCCGACCCCACCCTCCGCGCGGGACGGCTCGCGCTGCTCACCACGTGCGCGGCCCACCTGGGATTCCAGTCGATGGTCACCTCGGTCGTCTACCCGACCCTGTTCGAGGGTCCGACGATGGGGATCGCCGAACGCCAGGCCGAACACGCCCGCCGGATCGCCCCGGTGGCCCTGACCCTGTACGCCTCGGGTCTGGGTGCCGCCGCCTGGGCCGCCTACGGATCGGTCCGGTCGCACGACCGTGGCGGCCTGACCGCCACCGTCGTCGCATGCCTCACCACCGTCGCGGTCCCGGCACTCACCGCCGGGGTCGTCCCGCTCCACATGGGGATCGCCCAGGAACAGGTCACGAGACCCCGCATCCGGACCCTGTTGGCCTCGGACCGGATCCGCACCGGCCTGGCCGCGATCGGGGTGGCGGCCGCCGCCCAGTCACTCAGCAGCTGACGGTCACTGCAACTGACAATCACCCCGCCGCTGACGGTCCACTCCCCCGGCCCGGTGGCCGCATCCGGGCCACCGCCAGCAGAGCACCGACCGCGATCACCGAGACCACCACCGACATCAGGTGGAAGGCGGTGGTGAGGCCGACGACCTCGGACAGCAGGGCCGCCACCACCGCGGGGATCCCCAGCGAGAGGTAGGCCACGACGAACAGGGCGGAGAAGACCTCCCCCCGGGAACTGTCGGGGGCGTTCTGCGCGACGAGCGACGTGCCCATGAGGAACAGCAGCCCCATGCCCACTCCCGTGACCGCCGAACCCACCACGAGCCCGGGCACCGACGCCGCCGCGAGCGCCAGGGAGGCCGTGGCCAGCCCCACGACGAGCGTCACGCCGCCGATCGCGACACCCCTGCGCCACTGTTCCTGACCCGCGCGCAGGTTCCACACCAGCTGGGCCACCGCGGCGGCGGCCTGCAGGCAGGCGACCACCAGGCCGGTCACCAGGTAGTCCGACCGGCCGACGAGGTCCTTGGCGATCGCCCCACCCAGACCGAGGAAGACCCCGCCCACGGACCACGAGGCGATCACGCACACCGCGGCGAGGGCGAAGGCCGGACGAGCCGCGGGGGGCACCGCGATCCGCTGGACGCGCACGGCGTCCCGGAGCGTCTGGGGGCCGGCCCCCGACGTCTCGGGCACCAGGACGACCACGCCCGCGAGCAACGCGGCCAGGGCGACGCCCATCACCACGTACGGGTGGACGAGGGGCGACGACGACGAGGTGGCCACCACACCGGCCAGGAGCACTCCGGCCGCGATGCCGAAGTTGGTCGTGGAGCTACTGGTGAGCGCGCCGACGCGGGCGTTCCTGGTGGGGTGCAGCTCGATGATCGCCGCCGCCGCCGATCCGGTGACCAGCCCGACGCCCAGACCCTGCACCACCCGCGCGGCGATCAGCCAGGCCACCGAGGGCGCCGCCGCGAGCCCGGCCATGCTCAGCACCAGCAGCACCAGGCCGGTGATCACCACCGGCCGGCGGCCGATCGCGTCCGACAGTCGTCCCAACAGAAGTAGCGGGACCAGGACGGCCAGCGCGTACACCGCGTAGACGACCGTGATCATGGCGCCGCTGGTCCCCCAGGCCTCCTGGTAGTCCACGTACAGGGGGGAGGGCGTCGCGCTCGACATCAGCGCCGCCGTCACGACGAGCGCCATCAGGACGAACGGTGTCCACGAGCGGGAAGTGCTGTCCACGGGCGGTCCTGGGGTCGGTCCACCACGGCCCGACACCCGTCGGGCGGGGAGGGGGACGCGGGAGGGAGAGGAGTGGAGCCTAGGGGATTCGAACCCCTGACATCTGCCTTGCAAAGGCAGCGCTCTACCAACTGAGCTAAGGCCCCGTGCCACAAAGCGTGAACGCCGGACCGCGGCTAGCGATCCGGCGTCTGCCATGCGGGGGTGGGCCTAGGAGGACTTGAACCTCCGACCTCCAAATTATCAGTTTGGCGCTCTAACCACCTGAGCTATAGGCCCTCGTACCGAAGCGTTAATCTACCCGACGCGCGCGCCGCCACCCAAATCGGGAGTCCCGCGGCGATGACGGGACCCCCGAACCGGCACCTCAGTTCCGGCGATCGCTCAGCGTCACCTGCACGCCGCCACCGGTCAGCCCGGCGGCGAGGTTGTAGATGAACACCGCGAGGGTCGTCAGGATGGCCAGCAGCAGGACATTGAGCAGTCCCACGCCGCCGCTGTAGAGGAAGATCGTCGACGGCCCGATCGCGGCCGCCGACTCGTCACCCGCGACCCCGGAGAGCAACCCCCCGAGCCGGTCCCACACCCCCATGCCGGAGAGCAGGAGGTAGGTGACACCGATCGCGACCATCCACACCAGGTACAGGGCGAACATCAGCCCGAGCACGGTGGTGAACGCCGACCACGGGTCGATGCGTCGCAGGACTAGCACCGACTCCATCGGCCCCCGCCGCTCCGTCGGCGGAACCATGGGGGCCGCGCGACCGGCCGCGCCACCCGAGTGCGCGGTCGCGACACCGCCGGGCAGTCCCTCGGCGCGGTGCTGGGTCGCCGCGGGGAACGACGCGGTCGCGGTCGCGTCGTCGGGGGTGGTCTCCACGGCGGGGGACTCCGCCCCGGTCGTGGAGCTGGCCGACCCGCCGAAGCCCGGCGCAGGGGTGGAACCCTTGGGTGCCGGGCCGCTCTCGGGTCCGTCGCTCGGCTCGGTCATCGCCTTCTACTCCTTGTCGGACCCGGCGTCGAGCCGGTCGTCGTCGTCGGGCTCGTCGGCGTTGCGGGCGATCGCCAGCAGCGAGTCGCCCTCGGCGAGGTTCATCAGGCGCACGCCCTTGGTCTGCCGGCCCGCTTTGCGCACCTGCTTGGCGAACGTGCGGATCACGCCACCGCTGGACGTGATGGCGTAGAGCTCGTCCTGCAACTCCACGATCGTCGCACCCACGAGCTTGCCGCGCTTGGGATCGAACATGAGCGTGAGCACGCCCTTGCCGCCCCGGCCCTGGGCCGTGTACTCGGCCAGCGCGGTGCGCTTGGAGTACCCGCGCTCGGTGGCCACCAGCAGGAAGAGCTGGTTCTCGTCCATCTCCGAACGGACCACCGACATGCTGAGCAGGGCGTCGCCGTCGTTGAACCGCATCCCCATGACACCGGACGTCGCACGGCCCATCGGGCGGAGCGTGTCGTCGTTGGCGTGGAACCGGATCGACTGTCCCTTCTCGGAGACCAGGAGGAGGTCGTCCTCGGGGCCGGCGAGGGCGGCACCGACGAGCTCGTCGCCGTCGCGGAGGTTGACGGCGATGAGACCGCCCGAGCGAGGCGAGTCGTAGTCCTCGAGACGGGACTTCTTGACCAGGCCGTTGCTGGTGGCCAGGACCAGGTACGGGGCGTCCTGGTACCCCTTGATCCGGATGACCCCGGCGATCCGCTCCTCCGGCTGGAACGCGAGGAGGTTGGCCACGTGCTGGCCCCGCGCGGTGCGGCTGGCCTCGGGCAGCTCGTAGGCCTTGACGCGGTAGACCCGGCCCTTCGTGGTGAAGAACAGCAGCCAGTCGTGCGTGGAGGAGACGAAGAAGTGCCGGACGATGTCGTCCTGCTTGAGCTCCGCACCCCGCACACCCTTGCCGCCCCGCTTCTGGGCGCGGTAGAGATCCGTGCGGGTCCGCTTGGCGTAACCCGTCTCCGTGATGGTGACGACGACGTCCTCGCGGGCGATCAGGTCCTCGTCGGTGACGTCGCCGTCGGCCGGGATGATCACGGTGCGTCGGTCGTCGCCGTACTTCTCGACGATCTCGCGGAGTTCGTCTCCGACGATCGCCCGCTGCCGCTCGGGCTTGGCCAGGATGTCCTTGTAGTCGGCGATCTCGAGCTCGATGGCGGCGAGCTGGTCCACGATCTTCTGTCGCTCCAGGGCCGCGAGGCGGCGGAGCTGCATGTCGAGGATGGCCTGGGCCTGGTCGTCGTCGATGTCGAGGAGGTCCTTGAGACCCTCGCGGGCGATGTCGACGGTCTGCGACCGACGGATGAGCGCGATGACCTCGTCGAGAGCGTCGAGCGCCTTGACCAGCCCGCGCAGGATGTGGGCCCGCCGCTCGGCCTCGTCCAGCAGGTACTGGGTGCGCCGGACGATGACCTCGATCTGATGCGTGACGTACAGCCGCACCAGCTGGTGGATCGGGAGCGTGCGCGGCACGCCGTCGACGATCGACAGCATGTTGGCGCCGAACGACGTCTGCAGCTGCGAGTGCTTGTAGAGATTGTTGAGGACGACCTTGGCCACGGCGTCGCGCTTGAGCGTGATGACGATCCGCAGGCCCACACGATCGGACGACTCGTCGTCGATCCTGGAGATGCCGGCGATCTTGCCGTCGCGCAGCTGCTCGGCGATCGACAGGATCATGTTGTCCGGGTTGACCTCGTAGGGCAGCTCGGTGATCACGATGACGGTGCGGTTGCCGTCCTCCTCGATGGAGGTCTTGCCGCGCATCCTGATCGAACCGCGCCCGGTGGTGTAGGCGTCCTTGATGCCCTGGTCCCCGACGATGAACCCGTGGGTCGGGAAGTCCGGCCCCTTGATGAAGCCCATGCAGGCGTCGAGCGCCTCGTCGTCCCCGGCGTCCGGGTTCTCCAGAACCCAGTAGACGGCCTCGGCGACCTCGCGGAGGTTGTGCGGCGGCATCTTGGTGGCCATTCCCACCGCGATGCCACTGGAGCCGTTGATCAGCAGGTTCGGTACCCGGGACGGCAGAACGACCGGTTCGGATGTCTTGCCGTCGTAGTTGGGCTGGAAATCGACCGTGTTCTTGTCGATGTCCCGGACCATCTCCATGGCGAGCGGGGTCATCTTGCACTCGGTGTAGCGCATCGCGGCCGCACCGTCGTTGCCGCGCGAACCGAAGTTCCCCTGGCCGTCGACCATCGGGTAGCGCATCGCCCACGGCTGGGCCAGACGGACCAGGGTGTCGTAGATGGCCGAGTCACCGTGCGGGTGGTAGTTGCCCATGGTGTCGGCGACGGGCTTCGCGGACTTCACGTAGCTACGGTCGGGCCGGTAGCCGTTGTCCCACATCGCGTAGAGAATGCGACGGTGGACGGGCTTGAGCCCATCCCGGACGTCCGGGAGGGCCCGCCCGACGATGACGCTCATCGAGTAGTCGATGTAGCTTCTCTGCATCTCCGCCTGGATGTCGACCGGTTCGATGCGGTCGTGTCCCCCGGCGTCGGGCGGCAACGTCGTGTCCGTCATGGGCTCCTCTTCGGTTCCTCGTCGCGCTGGCTTCTCTCGCAGACGATGTCGCGGGCACGCGCGTGCTCTGACGGCGGCCGTACGACCCGCCCAGTCTATAGGTCCTGGGGAAACGGGTTCGAGGGCACGCCTCGGGCACCCTATTATCTGCGAATGGAACAGGTCCTCGAGCGGGTGCGCCGCCGGGTCCTCCGGGCGTCACCGCTCCCGGACCCGGTCCTCGCTGACCCTGTCCGCTCGCCTGGTCTCGGGCCGCCTGGTCTCGGGCCGCCTGGTCTCGGGCCGTCTCGACGGATTGCCGTGCCCAGATGATGTGACGCACGTAACATTTCCGTCATGTCGCGCCTCCGTAGTGAACCCGGCCACCGAAACCGTCGTCTTGTGGCCGTGGCGGGAGCCTCTGTCTTTGCGCTCGTCAGCGGCCTTGCAGCCCCTGCCGGCGCGCAACCGGTGACGCAGCCGACCGCGAACCGGGACGGCGTCCAGTTCGACCAACCGGGCGGTTTCTACGACACCCGGGGCCTCGCACCCTCGTCCCCGGGCGCCGTCCTCCGTGCGCAACCGGCCGACCTACCGCTCGCGGTATCCGTCCCCGGACTGCCTCCGCTTCCCTCCCCGCTGCCGGCGGTGGCTCAGCGTGTCGTCTACCAGACCCTCGACGTCGACGGTCGACCCGTGGCCACATCCGGCGCGCTGTACGACTCGACCGCACGGTGGAACGGTCCCGGTCCACGACCCACCATCGTGATCGGGCCCGGTACGCAGGGTCAGGGCGATGCGTGTGCCCCGTCCCGGAATCTTGAGACGGCGCTCGGCGTGAACCCGCAGACCGGGGGCGCGGTGCCCTCGTATGAGCAGGCGTTCGCGCTGGTCCTGGCCGCCCAGGGCTTCCGGGTGATGGTGATCGACTACATCGGGCTCGGCACGCCCGGCGTGCACACCTATTCCGACCGGGTGGAGCAGGCCCACGCCATGCTGGACGGTGCCCGGGCCGCCCGCGCTCTGAGCGGGGACGCTCCCGTGGTGTTCTGGGGTCATTCCCAGGGTGGAGGTGCCTCCGCGGCCGCTGCCGAGCTCGCCCCCGTGTACGCCCCGGATGTCGACCTGCGGGCGGCCTACGCGTCCGCTCCCCCGGCGGATCTGCTGGCGGTGCTCGACCACATCGACGGCTCCACGCTCACCGGTGCGATCGGGTACGCCATCAACGGCATGTCCCAGCGCTTCCCCGCCGTCCAGCAGGTGGTCGACAGGCAGGTCAACGGCGCCGGTCGGGCCGCGCTCGCAGACATCGCCGGCCTGTGCACCCTCGACCTGCGCTCGGCGTACGGGATGCGCACCACCAACGAGTGGACCCACTCGGGCCGCAGCCTCGGAGAGCTGATCCGCTCCGAGCCCGAGGCCTTGCGGGTCCTCGATCACCAGCGGATCGGCCGACTCCGACCCGAGGTCCCGGTGATGGTCGCCGGGGGTGTCAACGACGACATCATCCCGCTCGGTCAGGTCGAGCAGCTCGGCCGGGACTGGTGCGACCAGGGAACGGCCGTGCACTTCCGTTATGAGACGACCCCGCCCGTCGCCGGCGTGACGCACGCCGCGGCGGCCGTGACCAACTTCCCGGCGGCCCTGGACTTCGTCACCCGCCGGCTCGCGGGAGAACCCGCGCCGAACGACTGCGGGAGCCTGTAGCCCACGGGTCGGCGGGCATCTCGCGGGCGATACCGCTGCCCTCCCTGCGAGATGCCCGCCGACCGGGGGCGCGGATCAGACGTCGAGGAAGCGGACGTCCCGCGCGTTGCGGGTGATGAAGTTGCGGCGCGCGTCGACGTCCTCGCCCATGAGGATCGAGAACAACTCGTCGGCGGCCGCGGCGTCGTCGAGCGTGACCAACCGGAGGGTGCGCACCGTCGGATCCATGGTGGTCTCCCACAGCTCCTTGGGGTTCATCTCACCGAGACCCTTGTAGCGCTGGATCCCGTCCTCGACGTTGATCTTGCGCTTCTTCTCCAGACCGATCTTGAGGAGCTCGTCGCGCTCGCGGTCCGAGTACGCGAAGTCGGGCTCGCCCTTGCCCCACTTGAGCTTGTACAGCGGCGGCTGCGCCAGGTAGACGTTCCCGTTCTCCACCAGCGGCTTCATGAACCGGAACAGGAGGGTGAGCAGGAGCGTCGAGATGTGCTGACCGTCGACGTCGGCGTCGGCCATCAACACGATCTTGTGGTAGCGCAGCTTCTCGAGATCGAACTCCTCGTGGATACCCGTGCCCAGGGCGGTGATGATCGCCTGGACCTCCGTGTTCTTGAGGACCTTGTCGATCCGGGACTTCTCGACGTTGATGATCTTCCCGCGCAGCGGCAGGATCGCCTGGAACATCGAGTCCCGACCGGACTTGGCCGAGCCGCCGGCGGAGTCGCCCTCCACGATGTACAACTCGGACTTGGCCGGGTCCTTGGAGCGACAGTCGGCCAGCTTCCCGGGGAGCCCGCCGATATCGGTCGCCGACTTGCGGCGGACCATCTCGCGGGCCTTGCGGGCGGCGACGCGGGCCTGGCTCGAGGCGATGCCCTTGTTGACGATCACCCTGGCCTCGGCCGGGTTGGCCTCGAACCAGTGACCGACGTGCTCCGAGACCTGCCGCTGGATGAAGCCCTTGACCTCGGTGTTGCCCAGCTTCGTCTTGGTCTGACCCTCGAACTGGGGGTCGGAGATCTTGGCCGAGATCACCGCGGCGAGGCCCTCGCGGATGTCGTCACCCGTGAGGTTGGGGTCCTTCTCCTTGAGCAGCTTCTTGTCGCGGGCGTACTTGTTCACCAGTGAGGTCAGCGCGGCGCGGAAGCCCTCCTCGTGGGTGCCGCCCTCATGGGTGTTGATCGTGTTGGCGAAGGTGTGGACCGACTCCGAGTACCCGGAGTTCCACTGCATCGCGACCTCGACCTCGTGGCCCGTGCCCTTGCCCTCGAAGTAGAGGATCGTCTGGTGGATCGCCGTCTTGGACTTGTTGATCGCGGTGACGTAGTCCTTGAGGCCGTCCGGGTAGTGGAAGGTGCGCTTGCGCTCACGGACCTTGACCGGCTCGGCGGGCTCGGTGGTCTCGACGGCCCCCTCGACGAAGGCCTGCTCCGCGTCCACGGCGTGCTCGATGTCCGACCCCTCGTCGGAACCGGGCGCGGAGTCGGATCCGCGACCCTCGCTGTCCGCGATCGCGTCGAGCTCCGCTGCCTGTTCCGCCCGGGACCGTCGATCGGTCAGGGTGATGGTCAGGCCCTTGTTGAGGAACGCCATCTCCTGGAGGCGACGGGCCACCACGTCGAAGTCGTACTCGGTGGACTCGAAGATCGACCCGTCAGCCCAGAAGCGGACCCTGGTGCCGGTTCCCTCGGCGGGCCCGGCGTCGACGAGCTCCTCGGGGACGGCCATGTTGAAGTTCTGCTGCCACAGGCGTCCGTCCCGCTTGATCTGCACCTCGACCCGGGTCGACAGCGCGTTGACCACCGAGATGCCCACGCCGTGGAGACCACCGGAGACCGCGTAGGAGTCGGAGTCGAACTTGCCGCCCGCGTGCAGCTGGGTCATGACGACCTGCACGGTGGGCATGCCCTGCTCGTGCATCTCGACGGGGATGCCACGGCCGTCGTCGATCACCTCGACGCCGCCGTCCTCCAGCAAGGTCACCTTGACACCGGTCGCGTGGCCGGCCATTGCCTCGTCGATCGAGTTGTCCACCACCTCCCAGATCAGGTGGTGCAGACCGCGCGTCCCTGTGGAGCCGATGTACATACCCGGACGCAGCCGGACGGCCTCGAGTCCTTCGAGAACGGTGATCGATGACGCACCGTAGTCGTTCGTGCCCTTCTTGCTGGCCTTGCTCTTGGCGTCCGCCACGTGCGAACTCCTCGCGTCTCGGGGGTCTGGGACCGGCCCAGTCTACCTGCGACAACCCGCGCGCGGCCCCCGGGCTCGCCAGGACGGGCCCGATGGCCACCCGGGTGGCTCCGCCCCTCAGCCGTAGGTGTCCCGCGGCCCACGACCGGACACGTGCAACGGGCCCTTCCGCCAACTGGGTTTCTCGGGGCCCTCGATCTTGAGGCGACGCACGTGACCCGGTCCCATGGCCGCGGCGATCTTGCGGAGGATGTCGGCCGCCACGAGCCGGAGTTGGGTCGCCCACGCGGTGCTGGAGGCGCGGACGTACAGCACGCCCTCCTCGAGTCGCTCCGGGGTGGCGTGCGCGGACATGTCCTCGCCGACGATGCGGTCCCACTCCGCGAACAGCCGACCGGTGGTGACCTTGTCGTCCCAACCCCGTCTCTTGGCGACCTGGCCGACGAGTCGCCCGAGCGGCTGGGGATCCCAGGGGTCGGCACCCGACCCGGTCCAGCCACGTTTGCGCAGCCGCTTCCCGCCTCCCACCGGACCGGTCCGCCCGCGACCGACCTGTTTGCCGTCCGCACGAGCCCGTGTGCGCGCCTCCTCGAGGGCCTGCCTCGCGATGTCATAACCGCGTTGTGGCGGGTCGGACGGTGTTATCGGATCCCTCCGCTGATCGTCGGTCACCTGTGGACCTCCCTGGTCGAGGGTGCGGTGTCGTCGTCTCCGTCGTTCTGGTCGTCGTCCATAACCTCGTCGTGACGTCCGGCGGCGCGGCGCGACACCGTGATGTCCGAGTGACGACCCGCGCCCTCCCCCGTCATCACCACGTCATGACGGACCCCCCGCAATCCGTCCGGGACGTCCTCGCCGACCGCCGCGGTCACCAAGACCTGTTCGACGCCGGTCGCCGCCGCCGCGAGGGCGGCACGGCGGTGGCGGTCGAGTTCGGCGAACACGTCGTCCAGGAGCAGGACGGGCTCGATGCCGTCCGCCCGGAAGAGTTCGAGCGATCCGAGGCGCAGGGCGAGGGCGAACGACCACGTCTCGCCGTGGCTGGCGAACCCCTTGGCGGGCTCGTCACCGAGCGACAGGACCACATCGTCCCGGTGAGGTCCGACGAGGGACATCCCCCGGTCGATCTCGTCCTGGCGTCTCCTCCCGAGCTCGGCGAGCAGGACAGCCTCGACGAGCTCGGGGTCGGCCAACTCGGACTCCTCCGGCGCGGCGCCGACCCGGAACCGGTACGCGAGATCGGCCGGACGGGACTCCGGCGCCAGACCGCGATAGGCATCGACGACCAGTGGTCGCAACTCCTCGAGCAGGAGGACGCGCCCCGCGACGATCCTCGCCCCGAGTTGGGCGAGACGACCGTCCCACACGTCGAGCGTGTCCAGGGCCGCCTCCGCCTCCTCCCCCCTCCCGCGCCGGAGAACGCCGGAGGCGGATTTGAGGAGGGCCGACCGCTGTCGGAGAACAGAGGAGTACTCGGCGAGGTCGCCCCCGTGGGCGGGCCGACGTTGGACCAGGAGCTCGTCGAGCAGTCTGCGACGCTCGGCCGGTTCCCCCCGGACCAGGGCCAGGTCCTCGGGTGCGAAGAGCACGGACTGCACCACCCCGAGGATGTCGCCGAGGCGGCGGCAGGGCGAGGTGTTGAGCCGCGCCCGGTTGGGCCGCCCCGAGTTGAGGGCCAGCTCCACGGTGAGTTCACGTCCGGCGTTGTGGGCGAGGGCGGCGATCATGGCCGTCTCCGCGCCCGTGCGGATCATCGGTGCCTCGGCTGCAACCCGGTGCGATCTCAGGGTGGCCAGCACCCCGACGGCCTCGAGGACGTTCGTCTTCCCGTGACCGTTGCGCCCCACCAGTGTGGTCACCCCGGGCTCCAGCTCCAGCTCGAGCAGAGGCCAGGATCGGAAATCCAGGAGCCTGAGGTGACGCAGGTGCATGCCGGGCGGCTTCGGGAGAGCCGGGTCAGCCCGGCAGGCGGACCGGCATGAGCAGGTAGGTGTGGTTCGAGTCGACGGGGGCGATCGCGCCGTCGGCGTCCGGGGAGGGCAGTTCCTCGGGAGCGGGGCGCAGGACCGCGGGACGGCTGGCCTGGGTGAACCCGAACGCGACGCGCGCCGAGTGCATGCTGCCGAGCCCGTCCAACAGGTAACCGGGGTTGAACGCGATGGTCAGGGGCTCACCGAGGAAGTCGACGGGGAGGGTCTCCGAGGCCTGGGCCGCGTCATCCCCGCCCGCGGAGAGCGCCAACTCGCCGTCGGAGAACGTCATCCGGACCTGCACTCCCCGGTCCGCGACCAGCGCGACGCGCTTGATGGCCTGCACCAGCGCGTCGACCTGGACGACCGCCATCGAGGTGTGTTGGGTCGGCAGCAGCTGGCGGACCTTGGGGAACTCGGCGTCGAGGAGCCGCGTCGTGGTGCGCTGCCCGGAGACCAGCACGCCCATGATGCCGTCCGCCCCGACCTCCGAGCCCGCGCCCAGGCTGAGGTCGACACGCCCACCCTGGCCCGCCGACCGGGTCACGTCGGACAACGTCTTGGCCGGGATCAGGACCTCCACGGCCACGTCCTCGCGAGCGGGTTCCCACTCCAGATCGCGGATGGCCAGGCGGAACCGGTCGGTCGCGATGAGGGTGACCCGGGGTCCCTCGATCTCCATCCGGATGCCGGTGAGCATCGGGAGCGTGTCGTCCTTGCCGGCCGCCACGGCGACCTGGGCCACGGCCTCGGAGAACGCGTCGACCGCGGCCGATCCGGTCACCCCGGGCATCGCCGGCAGCTGCGGGTAGTCCTCGACCGGCATCGTGGGCAGGGTGAACTTGGCGGTGCCGCAGTTGATGTACATCTTCTGGGCGCTCACCGTGACCTCGACCGGACGGTCCGGGAGCGCGCGGGCGATGTCGGCTAACAACCGACCGGACACCAGGGTGCTCCCCGGCTCGGACACCTCGGCCGGGACGGAGACCTGCGCGGAGGTCTCGTAGTCGAAACCCGAGATGGTCAGACCGGAGTCCGCCTCGAGGAGAACCCCGCCGAGGATCGGGACCGACGGTCGAGACGGAAGGGTCCGCGCCACCCAGGCCACCGAATCGGCGAAGTCCTCGCGGGTGACGCGGAACGTCGGATCCGTGATCTCCATCGGTGACCTCTTTCTGGGCGGGGCGCGTACCGCCGGTATCTGGACGAGTGGTCTGTTCGCGGCTGCGGTCTCGGGCGTTCTCTGGCGTCCGACGGGGTCCGCCGGATCATCTCCATGAGAGTAACCGCTCCCGCCGACAGCGGGAACACGGAGTCCTGTAACCCGGTCAAGCAGGCTCGCCGTTCCACATACCTACTTCTTACAAGAACTCTCTAGAGAGATAAGTAGTAGTAGTAGGTCCTGTGAAATTGTGAGCCGACGCCTGTCTACGCAGTTCAGGGTGCGATTGTGGCTGTGGACCGAATCGGCTCATCCTGTGACTTGCGAGCGGCGCGGGTGGAATCACAGATTTCGGTCCACCGTCTGTCCACCGCCGGTCCACAGGAACCCACAGAGTTGTCCACAGGTGTGAAGGGTGTGGCACATGGTATGAGGGGGGTCACATTTACATGTCGGAACGGTCACACGACTCCGCCTCTCGAGAACCGGGGGTGGTCCGTGGGGCGGGCGTGTGCGGCGCCGGGCCACTCGGGGGGCGGCCCGACGAGGAGCCACGCGGAACCGAGCGGTCCGGCCCGACGAGGGCACGGACGAAGGCATCGGCGAGCGCACGGACGAGCCGCCGCAGGAGCAGCAGAGGGATCGCGTGGGTGTGCGGCCGGGGGGACGGGTCGGAGAGCCGTCAGAGAGACCGCGAGCGTTCCTTGATCCGGGCGGTGAGCTCCTGGATCTGGTCGTACATGCGCCGGTCGTCCTTGATCTCCTTGAGGATCTTCCGCTGGGCGTACATGACCGTGGTGTGGTCCTTGCCGCCGAAGGTGACGCCGATCTTGGGTAGCGAGAGGTCCGTGAGCTCTCGACAGAGGTACATCGCGATCTGGCGGGCGCGGGAGAGAGACCGGGTCTTCGACGTCCCGCAGAGCTCGTCGATGCTGGTGGAGAAGAACTCCGCGGTCACCGCCATGATCGTCGCGGCCGAGATCTGGAGGGAATCGTCGTCCGAGACCACGTCGCGCAGGACCACCTCGGCCAACGGGACGTCGATCTCGTGTCCGTTGAGGGAGGCGAACGCGACGACCCTGATCAGCGCACCCTCGAGCTCGCGGATGTTGCGCTGCACGCGTGTGGCGATCAGCTCCAGGACATCGCGGGGGACCACGTAGTTCTCCGACTTGGCCTTCTTGTCGATGATCGCGATTCGCGTCTCGAGCTCGGGCGGCTGGATGTCCGTGATGAGACCCCACTCGAAGCGGGTACGCAGCCTGTCCTCGAGGGGCTGGAGCTGCTTGGGGGGCCGATCGGAGGAGATGACGATCTGCTTCTGGGCGTTGTGGATCGTGTTGAAGGTGTGGAAGAACTCCTCCTGCACCTGCTCCTTGCCGATGAGGAACTGGATGTCGTCGACCAGGAGGATGTCGGCCTCGCGGTACCGCTTCTTGAACATGTTCTGGCGGCCGTCGCGGACGGAGTTGATGAAGTCGTTGGTGAACTCCTCGGTCGAGACGTACTTGACCTTCTGTTCGGAGTACATCCTCAGGGAGTAGTGCCCGATCGCGTGGAGCAGGTGTGTCTTGCCGAGCCCCGACTCGCCCCAGATGAACAGCGGGTTGTAGGCGCGCGCCGGGGCCTCCGCGACCGCGAGCGCCGCCGCTCGGGCGAACCGGTTGGAGTTCCCCTGGACGAACGCGCTGAACGTGTACCGCTCGTTGAGTCCAGGCGCGGTCGCCGCCGACAGGGCCTCGTCGCGGTCGCTGCCGTGCAGCAGTCGTTCGGCCGCGATCTGCTCCTCGGTCATGCGGACCGGGCGCGAGGTGGCCGGTGGATGGGAGGCCTCCGGCTCGGGTCGGTGTATCTCGTCGACGTCGATCCGGGGATCGTCGGCATCGGAGTGGTGGTGCCGGCCGGCGAGGGAGGTGTCGACCTTGACCGCCAGATCGACGGGCTCCCCGAGTTGGGAACTGAGCGCGCGGGTGATCGGCCCGCGCAGGATCGACTCGATGTTGTCCCGGGCGAACGCGGACGGCGCGGCGAGCATCGCGAACCCGTTGACCACGGCGATCGGTTGGACGAGACGCAACCAGGCCTGCTGCTGGCGGGACAACGCGGGATTGTCGTCGCTGGCCAGAGACGGGTCGGTCAGCTTGTCGAGGACCGCGCTCCACACGTGTTCGAGGTCAGGAGACACGGTGGGCGGTCTCCTCTCGTCGGTGTGAAGCGGTTCCGGGTGGCCGACCCTCTCGGCCCGGCCGGGCACCACACTCTATCCACAGGCTCCGACCCAGGTCCAACGCGGTATCCACATGGTTGTCCACAGCTGTGGAAGATAGACCGGCCCCGCGGTGGCGGGTTCGGTCTCCAGTGCGTGAGGGTGGGGTCTGCTGCGTCGTGATTACGTTAGGCGGCCCGGGTGGGGCTCGATGATGAATGACCGTAACAACACCGTGAACTCGTGGGCAACCCTCAAGATCAACTGGAGGGCGGATGTCAAGCATCCGGCGTCCCGGCGTGTTGCCGTGGCCTGCAGGGTGGTACCGATGGTGCGGATGTGATTACACGGTTTGGTGGCGAGGCCATCGTGCGCGTAATCTTGAGCAGTCTGTCGCGCGCCCGTGAGGCGTGCGGCGCGTCGTGGTACCGCCCGTCAGTGGTGTTTCGACGACATCAGGAACTCGATCGGGCGCACGAGTGGCGCCTACTTCACGTGAGGAGCCAATCATGGCCAAGGGCAAGCGGACTTACCAGCCGAACAACCGTCGTCGTGCCAAGGTGCACGGCTTCCGTCTCCGGATGCGCACGCGCGCCGGACGCGGCATCGTCGGCGCTCGCCGCCGTAAGGGCCGCGCCTCGTTGACGGCCTGATCCGGGCCGGGGTGGCGGGTGCTTCCCAGGACCCACCGGCTCCACCGTTCCGCTGACTTCGCGGCGGTGGTGCGGAGGGGTGCGAGGAAGGGCCGCCGGACGATGGTCGTACACGCCCACGTGGACTCTTCGGACGTCCGCGTGGGCGGTCCTCGTTTCGGCCTGGTCGTCAGCAAAGCCGTCGGTGACTCGGTGACCCGCCACCGTGTCAGCCGGCGGCTTCGTCATATCGCCGCCGAGTTGCTGGCGGAGCTCGATCCCGATCTCCTGATCGTGGTCAGGGCCAATCCGGCCTCTGCGGCGGCCTCCCATGACGATCTGGTCCGCGATATGCGTTCCGGTCTGTCCTCCGCGGTGCCGCGTGCTCGTGAGGAGCGGTCATGACCGAGGGCCGCCACGGCCCCGTGGCCCGGGTCCTTCTGTGGATGCTCGACTTCTACCAGAAGGGGATCTCGCCCCTGACCCCACCGAGCTGTCGGTTCGAACCCACCTGCAGCAGTTACGCGGTCGAGGCCGTTCGAGTGCACGGCGCCTGGTACGGGACGTGGCTCTCGGTGTGGCGGTTGTTGAGGTGTGGTCCCTGGACTCCCGGCGGGTGGGATCCGGTCCCGGAATCCCGTTCCTCCGAGCCCCGCGCCCCCGACGATCCCGCGGATCATCCCCACGAGCATCCCGACAACTCCGAACGAAGCTAGGACTCCACCACCGATGTCGTTCATCACCGACCCTCTGGTCTACTACCCGATCTCCGGGATCCTCTGGTTCTGGCACAAGATCTTCGCGTTCCTCGGGGGCTTTCTTCCCTGGGTGGAGTCACCCGACTCCAACGGCGCCATCTGGGCGCTCTCCGTGATCTTCCTCGTGGTCACCCTCCGCATCCTGCTGTTCTGGCCGGCGGCCAAGCAGATCCGCTTCTCGCGGAAGATGCAGGAGATGCAGCCGCGGATGAAGGAGCTGCAGAAGCGGTACAAGAACGATCGCGAGAAGCTCGCCACCGAGACGCGCAAGCTCCAGAAGTCCGAGGGGTTCAATCCGGTCCTCGGTTGTCTGCCGATGTTCATCCAGATCCCCGTCTTCCTGGGTCTGTTCCATGTGCTCCGGTCCTTCAACCGGATGGGCAACAACTTCGGTGCGCTCGGTATGAGCGCGGAGGAGACGCGGAACACCGGCAACTACGTCTTCAACGCGGACGAGGTCCAGAGCTTCCTGGACGCGCGGCTGTTCGGCGCTCCCCTGTCGTCGTTCATCTCCCAGCCGATCGAGCAGTTCCAGGCGTTCGTCGACCCCGGGGCGGCACTGGACTTCGAGCGCTGGAACATCATCATCGTGGCCATCCCGCTGATGATCGTCTCGGCGGTCACCACGCACCTCAACGCCAGGATCTCGCTGTCCCGCCAGTCGCCTGAGGCCGCGGCCAACCCGCAGGCCAAGATCATGAACCAGTTGATGCTGTGGGCCTTCCCCATCGGCATCCTGGTCACCGGCGCGTTCTGGCCGATGGCGATCCTCGTCTACATGGTCACCAACAACCTGTGGACCCTCGGCCAGCAGTACTACCTCTTCGAGAAGATGGCCAAGGAGGACGACGTGGCCGCCCTCAAGCGCCGTGAGGAGCAGAAGTCCCTCGCCCCGAGGGTCGGCGTGAAGCCCGTCAACCCCAAGAGGGGCCGGGGTGCCCCGACAGGTACCGCCGTGGCCTCCCAGGAGACGGTGGCCGGTGTGACGTCGGATGACGACGACGACCCGGACGCCGCCCCGGCGGTCGCTCCCGCGCCCTCTCCGGGCGCGGCTCCTCGGCCGGGTCAGAGACCACAGCAGCCGGGCGGTCAACGGACGCGCCCCGCACAGAAGAGCGGCGGGGGAAGCGGTAAGGGCAAGAAGAAGAAGCGTAAACGCTGACCGCAGGTCAGTCAGACCACCGACAAGGTCCCCGATGCCCCGGCATCGGGGACCTTGTCCCATACTTGGGGTGAGTACTCGCCGGCCAGGACGGGCGCGGCGATCGGCGGCGATGACGGAGGCAGATCCATGTCGAAGAAGAACATCGAGGTGTCGGAGGAGCGTCTTGTCGAGGAGGGCGAGGTGGCCGGTGACTACCTCGAGCAGCTCTTGGACATCCTGGACTTCGACGGGGACATAGATCTGGATGTCGAGGGCGATCGTGCGATCGTCAGCATCGACGGGAGCGAGGATCTGGATCGCCTCGTGGGTTCCGACGGTGCGGTTCTCGACGCCGTGCAGGAACTGACCCGGTTGGCCGTTCAGCAGGAGCTGGGAGATCGCAGCCGGTTGATGTTGGACATCTCCGGGTGGCGCGCTGCCAAACGCGAGGCGTTGACCGAGGCCGGTCGGGTGGCCGCACTGCGGGTGCTCGAGTCCGGCGAACCCGAGGAGCTCGAGCCGATGACCCCGTTCGAGCGGAAGGTCATCCACGATGCGATAGCGGAGATAGAGGGAGTGTCCTCGGACTCGACCGGGGCCGAGCCGAATCGGCGGGTCGTGGTCCTGCCGACCTGACCGAGCTGCCGGACTGACCGAGCCGGTTCGAGTGCCGGACAGCGAGACTAACGGGGGCGCGGGCGTGGAGCCCGCGCCCCCGGCGTCATGTAGGGGTTGAGCGTGGTGCGGACACGGCTACTTACATCGATGTTATTCGGGGGATGTTTCACGTGAAACCAGAGGCGATTCGCGCCGGAAGAGGACGACGGTGACATGAACGAGGACACAGGGCACGAAACGACACGTGACGAGGTCGATGCGTCCACAAGCGATGACGCCCGGGACGATACGAGTGAGACGTCAATGGTCGAGACTCCCCCGGAACCTCCCGCCGGCGCGGGTTCAGTGTTCGGCGACCGTCTCCCCCTCGCGGCCAGGTACGTGGAGATCCTCGCGACCGCCGGTCTGGAGCGGGGGCTGATGGGACCACGCGAGCGCCCGCGGCTGTGGGACCGACATGTACTCAACAGTGCGGCGGCCGCCGTCGGGTTCATGGAGAACGAGTCGGTGGTCGACATCGGCAGCGGCGCCGGCCTACCGGGCATCCCGCTCGCGCTCGCCCGACCCGATCTCCGCATCACTCTGGTCGAGCCCCTCCTCCGTCGGTCGACCTTTCTGCTCGAGGTGGTCGACCAACTGGGACTGGATGTTCGTGTGGTGCGCGGTCGTGCCGAGGAGAAGGGCGTGATCGCAGACGCCGGCGGTGCTGACGTGGTGACGTCGCGGGCCGTCGCTCCGCTCTCGCGGCTCGCCGGATGGTCTGCGCCGTTGCTCAGACCGGGTGGTCGGATGGTGGCGCTGAAGGGTGCCTCCGCCGCGGACGAGATCGAACGAGACGAGCGGGCCCTCCGGAAACTGGGCTTTGATGGTGCGCGCGTCGAGGTCGTGTCCGCGCCGGATGCGGAGGAGACGAGGCTCGTCATTGCGACGCTCGCGACTAGAGTGGGTAGCCGTGGCTCCCGCTCTCGCGCACGCGGTTCACGGCATCGGTGATGTCCGTCGGAATCGCAGCGGGCGATGTCGGTTTCACGTGAAACACTGGCGGCAGGGGCATCGGGACGATGCGCTGAGTTGCTCTGACAGGTAGTTGAAAGGTGACGGATGTCCGAAGACGAGACCCCGATCTTCGCGGCCGCACGGCAGGCGAACGAGGTACTCCACGGCGACGCCCCCGCGTTGCCGAGGCCCCCGCATCCGCGGATCATCACCATCGCCAATCAGAAGGGTGGGGTGGGTAAGACCACCTCGACGGTCAATCTTGCGGCGTCTCTCGCCCTCGGTGGTCTCGGTGTCCTGGTGATCGATATGGACCCGCAGGGCAACGCCAGCACCGCGCTCGGAGTGGATCACCGGGAGGGAACCCCGTCGAGCTACGAGCTCCTCATGTGGGAACACGCCCTGGAAGACCTCATGCAGAGCAGTCCCCATGCCGAGCGTCTGTTCTGTATCCCGGCGACGATCGATCTCGCGGGATCCGAGATCGAATTGGTGGGCCTCGACCACCGGGAGCATCGGCTCGCCGAGGTGCTCAACAGCGAGGACCTCGTGTCGTTGGGCATTGACTATGTCCTGATCGACTGTCCCCCCTCGTTGGGACTGCTCACGGTGAACGCGATGGTGGCGGCGAGTGAGGTGCTGATCCCTATCCAGTGCGAGTACTACGCGCTCGAAGGGGTCGGCCAGTTGCTGCGCAATGTCGAGTTGATCCAGCAGCACCTCAACCGGTCGTTGGAGATATCCACCATCATGCTGACGATGTACGACGGACGGACCAAGCTCGCAGAGCAGGTCGCCGGCGAGGTCCGTACCCACTTCGGTGACACGGTGCTCCGTACCGTCATCCCGAGGAGCGTCAAGGTGTCGGAGGCTCCCGGGTACGGGATGACCATCCTCCAGTACGACGCCGGATCCCGCGGCGCTCTCGCGTACCTGGACGCGGCGAAGGAGCTCAACAGCCGCGCGGATCGTCTGCACTCACACGTGGAGGACGGCCGCGTGTCCACCGGCACGGAGGAGAGTCGATGAGTCAGCAACGCAGGGGTGGTCTCGGCCGGGGGCTCGCCGCCCTGATCCCCACGGGGCCGGACGAGGGTCCACGTCTGGGCAGTGATGCAGCCGACGTGATCCTGGGTCCGAGGGGCGGTGGTCCGCGGACCACTCCCCCCAGGCCGAGGTCCAGCGGTCCGGGGACGTCGGCAGCGAGCAACGTCTCCGTCGACGACGCCTATCGGACACCCCGTCCGGACGGTGCGAGGGACGACGATGTTTCACGTGAAACCGACGACCTCGTGGATCCCGGCGCGGTGTATCGCGAGATCCCTCCGTCGGCGATCGAGCCGAACCCGAAACAGCCCCGAACCCATTTCGACGAAGAGGCGCTGGCCGAGCTGGCTCACTCCGTCAAAGAGTTCGGGCTCCTCCAGCCGATCGTCGTCCGTGAGATCGCGGCCGGCCGATATCAGCTCATCATGGGCGAGCGACGCTGGCGCGCGAGCCAACGGGCCGAGCTCCCGACGGTCCCGGCGATCGTGCGGCAGACCGACGACGAGGATCTCCTCCGGGACGCGCTTCTCGAGAACATCCATCGGGTCCAGCTCAATCCCCTCGAGGAGGCGGCGGCGTACCAACAGCTCCTTGAGGAGTTCGACGTGACGCAGGCCGAGCTCGCGACCCGGATCGGTCGGTCGCGTCCGGCCATCACCAACAGCATCCGTCTGCTCCAGTTGCCGACCGCTGTCCAGCGCCGAGTGGCGGCCGGTGTGCTGTCCGCCGGCCATGCCCGAGCACTGCTGGGCCTCGAGGCCGGGGCGCCCGCCCAGGACGAGCTCGCAGCGCGAATCGTGGCGGAGGGCCTGTCGGTCCGGGCCACGGAGGAGATCGTCACACTGTTGAACCGGGAGGGCGACGGTACGGCGTCGAGGCCCTCCCCCGCGCCACAGGGTCGCCGACGGGATCCTGAGTTGGAGGCGGTGGCGGGTCGACTGTCCGATCGCTTCGAGACGTCGGTGTCGGTCACCATGGGGCGGCGAAAGGGGCGCATCACGATCGACGTGGGCGACGCCGATGACCTGAACCGGGTCCTGACGCTACTCGAGGGCGGGACGCCCGGATCGCCGCGATGAACTCGATCCGGCCGCTCGACCTCTCCGCCGTGGACCAGCTAGGGCCCCGGGCTCGCAAATGTGTGTACTGGCAGACTGACGGGCAGGTCGGCCAGGACGAGCCGGGGGATCCCGAGTTCGAGAAGGAGGCGTGGATCTCCCACGTGTCCCTGGAATGGGGTGTGTGTGGTCAGATAGCCAGCTATGGTGACCGCTCGACCGGGGCGGCGTTCTACGCGCCCCCCGGGATGGTGCCGCGTGCGGCCTGCTTCCCGACCTCCCCGGTGGGCTCGGACGCCATCCTCCTGGCGGGGTTGAGCATCGAGCACGGGGCGCCCGGCGGTGCGCTGACCTCGCTCCTCGATGCGGTGGTGGTGGATCTGCGCCGACGCGGAATCAAGGCGATTGAGGCCTTCGGGGTGACGTCCGGGGACACCGGGGACGTACTGTCACGTGACACGTGTGGTTCGGAGTCGTGCATCGCTCCGACCGGCTTCCTCGTGGAGCACGGGTTCACCGTCGTGGCCGAGCACGAGACCCATCCGAGACTCCGACTCGATATCGAGAGTGAGCATCTCTGGAAGGCCGACGTCGAGAGGGCGCTCGATCAGCTCTTCGCGGAGCGGGGATTCGCCACCAGGAGGCTGGGGGTGTTGTCCGGGGCGACCGCCCGGCACACGGTGGACCCGCGGGCGGGACGTCAGTCCCGCTGACGCTGTTCGTAGTCGATCAGCTCGTTGACGGACATCGACCCGGTGGGGTGATCGTCCTCGTCGAGTAGGTAGAGGCGCTTCACCCCCACGAGGATGGAGTCGATGATGGTGTCCTGTGCGGTGCGGTCCCCGAGGATGGAGAGATCGCGGGGATTGTAGGCGTACCCCAGGACGATCTGGATGGACGGCATCCGGGTCATCCGGAGAAGGGGCCAGCTCCGCCCGTGGGTGCGACAGTCGCGGAGACTGGTGCGACTGACGATCTCGCGCTGGATGAACCCGGACAGCGCCTCCCCGAGCATCGACTCGGCACCCAGGGAGTTGCCGAAGTAGAAGGTGGCGACACCGTTGCCCACCGGGTTGGGATGCCGGTCCAGGCGGAGCGAGATCATGAGATCGGCGTTGAAGGCGTTCGCGATCTCGGCGCGCTCGGGGTCGGTCGGGATCATCGCCTCCGGCCGGGAGAGGAAGACCTCGACCCCCGCCTGGTTCATCCGCTCGGACAACCGCCGGGTGATGTCCCAGAGCAGCTCGGCATCCGTGATGGTTCCGTGCGGGGTGTCCATGCGGATCGGGTTCTCCGAACCGCTGGGGCCGGGGTCCAGGACGATCCGCTTGCCGGCGAGCATCGGGCCGGAGGTCCGCGCCCGCTCGCGCTCGACCAGCGAGGAGACGTCCCCACCCTTGAACAGGGTGGAGAACCTGTTCAGGGTGTCCAGGGTCTCGGCTCCCACGACGCCGTCCGCGGGCAGGCCGCAGTCCCGCTGGAAGTCCGTCGCCGCGGCATGGGTGAGGGGACCGAAGGTGCCGTCGACCAGTCCCGCGTAGAAACCGAGTTCCCCGAGCCGACGCTGGAACTGCGCCACGTCGTCTCCCGCCATGGGCCTGGAGACGATGTAGCTGAGATCGCGGGTCCCGAGGACGTGGGTGGCGTCATGGAGCGCCGCCTGGGTCGACGGACCCACGATGCCGTCCGAGATGAGCCCACGGGCCTGCTGGAAGGCCAGGACGGCCGTCTCCAGGTCGGCGTCGAACACGGCGTCGGTCCGGGCCAGGATCGATCCGGTCTGGGGTTCGGTGACCCCGACGGACTCGATGTTGTGCAACAGGCCCATTCCCGCGAGGGTCGCCCGGATCGAGGCCACCTCGGGCCCACGGTCACCGCGTCGCCACGCCATGGTTCTCCTCCGCTCCACTCGACTGGGTACCCGGATGAACTTACCGCCTCCGGCGCGGACGTGCCCGGAGCGCACCCGAGTGGGCGGGGCGTCTAGAGGACGTCCCCGAGCTCGGTGCGCAGCGCCGACTTGGACTTCGCTCCGGTGATGCGCTTGACCGGCTTGCCCTCGGAGAACAGCAGCATCGCCGGGATGGCGGTGATCTGGTACTCGGCGGCGAGCTCCTGGTTGGCCTCCACGTCGACCTTGGCGACCGTGAGCTTGTCGGACTCGGCTCCGGCGAGCTCGTCCAGGACCGGCGCCATCATGGTGCAGGGGCGGCACCACGTGGCCCAGAAGTCCACCAGGACGGGCTTCGACCCGCTGGCGGCGAGCACGGCCTCGGCGAAGTCGTCCTCGGTCACGTCGATGATGTTAGGGGTGTTCACGGCCATTGTGGTGGGTCCTTTCGGGGTGGGGGTGTGGGCGTCCCGGGTGTCCCGCCCGCGCGGATCGGGTCCGCCCGGTGGGGGTCAGGCCTGCTCGGCGAGCCAACGCTCGGAATCGATCGAGGCGGCGCACCCCGAACCGGCGGCCGTGATGGCCTGCCGGTAGCGGTGGTCCACCAGGTCGCCGCAGGCGAAGACCCCCGGGATCGAGGTCGCGGTGGTCTGGCCGGTGAGGACGTACCCGTCCTCGTCGACCTCCACCTGGTCCCGGACCAATTCGGAGCGCGGGTCGTGACCGATCGCCACGAACATCGCGGCCGTCTCGAGCTCGCTCGTCTCACCGGTGACCGTGTTGCGCAGCTTGAGGCGCTCGACCGATCCACTGGCACCCGAGAGCACCTCGTCGACCGTGGTGTTGAGGACGAACGAGATCTTCTCGTTCTCCTTGGCCCGTTCGAGCATGATCTTGGAGGCGCGGAACTCCTCCCGCCGGTGCACGATGGTCACCGAGGAACCGAACTTGGTGAGGAAGGTGGCCTCCTCCATGGCGGAGTCGCCGCCGCCCACCACGACGATCGGCTTGTCCCGGAAGAAGAATCCGTCGCAGGTGGCGCAGGAACTCACGCCACGGCCGAGGTACTCCTGCTCGCCGGGGACGCCGAGGTAGCGTGCGGCGGCGCCCATGGCGAGGATCACGGCGCGGGCGCGGTGCTCCTCCTCCCCCACGCGGACGATCTTGACCTCGCCGGCCAGGTCCATC
This sequence comes from Dietzia cercidiphylli, assembly GCF_039531545.1. Lineage (NCBI taxonomy): Bacteria > Bacillati > Actinomycetota > Actinomycetes > Mycobacteriales > Dietziaceae > Dietzia > Dietzia cercidiphylli. The sequence continues at coordinate 80,551 of NZ_BAAAQG010000024.1, forward strand.
GAGGTGACGTCCTCCATGCGGAGGTCGGCGCCGAAGCGCTCGGCCTGCTCCCGCATCTGCATCATCAGGTCTGGGCCCATCATCCCCTCGGCGAAGCCCGGGAAGTTCTCGACCTCCGTGGTGGTCATGAGCGCACCGCCGAACTGCGAACCCTCGAACACCACCGGCTTGAGCTCGGCCCGAGCGGAGTAGATGGCGGCGGTGTACCCGGCCGGGCCGGATCCGACGATGATGACGTCGTGGAGGGTGTCGCTCATGGGTTCTTCGGACTCCTTGGCGGGTGGGGAACGTGGGCCGGGACGATCTGCGGATCCACACGATCTGCGGAACCACTATGCCGATCGATGGATCTACTAAGGCGACAACACCCGGCGGGTCGGTGTTGTTCCCTCAGTCGGTGAGGGTGACCCCCGCGAGCAGCACGCTGAGCTTGGCCCGCCCGCGCGAACACCGGCTCTTGATGGTGCCGGGGCGGGCGTTGAGCAGGTGGCACGCCTCGGCCACCGTGCAGCGCAGCATGTCGACGACGACGACCGCGTCCCGCTGGTCGGTGGGCAGCTCCGCCAGGGCCTCGGCGACGATGATCGCGTAGGCGGGGTCCTGGTAGAAGTGGTCCCGCAGCGAGATCTCCTCGTGGAGTCTGGGAGTGAGCTCGGAGTGGGTGCGCAGGCGTTGTGACCGCATCTTGTCCAGGCAGGCGTTGACCACGATGCGGTAGAGCCAACCCTGGACGGGGCAGGCGTGGCGGAAGGAGTCGGCCTTCCGGTACGCCGAGATGAGGGCGTCCTGGAGCGCCTCGGCGGCGTCCTCACGGTTGAAGGAGGTCCGTATGGCCAGCCGCCACAGGTAGTCGTAGTGGCGCCGGACGAGGGCGGAGAACGCGTCCGGGTCGCCGGCGATGTGCGCGTCGAGCAGTTGGACGTCCGAGAGCGCGGACCCGGCCGTGAGGCGCGACCCGGCGGTGAGCGGGGAGCGTCCCGTGACCGTGGAGAGATCGTCGACGGCGCTGGTGTTCACGGCGGTGACGTTAACGCGGCGGGGACCGCCGTGGGGCTGTCACCTCGGGCCCGGGAGCGGGCAGCCGGCTCGACCTCGCTCGCGACCTCGCTCGCGACGTCGCTCTCGTCGTCGATGCGGCCGGGAGGGCTCGGCCGTGGCCGGGCCGGATCACCGGGTGAGAAGGATCTCGCTGATCGACGCCGCGTACGACTCGGGGCCGGAGGTACCGAGCCGGGTGAACCACACGATCAGGTACCGGGACTCCTCGGGCTCGTCGATCGTCACGGTCCCCGAGCCGTCCCGGATCGTCCCCTCGCCGAGCAGGGTGGTGTCCTCGAGAGAGTCCGGGGACGCACTGTCGGCGACCCGGACCTCGAAGCGCACACCGTCGTCGTCCGAGTGGACCACCACGCGCCGGGTCTCCTGCTCGCCGTCGAGGGTCAACAGGAGGCCCACCCCGGGCTTGTACGCGGCCCCGCCGTCGCCGAGCTGGTTGCGGTAGGTGTCGGTGGACCACGAGGTCGACCTGTCACCGTCCGCGACGTTCGGGGCGCTCGAGGAGTTCTCTGCGACCCCCGCCGACCCGACGGGCTGCCACGAGGTGACGTCCGAGACCGTGACGGGCGTGGACGGTGCCTCACGGGTGGGCTCGGTCTCCCCCGGGCCCGACTCGTCCGATGCGGGCTCGGTGGTCGCGGCGGACCTGCTGGCCTGGGCGGCCCGTTCGATCGCGTCGAGTTGCTGGGACAGGGGGGTCTCGTCGCCGCCACCGGCCAGCGCCCCGAGTAGCCACGCGGACAACAGCGCGATCACCACGACGGCCGCCGCGCTGGTGCCGGCCATGATCTGCCAGCGACGTTTCTGGGTGGCCTCGTCCGGCTGTGGGTAGGCCTCGTCGATTCGGTCCGCGTCGTATCGGTCTGCGCCATACCGGTCCGTATCGAGCCCACCGTGGGACTGCCGGTCCGGACCGACGCCGCGTACCGCGTCCCCCGTCCCGTCCCCCGCCCGGTCGCGCGGACCGGCCACGGGGTCACCGTGTCCGGGTGCTGCCGGAACGGCGTGTCCCCTCGAGGACGCGACGCGGACCGGCCCGCCGACGCGGTCGGAGATCATCGACCGCACGGTGGCGGCCGAGCTCACCGACGACCCGTCGAGGGAGCGCATGGCCAGCACGGCGGACTCGGGCGGGACGCCGGTACCGACCACGGTGGGGTCGAGCGGCTCGTCGTCGTCGTCCACAGGCGCGGACGCGGGGCGACCGTCCCGTGGCTCGTGGAACTCCGACCCCTCGGGCAGGGGTCCCGGCCACCGGCCGGTGAGCAGCGTGTACAGGACCATCCCCAGCCCCCGCACGTCACTCCGGGTGTCGGTGTCGCGGGGGACGCCGGGGAACGCCAGCAGGGCGCGCCCGTCCTCGGTGACCCGGATGCGGTCCGGGGAGTCCACCCCGAGGATCAGGCCGTGCTCGGCCGCGCGGGTGGCGGCGTCGGCCAGACCCCACATCGCGGCCACGGCCGAGTCGGGATCGGGGTCGCCGACGGCGGCGGCGAGGCTGAGCCCGGGGACCCATTCGCTCACCACGATGCCCCCGGCGCGGCCACGGATCACGTCGAGTACGCGGGCGAGGCCGTCCGAGTACACGCTGGTCAGCGCCACGGTGCGGTCGAGGACGCCCGTCGCCGAGCCCGGGGGTTGCTCGCCGGGCAGCGGATCGACGAAGGTCAAGGCGACCTCGCGACCAAGGCGCTTGTCGCGGGCTCGCCAGAACGCCTGACCGGCGACCCCGCCGTGGGGTTCGAGGAGTTCGTACCGCCCACCCGAGACCAGTCCCCCGGCGGTCAGGCGCGGTGGACCCGAGGGCGAACCCTGCGCCGGAACACCGTTGGCATCGCCCACCCGTCGACCTCCTCGATGACGCGGCCGTCCAGCCGATCCGCCCGCTCCTGACCCCCCGAGTGTACGGTTCGCCCGGCCCGGGACGACTATCGCCTCAGACGCCCCACGAGGCCCCGGAGGACGGGCGTGACGGCGTCCAGCTCCGGGAGTCGTGACCGCGACAGGATCAACCCGGTGACCACGAGGGTGATGACCGCGGCGAGCCCGGCCCGGAAGACGTAGCCGATACTGCCGACCGAGTCGGTGAGCAGGTCCAGGGGCAGGAGGGTGTCGACGGCGAGGGCGACGAGCGCTCCGGCAGCCGACGCGCCGAGGGTCCAGACCGCCGACCTCGCGGTCTCCCGCCCTCGCAGGGAGCCGAGCCTGCGGCGCAGCAGGATGTACCCGGCCACCGCGCCCACGACCCAGCCGATCCCGTTGGCCAGGGCGAGGCCGATCACCACGTGGGAGCGTTCGTTCGCGACCAGCGGGACGATGAGCGACAGGACCACGCGGACGATGGTGATCGCGAGGATCATGACGGTCGGGGTCCAGTAGTCCTCGCGGGCGTAGAACACCCGCTGCTGGAGCAGGACCACCGCGTACGGCACCAGGGTGAACGCCCCGAAGGCCAGGGTGAGGCCGAGGATGTCGGCGTTCTGGGCGTCGAAGTTGCCGTACCGGAACAGGCCGGTCGCGATGGTCGGGCCGAAGGCGGTCATGAAGGCGATGATCGGCAACAGACCGAAGAGGGACAGCCTGGTGCCGAGCGAGATGTCGCGCACGACCGCGTCCGTCCGCCCGGCGACGCCGTTGTCGGCCAACCGCGGGTTGATGGCCGTCAGGAGGGTCACACCGATGATCCCGTAGGGCACCTGGAGCAGCAGCCAGTACGTGCCGTAGATGGCGATGGCCGCCTCGTCGGCGGCGGAACCGATGCGGTTGGTCATGACCAGACCGACCTGCGAGATGAACACGTAGGACAACCCGGCGAGGGCGTTGCCCCCGAACTGGCGGATCCGGGGGTCCAGCCCCCACTGGGGACGCAGGACCACGCCGGCACGGCGCAGCGCGGGCAGCAGGACCGCGGCCTGCACCACCACGCCGAGGGTCGTGCCCAGGCCTAGCAACAGGATCGGGGCGCTGAGGAGGTTGACCGGGGCCGCCGGGTCGATGCCGCTCCCGACCACGGCGAACAGGGCCAGGGTCGCGATGGCCACCAGGTTGTTCCAGACCGGGGCCCACGCACCGGGTCGGAAGATCCCGTTGTAGTTGAGCACGGCGAGCATGACCGAGAAGACGCCGTAGAAGAAGATCTGCGGCAGCAGCAGGAAGGCGAACGCCGTGGCGAGGTCCGTGTTGACCTCACCGTCCCCGAGGTTGAGTTCGGTGAGCAGGGGCGCACAGGCCACCGCCACCACCGTGGCGACCAGCGCCAACAGGGAGGTGGCCGTGAGCAGGCGCCGGATGAACGAGACCCCCCCGTCCGGATCCTCCTGGGCCGCCCTGGCGAGCAGGGGCATGAACATGGCGGTGAGGACCGACCCCAGGACGAGCTCGGTGATCATGTTGGGCAGCGTGTTGGCGGTGTTGAACGCCGAGGCCACGGCGGGGCCGAGAATGGTGAGGATGAGGATCATCCGGACGAAACCGGTGATCCGGCTGGCGAGGTTGGCCACGGCCATCGACCCCGTGGACCGCATCACCGAGGCGTCGGACGAGTCCCGCGTGGTGGTGCCGGTCCCCCCGCCCCGGGTCGCCGGGCCCGGTGGGATCGGGACCACGGGGTCGACGGGTACCGAGTCGGGCGCGAACGAGTCGGCGACCGGTGGCGGCGAGACGGGGCGTGGCGAGACGCAGCTCCCGGATTCGCGGCGGCGGCCCCGCAGCCCGGGATCCGGTCTACGCAGCCCGGGTTCGGGGGAACCCTGCTCGTCGTTCACGGTCGGTGCCCTTCGTCCGCGGGGTCGAGGATCCCCCGACGGTAGCGCAGGTACCGGCGGCCTCCCAGGACGAGGGCGAGTGCGGCCGCGGCGATCGCGAAGCCCTGCGCGACGGGATACCCACCGGACTGGACCGAGAGTTCGACCGGGTCGGACAGTCGCGTCCCGTCCGGCCCGTGGAGGGCGAAGACCACGGTGTGGCGGACCCCGCCCTCGGAGTCGGACTGGGTGGGGACCTGGAGGGTGCGGGAGCCCGCGGCCGGGATCTGGATGAGACCGACCGGGTCGACGGTGATGTCCTCGGGCGCGGTGACGGTCACGTCCACGCGCACGGGGAACGGCAGCGCGTTACGGGTCACCAGCATGAGCGGACTGTTGGGACTCGCCATGGTGAACACGCTGCCCGGGGTCAGGAGATCGACGCGCGCCAGCGAGGCGGTCACCGTCTCCCCGAGCCGCGCCAGGCGGGTCGCGCCGCGGTCCCGGGCGGCAACACCGGTCCCCGTCTCGAAGGTGAGACCGTCCCCGCCGGCGCGTCGACCGGTCTCCGAGATCGCCCGGAGGGCGTCACCCACCAGCGGGTCGAGGTGTGCGGCCGCATCCGCCGAGGTCGGGTCGGAGGTGTCCACCAGCGATCGGAGGGTCCCCGTCCCCGAGAGCGCCCCCGCCAGTCGTCGGACGGTGTCCCCCCCGGGGTCGTCCGCGAAGGGATCGGCGAGTCCGGGGTCCACCGCTCCGGTGGGGTCCTCGGCGAGGCTCCCCTCGGGGATCGTGACGGGACCGGTCAGGCGTTCGGACAGCGGCACCGCACGCATCCGGCCTGTGGAGAGCTGGTCGCCGAGGGTCTCGAGCAGTGAGTTCGCGGACTCCTCGTCGACGCCCCAGACCTGGGGGGGAACCGCGAGGACCCCCTGTCCGGCCACGGCGGTGTCGTCTCCCGCGGCGGCGGAGGAGTTGGTGGCCGAACCGGTGGCGGCGTCGATCACCGGGGCCAGCAGGGCCGCCCGGGCGTCCTGCAGGCGGGCGACCGGGGAGTCGGCGGCGAGCCAGTACCGGGTGGCCGGGTCCGAGTAGCGGGGGTTCTCCGGCATCTCGCCGGTCGCGGCGAGCGAGGCCCCCACGGTGGCCGAGTAGGTGAGCGCCCGCCCGCCGTCGGGCCCGGCCAACCCGACCACCCCGGTCGGCGGGACCAGCCCGGTGTCGGTGCGGGTCGACGGCGCGGCGACGATCGCCGTCCCCCCGCTGGCACCCAGCCTCTGCGCGGTGCCGGGAGCGAGCGTTCCCGAGGCGGGGATCAGCACATCCGGGACCGGGGCCACGTCGAGGATCCGCTCCACCGAGGCCGATCGATCGAGCGCGGCCGAGGTCAGGGAGGTGGAGCCGACGGCGGAGACCACGTCGAGATCGGCCTGCGCGGCCGGCAGGGTCACCACGCACCCGCCCTCGGCCAGTGCCCGCAGCTCGTCCAACCACCGGGAGGCATCCCCCACCACGGCCTCGTCGACGGTGGCGGACCCGGCCTCGCCGTCGACCGGTTCGCCGCCCCCGGGATCGCGGGATCCGTTCCCCTCGTCGATCACGACCGGGCGACCCTCCGCGATCTCGGTCACGGTTCCGAGGAGATCGGGGTCGACCGCGAGACAGGTCGCCCGGCGCAGGTCCCCACCCCCGGGACCGTCGAAGGCGGCCGACGCCGCCCGGACCAGCCCGCTGAGCCGCCCGTCCTCCGAGAGGTCGCGGAGCAGCGATCCGTCGGTGAGGGCCACCACCGGTTCGGGGCCCGCCTCGCCGGGGACGAGGGCGATCCGGGAGGGCGAGGCCGCCAGCGGCCACAGCACGGTCAGCGGGAGGGGTGCCGGGCCGGGCACGTCCGCCGGCGCGGCGGCGCCCACCTCGTCGTCGTCGTCGGGGAGCGGCGCGGGAGGTGGCGCCTCCAGGACGGGGAGCAGCGTGCGTGCGTCGTCGAGACGCGCCGGCGACCCGCCCTCCGGGGTGCCGTTGACGTTGACGAGGAGCGGGTAGACGCCCGGCTCCGTGAGCTGCAGGTCCGGACCGGGGTCGCCGGGGATCTCGCGCGCGGGCAGGGAGACCCGGTACGGCACCGACTCCCCCGGGGCGAGGGTCACCGCCGCCCTCAGGAACTCCCCCTGGACGGGGAACGACGGTTCCGACCACACCAGGGGCTCGCGGACGGACTCCGCGTCGGGAGCGCGGGGGCCTCGTTGGAGACGGACGTCCACCGACTCGAGCGGGACGTCGCCGACGTTGATGATCGTGCCCGACACGGTGACGGTGGGCACCCCGGCCACCGTGCCGACGGCCAGCTGCCCGCCGGCCCCTGCGCCGTCGAGGACCCGGGGCGTGACGTCGTCGATCGTGATCCGCGCGAGCGCCGGAGCCGGGTTGGGGACGTACCCCGCGTCGATCGCCTGCTCGGGGGTGACGGCGCGGACCGGTGGGACACCCCACAGCGGGGCCGATGCCAGAGCCGCGCACAGCGACACGGGGACGACCGCCCTGAGGAGCCGTCCACCCGGCCGCCGGTTCACGGCCGTGACTCCTCCGGATCGTCCCCGCGTGGCCGGCCACCGCGCCCGCGACCCGACCCGGGTCGGATCTCGCCTGCCTCCGCCGGGGTCCCGGCGCTCGCGGATCGGCGGACCGGTTCGGGGCCGCCCGCGCGTCGGGACGGGTCCACGACCTGAGAGTTCTGCGGCACAGGGGACTCCCCCGCCAGCTCGGCTCGGGCGAGGTCCGGCAGCAGCGACCGCGCGGACTCCACCAGCCGCCGTTCGTCGGGATAGGCGAGCCGCCTGGGGAGATGGTCGAAGGCCACCCAGGCGACCTCGGTGATCTCCGGGTCCTCGTCGCACAGCTCGCCGTGGTCGTAGCGGATGAGGTGGTGGTGGACGGTTTTGTGGATCCGGCGGCCCTCGGCGACGAACCAGTAGTCGATGGTGCCGAGCGGGGCGAGCACCGTCCCGTCCACGCCGGTCTCCTCGAGAACCTCGCGACGGGCGGTCTCCTCCACGGTCTCGCCCGGCTCGATGTGCCCCTTGGGCATCGACCACAACATGCGGTTACGTCGGTCGAGGCGTCCGATCAGCGCGACCTCCAGGCGCGAGAGGTCGGGCTCCGATCCCGCGGCGGCCGCCTGTTCGAGCCCACGCACGACGAGGCCGCCCGCCGAGGTCTCGAGCACCGTCCGCAGACGTTGACCGTTCCGCGGGTGCCGTCCGCCCGCGCGACCGCCCCGGGGGTTCTTGGTTCCGGTTCCCTTCGCGCCGGGCACCTTCGACCCGGGCACCTTCGACCCGGGCTTCCCGCCCGGCTTGGACCCGGACTTGGCCGAGTTCTTGGTCCCCGACTTGGCCGGAGCGGCGGCGCGGGAGGGGTTCGAGGTCGCGGACTGGGCGGGTCCGGTCCTGGGTCGGTTCTGGGTGCGGGGGTGTCGCGGGGACTGGCGGGCCGAGGTGGCGCCGGCGGTGCCGTCCCCGGACCTGACCGTCTGGATGGACTGCGTGGGGGTGTCGTCGCCCTGACCGGTGTTGTTCTGCTGGGTCTCGGGGGTCCTACCCTGGCCGCCCCGCCGGCCCCGCCCACCACGACGCCGGCGCCGACCCTGACGGGCCTGACCGCCACCGGGCTGGCCGGACTGGCCGGACTGCGCGGGTTGACCGGACTGGCCTGACTGGCCTGACTGCGCGGGCCGGCCCGACTGGCCCGATTGGCCCGACTGCGCGGGCCGGCCCGACTGGCCCGATTGGCCCGATTGGCCCGACTGCGCGGGTTGACCGGATCTGCCGGACTTCTGGCCCTGGCCGCCCTGGCTGCTCCGGTGGTGCTGGGGCTTGTCCTGTCCCTGCGCGGTCCGCTGGCCGTCGGAGCGCTGGCCGGAGCTGCGCTCGGAGCCCTGACCAGCGGAATCCGAGGTGGGCGTCACGGATCCGGCGGCCCGCCGTGCACGACGCCGCCGCGGCGGGTTAGCGCGCGGTTCGACGGGGCGTTCGGCTTCGGACACCCATCGATGCTACCGGCCGATGTCGCGTGTTCCGTAAATCGTCGGCGTGCCGCCCGCGGATACGGTCAGGTCAGGTGTCAGCGGGCGGGCCACGGCTAGAGTCCGCGACATGAGCTCAGGATCCGCAGGCCACGCCCTGGTCCTCCGTCACCGGGCCAAGCCGGGGCGGCGGGACGAGCTGGTCGAGGTGTGGCGCCGGCACATGCCGGACGCGGTGCAGGCGAACGACGGGCACCGGGCGTACGTGTTCTGCGCGTCCCACGCCGACCCCGATGTCCTGCTGGTGTTCCAGCAGTACCGCGACGCCGCCGCGGCACAGGAGTTCCTCGGAAACCCCGCGTACCTGGCGTACCTGGAGGAGTCGGGTGACCTGTTGACCGGCCCCCCGGAGGTCGAGGCCGTGGAGCCGCTGTGGTCCAAGGTGGCCGGACCGACTCGGTAAGGTCTCCGCTGTGACAGCCCGCAACCCCCACCCAGACCCGCGCGCCTCATCGGACCGCCACGACGCGGCGGTGTTCTCCGGACTGCAGGACGGACCGGGGACCCCGCCCGACCCGGCGGAGTACGAGGCGCGGCGGGTGCGGCTCCTGGCGGGCGCCCAGACGACTCTCAACGACCACGCGGACGTGGTGGCCCCTCTCGCGGCCGCGTTCGGCGAGGCCGGCCACGAGCTCTACCTGGTCGGCGGAAGTGTGCGCGACGCCCTCCTCGGTCGACTCGGCACCGACCTGGACTTCACCACCGACGCGCGACCCGACACGGTCCGCGGCATCCTCGAGTCCTACGCGGACACCGTGTGGGACACCGGGATCGAGTTCGGCACCCTCTCGGCGGTCAAGCACGACGCCTCCGGTATCGAGCAGCAGATCGAGATCACCACGTACCGCGCGGACTCCTACGACGGGGTGACCCGGAACCCCGAGGTGGTCTTCGGCGACACCCTCGAGGGCGACCTGGTCCGCCGCGACTTCACGGTCAACGCCATGGCGGTGCGCCTGCACCCCGACGGGCGTCACGAGTTCTGCGACCCGCTCGACGGGATGGACGCTCTGCTCGCCGGGGTGCTGGACACCCCTGCCGCCCCGGAGCAGTCGTTCTCCGATGATCCGCTGCGCATGCTGCGCGCCTGCCGGTTCGTCTCCCAGCTGGGCTTCTCCCTCGCGCCGCGGGTGTTCCGGGCGATGACGGAGATGACCGCCGAGATCGACAGGATCACCGTCGAACGGGTCCGCGCCGAGCTGGACAAGACCATCCTCGGCGACTACCCGATCGACGGGATCAACATGCTGTGTGAGGCCGGACTGGCCGACCGCGTGCTCCCCGAGGTGCCGGGGATGAAGCTGGAGCGCGACGAGCACATGCAGCACAAGGACGTGTACTGGCATTCGCTCACCGTCCTCAAGCAGGCCATCGACCTGGAGCCCGAGGGGCCGGACCTGGTGCTGCGCTGGGCGGCGCTGCTGCACGACGTGGGCAAGCCCGCCACGCGTGCGGCCAAACCCGGCGGCGGTGTGACCTTCCATCACCACGAGGTGGTGGGCGCCAAGATGGTGCGCAAGCGGATGCGCGCCCTCAAGTACTCCAAACAGATGATCGAGGACGTCTCGGGACTGGTGTTCCTCCACCTGCGCTTCCACGGGTACGGCGAGGGGCAGTGGTCCGACTCGGCCGTGCGCCGGTACGTCTCCGACGCGGGCGATCTGCTCCCCCGCCTCCATCGGCTGGTCCGGGCGGACTGCACCACCAGGAACAAGCGACGCGCGGCCAGGCTCCAGGCCAGCTACGACTCCCTGGAGCACCGCATCGCCGAGATCGAGGAGAAGGAGGACCTGGCCCGGGTCCGGCCGGATCTCGACGGCAACGAGATCATGACGCTGCTCGACCTCAAGCCCGGGCCCGACGTCGGCCGCGCCTGGGCGTTCCTCAAGGAGTTGCGCCTGGACCGCGGCCCGCTGGACCGTGACGAGGCCGAGGCCGAGCTCCTCCGCTGGTGGGCCGGGCAGAACGACCGCCCGGAGAACGGCGACCCGGCGTGATCGGCGGCGCGGTCGACCGCTATCTCGCCTCGACCGCGGGCAGGGCCGTGGCCGCCGTCCTGGCGCTGGTCGGCACGTTGCTCCACACGATCGGCATCCCGGGCCTCCAGCAGATCCCCCCGTACCGCATCGACCTGGACGTGTACCGGGTCGGCGGGCAGGTCTTCCGCGACGGAGGCGAGCTCTACGGCGAGCTCCCCCAGCTCGCGCGGGGTGACATGCTCCCCTTCACCTATCCCCCGCTGTCAGCGCAGATCTTCTCGGTGTTCACGCTCGTCCCGCTGGCCGCGGCGTCGGTCATCATCACCCTGGCGACCATCGCGGTGCTCGCCTATGTGGTGCAGCTCGTCCTCACGCGCACCTGTGATCGCCCGATCCGTGAGCTGTGGTGGGTCACGGTCGCGGTGATGGCCGTGGCTCTGTGGTTCGGCCCGGTGCGCGAGACCATCGGGTTCGGTCAGGTCAACGTGTTCCTCATGGCGTTGGTGTTGGTCGACGTCATCCGCGGCCGGGGCCGCTGGTGGGGTGGGAGCCTCACCGGTCTTGCGATGGCGATCAAGCTCACCCCCGCGGTGTTCCTGCTGTACTTCGCGCTGCGTCGCGATTGGCGGGGCCTGGGGACGGCGGTCCTCGCCGCCCTGGCCTTCACCGGCATCGGACACCTGTTGACCCCGGACGATTCGGCCCGCTACTGGTCGTTCGCCATCCGGGATCCCGCCCGTATCGGCGGGTTGTCCTTCACGTCCAATCAGTCGGTCAACGGGCTCGTGCACCGCCTGGGTCTCGAGGACACGGCGGCAACGGTGGCGTGGTTCGTGGTGTCCGCCCTGGTGGGACTCGGTATCGCCTGGGTGGCGTGGCGGTTGCTGCGTCGCGGCCACGAGGTCGCGGCCGCGGTCGCGGTGGGGTTCGTCGCCCTGTTCTGCTCGCCGGTGTCCTGGGGACACCACTGGGTGTGGTCCGTGCCGGCCGTCGTGCTCACGATGGTGTGGGCGGCACGCGCCGCCGGGAGGGACGACGACGACGAGCGCGGCTGGCTCGTCCTGGCCGGGTCCGGCATCGTGGTCTTCCTGACCACACCGCAGTGGTGGTTCCCCCACGACGAGGGGCGTGAGCTCGCGTGGGGGCCGATCCAGCACCTGGTGGGTGACGCCTACCTCGTCTGGGCGGTGGCCTTCCTCGTCGTCGTCGGCGTCCGGGCCGCCCGGCTCGGCGACCCCGACCGGTACGGCGATCCGGACACGCCGGCGCTCCTCGTGCGCGGCGGCACCCGCTGACCGAGTCCGTCAAGGTCAGGGGCGGCTCTGTGGAGAGCGGATCGGTTGTCCACAGATCGCCGTTCGGCACTGGTCCGGCGCGGCCGTCCGCGACACCATTCCGGGCATGGACTACTTCTTCGGAGACGGCGTCGGTGAGCCGACGCAATGGCAGGGTGCGCCCGAACTCGCCCTCGGGACCGGTGCCGCGGACGCGCTGTGGCTGGATTTCGACGGCGACGGGTACGCCGACGACGCACTGTGGGACTCGGACCTCGACGGGGTCGCCGACCGCGTGGTGACCGATGTGGGTACTGATGCCCAGGCGGTCTACTCGGACGCGGGCGGCCGCGGGGTGTGGAACGTCTTCGCGGGTGGGGCCGGTGCCCTGGCGGCGGGGTCCGTGGGGGCGGGTTCGCTCGGCGCGGGCTCCGCCGGTGGTGGTTCTGTCGGCGCGGGGTCCGTGGGCGGGGGCTCTATCGGTTCGGGTTCCGTGGGCGCGGGCTCGGTCGGCGGGGGTTCCGTGGGCGCCGGTTCCGTCGGCGGGGGGTCCCTGGCGGCGGGGTCACTCCTGGCCGGTGCCGCGGGGGCGGGCGCGCTCGTGGACGGCGCGGTGACGGCCGGTTCGGAGGCGCTCGGTGCGCTCCCGGACTGGGGAGCTCTGCTCGCGGACGCCGTCGGCTCCCTCGATCACGGTTCGCTCGAGTCGGAGTGGGCCAGGTGGACCGCTCCCCCGGTGGTCGAGCCGGCGCCGGGGCCGCCGCCTGCGCCCGCCGATCCGGTTCCGCCGTCCGCGCCCGGGCCCGGGCCGGCAGGTCCTGTGCAGGGGGGAACGGCTCCCGATCCCGCTCCCCCTGTGGTCGAGGTGGACGGCTCGCTCACGGTGGACACCGGCAGTGGGTTGATGTCTGTCATGGACGCGAACGGTGACGGCCACCTCGACATGGCGCTCCCCCACGGTTCGGTCGACGTGGGCACCATCGACGCCGGAGCGCTGGGGGCGGGGTCCGCCGCCGGGTCCGCGGCAGCCGGGTCAGCGGCGGCGGGCTCGGTGGGTGCCGGGTCGGTCGGCGGAGGCTCGGTGGGAGCCGGGTCTGCCGGAGCGGGTTCTGCCGGAGCGGGCTCTGTGGGAGTCGGTTCCGTCGGGATGGGCTCGGTGGGTGTGGGGTCGGTCGGCGGCGGGTCGGTCGGCGGCGGGTCCGTGGCCGCCGGATCGCTCGGACTGGGGTCCTGACCGGAGTCCCACCGTCACGGCGACCGCGGCCGCGACGGCGTACAGGGCGACCGGCACCAGCATGAGAGGGACCGACCGGCCGTCGGCGGGGACGAACGGCAGGACGGCGACCATCCCCACGACGAACGCCGAGTTGAACAGGGCGTCCTGTAGCGCGAACACCCCACCGCGGCGGGCGTCCGGGACGTCGGTCTGCATGGCGTTGTCGGCGACCAGCTTGACCACCTGGGCGCCGAGCCCCAGCGCCAGGGCCCCCGCCACCAGCGCGGTGGGGTCGAGGGTCGGCCCCACCGCGAGCTGGGCCACCGCGGACACGGCGGCGCCGGACGCCACGACCAGGATCCGGCGGGTCCGGGCGATGGCCCACGGGGTCACCACCGCGGCCAGTCCCATTCCGCCTGCGACGGCGGCGGAGAGCAGGCCGAACCCACCCATCCCGGCCACCACCGGGCCACCTCCCCCGTCGGACTCGACGTCGCGCAGCAGCAGGACCGCGAGCATGGTGGTGATGCCGAACGCGGCCCGACCGAGCGTGACCCCGGCCAGCGCGACCCAGACCAGGGCTGTGGAGCGGGCGGCCCGCACGCCCTCGGCCAGACCCCCGGCGAACAGCGTCACGGCATCCCGGGCCACGCCGGATCCGGGGTCGGTGCCGGATTCGTCGTCGTCGGGCCCGAGGTGCCGTGGGGGAAGCGCGAGGATGGCCCACACCCCCAGGACGGCGGTGATCACGGCGGGCACGAGGGTCCACGAGACGGCGGCGTCGCCGGCGCCGAGCACCGCCAGCACCGCGAACGCCGCGACCGCACCGACCGCGGTCACCACCGACCCGACAGTGACCAGGACCGAGTTGGTGGCGGCGAGGATCCGGTCGGGCACCACCCGTGGCATGGCCGCGGTCATGCCGGTGTTGATGAGCCGGCCGAGTCCGATCGCGACCAGGGACAGCCCGAACAGCGCGGCCAGTCCCGCTCCCGAATGGACGGCACCGGCGGCGATGAGCGCGATCGTGGCGACGATCGCCAGGGTTCTGACGAGTGCCGCCACCGCCACCACGACCCGCCTGTCCCAGCGGTCCAGGGCGGCGGCGGCGAACGGGCCCACGATCGAGTACGGCAGCAGCATCACGGCGAACCCGCCCGCGATCGCCGCCGGTGTCGTGGCGGTCTCGGGGCTGAAGAGCACGATCCCGCCGAGCGCGGCCTGGTGGATCCCCTCGCTGAGCAGGGCGGCCAGGCGCGCGGTGGACAGGCGGCCGAGACCGTCGGACTCGCGCAACGCCGTGGCCAGGCGCCCGCGCGTCGGATCGGCCGGTCCTGCGGACAAGGAGGTCACGGGAGCCACCGTAGCGAGACCCGATCGAGGGGACGCGGATGTGGGCGGGCGGTGGCGCGGGCATCATGGGGACATGGACACGGGACCGGACGATCTGAGTGGCGGAGGCCTCTTCGGCGACCGCCTCTACGACGCGATGGACAAGCGGGATCCCGTCGCGGGCTCGCTGCTCATCGCGGCGCCGGACATGCCGGACCCCAACTTCCGGCGCGCCATCATCTACGTGATCGAACACGACCATTCCGGTTCACTCGGCGTGGTGATCACCCGCCGGAGCGACACGCCGGTCGAGACGATCCTGCCCGGCTGGGCGGAGATGTGTGCGCCACCGGCCGTGTTCCACATCGGAGGCCCGGTCAAGCCGGACACCGGGATCGCGTTGGTGGTGCTCGGGTCGGGTGTCGACGGCGAGATGCACCAGGGGTTGCAGCAGATCGAGGGCAGGGTCCACGTGGTGGACCTCGACAGCGAACCCGACCTGCTCCGCGACTCCGTGGAGGGGATGCGCGTGTTCGTGGGGTACACCGGCTGGGCGCCCGGGCAGTTGCAGGGAGAGCTCGACCGCGGCGACTGGTACGTGGCCCCCAGCCTGCCGAGCGATCTGCTCGCGCCGGCGCACGTGGACGTCTGGGGAACGGTGCTGCGTCGCCAGGAGATGCCTCTCCCCCTCTACGCGACCTTCGTGAACGACGGGGACGTGAACTGATCCGACCCGACCGGTCGGGTGTCTCATTATGTGAGACGAAGTAGTCAGATAGTAGGACCGCGAGTATTCTCCCGCTGGTGGACGCAGGAGCGAGCGGCGAGACCCGGGTGGGCCCACGACAGTGGGCGATCCTCGGCGTCGGTACGCTCGCCGCGTCCTCCGCCTCGGCGTTCGTGGCCGGTGTGGCCTTCCTGCTCCCCTACCTCCACTCGGTGGCCGGTCTGTCGCTCCCCGCCGCGGGTGCGCTCGTGGCCATGCCCTCGGTCGGGACCGCACTCACTCTCGTGGCCTGGGGCTGGCTCGTCGACCGCGCCGGAGAGCGGCTCGTGCTGGTGAGCGGATCCGTTCTCACCACGGCCGCCCTGGCAGGCGCTCTCATCACCCCGTCACTGACCCTCCTCGGCGTGTGCTTCCTGCTCGCGGGAGCGGCCTCGGCATCGGCGGCCTCGGCGAGCGGTCGACTGGTGGTGGGATGGTTCCCCGCTGGACGACGGGGCATGGCGATGGGCGTCCGGCAGATGTCGCAACCCCTCGGAGCGGCGGTCGCGGCGATGTCCATGCCGGCGCTGGCCGCCTCGCAGGGTCTCCGGGCCGCGCTGGCGGTCCCCGTGGTCATGGCTGCGGTCTCCGCGGTCGCGGCGCTCGTCGTCGTCACCGATCCTCCCCGGCCGGACCGTCACGACCCCGGGTCCACCACACTCGCCACCTCGCCGTACCGGGCGTCGCGCTACCTGCACCGGATCCACGGCGTCTCGGTGCTGCTCGTACTCCCCCAGGCGCTCATGCAGTCGTTCATGCTCGCGTGGTTGGTCCTCGGGCACGGCTGGTCGCCCGTCTCGGCCGGCGCGGTCGTGACGGTGGCGCAACTGCTGGGTGCGGTCGGACGCATCGTCGTCGGCGTGATCTCCGACCGCGTGGGCTCGCGGCTGACTCCGCTTCGCGCGGTTGCCGTGTCGGTCTCGGTCGGCCTGGCGGTCCTGGCTGCCGCGGAGGTGTTCGGGGCCCCCGGTGTCGTCGCCGTGGCCCTCGCCGTGATCGCGACGGTCCTGTCCGTGGCGGACAACGGACTCGCCTTCACCGCGGTCGCCGAACACGCCGGACCCCATTGGAGCGGGCGGGCCCTCGGAGTCCAGAACACCGCGCAGTTCCTCGCGATCTCGGCGATCACCCCGGTGTTCGCGGCGGGAATCGACCGGTGGGGTTACGGGCCGGTCTTCGCCGGGGCCGCGGTGGTGGCCGCGCTGGCGGTGCCCGTCGTGCCGCGTGCCGACCGGGTCCGGTGATCCCGACCGGTGTGCCCGGTCGTCACCCGGTGGCCGCGCCGGGCGCCGGGTGTCCCCGGTACTGCCCCACCGACCACACGTTCCCCTCGGGGTCTCGGGCGGAGAAGGTGTGGTCACCGTAGTCGGTGTCGTGAATCTCCATGACGATCTCGGCCCCCGCCGCCCGGGCGCGCTGGTAGACGGCGTCGGACTCGGCCGTCACCACGTAGGCGAGACCCGTCCCGGGTGGTGTGGCGTGCGGGTCGTCGTCCCCTCTCCCGCCGTCCCCGAGCATGACGCCTCCGCCCTCCGGCCAGAGCAGTTCGGCGTGGACGATCCGCCCGCCCTCGGTGTGCGAGACGGTCTCGACGAAGCCCAGGGCCTGGACGAGCCAGTCGATCACGACCCGGGAGTCGGTGCAGCGGAAGCAGTGCCAGACGGTGGGCGCGGGTTCGGCGCCGGGTTCGTGCGTACTCATGCCGGTGAGTCTCCCCCGGGGTCGGGCGGCCAGGCTTGGATGTGTCGGAACTCCTCCTCGATCCAGTTCGTCGGCGACGTGCCCGCGTACCGCCGATAGGCGGCGTTGAGGTGGGCGTGGTCGGCGTACCCGTGGTCGTGGGCGAGGTCGGCCAGTCGGAGCCCGTCCGGCCGTGGCCCCGAGGCCCTGCGGACGGCCTCACGCAGGGCCGAGTGAGTTGACTCGAAGCGCAGCAGGTCGGCGAGTGCCTTGGTCCCGATCCCCAGTTCGGCCCTGCAGAGCGTCGACAGGTGGCGGGGCGTCACCCCGACCTCCGAGGCCACCCGGGACACCCGCATGCGACCACCGGAGGCCTCGAGCAGTCGCCACGCGCCCACCACCTCCCGGCGCGGACCGGGTACGAGTTCGTACCTGTCCGCCGCCGAGGCCAGGCCCGCGGCCACGAGGTCGGCGCGGTCACGGGCGGGTGCCGAGGCCACCCGCGAGTGAAGCGCCCGGACCCGGGAACCGAGGACGTCCTCGCCCTCGTGCGTGAGCTCGGAGAGAGCGGACGCCGGCATCCCGAACAGGCGCCGCGCGGCGAGGGGGTGCACCGCGACCTGGACGCCTTCCTCGCGGTCGGGCCGTTGCAGGTAGACGGGTCGGGTGTGGAACCCGCCGAGGCAGACGTCGTGGCGTACCCCCTCCCGGCGGGCCCAGTCCGCGAAGGAATACGAGCACAGCAGAGGAGCGTCCGTGGCGACGACGAGGGTCAGGGTGGAGGAGGGCAGCCCCCGGTGTGGTGGCCGCTGCGGCCGCGGGCCGATCCCCTCCACGGCATACGAGATGAGCCGCCTCACCCCGGGCGGCGGAGTGGCCTCGCGCACGCTCACGCCACCAAGTGTGCCCCGTCCCGTCGGGGGTGACCAGACCCCCGCGGTCGCTACACTGCTCCGCGTGCCGTCCACCCCCTCTACCAGCGCAGAGATCCGCAAGGGTCTGGCCGACTGCTCCACGGTCGGACTCGGTCTGGTCCCCCTGGGACTGGCGTTCGGGGTCCTGCTCACCCAGGCGGGATTCGCGTGGTGGTGGGCCCCGGTGTTCTCCGTGGTGATCTACGCGGGGTCCATGGAGTTCCTGGCGATCGGTCTGCTCACGGCCCTCACTCCCTTGTACTCGCTGGCCGCGGCGGCGTTCCTGGTCAACTTCCGCCACGTCTTCTACGGACTGAGTTTCCCGTTGGACGCCATCCGCTCGCGTCTCGGCCGCCTCTACGCCGTCTACGCGCTCACCGACGAGGTCTACGCGATCACCGCCACCAAGCGGCGCACGGAGATGACGGGGGCGCGGACGTTGACCATCTCCCTCACCTGTCAGACGCTGTGGGTGGTCCCCGGCATCGTCGGCGCGCTCGTCGGGGCCGCTCTGCCCGCCGGGCTCGACGGTCTGCAGTTCGCGCTGACCGCGCTGTTCGCCGTCCTCGCGGTGGACGCGTGGCGTGCCTCGGGAGACCTGCCGGCCCCCGTGATCGGCCTGGTGTGCGGTCTGGTGGCGGCGTGGCTGGCCCCGGAGCAGATGCTGATCGTGGGGCTGTGCGCGTTCGTGGCCGTGTTGATCGCGCGGTACGCGTGGGCGACCCGCGAGGGGCGGGAACCGGCGTGAGCTCACCGTTGACCGGTGCCCCGGTGCCGGGAGCCGGCTATCTGCTCGCCGGGCTGGGAGTGATGTTCGTCGTGACCATGGCCCTGCGCGCCGCCCCGTTCGTCGCGCTCACCCGGCTCCGCGACTCGCGGGTCGTGCGCTATCTGGGCCGCACGATGCCGGCCGGCGTGATGGTGGTGCTGGTGGTCTACACCCTGCGCGACACCACCGCCGCCCTCGGCTCCTGGCTGCCCGCCGGAGCCGCGTTGGCTCTCACCCTGGCGGTGCACCTGGTGTGGCGACGGGCGGCGGCGAGCATCATCGTGGGTACCGCCACCTACATGCTGTTGGGAGCCTGGCTCGGGTGAGACCGGCACGCGCGTCCCCCGATGCACTGCCGCACGAGCAGGGGGGCAGGCGAGAGTTCACCGGGAGGAGCGGCTCCGCGGAACCACGGCGGCCCGGCCGATTCCTGCAGCTCAGTGGGCCACAGGACAGGTGCCCAGGTCGACCTTCCACTCGGTGAGGCCGTTGAGCCAGCCGGACCGCAGCCGCGTGGGTTCGCCCAGCGCGGTGAGGTCGGGGAAATAGTCGGCGACGGCGTTGAAGATGATCTCGAGCTGCATCTTCGCCAGATTGGCGCCGAGGCAGTAATGGGGACCCTGCCCACCGAAGGTCACGTGGGGGTTCGGGTCGCGGAGGATGTTGAACGTGAACGGGTCCTCGAAGACGTCCTCGTCGAAGTTCGCCGATCCGTAGCAGATCAGCACGCGATCCCCCTTGGCCATGGACACGCCTCCGATCTCGACGTCCTCCATGGCGGTCCGCTGGAACTGGGTGATCGGTGAGGCCCACCGGAGGATCTCGTCGTAGGCGGTCTCCGGGCGCTCGCGCTTGAACAACTCCCACTGGTCGGGGTTCTCCAGCATGGCCACCATGCCGTGGGTGGTGGCGTTGCGGGTGGTCTCGTTGCCGGCGACGGACAGCAGGGTGACGAACCAGCCGAACTCCTCGGGCGACAGGTGCTCTCCGTCGACGTCGGCCTGGACGAGCTTGGTCACGATGTCGTCCCGCGGGTTGGCGGCGCGGTCCTCGGCCATGGTGTTCGCGTACCCGATGAGTTCCATGGACGCGATGGCGGGAGCGTCGGGGTCGCCCCCGGCGTCGTAGCTGGTCATGATGTTGGACCACTCGAAGATCTTGTGGCGGTCCTCCTGCGGAACGCCGAGCAGATCCGCGATCGCCTGGAGCGGGAGCTCGGAGGCGATCGCGGTGACGAAGTCGTCGGCGTTCGACTCCGCGGCGGCGGTGACGATCTTGCGCGCGCGGTCGGCGAGTTCCTCGCGCATGCCGGCCACGCCGCGTGGGGTGAAGCCGCGGGAGATGATCCGGCGGTGCTTCTTGTGGATCTCACCGTCCTCGTTGACCAGCATCGACCGCTGCGCCTCGATGATCGAGCGGTCGGTTCCCTCGGAGAACCGAGGGATCATCGTGTTCTCCCCCGCGGAGAACAGTTCGCCGGTGAGGCGCGAGATCTCCTTGACGTCGGCGTGCCTGGTGACGAGCCAGTAGTGGTCGTCGTCGAAGCCGTCCGACCCGGGACGCTTGTCGACGCGGTGGATCGGTTCGGTCTGCCGCAACTGGCGCCACTCCTCATGCGGGAGTCGTTTCTCGAACAGGTCCGGGTCGGTGAAGTCGAATCCTGCTGGGATGGTCACGTTCACGATGTCTCCTGCGCCTCGTCCACCGCCGGTCGGCAGGTGTGGGAAAGGTGAATAGTGGTAACTATATACGCGTGGCACTGTCTGGGAGTGAGATTCTCGATCGCGCGTTGATGCTGGCCGAGGAGATGTCGGGTTCGATCGAGCGCGCTGCGGCGAACTACGGCCTCACGGTGCCGCGACTGGAGTTGCTGTTCGTCCTGGGGCTCGAGGGCGAGTGCAAGCAGGTGGAGCTGGCGACCTTCCTGGACTGCTCGCCGCGCCAGGTCACCGCACTCGTCGACGGGCTGGTCGCCAGCGGACACGTGGTCCGGACCATGCCGCCGGACGACCGGCGGGTCCGTCTGGTCAACCTCACCGACGAGTCGCGTCGGATCGTCGAGGAGGTCGTGTCGGCGCGTGTCGCGCTGGCGGAGTGGCTGTTCGACGGGCTCGACGACGACGAGCTGCAGGCATTCGGTGCCGTCTCGGAGAAACTGGTCTCGCGAATGGGTGGACGGTCACTGAGCCGGCTGGCCGAGCAGTGAGTAAGAGCGGCGAATCAGTCCCCTGACACCAGCATGTGAACGATGCTTGCCCTATGGGTCTTCGACACGTTGTGGCCGCGGTGGCTTCCGTTCTGGTGCTCGGCGCGTGTGGGTCCGGGGAGGGCGCGCCGGACAGTACAGCGACGTCGTCATCATCGCCATCGGTCCCGACGACCTCTGCGGAAGCGGAACCGGCCGAAGAGCAGGTGGAAGAAGGCAACGCAATCGACGAAACCCCGGTCGAGGAGACTGCCGAGACGGTCGCGCAGCCGCACATCATCGACTGTCAGAGGGGATTGGGCCCCGTCGAGACGTATTGGTCAGACGGAACTGTGACCGGCTACTCCGAGTACTGTCAGTCGGTCAGCGATGCCACGCTCCGGGAAGAGCGCGAGGCCAACACTCCTGTGTGCGACGGAGCCGTCTGCCGCTATCCGAGTGGCGCAGAGATGCCCGATCCCAATGCTCAGCCGGCGTTCGATGTGCCCTACACCTGCAACTATGACGTCCTGTGCGACGACGCGGGCAACGTGATTCCGGGGCCGGGAGGGCCGGAAGTCGGGGTGCTGCTGGGCAACGGGCAGACGTGTGCGGGCAACGGCTGCACTCGACCTCGATGAGTGGGGTTCAGGTCGTGCAGGCCGCGCAGCCGGTCTCGTCCCGGGCGTATTCGACGAACCCGCGAGACAGGTAGTTCGGGATCGCGGCCGGGGAGTCGTCCCCGCACGTGTGCAGCCATACCCTGCGGCACCCCGGGACCTGCCAGGCGATCCGGACGGTCTCGGAGAGGAACCATCCGCCGAGACCCAGGCCGGCGAAGCGCGGGAGCAGGCCGAAGTACACGATCTCGACATCGACACCGTCAGCCGGGTCCCCGTGGCCCGAACCCGGCTCGTCCCCGAGCGGGCTCATGCGAAGTTCGGCGAACCCGGCGACCTCGCCGCCCCGGGTCGCCCGGAAGGTGGTGACGCAGGGGTCCGCGCAGTAGGAGGCCCAGCGTCCGTCCGACCACTCGAGTCGGTCGGTCCACTTCCAGTCGGCGCCGATCTCGCCGTACATCTGCGAGTTGAAGGCGGGCTCGGCGGGGAAGACCCGGGAGATCGTCAGGTCCGCGCGGCGAGCCGGGCGCAGCCACGACGCGGAGGTCTGCTGCAGATAGGTCACGCTGGTCATCGCGCTATTCAAGCACCGGAGCCCTGCGGCGACCCAACCGGAGCCGGGGCGCAGCAGGGTGCGGTGGACGCCGGGCGTCAGTTGACGGTGAGGTGTACTCCCGGAATGTTCAGCCCATTGACAGCTCCCGCAACAGCGGCCGCGCCGTTGTTGAAGCCATCCGCACTCGCACTCTGCAGGCCCGCGCCGGTGAACGGATTGGCTGCGGCGGCTCCGCCGAGACCGAGAGCAGAGACGGCGCTGCCGGTGCCGAGTCCGGCGGCACCGATACCGGCGGCGAGTGGAGAGATGCCGAGTGCCGCGGCGGGACCGAGGTACGGGAGGATCGCCGCGCCCAGGCCGATGAGAAGGGTGATGGGGTCCATGGTGGGTCCTTTCGTTGATTCTCTGGAACGTCAGCCGATGGTCACGTGCTTCGGCTGCACGACTGGTGGAGGCTGCACCGGGATCAACGGGATGGTGATGGCCGGCGGTGCGGGCGCTGGTGGAGGAGCAGGTTCGGGTGGCGGCGCGGGAATCGGCGCAGGAGCACGACCTGGCGCCGGAGCCGGCCGATGGGGCTGCGCGGCCGGTGCGGGAGCCGGGGCTACGCGAACGGTCGCGGCGGCCCCAGCCGGAACGGCACGAACCGCGGGCACCTCTGGGGTGGACGATGCCAGGGGCTCCCGCGTGACCGAGGCGGTCGACGTGGCTGGGACGGGTGGCTGCGGAGTCGTCGTCGTGGGGTGGTCCGTGGTGACCGTGGCGACGGTGGTGGTCAACCCGGCCTGGGCGATCGGGGCGTCGGACGAGGCCCCATCGAGGACCTCGGATCCCCCGGCGGTGAGGACCGCGGCAGCGGCACCCGCGGTGATGCCGAGGAGGACCAGTCCGGCGAGGGCAAGCGATGCCGTCATCGGACTCGGCGCTCTCCGCGCGGTATCGCCGTCCATTCCCGCCCTCCCGGTCACTCGAACGGAACACTGTGGTCGTTCACACACGTGCCACTCAGCTCGTGCGGCGAGAACGTTCAGGGGAGCCTCCGCGGCTGGCAATTGCTTCGTCGACTAAGGATGAGAGCCCGGTTTCGAGGGGTTGACCTGCTGATACATCGTCAACATGGGTGTTATTCGCATTGCCGCTGGTAGGGCGCGGGGAACGGTCGGGGAGCACGTGGTCGGAAGTCAGACGAACATTCGCTTACATCATGCCTGCTGTGATACGGAACACGGCCGACGCGTTCAGTTGCGGTTCAGCGTGACCTCCGTAGTGTCGCGGCATGGCTACCGTCTTGATGATCATGTCCGCCGCCGACCACTGGACCCTCAAGGACGGGTCGGCGCACCCCACCGGTTTCTGGGCGGAGGAGTTCGTCGCCCCGTACGAGGTGTTCACCGACGCCGGCTGGTCCGTCACCGTCGCGACCCCGGGTGGGCGTGCTCCCACCGTTGACCAGGCAAGCCTCGGCGAAGGCGCCGGCGACCCGGAGACTCTCGACAAGGTCAAGGCCTCGCTCGATCGGCTCGCGCCCGTCCTGAACGCGCCGGCCGACCTGGCCTCCGTCGACCACAACCAGTTCGACGTGGTGTTCTACCCGGGCGGTCACGGCCCGCTGGAGGACCTCGCCGTGGACAAGACCTCCGGGGCGATCCTCGCCGAGCGGGTGACCGCGGAGAAGCCGCTCGCCATGCTGTGCCATGCCCCGGCGGCCGTCCTCGCGGCGTCGGATGACGCGTCGACCTCGCCGTTCGCGGGATTCAAGATGACCGGGTTCTCCAACGTCGAGGAGGAGCAGGTCGGGCTGGCGGAGAACGCGCCCTGGTTGCTGGAGGACAAGCTCGTCGAGCTGGGGGCCGAGTACTCCTCGGCCGCCGAGCCGTGGGGCTCGCATGTGGTGGTCGACCGCAACCTCTACACGGGTCAGAACCCCCAGTCCTCGGAGGAGCTCGCCAAGCGGATCGTCTCCGACCTCGGCTGACTCCGTGCCGGTGAGTCCCATCGTCGACCGGAACGCCGTCGTCGACGATCACCGGATCTCGTTCGGCGTGCACGGCGAGGGCGACCCCGTCGTCCTTCTCCACGGAACGCCCATTCCTCGACGCCCACCGGGGCTGACCGGGCCCGGAGCGCTCGGGGTGCTTCTGTACATCCTGCTGGAGAGCCGGGCCAGGGCGGCGGGCAGGCCACCGGCGCGGTGACCCTCGGCGGGGTCGTCATGCGCGCGGCGCCTCACGCCGCGGGCGCCTCGGTTCCCTCCGCACGGCCGTAGTGGCCCGCCAGCCACGCGCACACGATCAGCTGGATCTGGTGGAACAGCATCAGCGGGAGCACCAGGAGTCCGACGGGCTGGCCGACGAATAGCACGGCGGCCATGGGCAGCCCCGTGGCCAGCGATTTCTTGGAACCGCAGAACTGCACGACCCGCTTGTCGCGGTCGGCGAACCCGAGCGCGCGGGAGATCAGCCCGGTCAGGCCCAGCACCACCGCGAGCAGGACGCAGCACGCGGCGATCAGCCACGCCAGCTGGGCCGGCCCGACCCTGGACCAGCTGCCGTCGGCGACCCCGTCGGAGAACGCCGCATAGACGATCAGCACGATCACCGACTTGTCGAACAGCGCCAGGCGCCTGATCCTCGCGGTGACCGGCAGGACCCACCGCCGCAGCAGCTGGCCCAGGACGAACGGCAGGAGCAGCTGCAGTGCGATCTTCCCGACCGAGTCCCACGTGATGACCACCGATCCGTCCCTGGTCATGAGCGCGAAGACCAACAGGGGAGTGATGACCACCCCGAGCAGGTTCGACACGGACGCGGAGACCACGGCGGCGCTGACGTGGCCGCGGGCGATCGCCACGAAGGTGATCGAGGACTGCACGGTCGAGGGTACGAGCGTCAGGAAGAGGAAACCGGCGGCCAGTTGCTCACCGAGGACCGGGGTGAGCGCCCATCTGCCCAGGAGTCCCAGGGCCGGGAACAGCAGGAACGTCGCCGCCAGCACCACCGAGTGCAACCGCCAGTGCTTCACACCGGCCAGCAGTTCACGGGGTTCCAGCCGCGCGCCGTAGAGGAAGAACAGGACCGCGATCCCCACTGTCGTGACCCAGCCCAGCGCCGTGGCCGCGCCTCCGGTGGCCGGCAGCACCGCCGCCACCACGACGGCGGCCAGGATCGCCAGGATGAACGGCTCGATCCGGAGGCGACGCAGAAAGCTCATCGACCCATTTCATCACCCCGGTCCGCGGGCGGTCCGCACGAGGCCCGCAGGGGCGGCCGATAGGCTCGGGGGATGACGGAGCGAGTCGGACAGGGGTGGCGGCCCAAGTCGCTGCGGGACGGCGAGGAACCGGACCCGCGGTTCACGCTCGCCAACGAGCGCACGTTTCTGGCGTGGATCCGGACGAGCCTCGGTCTGATGGCCGGCGCCGTGGCGATGGAGGCCTTCGCCGGCGACGAGATCCCTGAGATCATCCGGACCCCGCTGGCCTGCGTACTCCTCGTGATGGCGGCGCTGCTGGCCACCGTGTCGTTCCGACGCTGGATCCGGATCGAGGCGTCGATGCGTCACAACAGGCCGCTTCCGGTCCCGCAGGCGTCGATCCTCCTGGTGCTGGGCATCGCGACCGGTGCGATCCTGCTGGTCGTCGCGATCCTCGGCGGCACCATCGCATGAGCGCAGGCGCCCCGCGGCGGCGGATCGGCGTGCGCCCGGAGGCCGTCCCGCCCGACGTCGGACTCCAGGCCGAGCGCACCAGCCTGTCGTGGGCGCGGACCTGGGCCGTGGTGACGGTGAACATCATCCTGGTGGCCAAGTTGATCGCCGAGACCTCGTGGGTGTGGGCGGCGGTCTTCGCGACTCTCGTCGTGGTCCCGCTGCTCGCGCTGCTCAGGGTGCAGCTGCACCACGAACAGCGGGTGGGGCGGTTCGTCCGGGCCGGAGAGGTCCAGCAGACCCAGGTCCGCTACAACATCGGCCTGGTGGCGATGGTGCTGGTGATGGCCGGATGCGGCCTCACCGCCGTCCTGATCCGGGTGCTGTTCTAGCTGTACAGACCAGTCGCACGGACGCCCGCGATTGCAGACGCCCGCGCCCGGACCAGGACCGGTCGGGTCAGGTGTTCTTGAGGCGACCGCTCAGGGCGTCGCGGAGCCTGTCCACCATGCCGACACCGGGCCCCAGGGTCATGTGGAACAACTCGGAGTGCGGGGATCCGGGGTGCGGACGGGTGGGGGCGATCTTCTTGGCCGCCTCGACCTTCCGGCCCAGGTCGAGCAGGTCCTCGGCGGAGACGGCTGCCCGCAACTTGGGGAACTGGTCGCTCTCCTCGTCGTCCGCGTGGTGATCGAGGAGTTCCTTGAAGCGCTTCACGGTGGCGATGAACTCGGCGCTCTCGGAGTCCAGGCCCTCGAGCTCCTTCATCACCTCTTCGATCTCCTGGTGCTCCTCCTTGTCGTGCTCGACCTCGTCGCCGCCGTCCGGGACCTCGCGCTCGTAGACGGGGTAGACGAACAACTCCTCGGCCACCGAGTGCCGCGTCACCTCGGCGATCACGGAGTCGGCCAGCGAACGGCGCTCCTTCGGGTCGGAGGTCTCCTCGATCATCTCGATCAATCCGATCATCTCGCGATGGTCGGCGGTGAGGATGTCGACGACGTCCTGGTCGGACTCTGACGTGGACTTCTGGGCCATGGCGAGCTCCTTGACGGTGTGGGTCGGATGGACCTCTGACCGTAGGCAGCCTGTTGGGAGCGGGCCACCGGTCGGGCGGGGACGCGCGCCCCCACCTGGGCCCCCCGCGCGGGCCCCACACAGGCCTCCCCGCGGTGTCTTACCGGGTGGTGGTGCTCTCCGAGTCGCACATGCCCTGCAGGGCGCACGATCCGCAGCCGCCGGTCACGCCGCAGTCGGCGGCGGGGTCCGCCGGGTCGGCGGGGGAGTCGCCGCAGGAACCCGCGCCGGGTGCGTCGGAGGTCCCGGGGTCGCCGGCGGAGTGGCCGCCGCAGCCGCCCTCGGAGCCGCAGCCGCAACCGCCCTCGTCGTCGTCCTGCGCGTCCTCCCACAGCGCCGCGGCGCGGGAGCCGGCGAGGCCGGCGACGCTGAGCAGGGCGAGCGAACCCAGAAGAGCGACGACGACGACGAGGCCACCGACCCAGCCCCCGATCAGTCCCACGCCCAGCGCACCGAGCATGAGCATGAGGCTTGAGCCGAGCAGGGCGGGCCCGGCAGCCCGGTTGGCGAGCGTCCAGGCCTCGGGGGAGCGGCGGGTCTCCGGGGTGCGGACGCCCAGGACGCCGTTACCCGGCAGTCGACCGAGCAGTCCCAGCAGGCCGGTAACCCCGACCACCAGGGCGAGACACGCCAGGAGCACCACGACCACCACGAGCACTGCGTTCACGCCCCCGAGGGTACGCCCGCGACGGGGGATTTCCGATTCGCCTCATCCCCCGTCGGCCCCTCCCCGGTGGAACCCTCGACCAGCGCGAGAAGTCGGGCGAGTTCGCGCTTGTCCTGCTCGCTGAGCCGGTCCAGGAACTCCCGGCGCACCGTGGCGACGTGATCGGGTGCGGCCTCCCTGATCTCACGCATGCCCTCCTCGGTGGCGGAGACGAACGCGCCCCGGCCGTCGGTGGGGCAGCTCGTCCGCTGCACCAGTCCACGCCGGACCATCCGGGTCACCTGATGGGAGAGCCGGCTGCGTTCCCACTGCAGGACGTCGGACAGCGCGGTCATCCTCAGCGGGCCGTCGGCCTCGCTGAGGTACACGAGCACCTCGAACTCCGGCTCCGTCAGGCTCGACGTGGCCTTGAGGTCGCGCTGGATAGCCAGGTGCAGGCGGCCCTGGATCGCGAGGTAGTCGCGCCAGAGCGCCTTCTCCTCGTCGGTCAGCCATTGCACGTGGTCGGTCGGCAGGGGTTCGCTCATGACCCCACACTACGCTCATAGTTGACACGACATCTAGTACGGGGATAGAAGTGTGTGACGCATCATCCGGATGCGTGACCCGAAAGGACCACAGACATGAGCACCACGACGACCGTCCCCTCTTCCCGTGCCGCCGGGGCCGAGACCCGCCTGATCCCCGTGCGCGGGATCGTCCGCGACATCGGCCTGCTCCTTACCCGGGTGCTGCTCGGGGTGGTCCTGATCGCGCACGGCTGGGAGAAGCTCGTCACCAACGGCGCCGGGGCCACCGGCCAGTTCTTCGACTCCGTCGGGGTCCCCGCCGCCCAGGCCGCCGCGGTGTTCGCGGGCGTCGTCGAGCTGGCCGGAGGGATCCTGCTGGTGCTGGGGCTGCTCACCCAGGTCGTCGCGGCCCTCGTCGTCGTCGTCATGGTCGGCGCCTATGTCTTCGTCCACCAGGGCGCGGGGATCTACGCCACCAACGGTGGCTGGGAGCTCGTCGCCGTGATCGCGCTGGCCGTCGCCGTCTTCGGCCTGGTCGGCACCGGTCGCTACAGCCTCGACGCGCTGATCGCGAACCGTCGCGCCGCCCGGGGCTGACTCCACGCAGGCCGGCTGCACCCGGCCCGCCCCCGCGGCCCCGCGGCCTCCGGTCGAGAGCGCATCGAGACCAGCGCATCGAGTAGGCCACGTCACCGAGGCCACGTCGACAAGGCCGCATCGAAAAGAGCGTTCCGCACACCCCACACTCGGGAAACGTGGTCGGAACCGTCTTCTCAACGAGTGGGTGGCCCGGTTCTCGACGGGGCGGGGCCCCGGTTCCCGGGGCGCGGTGCTCACACGCTGGCGAGGCCCGACCCGGTCCAGGGTTTAGGCTTGACCGAAGCCTGCGTGTGGGCACCGGCGAGGATCCAGAGAGAGCAGACAACCGTGAGCAGCAGCGACGAGACCGTCACCGCAGATCAGTCCGTCACCGGCGCGCAGACCGACCAGTCCGGGCAGACCGACCAGGCCGGGCCCGCCCACCGCTACGGCGCCGACCTCGCCGGCCGGATCGAATCCCGCTGGCAGCGCGAGTGGTCCGAGCACGGGACGTTCGAGGCCCCCAACCCCGTCGGCCCCCTCGCGGCCGCCGACGGGTCGTCACCGCCCGAGGACAAGCTCTTCGTGCAGGACATGTTCCCGTATCCCTCCGGCGCCGGCCTGCACGTGGGTCACCCGCTGGGGTACATCGCCACCGACGTCTTCGCCCGATACCACCGCATGCTCGGGACCAACGTCCTGCACACCCTGGGTTATGACGCATTCGGCCTGCCCGCCGAGCAGTACGCCGTCCAGACCGGCCAGCACCCGCGGGTCACCACCGAGGCCAACATCGTCAACATGGAGCGCCAGCTCGGGCGCCTGGGGCTCGGCCACGACCGCAGGCGCGTGGTGGCCACCACCGACACCGAGTTCTACCGCTGGACGCAGTGGATCTTCCTGCAGATCCACGGCGCCTGGTACGACCCGGACGCGCCCGCCCGCACCACCGACGGCGGCGAGCACCCCACGCGCACCGGCCGCGCCCGGCCCATCGCCGAGCTGCGCGAGCAGTTCGTCTCCGGTGCCCGCCCGCTGCCGGCCGGGTTCGCCGGACGGGAGTGGCCCGATCTGACCGCGGCCGAGCAGGAGAAGGTCCTCGACTCGCACCGGCTGGTGTATCTGTCCGACTCCCAGGTCAACTGGTGCCCCGGGCTGGGCACCGTGCTGGCCAACGAGGAGGTCACCGCCGAGGGGCGCTCCGAGCGCGGCAACTTCCCCGTGTTCCGCAAGAACCTCTCCCAGTGGATGATGCGGATCACCGCGTACGCCGATCGGCTGGTCGACGACCTGGACCGTCTGGACTGGACCGACAAGGTCAAGTCCATGCAGCGCAACTGGATCGGCCGCTCGCAGGGCGCACGCGTCCGCTTCGCCGTGGCGGAGAAGTCCATCGAGGTGTTCACCACCCGCCCCGACACGCTGTTCGGCGCCACCTACATGGTGCTCTCGCCCGAGCATCCGCTGGTCGACGAGCTGGCCGGGCCGTTCTGGCCTGAGGCGGGCGACGCTCCCGGCGGGGTGGACGGTGTGGGCGGCGCCGTCGACGGGCTGGACGAGCGCTGGACCGGCGGGCACTCCTCGCCGGCCGAGGCCGTGCAGGAGTACCGCCGCCGGGCCGCCACCAAGTCCGATCTGGAGCGCCAGGAGAACAAGGACAAGACCGGCGTCTTCACCGGCTCCTACGCCGTCAACCCGGTCAACGGCGAGCAGGTCCCGGTGTTCGTGGCCGACTACGTGCTGATGGGCTACGGCACCGGCGCGATCATGGCCGTGCCCGCCCACGACTCCCGCGACCACGAGTTCGCCACGGCCTTCGGTCTGCCGATCGTGCAGGTGGTCGCGCCGGCAGACGGGCGTGAGCTGGACGTGCGTGCCGAGGCGTACGCGGGCGACGGCGTGGCCGTGAACTCGACCAACGAGCGCGGGCTGTCTCTCGACGGTATGGACGTGGACGAGGCCAAGGCCGCCACCATCGCCTGGCTGGAGGGCGAGGGCACCGGCGAGGGGACCGTCCAGTACAAGCTGCGGGACTGGCTCTTCGCCCGCCAGCGCTACTGGGGCGAGCCGTTCCCCGTGGTCTATGACTCGGACGGCGTCCCGCACGCGCTTCCCGACGAGATGTTGCCCGTCGAGCTGCCCGAGGTCGAGGACTACAAGCCCGTGTCCTTCGACCCCGACGACCCCGACTCGATGCCCTCCCCGCCGC
This sequence comes from Dietzia cercidiphylli, assembly GCF_039531545.1. Taxonomy (NCBI): domain Bacteria; kingdom Bacillati; phylum Actinomycetota; class Actinomycetes; order Mycobacteriales; family Dietziaceae; genus Dietzia; species Dietzia cercidiphylli. The sequence continues at coordinate 111,408 of NZ_BAAAQG010000024.1, forward strand.
TGGCCAAGGCCACCGAGTGGATGACCGTCGAGCTGGATCTCGGCGACGGCGTGCAGACCTACACCCGCGACGCCAACGTGATGCCCAACTGGGCCGGCTCCAGCTGGTACCAGCTGCGTTACATCGATCCCACGAACCCGGACGAGCTGTGCGCGCTGGAGAACGAGCGCTACTGGACCGGTCCGCGGCCCGAGATCCACGGCGAGGGCGACCCCGGGGGAGTGGACCTCTACGTCGGTGGAGTCGAGCACGCCGTGTTGCACCTGCTCTACTCGCGGTTCTGGCACAAGGTCCTGTTCGACCTCGGGCACGTGACCAGCGAGGAGCCCTACCGCAGGCTGTTCAACCAGGGGTACATCCAGGCGTTCGCGTACACCGATGCACGCGGCGTGTACGTGCCTGCTGCAGATGTAGAGGAACGGGACGGGAAGTTCTACCTGGACGGTTCCCCGGACGCCCCCGAGGTGTTCCAGGAGTACGGGAAGATGGGCAAGTCGCTCAAGAACTCGGTCTCCCCCGACGAGATCTGCGACGAGTACGGCGCCGACACGCTGCGTGTGTACGAGATGTCCATGGGCCCGCTCGACACCTCACGGCCCTGGGCCACCAAGGACGTCGTGGGGGCGCACCGCTTCCTGCAGCGGCTGTGGCGCGTGGTGATCGAGGAGTCCACCGGGCAGGCCCGGGTGACCGAGGAGGAGCCGCCGCAGGACGTGCTCAAGGCGTTGCACAAGGCCATCGCGGGGGTCCGCGACGACTTCGCGGGCCTGCGCGACAACACCGCGATCGCCAAGCTCATCGAGTACGTCAACCACCTGACCAAGGCCTACCCGACCGAGGGGCCGGGAGCGCCGCGGTCGGCCGTCGAACCTCTGGTGCTGATGGTCGCCCCCGTCGCCCCGCACCTGGCCGAGGAACTGTGGTCGCGGCTCGGGCACGCCGGCTCGCTGGCCCACGGCCCGTTCCCCGAGCACGACGAGTCCTACCTGGTCGAGGACTCGGTGGAGTACCCGGTGCAGATCAAGGGCAAGGTGCGCTCGCGCATCACCGTCCCTGCGGACGCGACGCCGACCGAGGTCGAGGCGGCGGCCCTGGCCGACGAGAAGGTGCAGGCCAACCTCGCCGGAGCGACCCCCAAGAAGGTCATCGTGGTGCCGGGGAAAATGGTCAACATCGTGCCGTGAGAGGGCCGGGCGGTGAGAGAACCGGGCGGTGTGAGGTCCCGGTCGGGGGGAGGGGTCAGCCCACCTGCACGAACACCGCCGAGGACGAGCCGATCAGGTAGGTGGTGGTGATCATCCACATGGCGTAGCTGGCGAACAGCCACGGCCGCCACCTGATGTGCTGCTTCCACCGCCGGTAGGTCTTGACCCCCGCGGTCACGGACAGGATCACCGACAGCAGAAGCGGCAGCAGCACCACCTCGACCCGGTCGGAGGTCAGGCACGTGCCGCCGGGTTCCGTGCACTCCTCGCCGATGCCGCCGCCCACCGCGACGAGCGCGACCGCGAAGATGACCACGGCCGAGGCGGACAGCAGGACGTAGCGGATGGCCTGGCTGGCCTGGCGTTCGTTGCGTTCGAGGCGCTCCAGCGGGTCGTCGAACTCGCCGATCCCTCGGGGAGACACCGTCACCTCCCCACGAATCCGTTGTGCCCGCCGGCCTCGGCTACCTCGTCGACCGTCGTGATCCCCAGCTGCTCGTCCGTCACCGGCGGGAAGAGCGGACCACCGCCGAAGGCGCCCCGGTGCGACAGCGGTACCTCGCCGTCGTCGTTCGTCACCCCGTGTTCGCGACCGTATTCGGCCGTGATCACCGTGGACCCGCTCAGCGCCGGCAGCGACGGATCGTCGGCCAGTGCCACGATCACGCGGCCGACGAAGGTCGGGTCCTCGGCCCGGTCCAGGGGGAAGCCGTTGAAGTCGTCCATCCCCAACGACAGGATGAGTTCGGTGCGGATGAGGCCGAGCCACAGCGACAGGGTGGACACGCCGGTCCCGACGAGCTCGTGCGCCATGTCCGAGGCCATCTTGTCCAGGGCGGTCTTGCTCATCCCGTAGAGCACGGTGTGGAACGGCGAGCGCGACCCGAAGGACGAGATGTTGACCATCAGGCCCGACCCCTGCGGGACCATCACCTTGGCGGCCTCGCAGCTGGCGACGTAGTGCGCGCGCAGACCGACGCCCATGAGGGCGTCCCAGTCGCCGGCGGGCCGCTCCCAGAACTTGCCGTTGAACCCCATGAAGCCCTTGGGGTTGGTCCACACGTTGTTGACCAGCAGGTCCAGGCGTCCGGCCTGCTCGGCGATCCGGGCGACGACGGCGACGATCTCGTCGTCCCGGGAGTGGTCGCATTCGAGTGGGCGGATCTCGCCCGGGGCGCCGGAGGCCGCGTCGATCGTGCCCTGCAGGCGCTCGGCGGACCGGCCGGTCACGTAGACCGTCCACCCGGCCTGCGCGAGTGCGGTGGCCACCCCCCTGCCGACGCCGCGGCTGGCGCCGGTGACCAGGGCGACGCGCGCGGTCACGAGTCGACCCCGGCGGTCGCGGCTGCCGTCTCGTCTCCGCGGACGGTGTGGACCTCGGGAAAGGTCACGGTCGCGCTGTCGAGGGAGCGCGTGATCGACCACCCCGGGGAGAACAGGCACTCGGCCATCACCCAGCGGCCGCTCTCCACCACGTAGACATCGGAGTACTCGCCGGTGGAGAGGGTCTCGGTGCCGTTCTCCCGGTCCACCTGACGGAACTGCAACGTCCAGGTGCCGGTGGCGCGCCGCGGCGCGCCCCCGTCCGCCGGGTCCTCGACAGCGATGGAGGGCATGAGGCCGTGGTGCATGTCGAGGATGCGGGGTCCGCCGTCGGAGGCGGTGGCCAGGGCGATCTGACGGAAGATCCCGACCATCGTGTCCGGGTCGGTGCGGCCGAGCGGGCCGAAGTCCAGGAGGCCGCCCTCGGCGACGAAGCACGCCCGGAACCCCTCCGGATCCTTGGCGTCGCAGGCCCGCCAGTACCGGTACTTGAGCTGCTCTATCGCCTGGCGGGCGCGGGATTCCTGCTCGAACTGCATGCGGGCCACGTTAGCCTAGTGGGCATGAGTCGAACACTGGTCGAGCTGTCCGATCGCTGGGACCTCCAGGACCTGGTGACCAGGTACGCGACCTGTATCGACGCCCGTGACTTCGACGGACTGGACAGGGTGTTCACCCCGGACGCCCGGGTGAGTTACGAGGCCTCGGGCGGGCCCGCGGACGACTATCCGGCGGTGCGCGCCTGGCTGGCGGAGATGCTGCCGATCTTCGCCTCCACCCAGCACCTGATGGGCAATCTCGCGGTGACCCTGGACGGCGACACCGCGACCGGACGCTGCATGTGCTTCAACCCGATGGCCCTGCGGCCGGTGGAGGAGAAGGACCAGCAGGTGTTCTTCTACGGGCTCTGGTACGTGCTCGGGTTCGTCCGGACCGCAGAGGGCTGGCGGATCGACAGCCTCGCGCAGGAGCAGGCCTTCCACCACAACCTGCCCTGACGGACGACGGAGGGGCCCGCCACCCGGCGGTCCCCTCCGTGGTCCGGCGTCAGACGGTGCCGCAGGAGTCCGGGGCCGGCAGGCCGTGCACCCGGTCCATGAGGTAGCGCGCGTTGGTGGCGCGTTCGGCCAGCATCGGCAGGGCGTGGTCGATCACCAGCCCCGGCGCGAGAGCCGGTAGCTCCGCGGTACGCAGCTCCACCGTGGCGCCCCGGGCACACCAGTCCCGGACCAGGTCGACCGCGGTGTCGTGGGGGACCACGTCGTCGTTGCGCCCGATCAAGACCATCGCGGGGACCGTGGGGGCCACGCGGCCGAGGTTGTAGCCCTCGAGGACCCGCAGGATCTCGGGCTCGGACCGGGCGGCGTCGGCCAGCGAGTTGCCGTGCGTGGTGAACTCGGTGGTCCGGCGCAGACCGTAGGCGAACGCGGTCTCGGCGACGCACTGCGTCGAGGTCACCTCGAGCATGCGCCTGCCCTCGTCGTTGAGCTGCCGGTCGAACGCCGGACGCAGCTCGGGGTGCACCTGCAGGATCCCGTTGATGGCGTACCCGACGGCCCCGGTGAGGACGCCGCCGTCGACGCGGTCGAGGGTGCCGAGCATGTCCGACGGCGGGGCGCCCGCGGCGATCCCCACCAGGTTGAGGTCCGGTGCGTACTGGGGCTGCATCTCGGCGGCGGCCGCGGCCGCGCCTCCGCCCTGGGAGTACCCGCTCACGACCGTGGGGGAGTCGGGGGCGAGGTCGGTCCCGGACAAGCGCACCGCGGCCCGGGCGGCATCCAGGGCCGAGCGGCCCTGGGAGTCGCGGTTGACGTAGGGGTGGTGGCCGGGCGTGCCCAGCCCCTCGTAGTCGGTGACGACGACGGCGAAGCCTTCGGCGAGCATCGAGTACGCGTCGATCAGCGAGTACCCGGCCGCCATCGAGAGCGGGGCCGTCCGGGCGCTGAGCCCGACCTCCATGGACTTCGAGGGCGCGCACTGGTCGCCCTGACCCTGCGTGCCGGGCGTGACCACGGCGAGCGGTCGCGGGCCGGGACCGGTCCACGGGGCCTTGGGCTGGAGGTAGGTGCCGGTGACGGCGACGGGCCCGCCCGCCGCGCCGGTCGAGCGGTACATGATCCGCTGGGCGTCGGCGGACAGGGCACCGCCCGCGACGAGGTCCGGGACGCTCGGCGTGATGACCATGGGCTCGCTGCGGATCACCGTGCCGGGAATCGCGGGCAGCTGCGCCGGTGGGGTGTAGAACGCCGTCCGGTCCGGGGCGTTGGACGAACCGTGGTCGGACGAACCCTGCGCGGCGGCCTCCGGGGCCGCGCCGGTCGCGAGAGCCGGAGCCAGGGCCACGACCAGTCCGAGCGCGAGCGCCCCGGCGAGAGGGGAGAGGCCGCGGGTGGCGGCCCGGTCCGGTGACGGTGATCTCACGTGTTCTCCAGTATCGGTGCTGGCGGAACGACTCTGCGCGCATGCCGCGGTGGACAAAACTATAACGTGTGTCCGTTCTACTGGTGGGGCACGTCACTTCCGGGCCGGACGTCAGGGTTCGGTGCACCGGTGTCGAATCGGTGGCCGGTGTCGGAGGGCGCTGTTACCGTGACGCCGTGCAGAACGACGTGCTCATGTGTTGGCGATGCGAACCCCGGTGGATCCGCGCCGCTCACCTCGCCCACCCCGCCTCGGCGTAGGACGCGCGTCACGGACCCACCGGGAACGGGTGGGCCGATCATCAGTCGGGAGCACGGTCCACACCGGACCACGGTTCGGCCCGGAGAGGACCACGGCCGAGACCGGCCCATCCCGACCTGATCGAGGAGAACGTCCAGGTGACCGCAAGTCCCCGAACCATCCACCTACCGCTGTCGGAATCGGACGTCCTGGTGAGCGCGCGCTCGCTGGCGGAGTACACCGACATGTTCAGCCTCGACGACGCGGACCTGGGTGGGCGGATCGTCGACTGCCCGGGCGGGGCGGCCAGCGCGGTGGCGGAGATCTGCGCGGCGGGCGGGGACGCGATCGCGGTGGATCCGCAGTACGCGCTCGGTGGCGGCGACCTGCGGGAACGGGTCCTGGCGGACCTGGATCGATCCCTGGCCCACTTCCACTCCCGGGACCTCGACTACGACTGGGACGTCCGGGGCGGCGTGGTCGGTCACGAATCCGTCCGCCGGACCGCGGCGGAGTCGATGCTCGCCGACCTCGAGGTCGCGCCCGGGAGGTACGTCGCCGGCGCTCTCCCGGATCTACCCCTGGCCTCCGACTCGGCCGACCTCGTCCTGTGCTCCCACCTTCTGTTCACCTACGCGGACCGGATGAGCACGGCCGACCATGTCGACGCGATCGTCGAGATGGCGAGGGTCGCCCCGGAGGTCCGCATCTACCCGCTGGTCGACCATTCGGGCACTCCCCTGCCCGAGCTGGTCCGCAGCGTGATCGCCAGGCTCAAGAAGGAACGGCTGACCAGTCGTATCGAGCCCGTCGTCCGGCCGTTCCAGCTGGCGGCCACCACGCGGTTGGTGGTGGAGCGGACCACCAACCGGCGGCCCTGACGCCGGGTCCGTGCTCAGCCGGGCGTGAGGCGCAGGACCTGCTGCCCGGTGAACGGTGAGGTCTCGACGCTGGTGAGCAGGGGCTGCGGCCCGCCCACCTCGAGGGCCTGGCCGGGCTGGAACACGGTGCCCGAGCCCAGCGAGTACGCGACCAGGTCGCACATCTGCCCGTAGAGGGCGCCCGGGGGCCCGGCGACGTCGAGCCGTTCCATGTCCAGTCGGCCGAAGCGCCCGAGCCCGCTGGTGTAGACGCACGAGGTGGTCTCGGACTGCATGCCCGACCGCACCCCGACGAGGGCGGGCACCGGGAGCGGGTTGCCGGCGACGAGATCGCGGTAGGGGCCGGCCGGCAGGGTGGTGGCCGCGCCGCCCACGCTCACCGCGATCGCGCCGGGCAGGGCGGTCAGGGCGGCGGTCACCGTGGCCACCGCGAGTTCGCACCGGAGCGTCTCGAGCCTGGGGTCCAGGTACTCGGGTTCGCCCGGTTCGCCGTCGTCGCCTGTCGGGCCGAGGCGGAAGGCGGCCACGACGACCTGGGAGCGATGCGTGTCCACCACGCTCTGGCCGCCGTTCCAGATGGCTAGGTTCTCGGTGTAGCGGGACGCCTCGCCGTCGGCCACGGGGAGGTCGAGCGGGGTGGTGACGACCGTGACGTCCTCGACCGACACGCCGGTCGCGGGATCGTCGTCCGTCCCGGGATCGACCTCGTAGGAGCCCTCGAAGATCTCGGCGAGGAGGTCGCCGACCTCGGCGTGGCCTGGTGCGGGACGGTCGAGCAGGACGATCGCGACCGGGGTGCTCTTCCAGGACAGGTCCTCGCCGGTGCGCGGATCCACGGTGGGCTGTTCCGCAGAGGGCTGTTCCGCGGCGGGCTGGTCGGGCTGCGGCGACTCGCTCATGCCCCGAGGCTAGCGGGTCAGTTGAGCAGGAAGTCGATCACCAGGCGCTCGAACTTGTCCTTCTGTTCGATCATCGCCCAGTGCCCGCAGCGCGAGAAGGCGTGGAGCTCGGCGCGGGGGAGCTGCCGGAACGCGAAGTGCGCCTGCTCGTAGGGCAGCATGCGGTCGTCGCGGCCCCAGATGAGCAGCGTCTCCTGGCGGATCTGGGAGGCCCGTGCGTAGAGCGGCGTGTAGGCGTTCTCGGGCTTGAGGATCGATCCGAAGATCGCGTACATCCGCTCGACGGCCCCCGGGGCGGTGGCGGCTTCGGTCCGCGCGCGGATCAGCTCGTCGGAGACGACCTTCTTGTTGCCCACCATCGTGTCGACCCAGGCGGCCATGGACTCGTCGGAGGGCGAGGCCAGGAAGTCGAACAGGCGCCGCGAGCCCTCGCTGGGCTCGGGCGTGAACAGCGGCGCGGCCAGTCCACCGGGGCCCATGAGCGCCATTTTGCGGACGCGGCCGGGGTAGGCCAGGGCGGTCTCGCAGGCGACGTTGCCGCCCATCGAGTTGCCGATGATGTCGACCTTCTCGATGCCCTTGGCCTCACAGAACGCGTCGATCGCCTCGGCGGCGATCAGGGGGTAGGCCTTCTCCCACTCCAGGTCCGAGCTCCTGCCGAAGCCCGGCATGTCCAGCAGGATCGTGTGGAATCGCTCGGCGAAGACGGGGAAGTTGCCGGAGAAGTTGGACCACGCGGTGACGCCCGGGCCGGAACCGTGGAGGAACAGGACCGGGACCGTGCTCTCCGGCTCGGTCACGCTCTGCTCCCCCGCCTCGTGGAAGTGCAGCTCGAAGCGGCCGGCGGTGAGGGTCCTGCTGGTGGACTCGAAGTCGAGAGAGCTCATGGGAGTCACGATACTAGAACACGTTCTAGAGTCGGGCGCCTCGGCCGAAATGCGGGCGGCGTCGAAATTAAGTCAGCCGCGCGGGGAGTCCCTGAACATCCCCGCGCGGCGATGGCGAGGACTCTACTCGGAAATTCTCATGTGACAAGTAGGTAACGATTGTGGATTACGTCACATCGTTGATGTGGCGTCGACCGGCTCCTGCCGCGCCCGATGTGGAACGGCATGGTGACGGCGTGTCCAACTGCGGGATTCTGCTCAGCCCATCACCCGGTTCAGGAACGCGGTGGCGTCCGGCGTCGCCGCATAGACCGTCCCGCTGTGGTCCCTGTCCGGATAGACGTGCAACTCGAGTGGCTGGCGGTTCAGGGTCATCTCCGCCGCGAGGGACAGCGCGGAGGGCGCGGGCACGTCCAGGTCGAGCAGGCCCTGGCCCAGGAAGACCGGGCGGTCGTACCCGGTGGCCGGGGTCCCCATGTACCGCTGGAGATGGCCGAAGACGTCCGGGATGTCCCTGACCGGCCGGGTGAGCGCCTGGGAGATCTGGAAATCGCCCACCGCCGCGCGCATGTCCTCGTAACAGAGCTGTTCGGCGGAGTCGACCATCTCACGGCCCCGCGGGGTGAGGAACTGGTCGAGCTCGAACTCGGGGTGCTGGTCACGCAGGCCGGCGAGGATGTAGAAGGCGTAGAGGTTGAGGCCGGTGGGCAGCGACACCGGGGGGAAGCCCGGCCCGCCCCACTGGAAGAGGTGCTCGAGGTTGGCCGGCGCGCCGGTGGCCACGACGCCCCGGAAGTCCAGCCCCGAGGGCGCCCCCAGCTCGGTGGCCCGGGTGGCGGTGACCAGCGCGGCCCCCGCTCCCTGCGACTGGCCCACCAGGGCCCACGTGGGGGAGAGGGGGAGCCCGTCGGCCCGCGCGGCACGGACGGAGTCGATGATCCCCCGGGCGGCGACGTGCCCGTTCAGATAGCTGAGCAGGCCCGGCGTCCCGAGCCCCACGTAGTCCGCGGCCACGACCGCGTACCCCTGCCGCAGCCAGTGCCCCAGGTACTCGGCGTCGCGATCCGAGCGCGGGTGGGTCGACGGGGCGCAGTCGTCGCCGAGCCCGGTGGTCCCGTGTGCCCAGGCCACCACCGGCCACCCACCCGGCGGGGGTGTGCCGTGGGGGAGGAACACCGCCGACGTGGCGATCGCGGGGCGTCCGTGCTGGTCGATCGTGCCGTAGGCCGAGCGCACCGCCCGCCCGGCCTCCGGCAGCGAGAGCGAGGGGTCCAGCGGTACGGTCGCCGCGGTGACGCCGGGCGCGGGGATCGGGCGATCCCACTGGCGGGTGTCCAGTCCGGACCACCGCGGTGCCGGTTGGGCTGAGGCGGTGGCCGGCGCGAGGACCGCGGAGGAGACGACGACGAGGGCCGCGACCGCCGCGGCCAGCGGACGGCGGGAGCGGGTGGCGAAAGGGCGCATGAGCGGAGGATAAACCGGGCCGGGTCGACGCCGCCCCGGATCGGGTCGGGTCACCAGACCGCCCAGGGGACCCGCTCGATGAACCTGCTCATAGCACCACTGACGGGCACCTCGCGGCACGTAGCCTGTGCCGGTGACTACCAAGACCATCGACATCCCGGACCTGACCGGCCAGACGTGGCTCATCACGGGGGCGACCAGCGGCGTCGGTCTGGAGACCGCACGATCCGCCTCGGACCGCGGCGCCCGGGTCGTCCTGGCGGTGCGGGACACCGGGCGAGGACACCAGGTCGCGGACTCGCTCCCGGGCCCGTCCCGGGTCGTCGAGTTGGACCTGGCCTCGCTCGGGAGCGTGCGACGCGCCGCCGACGAGCTGCGCGGCGGGGAGGCCGAGCCGATCGACGTGCTGGTCAACAACGCCGGTGCCATCACGCCGCGACGCCGCGAGACCGCCGACGGGGTCGAGATGCTGCTCGGCGTCAACGTTCTCGGCCCGTTCCTCTTCACGAACCTCGTCCTCCCGGGTGTCCGCCGCCGCGTGGTGATCGTCGGGTCCAACGCGCACAAGGCCGCGACCTTCGACCTCGACGACCCCCACTTCCGCCGACGTCGGTGGACCCCCGCGGCGGCCTACGCCCAGTCCAAACTCGGCGACATGCTGTGGGGGCTCGCGCTGGACCGGCGGTTGCGGGACGGACGGGCCGAGGCCGCGGTGGCGGGGGTCGACGTGCAGCTCACGCACCCCGGGTGGGCGGCGACCGGGATCACCAACGCCAGCGGGAACGCCGTGGTCGACACGATGATCACCCGCGTCTGCTCGGTGTTCGCCCAGCCTGCCTCGCAGGCGGCGCTCACCACGATGTTCGCCGCCACCCGGCCGCTACCGCCGTGCAGCTACACCGGGCCGGACGGGCTGCGGAACCTCAGGGGGATGCCCACGCTCATCGGAAGGACCGCCGAGGCCTCGGATCCGGAGATCGCCGAACGGCTATGGGGGTTCGCTGAGGCCGAGACGGCGGGAGCCTGACTCGCGGTCGCCGGCCGGTCGTCACCTGCGTCCCGCCCCCAGGTGTGGCGCGGAATCGTCGCGACCCGTCCCACCAACGCGTCGGCCTCGGCCGCGGAGAGCGCGATCAGGGTGGGCGGTGCGGGTACCCCCGTCACCGGGCGCCGACGAAGTCCTCGACGAGGCGTGCGACCAGGTCGAGTTGTTCCACCTGCGGAAAGTGACCGGAGTCCCGCACGGACTCCGCCCTGCTTCCGACCGGTAGGGCCGACGCCAGCCGGGTCCACTCCGCGAGCACACCAGTCGGCGCTGCCGTGCAGGTAGAGCATCGGGACGGTGGTCCACGGTGTCCACCCTCCGGACCTCCGGGCGCGGGTCCTGTCGTATCCGACCTCATCGGTCCGTCGTGCGCCGTAGCGGTCGAGTCCGAGTCCGACCAGCATGGTTTGATCGAGGTCTACCGGTCCGACCATGGTAGACGCCGAGAATGCCAGTACAGCGGCCCTCAGGAGCCGTCGTTGGTTGGCGTCGGCGCACTCGCGCAGATCACAGCCGCAGAAGGCTCAGAGTCCGTACCCACCTCCTAAGTGAGAGCGTCGTACTCGCCGTCGACCCACCTGGCGTACCGCTCGGCCGAGCGTTGGACGGCGGCGCCGGCGTCGCGGGGGACGCAGCCGCCGAAGTTCGCGTAGATCCGGTCGACGTCGTAGCGCGAGACGTGCTCGGCGATGCGCCGGACCACCGCGCCGGACAGGGGCATCCAGTTGGGGAACGAACGCATGAACGTGACCCAGCGCGGATCGGCGACGGTGCCGATGGTGTCGCCCGTGAACAGCACCCCCCGGCCGTCGCGCGCGGTCCAGTGGACCACCGCGCTGCCGGGGAAGTGGCCGCCGGGCTGTGAGGCCCGGACCCCCGGCAGGATCTCGATCTCCTCACCCGGGTGGCCGCCGCCCCACACCACGGTGTTGCGGGGCCGCAGACCGAGCCAGTGCTCGTCCGGTGCGGAGACGTAGACCGGGGCGTCGTCGAAGGCGGCCGACCACAGTGACTGGACCCCGTACATGTGCGGGTGGGAGGCGATGAGGGCGGAGATGCCACCCCATCCGCGCACCGCCGCGACGGCCTCCTCGCTGATGTGGTTCGGCGCCTCGACCATCACGTTCCCGTGGTCGGTGCGGATGAGCGCCGGCTTCTGCCCGATCCCGGGACAGTCCCGGTGGACCAGGTTGATCACGTCCGCCTCGCGCTCCATGAACTCGATGCGCGCGCCGCGCGCGGCCGACGCCTCGGGGTCGGTCCACCGCTGGCCGCCGGCGGGGACGAACTGGCGCTCATCGGCGCAGATCGGGCACACGTCGGGCACCGGCTCGGCCCGCTCGACCCCGCAGGTGGCGCACTGCGTCACCGATCCGGAGCCGGCGGGGGTCACGAGATGTCCCCCTCCGTGGCGACCTCGTGCCATTCGTCCCCGACCAACACCTGGAGGTCGCCGTTGACCGGATGGGCGTCGGGCTGCAGCGTCACGGCGTGCTCGAGGGCCTCCTGGGCGTTGTCGAACTCGCCCAGATCGAGGGTGCGGTCCGGCGTGCGGAGGCGGAATGTCGACATGCCCCCAGTGTCCCCGTCCGGCTGCGCGGGTGCACTCGTCGTGACCACCACCACGCCCCCGCCCCCGCCACCACGCCGCCGCCGGCCCTCGCCCACGCCGCCGCCACGCCCACGCCCACGCCACCGTGGCTGACCGGAACCCCTTCCCGGGCGCCGGCGACAGGAGCACAATGTGCAGCAGCATCGCCGCTCGAGGAGGACTCATGATGTCGTCGTCGTCCCCGGTCCCGCCCCGGGACCAGCCGCACGGTCCGCCCCCCGGCTACCCCGACCTCGGCCCGGAGCCCGTGGACGGCGTCCGCCTGTTCACGGTGCCCGCGGTGCCCACGGCGGTCGTCCGGGCGACGAACGTGCCCATGGCCACCATCAGCGAGTTCTTCGACTCGGCGTTCGGCACGGCGTTCCCGGCGTTGTTCGCCGCGGGGGTGACGCCGGCTGCCGCCGCGTTCGCGCTGTACACGAGGATCGCCCAGGAGCCGGAACCCATGGCGGATTTGGAGATCGGCTTCCCCCTGGACGAGCCGTTGCCCGATCGGGTGGGCGGGGCGTCGGTGGACCCTGGCGGGATGCGCGTGGTGGCATCCGAACTGCCGGCGGGAGAGGTCGCCGTGATGAGCTACCTCGGTTCCTACGACGGTCTGGGCGAGGCGTGGGCGGGGTTCATGGGCGAGATCGGCTCCCTGGGACGCGCCCCGGCGAATCCGTTCTGGGAGTCGTACGTCACCGAACCCACGCCGGATATCGACCCCGCGACCCTGCGCACCGATCTGTTCTGCCCGGTCCGGACGCCCGACGACGCGGCCTGATCGTCCCGGCCACCCGCCCGGCCCGCCCGCCCGACCCGCCAGCCACCCGGCCCGGCCCGGCCCGGCCCGCCACCCGGCCCGCGTCGAGAAGAGCGTTCCGCGCACCCCTTTCTCGGCCGATGTGTGCGGAACGCTCTTGGCGACGGGCCTGGCGGGGGCGGGGCGGGGGATCGGCGGAGCGCCTGCGCGGGGGCCGGGCTACTCCATGTCCTCCAGCGAGCGGCCGGTGGTCTCCGGGATGAACTTGGCCACGAACAGCAAGGACAGCAGCGCCGACACCGCGTAGAAGCCGTAGGTGAACGTCAAGCTGAACTCGGCCATCGGCGGGAACGCGGTGGAGACTGCGAAGTTCGCCAACCACTGGGCGGCCGCCGCCAGACCGAGCGCCGCCGTGCGGATGCGGTTGTTGAACATCTCGCCGAGCAGCACCCACACCGCCGGGCCCCAGGACATCCCGAAGAACACGACGAAACCGTTGGCGGCGATCAGCGCGACCAGCCCCTGGGTGTCGCCGAGTTGGGGAGCGAGTTCGCCGTCGGGCCCCGGACCCATCGTGGCGGTGCTGAACATCAGGGCCATCACCGCGAGCGAGACGGTCATGCCGACCGAGCCGGTCATGAGCAGCCTGCGACGCCCGATCTTGTCGATCAGTGCGATGGCCACGATCGTCACCACGATGTTGGTGACCGAGGTGATGACGGTCTGGGTGAGCGCATCCGCCTCGGTGAAGCCGACCGACTGCCAGAGGGACGTGGAGTAGTAGAAGATCACGTTGATGCCCACGGCCTGCTGGAAGACGGACAGCACGATGCCGATCCACACGATCGGCAGGAGGTTCCTGCCGCTCGGGGTGAGCATGTCCTGCCACGACCGCTTCCTGTCCTCGCGGACCGTCGCACGGATCTCCTTGATCCGGTTGTCGACGCCGCTGGACTGGATGGTGCGCAGGACGTCCCTCGCCTCGCCGACCAGCCCCTTGGCCAGCAGGTAGCGGGGGGATTCCGGGATCATGAGCGCCAGTACGCCGTAGGTGATCGCGGGGACCAGCTCGGTGAGGAACATCCAGCGCCAGGCCTGGATCCCCAGCCACAGCTCCTCGATCGCGCCTCCGGCCACGGCTGCCAGCCAGGCGTCGGAGAGCAGGGCCACGAAGATGCCGGAGACGATCGCGAGCTGCTGCAGTGACCCGAGGCGGCCGCGTATCGAGGGCGGGGCCACCTCGGCGATGTACGCCGGCGCGATGACCGAGGCCGCGCCGACGCCCAGGCCACCGACCACCCGCCACAGGATGAGGTCCCACGGGCCGAACGCGAGCCCGGAGCCGATCGCACTGACGGTGAACAGCGCCGAGGCCAGGACCATGACGCGGGTGCGCCCCCAGCGGTCGGCGAGGCGGCCCGCGAGATACGCGCCGGCGATACAGCCGAGCAGGGCCGAGGAGACGACGAACCCGGTGAGACCGGCGTTCATGCCGAAGGTCTCCTGGACGGCGTCCACCGCGCCGTTGATGACGGCGGTGTCGAAGCCGAAGAGGAACCCGCCGAGCGCGGCGACCAGGGAGATGATCACCACCCTGCCGGTGTGGAAGGACTCCTCGTCCGAGCTCCTGGCCGAGACGTTCCGTGTGGACATGGCGTACCCCGTTCCCGGGCCGGATGGACGTCCTGATGTCTGGTGAACGGAGCGTAGGCCCGCTACCAATGTGGCGCAAGTCACATATTCTTTATCGATTGCGGCGTACGAACGCTCTGATCGAGAACACGTTCTAGGCTCGAGGTGTCTCGTCGTCATACCGAAAGGGCCACCGCCGTGAGTGCCTCCCCCGAGCAGATCCGTGCCACCGCCGACTCCTACATCGCCGCGCTGGTCGCCGGCGACCTCGAGGCGGTCCTGGACCTCTACGCCGAGAACGCCACGGTCGAGGACCCCGTCGGCAACGGCACCGTCCACGAGGGCAAGGCGGCCATCCGCGAGTTCTACTCGTCCGTGGTGGCGCTGAAGATCGAGGGCGAGGTGCTCGAGGCGCGCGTGTGTGGCGACGACCTGCTGTTCAACTTCGAGATCACCACCCACTTCGACGCCGACTCCAAGGCCACCATCAACGTGTGGGACCTCATGACCCACGACGAGCAGGGCAAGATCCGGTCGATGCGCGCGTACTGGACGCCGGAGAACATGCGCTGAACCGGGGCCGCGCGACTGGACTACCCTTCAGGCCATGATCACCGCCATCGTCTTCGTCCACGCCGAGACGGCGCGCATCCCCGAGGTCGCCGAGGCGATCGCCGAGATCGACGGGGTCTCCGAGGTGTACTCGGTGACGGGCACCATCGACCTCATCGTGCTCGTGCGGGCCCGCCGCAACGAGGAGGTGGCCGACATCGTCTCCGACCGCCTGAACAAGGTCCCGGGCGTGGTCGACACCGAGACGCACATCGCGTTCCGCGCGCTGTCCAAGCACGACCTCGAGGCGGCGTTCTCCCTGGGGTACGACGAGTAGACGCCGATCCGCAGCGGCCCCGCGCCCCGCGCCGCGGCCAGCGCGCCCTCCGCCCGATGCCACCGCGCCCGGTATCCGGTTCCGCAGCGGCGGCCCCCCGTGGGTGTTCCGGGGAGGTGCCCCCGCGGCCGTCGAGGCGGATGTGCATACTGTCACCACGACTTGCTGATCTCCGGATACGCAGGGGAAGACCGGTGAGAATCCGGCGCTGACCCGCAACGGTGTGCCGTCACCTCGGTGACGACGAGCCCGATTACCTGCCCGGAGGTACGCGACTCTGTCCATCGCCGCGGTCTGCGATCCGGAGTCCTGCACGGTCGGTGGCCGGTGTCGACGGTCGCCCGCCTGCGGGTCTCGTGTGTTCGTGGGCACACGACACGATCCGAGGTCTGATCATGTTCCGTCGCCAGTCCAGGTCCACCACGGCGCTCGCCGCGCTGCTCGTCACGGGCGTCGTCGTCGCGGGCTGCTCCCGCGGCGAGGCTCAGGAGAGCGCCACCTCGAATGAGGCGTTCGCCGAGCCGGTGACCATCACCAACTGCGAGCGTGAGTCCACGTTCGACGCCCCGCCCGAGCGCATCATCACGATGAACGCCCACGTCACGGAGACCCTCATCCAGATGGGTGCGGGGGATCGGATCGTCGGCCGGGGCTATGCCGATCGCGAGGACGTCCTGCCGGAGGTCGCCGAGGAACTCGAGGCGATTCCCGGGTTGGCCGAGGAGTATCCCAGCTGGGAGCAGATCGTCGATCTGGAACCCGACCTCGTGGTGGCCGGCATGCGCAGCGCGTTCGACGAGAAGGAGGGCCGGAGCCGGGACGCGCTCGACGCGGCGGGCATCGACACCTTCCTGTTCTCCGAGTACTGCGGCGACGGGTTCCCGGACGTCTCCATGCTCGAGACCGACTTCTCCCAGCTGGGCCGGGTCCTCGGCGTCGAGGAGGGTGCGCAGCAGCTCACCGACCGCATCGTCGACCGGATCGAGTCGGTCCGCGCCACCCTGGACGAGGCCGGGGTGACGGGGACCCCGACGTTCTTCTACGACAGCGGTGAGGCGGAGCCCCTGACGATCGGCGGCGTCGGCATCGGCCAGCTGATCGGCGAGTACGCGGGAGCCGACAACATCTTCATCGAGGGCGACCGGCCCTACCTCAAGACCACGTGGGAGATCCTCGGCGAACGCCGACCGGAGGCGATCGTCGTGCTCGACTACGGGGCCACCAGCGCCGAGGACAAGATCGAGTACCTGCGCAACCAGCCCATCATGGCCACCACGCCGGCGATCCGCGACGACCGCATCGTGGTGGTCCCCCTGGCCGACTTCTTCGAGAGTTCGCGGATGGCGACCTCGGTGGAGACGATCGCCCGCGAGCTCCACCCCGACGCCTTCGGTGGCTGATATGGCGACGGTCGTCCACGACCGTGGCGGTGGCGCGGGCGATGCGGCGACACCGGCTCCGAGCCGCCCCTCGGCGTCGTCCCGCCTCCCGTCACCGTTCCGCGCCACGAGCCCGTTCCGCGCCACGAGCCCGGGCCGCGAGACCGGCCCGCGCCGCGGCAGGCGGCCACTCGGACTGGTCCTCGCTCCGCTGCTGGGGCTTCTCGCCCTGGCCGTGGCGGTGGGGGTCTCTCTGGGGTCGGTGTCCATCCCCCTCGGAGACGTCTGGGCGATCGTCGCCCACCGCGTGGCCCCGGGGTCCTTCACCCCGTGGTGGTCCGAGGCCCGCGAGGCGATCGTGATCGAGTCCCGGCTGCCGAGGTCGCTCATGGCGGCGGCGGTGGGCGCGTCCCTCGCGGTGGCGGGAGGCGTCGCCCAGGCGGTCACGCGCAACCCACTGGCCGACCCGTACCTGCTGGGGGTGTCGTCCGGGGCCGGCTTCGGCGTCGTCGTCCTGACCGTCCTGGGCGTGGGTGCCGGGATGTGGGGCGTCTTCACGCTCCCGATGGCCGCCTTCCTCGGCGCCCTGCTGCCACTGGCCGGGGTGGTCCTGGTGGCCCGTCGCGCGCACGACACCACGGCGATCGTGCTGGTGGGGGCGGCCCTGACGATGATGTTCGGCGCGCTCAACACGTTCACGCTGTTGGTGTTGGGCGACGACCACCAACTGGGCACCGTCATGCGCTGGCTGGCCGGCGGGTTCGGTGACGCCGGGTGGACCATGCTCCTGGCCCCGGTCTCGATCCTCGCTGTCGCGGGCGTCCTGGTGATGCTGTCCAGCCGCCACCTGGACCTCCTCCTGACCGGCGACGACGGCGCCACGGCCATGGGCATGAACGTCCCGCGGTTCCGGCTGCTCATGTTGCTGCTGGTCTCGATGCTCACCGCGGGGGCGGTGGCGGTCTCCGGGACCATCGGGTTCATCGGACTGCTCATCCCGCACCTCGCCGGGTACGTCACCGGGCGCACGTCGGCCCGGTTACTGCCGACGGCCGCGGTGCTCGGGGCGGTGGCCCTGGTGCTGGCCGACATCGCGGCCCGGTCCGTCAGCGACGGTGCCGAGCTCCCGGTGGGCGTCGTCACGGGGATCGTGGGGGGTCCGGTGTTCCTGATCATGCTGTGGCGGCGCTACGGAAGGTCGGCGACGTGACCACACTGACCGCGGCCGACGTCTCCACCGACCTCGGGGGTCGCCGGATCCTCGAGGGGGTGGACCTGACCATCGCACCCGGCCGGGTCACCGCGCTGGTGGGCCCCAACGGCAGTGGCAAGACGACCCTGCTGCGCACCTGCTACCGGGCCCTGCCCACGACCGCCGGACTGGTGCGCCTCGACGGCGACGACATCACCTCGCTCCGCCGGCGGGCCCTGGCGCGGACGGTGGGCGTGAGCACTCAGGAGCCGGTCTCGTTGGGTGGCATCACGGTCCGGGAGTCGGTGCGACTGGGCCGGACGGTGACACGCGGGCTGTTCGAGCCGTTCGGGACCGACGACGCCGACGTGGTGGACACCGTGCTCGACCGTGTGGGGTTGGCCGGGTTGGCGGCCCGCGACGTCCTGGCCCTGTCGGGGGGCGAACGCCAGCGGGTGTCGATCGCCCGGGCGTTGGCGCAGCAGCCGGAGGTGCTCCTGCTGGACGAGCCCACCAACCACCTCGACCTGCACCAGCAGCTCTCGGTCCTGGCGCTGCTGCGGGAGCTGGCGGCCGGCGGGTTGGCGGTCCTGCTGACGCTCCACGACCTCCGGATGGCCACCGAGTACTGCGACGCGATGGTGGTCCTCGACGAGGGCCGGGTGGTGGCGACCGGTGCGCCCGAGGAGGTGCTCGATCCCGCCCTCCTGGCCGAGGTGTTCAGGGTCCGCGGGCAGGTGCGGCCGCGGCCGGGCGGCGGCCGCACGCTGGACGTCTGGGGACTCGCCGATGAGTGACCCCGCGCCCGGCGCCCCGCCCGGCCTCGCTGCCGCCTACGCGGACATCGCCGCACCGCTCGGCGAGTTCGCCCGGACCATCTCCCACGGCCCCGAGGTCCTCCCCGGGGCGGTGCTGACCGACCCCCGCTGGCTCGCGGCGCGCGTGTCGGACACCGGGCGACGGTGGGCGCACGACGATCCGAGGGTCAACGCCACCCTCTGGTGGTACTCGGCCAGCTCGTCCCTCGTCGCCGCGCCACTGACGATGCTCCTCACCTCCGGTGTCGCTCCCGACCCCCGGCCGGACCGACTGACGGTGTCCCTCCAGGCGAACGGATATCTCCGGGCCGCCCGCTCGGACCGCGTGCTGACGTCCGTGACCGCGTTCGCGCAGGCGCTGTGCGAGGCGCACGAGGCGGTGATCGCCTCACTCGCGCAGGTCTCCGGGGCGGCGCCCCGCGCGCTGTGGGCGATCGGCTCGGACTCGATCGCCGGCAGGGCGCTCGATGCCGGCCGCGCCGCCGGCGACCCCGCCCGTGGCTGCGAACTGGCCCGCGATGTCGTCCGCCCGCCGCTGCTGCCGGTCCGCTACGTCGACGTCGAGGGACCGGGCGACACCCGTCGGTTCGTTCTTCGAGGGTCCTGCTGCCTGATCTACGTCGCGACCGCGGGCGACAAGTGCGCCGGCTGCCCGCGTCGCACCCCGGCGGACCGGTATGCAGAGCTCCTGCGGCGCACGTCGTCCTGACGTGTCGGGCCGGGGCCGGCCACCTGCCCCAGAGTTGCCGCCCCGGGGCGACCGCCTGCCCTAGAGTTGCAGCCGCGCCAGCCGTCGTGCGCGTCGCCGTGCCCGCTGGAGTTCGGCGAGAAGTGCCTTGCCGGTCCACTGGCGGCGATCGGGTCCGGCCCGTTCGGCCTCGTGCACCAGCTCGACGATGTGCGCACACGCCGGCGTCTCGACACCGAGGTACCGACCCATCCGCACCACCTCCCCCTGGAGGATGTCGATCTCGGTCGGTCGGCCCCGGACCAGGTCGTCGTTCATCGACGACGTCCCGTCGGCGTCGACCCGCATGACCGCCCTGGCGAGCCTGCGGAACACCGGGGTGGGCAGCCGCATGACGGCCGGCAGCATGCCGGCGGGTACCGCGATGGGTACCCGGGACACCACTCCGGCGGCGGTGAAGACCCGGTTGGCCTCGGCCTGACAGAGCGCGACGCATCTGCGCAGGTCCCGGTCGAGGAGTTCGGTCCTCAGCGGGAGGCCGGACAACGCCTGGACCGCGTTGTTCATGTTCAGCAGGACCTTGCCGTGCAGTACCGCTTGGATGTCGTCGGTCGCGCGCACCCGGAGATCGGCCTCCTCCATCACGCGCAGGAGCGGGGCGGCGAGGGGATGCTCGGCGATCCGGATCTCCCCGGTGCTGGTCCGACGGTAGGTCGCGGGGCCGGTCCGCGCGACGTTGAAGGGGATGATCCCGGCGATCACCGGTGTGGCGTCCACGCCCTCGCGGATCAGATCGGCCGAGTGCAGACCGTTCTGTAGGCCCACCACCAGGGATCCCGGACGCAGGTACGGGACGAACTCGGCGGTGGCGGAGGCGGTGGAGCCGGCCTTGGTGCACACGAGCACCACGTCCGAGCGTCGGACGGCCACCGGCGTCTCGGCCAGGGTGAGCGCCTCGGCGGGCACGTGGAGGCGGTCCTCCACGCCCTCACCGGACTCCACGGTGAGTCCGACCGCGCGGATCGGGTCGAGGACATGAGGGCGCCCGACCAGGGTCACGTCGGCGTGGCGGGCGAGCCTGCCGCCCAGATAACACCCGACCACGCCCGCACCGATGACGGTGATGCGCAGCGGGGTGTCGGTGCCGACCATGGTGCTGGACGTTACGACATGCGCAGCGGTCCGGCGGTGGGATCGCGCGCGTGCCCACCGGGTCGAGGGGATCTCAGTGGCGCCGGGGTCGCAGAACCACCTCGGTCGGGTGGGCGTCGGGCCCCGAGTCGAGGGCGTGGCGCACCGCGGTGGCCACGGAGTCCGGGCTGAGGTGGGCCGACGGGTCATACTTCCCGCCCTCGGCGGCGACGATCGCCCGCTGCATGTCGGTGTCCACGCGTCCCGGATGGATCGAGGTGACGCGCAGGGCCGGTTCCTCGCCGCGGAGGGTGTCGGTGACGGCGCGCAGCGCGAACTTGGAGGCACTGTAGGAGCCCCAGCCCGGCTTGGCGGTGGTCCCGGCACCGGAGTTGATGACGACGACGTGGCCGCGGGCCGCGCGGAGCGCCGGGAGCAACACCCGGGTGAGCTCGACCACCGCGAGGACGTTGATCTCGAACGCGCGACGCCACTCGGCGGCGTCCGACTCGTCGATCCGCCCGAGGTCGGCCACCCCGGCGCAGTGGACCACCCCGTCGAGGGAGGTGATCCCGTCGGCGACCGATGACACCCCGTCGACCGTCGTCAGATCCGCGGTCACCACCCGGGCGGATCTGCAGGAGCGGGCCACCGACGCCAGTGCGTCGGCGTCGCGGCCCACCAGGATCAGGTCGTGATCCGACTCGAGCGCCCTGGCCGTGGCCGCGCCGATCCCGCGCGAGGCGCCGGTGATCATGACTGTGCCCATGTCCGGTGAGGGTAGACGCCGCGGAGGCTCAGCGGGCGGTCGCGGTCCCGTCGAAGGCGTCCAGGAGTGCGTTGAGGGCGGGGACCGCCGCCGACAGCGTCTCCCGGTGCTCCGGGGACAGGCGGGACAGGTGATCGGCGAAGTCCTGGTCGCGCGCCTCGAGCACCTGGTCGATCCGTGCCCGCCCGAGGTCGGTGAGCTCCACGCAGACGCCGCGGCCGTCCGAGTGGTCCCGCACGCGCTCCACGTAGCCCATGCTCTCCACCACGGTCACGGAATTGCTGGTCGTCGGGACCCGGACGTTCTCCAACCGGGCCAGGTCGCTCATCCGCAGCCGCCCGTGGCAGGCGAGCGTGTAGAGGATCGAGGTCTGTGCGCGGCTGAGGGCGTACTGGGTGTTCTGCCGCCGGACCAGAAGGTCCAGCCTGAGGAGGATGGGCCGGAATTCCGTCGCCAGTCCGATCGTCACAGTGTCCACGCCGTGCCCCCTGACCCGTTCGTCCCCTCGGTCGCATGGGAGATGTAAGCACGTTCCGGGGCGGTTATGGGGCGTCATCCCGGGCCGTGAGGGATACTCTCGGCATGGATTTGTATCACCAGATCACCGGTTCCGGTCCCACGATCATCCTCATGCACGGTGTCTGCCACCGTGCGCACGCGTGGGACTCGGTCGTCCCGCTCCTGGCGGACCGGTTCCGGCTGGTGGTGGTGGACCTGCCCGGACACGGGGAGTCGGCGGATCTCCCCGACGCGGGTGACGTGCTCGAGTACATGATGGACCAATTGACCGAGCTCATCGCGGAGGTCGTGCCGGACGGGGAGCGCCCCCACGTCGTCGGGAACTCGCTCGGCGGCTTCCTCGCACTGGAGCTGGGGGCCCGTGGCCTGGCGAGCAGTGTCACCGCGCTCTCGCCCGCCGGGTTCTTCCGGTCCGACGCCGAGTGGCGCTACACGATGACCGTGTTCCACAGTCTGCGCCGGGCGGCCGGGAAGCTGGGCCGTCACATCCCCGTGGTGACCGAGAGGGCGGCGGGCCGTGCGGTGATGATGGCCGCGTTCTGCGCTCGGCCGTGGCGGTACCCCGCCGAGGCGGCGGCGATCGACGGCGAGGCGATCATCAGCAACACCGTGCTGGACCGGGCGGACCGCAGGACGTTCCTGTTCTCCGCGCCGGTGGACGAGGAGCTGCCGATCACCATCCGGTGGGGCCGGTTCGACCTGGTGCTGCCGGTCCGGCAGGTCTCGCTCGCGTCGAGGTTGTTCCCGCAGGCCCGGATCGAGATCTCGGCAGGCGGGCACGTTCCGATGTCGGACGATCCGGAGGGCGTCGCCGCCTCGATCGCCGCGACCGTCGAGCGCGGGTTGGCGTATGCGGGGGCGACGAGCCGGGTCTGACGGCCCGGGTTCGGCGGCCCGGGTCAGGCGGGCCGGGTCAGGCGGGCCGGGTACGACGACCCTGACCCCGCCCCCCGCCCCCGCACACGGACGATCAGGAACCCGACGAGCCCGCCGGGAGTGACCCCGCGGACAGTGACCCCGCGGAGAGCGACCCGGTCCCGCCGGTGAACCCGTCCCTCCACGCCACGACCGTCGACGGACGTGGCTGCGACGTCCCGCCGTCGGGCCAGTGGGAGGCGGGGTTCTCGATCGAGGCCCCGTCCTTCTCCCCGGGGTGCTGGACGTTGACGATCGCGCGGTCGGCAAAGACGAGCGGACCGCAGGTCTCCGCGCCGATCGGCACGGTGAGGAACAGCTTGGTCTCGCCCCGGTTCGGCCCCTCTGTGGCCACCGAGTAGAGCCCGTCGTTGAATCCGAGCGCGTTGCCGTCGGTGGACACCCACAGCCCACCGGAGGGGTCGAAGGCCACGTTGTCCGGGCACGAGATCGGGCTGACCTTGGACTTGTCGAAGCCGCCGAAGTAGGTGTCGGCGGCGGCGGGGTCGCCGCACACGAGGAGCAGGTTCCAGCCGAAGGTCGTCCCGGCGTGGTCGTCGGTGATCTCGACGACCTGCCCGTGCTTGTTGTCGTGCCGGGGGTTGGCCTCGTCGACCTGGCCGACGGTGCGGCGGGTGTTGTTGGTCAGCGCCATGTACACCTTGCCGGTCGTGGGGCTGGGTTCGACGTCCTCCGGCCGGTCCATCCTGGTGGCCCCGACGGCGTCGCCCGCCATGCGTGTGTACACGGCGACCTGCTCCGCGGTCATGCCGGTGACGTGGGAGACGGCGTTGCCGGCCGCGTCGACGGTCATGAGCGGGATCCAGCCGCCCGTGCCGTCGAAGGCGCCGTCCGAGGGGAGCGTGCCCGACCCGTCGATCTCCGACTCCGGGGAGTTGCCGGTGAAGGTGGCCACGTAGAGCGTCCCCTCGTCGAGGATCCTCATGTTCTGGGTCCGCGCCGCCGCGGTCCGTCCCGGCACCATCTTCCGGCTGGAGACGAACTTGTAGAGGTAGTCGAACCGCTCGTCGTCGCCCGAATAGATGACGACGGTCCCGTCGGCGGTCACGTGAACGGTCCCGCCCTCGTGCTTGAACCGCCCGAGCGCCGAGTGCTTGACCGGCGTGGAGTCCGGGTTCCAGGGATCGACCTCGACGATGTAGCCGAAACGGTTGACCTCGTTCGGCTCGGCGGCCAGGTCGAAGCGGCTGTCGAAGCGCTCCCACTTGCGGCCCGACTCACCGACCGCCACGCCGTAGCGACGCAGGGCCTCCACACGCGCCGGGTCGGTCACGGAGCCGGTGGTGCCGAAGTACTGGTTGAAGTTCTCCTCGCCGGACAGGACTGTTCCCCAGGGGGTGTGGCCGCCGGCGCAGTTGTTGAGTGTTCCCAGCACGCGGGTCCCGGTGGGGTCGGCGGTGGTCCGGGTGAGGGGGCCGACGGCCGGGCCCCGCAGCTCGAACGGCGTCGTCGCGGTGATGCGGCGGTTGTAGGACCCCATCACGGGATCGAGCCCGCCGTCGGACGGCCTGCTGGCGAGCTCCACCACCGTCATGCCGTGTGCGGCCCAGGCGATCTCCACCTGCTCGCGGGTCGGGGCGGCGGAGTCGTACCCGCGGAACATCATCGGCTCGGTGGTGTACTCGTGGTTGACGGTGAGCAGGAACCGGTCGTCGCGGTCGTCCATGGGGAACAGGACGGCCAGGTCGCAGTTGAAGCCGTACTGCACCGCCTGCGCGGCGGCCGTCTGGTTCTCGAAGTCGAAGCCGGGCGCCCCGGGGACCACCGGGTCGCCCCAGCGGATCACCACGTCGCTGGAGTGCCCGACGGGCACGGTGACGGCGTCCGCGGTGTTGGGCTCCACGGGGAGGAAACCGGTGTCGAGGGTGCCCCCACCCGTCGACCCGGGTGCCCCGGCCGAGCCCGTGCCGAGGGAACCCTGCGCGGCGACGGAGGCGGGCAGGACCTGGGAGGCCCCCACCGCGAGCGCGACCACGCCCGCCGCCTTGAGCGCCCCCCGGCGGCTGATCTCGGTGGCGACGTCCCCGAAATACGGGTTGTCGCTCGTGTTGGGGACCGGCGCCGCGCACTGGTCACCGCACTTGTACACACAGGTCAGGTGCTGGCGGTTGGAGATTCCGGGGGTGGCGATCGGAAGCAGACTGCGGACTGACAACGGTTCTCCCTGAGGACGTGTGCGCCCCACACGGGCGCACGAGGACGCTGTGACCCTAGGGAGCGCGGGCGACGGCGCGGGCGTGCTGAGGACACGTGCGGATGAACTGTGGGCGCAGTGCCGGTGAACACCGGTCCCGTGACGCTACAGTCGTCGTGACAACCCTCAATCTCGGATCGTCCGGCACGTTCCTGCCGGTGAAGGGAAGGATCTCTCCATGGCTACGGTGACCTTCGAGAACGTGTCCATCATTTACCCGGGCGCCGCACGGCGCAGTGTGGACCGACTCGATCTGGAGATCGCCGACGGCGAGTTCCTGGTCCTGGTGGGACCGTCGGGCTGCGGGAAGTCCACCACTCTCCGCGCGCTCGCCGGGCTCGAGGACGTCTCGGCCGGACGCATCCTCATCGGCGACAGGGACGTCACCGGGACGGAGCCCAAGGACCGGGACATCGCGATGGTCTTCCAGAACTACGCGCTCTACCCGCACTACACCGTGCGCGAGAACATGGGTTTCGCGCTCAAGCTGGCCAAGGCCTCCAAGAAGGAGATCGCGGAGCGGGTGGACCGCGCCGCGGAGATGCTCGACCTCACGGACTACCTCGACCGCAAGCCCAAGGAACTCTCCGGTGGTCAGCGCCAGCGGGTCGCCATGGGTCGGGCGATCGTGCGCAACCCGCAGGTGTTCCTCATGGACGAGCCGCTGTCGAACCTCGACGCCAAGCTCCGGGTGGCCACCCGCGCCCAGATCGCCAAATTGCAGCGTGACCTGCGCACCACCATGATCTACGTGACCCACGACCAGGTCGAGGCCATGACGATGGGGGATCGGGTGGCGGTGCTCAAGGACGGCATCCTGCAGCAGGTCGACACCCCGCGCGAGCTGTACCACAACCCGGTCAACGCCTTCGTCGCCGGCTTCATCGGATCGCCGTCGATGAACCTCTTCGACGCGCCCGTCTCGGACAGCAGAGTGGACCTGGAGGGTTTCGCGGAAGAGGTCCCGCCGGGGTCCGGACCGAGGGTCACCGTGGGCGTGCGGCCGGAGCACCTGCGGATCGCCGGGGACGGTCACGGGTTGGAGGTGACCGTGGACCTGGTCGAGGAGCTGGGGGCGGACAGCTACCTGCACTGCTCCACCGCGGACGGGCACCCGGTGGTCTACCGGGCCGAATCGGGTGACCACCCGGGTAAGGGCGAGACCATGTTCCTGGCCGCGCTCGACGGCGAGGTCCGCTTCTTCGACGTGGAGACCGGCCTGCGACTGCGGTGACCGGGTGCGCCGAGGCGCGCCACAGGGCTCGATGAGGGCGGCAGTGGCGGACTGCAACATCTGTTGTTGCTAGAGTGTCGCGTGTGATCTGAGTCTCGCGGTCCACGGGCGGCGGTACGGCGGGGAGTCGGCGATGGGACCGTCCATGGTCCGACGCCACAGGCCCCGTGTGGGTTACGCTCAGCGGGACCTCAGAGAGACCCGCGTCACAGTGAACCCGGGATCACCCGACCGCCGGCACACGTCGGCGGTAGGCGAGACACGACAGTAGGAGAGAGCGCATGGCCGTTCACGGCAGGTTCCTCAAGGCGGCGGCGGCCGCATCCATGGTCGCGGTGCTCACCGCGGCCTGTGGCAACGGTGGTGGTGACGAATCCGACGAGCAGGCGGAGGCAGGCACCTCGGGCGTCGGCCCGATCACCTTCGCGATGGGCAGCAACGACACGGACAAGCTCCGTCCCGTCATCGAGCAGTGGAACGCGGAGAACCCCGACCAGGAGGTCACCCTCCGCGAGCTCCCCGCCGAGCAGGACGGCCAGCGGGACACCCTCACGCAGTCCCTCCAGACCGAGAGCGGCGAGTACGACGTGTTCGCTCTCGACGTCACGGACACCGCGTACTTCGCGGCCAACGGGTGGCTGCAGCCGATCGAGGGCGACACCGAGGTCGACACGTCCGGCCTGATCGAGGCCGCCGTGGACTCCGCGACCTACAACGGCACGCTCTACGGCATCCCGCAGAACACCAACGCCCAGCTGCTGTACTACCGCACGGACCTCCAGCCGGAGGCGCCCGCCAACTGGGACGCACTGGTCGCGTCCTGCGAGGCCGCCGAAGGCGCCGACGTCGACTGCCTGCAGACGCAGCTCAGCCTCTACGAGGGCCTCACCGTCGCCGCCACCCAGTTCATCCACAGCTGGGGCGGTCAGGTCGTGGGTGACGACGGGCAGACCCCGGAGCTCGACACCGATCAGGCACGCGCCGGCCTCACCGCCCTGGTCGACGCCTACCAGAACGGCGTGATCCCCCCGCAGACCGACGCCTTCACGGAGGAGGAGACCGCGCAGGCCTTCCTCGCCGGCGAGACCATGTACTCCTACAACTGGCCGTACATGTACGAGTCGGGCCAGTCCGATCCCACGTCCCAGGTCCAGGGCCGGTTCGAGGTCGCACCCATCGTCGGCCAGGACGGCGCAGGCCGGTCCACCCTCGGCGGCTACAACAACGCCATCAACGTGTTCTCCGAGAACAAGGCCACGGCGCAGGCGTTCCTCGAGTTCATCATCTCCGAGGACGTCCAGATGGGCTTCGCCGAGCAGTCGTTCCCGCCGGTCCTGTCCTCGATCTACGACGACGAGGCGCTGCAGCAGGAGTTCCCGTACATGCCAGCCCTCAAGGCGGCTCTCGAGAACGCCGAGCCGCGCCCGGTCACGCCGTACTACCCGGCGGTGTCCAAGGCGATCCAGGACAACACGTTCGCCGCGCTGCGTGGCGAGAAGAACGTCGAGCAGGCGCTCACCGACATGAGCGCCGCGATCGACCAAGCGGCTCAGTGACACCAGAGTCTGAACAGCAGGTATGACATCACCGCGCTGATGGGCCCCGGGTAGCATTCCCGGGGCCCATCGGCCGTCGTGGTGAGGGCGGGTGCGATCCGATGAGGAGCTGCAGCGATGACGACGAGTGAGAAGTCCCCGGCGCCACTGGTCGAGAAGAGATTCGACTGGCGTCCGGTGTGGATGGTGGGCCCCGCGCTCGCGATCCTCGCGGTGGTGATCGGTTACCCGGTCGTCCGTGCGGTGTACCTGTCCTTCCAGGCCGACCGCGGCCTCGATCCCGCCACGGGGATGTTCTCGGACGGTGGGTTCGCCGGGTTCCAGCACTATCTCTACTGGCTCACCCAGGCGTGCCCGGCCCGGGGCGGCGACGGCACCATCCCCTGCCCGCCCGGTGTCTCGGCCGTCGACTTCTGGCCCGCCATGGGCAACACCCTGTTCTTCACCGTCACCACCGTCTCGCTCGAGACCGTGCTCGGCTTCGCCATGGCGGTGGTCATGGGCAAGAGCATCTGGGGACGCTCGCTCCTGCGCGCGGCGGTCCTCGTGCCGTGGGCGATCCCCACCGCCGTCACCGCCAATCTCTGGGCGTTCATCTTCGCCCCCAACGGGATCGCCAACACGATGCTGGGCACCAACATCGCCTGGACCACCGACCCGTTCTACGCCCGTATGGCCATCATCATCGCGGACGTGTGGAAGACCGCGCCCTTCATGGCGCTGCTGATCCTCGCCGGGTTGCAGATGATCCCCGGGGACGTCTACGAGGCGGCCCGAGTGGACGGCGCCTCACGGTGGCAGCAGTTCACCAGGATCACGTTGCCGCTGGTCCGGCCGGCCCTGATGGTGGCGATCCTCTTCCGCACCCTCGACGCGCTGCGCATGTACGACCTGCCCGTGATCCTCGTGTCGGCCAACTCCGGCTCGCCCACCGCGACGGTGTCCATGCTGGTGGTCAACGAGATGCGGATGGGCAACTTCAACAGCGCGTCCGCCATATCGACACTGGTGTTCCTGCTGATCTTCGCCGTGGCGTTCGTCATGGTGAAGTTCCTCGGCGCGAATGTCGTCGATGACCGCACCGGCAAGAAGGAGGAGATCCGGTGAGTCACCGAGCGCCTGAACCGTCCACGTCGTCCACCACGCGGCCGCCCACCTCGTCGTCGTCACACCCCGGTCTCCACGATCGGGACACCAACGACGACCTCCGGCCGCCCCGCAAGCCACTCGGCCCGAGGATCGGCACCTACATCGGGGCCCTGCTCATCCTGATCTGGGGGCTCGCGCCGTTCTACTGGATGCTCGTCACCGCGTTCCGCGACAACCGGTTCGTGTTCTCCGCCAGTCCCGTGCCCTCGCACCTCACCCTGGACAACTTCCGTGAGGCACTGGCCACGGACGCGGGCAACAACTTCTTCGGTGCGATCATCAACTCGGTGATCATCAGCTCCATCACCACCGCGCTGGCGCTTCTCT
This sequence comes from Dietzia cercidiphylli, assembly GCF_039531545.1. Classification (NCBI taxonomy): domain Bacteria; kingdom Bacillati; phylum Actinomycetota; class Actinomycetes; order Mycobacteriales; family Dietziaceae; genus Dietzia; species Dietzia cercidiphylli. Next base: position 140,543 of record NZ_BAAAQG010000024.1, read on the forward strand.
TCGGCGTCTTCACCGCCTATGCGCTCGCGCGGGTGGACTTCCGCGGGAAGTTCCTCGTCACCGGCGTGATCCTGGCCGCGTCGATGTTCCCCGGCGTCGCGCTGGTCACGCCGCTGTTCCAGCTGTTCACCGACATCGGGTGGATCGGCACCTACCAGGCGCTCATCATCCCCAACATCTCGTTCGCGCTGCCCCTGACCATCTACACCCTGACCTCGTTCTTCAACGACCTGCCCTGGGAGCTGGAGGAGGCGGCGCGCGTCGACGGCGCCACCCGCGGCCAGGCGTTCATCAAGATCATCCTGCCGCTCGCCGCGCCGGCGTTGTTCACCACCGCGATCCTGGCGTTCATCATCACGTGGAACGAGTTCCTGCTGTCGCAGCAGCTGTCCAACTCCTCGACCGAGCCGGTCACCGTGGCGATCGCCCGGTTCTCCGGGGTCAACCCCTACATCCCGCCGCACGCGGCGATCATGGCGGCGGGTGCGCTCGTCACCGTCCCGCTGGTGATCATGGTGCTGATCTTCCAGCGACGGATCATCTCCGGCCTCACCGCCGGCGGTCTGAAGAGCTGACCGGTCGTGGCTCGGAGCGGAGGGGACGCGCTCGGGACCCGGCAGCGGCTGGAGGTCCTGGGCGGGTTCGTCGGGTTCTTCACCGTGCTCGCGCTGGTCAACGCGGTCGGCCTGATCGTGGTCGGGCGCCCGTCGATCCTCGCCTCGTTCGTGCTGGTGCTCATGCTCGCGGCGTCCGGTTACACCTTCCGCGTGTGGCGCCGGGCCGACCGCGCCGTCAACCGCGGCTGAGTCCGCCCCTCAGCGACGGAGCCGGGCCGTCAGCGGCCGTCGCGCCAGGCCACCAGCGACTCCACCAGATCCAAGGGGTAGTCGGGCCCGTTCAGGCCCACGGTGAACAGCGTGACGCCCTCGGCCAGCAGGGCGTCCGCCGAGCGCCGCGCGTCGTCGGCGGAGGCGGCGCCGCCGATCTCGGTGGAGCGCTCGATCTCAGCCGGGTCCCGACCGGCGTCGGCGCAGTGCCGGGCCAACACCGCGGACTTGTGACGGTAGGTCTCCACGTCCACGAACGAGTGCCAGATGTCGGCGTGGCGGGCCACGTGCTTCAGGGTCTTGCGCTCGCCCCCGCCGCCGAGGAGCACCGGGATGTGCCGGGTCGGGGGAGGGGTGAGCGTGGCGAAGCGACGGTCGATCCGCTCGAGCGAGTCGCCGAGGTCGTCGAGGCGCGACCCCTTGGTCCCGAAGTCGTACCCGTACTCGGCGTAGTCCCGCTCGAACCACCCGCTGCCCAGGCCCAGGATCAGGCGGCCGCCCGAGATGTGGTCGACGGTGCGGGCCATGTCCGCCAACAGGTCCGGGTTCCGGTAGCTGTTGCAGGTGACCAGCGCGCCGATCTCGACCCGCTCGGTCTGCTCGGCCCAGGCGGCGAGCATGGTCCAGCACTCGAAGTGCGCGCCGTCGGGGTCGCCGTAGAGCGGAAAGAAGTGGTCCCAGTTGAACACCACGTCGACGCCCGCGTCCTCGGACCGGCGGACGGCATCGCGCAGGAGACCGTAGTCGGGCGCGTGCTGCGGTTGGAGTTGGACGGCGATGCGGACCGGGCGGTCGGTGGTCGGGGTCATGCGCCCAGTCTGGTCCGTATCGCCGCCCGGCGCACCCGACCCGCGATGTCGCCGGGTGCACACGAGTCGCGCACCCGGGCGCGGGTCGGATGCACCCCAGCCCTCGCTACCGCTCGCGTTCGAGGAGGAACCAGAAGTGCTCGCCCTCGTGGAGGGTCCCCCGGCCGTTCATCACGGCCAGGAGGGTGTCGGGGTCGACGACGGCGAAGTGGTCGATCACCGGCAGCCGGTCGTACACCATGGAGGCGCACGGGCGGCCGCGGAACGAGACCTCCCAGAGCGAGGCGCCGCCCCCGCCGGTCGCGGAGGTGTCCGGGACGACCGCCCCGGACTCGTCGGTGACCAGGATCGGGTCCACCTTCCGCGGGTCGGTGAAGTCCTTGCCCCACCAGCGCATCTGCCCGAGCATCGCGAACATCGGGTGCCCGGTGTCGAGGCCGGTGCCCTTCCACCGGGTCCCGGCGATCTCGTCGATCCCGGCGGGCTCCAGTGAGTCCCACAGTGCCGTCACCCGGTCGGTGGGGACGGTCTCCAGGGCCCGGATCGCGGCCAGCTCGTCGGTGTGCGGCGCGCTCACAGCCCGTACGTCTTCCCGATGATGTCGCGCTGGACCTCGTTGGTGCCGCCGTAGATGGTGGACACCACGGCCTGGCGGACGAGGCGCTCCATGCCGTACTCGGTGGCGTAGCCGTAACCGCCCATGGACTGCATGCACTCGAGGGTGACCCGCTTGCTCAGCTCGGAGGCCTTGAGCTTGGCCATGGAGGCCTCGCGCGGGAAGAGTGCCTGGGGGTCGGACTCGTCGATCTTCCTGGCCACGGCGTAGACCAGCAGGCGGGTGGCCTCGATCTCGGTCGCCAGGTCCGCCATCCTGTGCCGGATGACCTGGAACGTGCCGACGGGGCGGCCGAACTGCTCCCGCTCGCGGATGAACGTCAGGCAGTCGTCGAAGGCGCGCTGGGCCACGCCGAGCTGCATGGCGGCCAGGATGAGCCGCTCGGTGTTCAGGCCGGTCATGAGCTGCTTCCAGCCGCCGCCGACCTCGCCGATCACCGAGTCGGCGGGCAGGCGGACGTCCGTGAAGTACAGGTCGTTGACCTCCTTGCCGCCCATGGTCTCGATGCCGGTGATCTGCAGGCCCTCGATGTCGGCCGGCACGTCGAACATGGTGATGCCCTCGTGCTTGGCGCCGGACGAGTCGGTCCGCGCGACAAGGAGGATCCGGTCGGCGAAGTGGGCGTTGGAGCACCAGGTCTTCTGGCCGGTGATCACCCAGTCGTCGCCGTCGCGGACGGCCTTGCAGCGCAGCGCCGCGACGTCCGACCCGGCGCCGGGTTCGGACATCGAGATGGACAGGGTCCCGCCCTTGACGACCAGGTCGAGCGCGCGTCTGCGCTGCTCCTCGGAGCCGAACTTCTGGTAGGCGGCACCGGTGATGAGGGTCGGGCCGATGCCACCGATGGGGGCCAGGCCGCGCAGCGAGTGCTCGAGCAGCAGGCACAGTTCCACGGCTCCGGCGTCGGCGCCGCCGTACTCCTCCGGGACGGTCAGCCCCAGCCAGCCGAGCTCGGCCATCTTGGCGTAGATCTCGGGCGAGTGGGTGCCGCCCTCGGTGGTGAGCTCCCGCCGCTTCTCGGCGCTTCCGACCTCGCGCGCGCAGAAGTCGTCGATGGACCTGGCGAAGTCCCGCTGTTCTTCGGTGAGGATGTCGAACACGTCTGGCCTCGGTTTTCTGTCAGGGGGTGACGGTGGCGGGCACAGTCGACTACTGTGGCCCGTATCACGGACGGTACATCAAATATATGTGATCGGAAACTGGAGGGAACCCGAATGACGACCACCGAACCCAGCAAGACCGGCCCCACGCTCGCGAGCCTGGATCCCCGCGACGGCACGGTCCTGGCGGAGTACCCGATCGCCGGACCCGAGGAGGTGGCGCTCGCCGTCGAGCGTGCGCGCGCCGCCGCCCGCTGGTGGGCCGCCCAGGGTCCGCGCGGTCGTCGGGAGTGGCTGCTCGAGTACAAGCGGGCGATCGCCTCCCGCTCCGACGAGTTGGCCTCGCTCATCTCCGCCGAGACCGGCAAGCCGGACGAGGACGCGACGCTCGAGGTCATGCTCACGGTGAGCCACCTGGAGTGGGCGGCCAAGAACGCCGACAAGGTGCTGCGCCGCCGCTCGGTGTCGGCCGGACTGCTCATGAGCAACCAGGCGGCCTACGTCGAGTACCAGCCGTACGGCGTCGTCGGCGCGATCGGCCCCTGGAACTATCCCGCGTTCACCCCGATGGGCACCCTCTCCTACGCCATGGCCGCCGGCAACGCCGTGGTGTTCAAGCCCAGTGAACTCACGCCCGGAGTGGGCGTCTGGCTCGCCGAGGTGTGGAACTCGCTCGGCGCCTCCCAGCCGCTGTTCCAGACCGTCACGGGTGACGGCTCGACCGGCGCCGCGCTGTGCAGGGCGGGCGTGGACAAACTGGCGTTCACCGGGTCGGCCGCGACGGGCCGCAAGGTCATGGCCGCGTGCGCGGAGACCCTCACCCCCGTCGTCATCGAGGGCGGCGGCAAGGACGCGTTCCTGGTGGACGCCGACGCCGACCTGGACTCGGCCGTCGACCAGGCGGTCTTCGGCGCCATGGGCAACGCGGGGCAGACGTGCGCCGGCGTCGAACGGATCTACGTCCACCGGGACGTCCGGGACGCCTTCGTCCACAAGTTCACCGCGAAGGTCCGGGCGCTGACCCCCGGCACCTCGGTGACCTCCAGCTACGGCCCCATGACGCTGCCGTCCCAGATCGACATCGTCCGCCGACACGTCGAGGACGCGCTGGCCCGGGGTGGCACGGCCGTCATCGGGGGCGAGGAGTCGGTGGGGGAGCGGGTCGTCGAGCCGGTCGTGCTGGTCGACGTGCCCGAGGACTCCACGGCGATCACCGAGGAGACGTTCGGGCCGACCGTCGTCATCAACTCGGTCGCGGACCTCGAGGAGGCGGTCGAGAAGGCCAACGCCAGCAGCTACGGCCTCGGCGGCGCGATCTTCACCGGCAACCGCAAGCGGGGACTGGCGCTGGCGGAGAAGCTCGACGTGGGCATGGTGTCGGTCAACGCGTTCCTGGCCTTCGCCGGGATCCCCTCGCTCCCGTTCGGTGGGTCGGGCGACTCGGGCTTCGGCCGCATCCACGGCGCCGACGGGCTCCGGGAGTTCTCGCGGCCCAAGGCCATCACGGCACAGAAGTTCGCCGCCCCGCTCAACCTCATGACCATGACCCGCAAGCCGAGGGACATCAAGGTGGTCAGGTGGATGCTGGCCAACGTGCAGGGAAAGCTGTGATCTCCCGATGACCGCCACCGCCTCGAACAGAACGACGCCGGAGGAACTCCGGGACACGACGACGACGAGCTCCGCGGACGCGGGACGGCGCACCCTGCCCGGGGTGTTCGGACCGATCCCGTCCGAGCTGGTGGCCGACGCCGCCGTCGAGCACCCGCTCACGGCGTCGCCGCCGCTCAGGCCGGGCCGCTGGTACTGGCGGGATCTCATCGCGTCCCTCGACCCGGTCGCCGACGCGGCGGAGATCCACCGCATCACCTCCTCCTACGAGTTCCCCTGGGACTACCAGCGGGCACTCGAGCTGGCCCTGTACCGCACGTACTGTGTGCCCTCGGTGTCGGCGGTCCTGGAGCAGGCCGGCCAGTTCCGCGACAACCCCCAGAAGCGGTACGACGACACCGCGTTGCTGATGGTGGAGCTGGTCGAGCACGGGTACGACTCGCCGCGCGGCAAGGAGGCGCTGCGGGTGATCAACCGCCAGCACGCGCGGTACGAGATCACCAACGACGACATGCTGTACGTGCTGTCGACGTTCATCTACGAGCCGCTGGAGTGGATCGACGCGATCGGGTGGCGGCGCCTGCACCCCCACGAGCGACTGGCCGCGTTCCACTTCTACCGCGGGGTGGGGCAGCGGATGAAGATCGCCGACATCCCGGAGGACATCGGGGAGTTCCGCCGGTGGCGTGACGACTACGAGGCCCGCACCTTCCGCTATGACCGGAACAACGAGCTCATCGGCACGTACACGCTCGGTCTCATGTGTTCCTGGTATCCGGAGGCGGTCCGCCCCGCGGTCCGCAAGGTGGTCCTGTCGCTGGTGGACGACGACATGACCCGGGCCTTCGGCTTCCCGTGGCAGCCGCCGGGACGACGCAGGGCCGCGTACGCCGCGCTGCGGGCCCGGTCCGCGGTGGTCCGGTGGCTCCCGGTACGTCGACGGGCGCTGGGGTCGAGCGCGACCGAGAACCGGACCTACCCCGGGTATCCGAACGGCTACCGGCCCGCCGACCTGGGGGCCTGCCCCATCCAGCAGCGGGACCGGATCGAGGGCTGCCCGGTGATGCACGGCGGCGGGGAGGGACGGGGAGAGGACCGCGCATGACCACCGCCTCCGCTCCGCCGAGGCCCCCCGGGGCTCCGGCCCGCTTCGCCGCCGACGAGCGGTGGGGGCGCCGGGCGGCACGCCTGCTGCGGCCGTTCGCCGACGTGCGCTCGGGTCCCACGCCCGCCGATCGCGCGCGGATCTCCGAGGCGTTGATGTCCGGTGACCCGCGTGCCGACGCGGTCCTGGAGGCGATCGACAGGGGTGAGACCTCCATGGCGCGGGTGCGCGAGGCGCTGAGGGCGGCGGCGGCCGGTGAGTCCTCGCTCCCGGGGGAGCCGGCCGAGGTGGGCGACTTCGTCGGTGCCGTCACCGAGATCCCCGACTGGCTGGACCCCGACCTCGCCGACCACGGTGCCCGGGTCTGCCTCCGCGCCGGGCTGACCGGACAGGATGTGCTCGGTGATCTCGCCCTCCTCGGCGGCTACCGGCCGGCGGCCACGACCGAGGTGCTCACCTCGACCGGTCGCCTGACCGGGGAGGGGACCGCCACGCGGGTCGCGGAGACCATGGCCTGGTGGCACGCGGTCGCGGCACCTGACGGCTGGCGCCCGGGGAGTGCCGGCTGGGAGATGACCGTGCACGTGCGGCTCATGCACGCCCGGGTCAACCGCGCGATGCTCGCGAAGGGGTGGGACACCTCGGCCAAGGGGCTGCCCATCAATCAGGCGGACATGGCAGCCACCAACGGCCTGTTCTCCGCGACGTTCCTGTTGGGCACCCTCGTGCTGGGCATCCCGCACTCACGCGCCGACGGGCGGGCAGTCATGCACCTGTGGCGCTGGATCGGCCACGTGATGGGCGTGGACCCCGACTTCCTCCACGACCGACCGCGTCGAGGCCTGCGGGACATGTACCACTTCCTGCGCACCTCGCCGCCGCCCGACGCCAACTCGGCGGTACTCGCCGAGGCGCTGCTGGAGTCCTACGGACTGTCCGACTTCCCCCGCTTCGCCCCGGTGCGCCGCCGCCTGGACGTGGCCAGACACCGCAGCCTCGCGACCTACCTCAACGGCGTCGCCGGGATGCGCGAGTTGGGCCGGCGGCCCGCGTTTCCGTGGTATCCGGCCCTGGTGTTCCCGGCCAACCTCGTGACCCACGGGGCGGCCGCGGTGAGCCCGAGGCTGCGTACCGCACTCGAGGCCCGCGGCTACCGGCGCATCCGTCGGCAGATCACCCGCTACTCCCGCGGGACGGTCGCCCCGCTGGCCTGAGGCGAGTCCGGCCGGCCCCGGGTGACGAGGGCCGCGGCCGTCAGCGGGACAGCAGGGTGAGCCGCGCCAGTTCGCCGAGTCGGGCGGTGGCCGAGGGGTGGAAGCCCGAGCCCTGCCCGCCGTCCAGCACCACGGCGAGGGCGGCGTGGACCCGGATCCGGGCCGTCGCGTCGTCGACGGCGGATCCCGCAGGCGCCGCCTCGCGGACCAGCCCGGCCCAGCGCTCGAGCTGGCGCAGCTGGGACCGGCGGATCCGCCGCCTGTCGTCGGGGTCGAGGGTGCCGAGTTCCGAGTGGTAGAGCATGAGCTCGGGTCCGTGGGAGAAGGAGATGGAGACGTACTGGTCGAGCAGATCGACGAGTGCCCGGGCGGGGTCGTCCCCGGAGCCGTGCAGGGCGGCGTGGCGGTCGAGTAGGTCGGAGACCAGGGTCGCGGTCCGGTCGACGGCTGCGGTGAGCAAGGCGGACTTCCCGGGGAAGTGCCGGTACAACGCCGACGCGGCGACGCCCACGTCGGCGCCGATCGCCTCCATCGTCACCTCGTCGTAGCCGGAGGAGTGGAACCGGGCTATCGCGGCGGTGATCGCGCCCTCCCGGGTGGCGGCCCCGCCACGGAGCCGGCCCGGTGCCGTGGGCCCGGGCGCGGGCGGGTGTTCCGCTCGCGGAGTCGGCGTCGACCTGACGCCCGGGGTGGATCCGGCCAGGTCCGCCGCGATCGACTGCATCAGCGCCACCGCGCCCGCTTCGGTGACCTCGATGCGGTGATGGCCGAGCGAGGCGATGCAGGCGAGGATGGCGCCGGCCGCGCCCCGGGTCCCGGTCCGGGCGACAGCGCCGTGTCCGCGGATCGCGTCGGAGAATCGCTGGCGGATCCGGATGTCGGCCGCCACGACCGCCGCCCGGTCCTCCGGCGTGAGATACCGGATCTGCCAGCGGTACAGCGCGGCGCGGGAGCGGTGGGTCAGTGTCGCCCGGGTGACCGAGTCGACCAGGTGGTCGAGGTCATCGGAACCGGACGTGGCGGCGTCGAGTTCCCCGACGAGCGTGGCGACCGCGTCTCGGAACATCGCGTACTTGCCCGGGACGTACCGGTACAGCGCACCGGGGGTCACCGCGAGTCGATCCGCGATGTGCTCCACACGGGTCGCGTGGTATCCGCGTCGAGTGAACTCCTCGGCCGCGGCCAGCGCGATCTCCGCACGTCGGGACCCCGGTGGAGGGGCGTCCGGGAACCTCGTGGGCAGTGGTGGTGACGATGTCATGACCTCTCGGATCTCGTGAGGGCGGATCGGGGTGTGATCTTGACAACAGCGGATACAGTGGCCATAGTAAACCCGAATTCACAGATATATGTGATCGAATCCATGTGAGTGTCTCGAGTGCGTCGTCGCAGACCGGCTCGGGACGGAAGGGACAACCCACCCATGTCAGTGCCCGAGGCCTACATCTACGACGCGGTGCGCACGCCACGCGGTAAGGGCAAGTCCAGCGGTTCGCTGTACAGCGTCGCCCCGATCGACCTCGCCGTCGGCGTGCTGCGTTCGCTGGTCGAGCGCAACAGCGGTCTCGATCCCGCACAGATCGAGGACGTCGTCATGGGCATCGTCGGTCCGGTCGGTGAGCAGGGCGCGGTGTTGCCCCGCATCGCGGCCCTCGCCGCCGGACTGCCCGAGACGGTGGCCGGGGTGCAGCAGAACCGCTTCTGTGCCTCCGGGCTCGAGGCCGTGAACCTGGCCGCGCAGAAGGTCCGCGCGGGGTGGGAGGACCTCGTCGTCGCCGGTGGCGTGGAGTCGATGTCGCGGGTCCCGATGGGCTCCGACGGCGGCGCCTGGGCGCAGAACCCCCGGGTCAACTACTCCACCTCGTTCGTCCCGCAGGGGATCGGCGCGGACCTCATCGCCACGATCGAGGGCTTCTCCCGCGGGGACGTCGACGAGTTCGCCGCGCGGTCGCAGGAGCTCGCCTCCGCCGCCTGGGACGAGGGCCGCTTCGCGCGCTCGGTCATCCCGGTGGTCGACTCCGCCGGTCTGGTCGTGCTCGACCATGACGAGCACATCCGGCGGGGCACCACCGCCGACGATCTCGCGTCACTCCGGCCGTCGTTCGCGGCGCTCGGTGAGCAGGCCGGTTTCGACGCCGTGGCGCTGCAGAAGTACCACTCGGTCGAGCGCATCGACCACGTCCATCACGCCGGGAACTCCTCCGGGATCGTCGACGGTGCCACCGCGATGCTCATCGGCAACGCCGAGGCCGGCGAGCGCAACGGCCTCGCGCCGCGCGCCAGGATCGTCTCGGCCGCCGTCATCGGTTCGGAGCCCACGATCATGCTCACCGGCCCCACCCCGGCCGCCCGCAAGGCCCTCGCCAAAGCCGGCCTGACGATCGACGACATCGACTTGTTCGAGGTCAACGAGGCGTTCGCCGCCGTGCCGATGAAGTTCGCCAAGGACCTCGGGGTCCCCATGGAGAAGATCAACGTCAACGGCGGCGCGATCGCCATGGGGCACCCCCTCGGCGCGACCGGCGCGATGATCCTCGGCACCGCCCTGGACGAGCTGGAACGTCGCGACGCCCGCTACGCCCTCGCGACCCTGTGCGTGGGTGCCGGCATGGGCATCGCCACCATCATCGAACGCCTGTAGACGACCCGGCCGCCAGCCTTGACAAGGACGAGAAAAACCCCAATGAGCAGCGAATTCACCAACACCATCACCTACGAGCGCGACGCCGACGGCGTCGTCGTCCTCACCATGGACGATCCGGGTCAGAGCGCCAACACCATGAACGCCGACTACCTGGCGTCCATGGAGGCGGCCGTCGACAGGCTCGCCTCCGAGGTCGACGAGATCACCGGCGTGATCCTGACCTCCGCCAAGAAGACCTTCTTCGCCGGCGGCGACCTGGCCGACATCCTGTCGATCCCCGCTGACGGGGCGGACCTGGCCGTGGCCACCGTCGAGCGGGCCAAGGCGCCACTGCGGCGACTGGAGACCCTGGGTAAGCCCGTCGTGGCCGCCATCGCGGGTGCCGCGCTCGGCGGCGGTCTCGAGATCGCGCTGGCCACCCACCACCGGATCGTGGTGGACTCGCCCGCGATCCAGCTGGGCCTACCCGAGGTGAGTCTCGGTCTGCTGCCCGGTGGCGGCGGGATCGTCCGCACCGTGCGCATGCTCGGTGTGGCCACGGCCCTGACGGAGGTGCTGCTCGAGGGCAGGCGCCTGCGTCCGGGCAGGGCCCACGAGCTCGGGCTCGTCGACGAGCTGGTGGCCGGCCCCGACGACCTGGTGCCCGCGGCGAAGGCGTGGATCGCCGCCAACGCCGACGATCCCGAGGCGGCGACCCAGCCGTGGGACCGCAAGGGCTACCGCATGCCCGGGGGCACGCCGTCGAGCCCGGCGCTCGGCGCCACCCTCCCCGCGTTCCCCGCGATGCTGCGCAAGCAACTCAAGGGCGCGCCGTACCCGGCCCCCGTCGCGATCATGGCCGCGGCCGTGGAGGGCGCCGGGGTGGACTTCGCCGCCGCCCAGGCGATCGAGGCCCGCTACTTCGCCGGACTCGCCACCGGGCAGACCGCCAAGAACATGATCCGCGCGTTCTTCTTCGACCTGCAGAAGGCCAACGGGCTCGCGAAGGCGTACGGGTCGGCTGACCGCGAACCGATCACCAAGGTCGTGGTCCTGGGCGCCGGGATGATGGGCGCGGCGATCGCCTACGTGTGCGCCAAGGCCGGTATGGAGGTCGTCCTCAAGGACATCGACCAGTCCGCCGCCGAGCGGGGCAAGGGTTATTCGGAGAAGCTCGTCGCCAAGACCGTCGCCCGCGCCGCCGAGGGCGAGGCCCGGGACGCCGCGCAGGCGAAGGGCGAGGCGCTCCTGGCGCGCATCACCCCCACCACCGACGCCGCGGCCGCCTCCGGTGCGCAGGCCGTCATCGAGGCCGTGTTCGAGGACCCGAAGGTCAAAGAGACGGTGTTCGCGGAGATCGCGCCGCACATCGCCCCGGACGCGCTGCTGTGCTCCAACACCTCGACCCTTCCCATCACCATGCTCGCGGGCGGCGTGGACCGGCCGGCCGACTTCATCGGCCTGCACTTCTTCTCGCCCGTCGACAAGATGCCGCTGGTCGAGATCATCAAGGGCGCCGAGACCTCGGAGAATGCCCTCGGGCGCGCCCTGGCACTGGTCGCGCAGATCGGCAAGACCCCCATCGTCGTCAACGACTCCCGCGGGTTCTTCACCTCGAGGGTCATCGGGACCTTCACCAGTGAGGGCATGGCGCTGCTCGCCGAGGGCGTCCCCGCGCCCACCGTCGAACAGGCCTCCTCGCAGGCCGGCTACCCGGCGCCGGTGCTCGCGCTGATGGACGAACTCACGTTGACCCTGCCCCGCAAGATCCGTGACGAGACCCGCCAGGCGGCCGAGGCAGAGGGCCGGCCGCTGCCCGACCACCCGGGCAACGCCGTACTCGACACGATGATCGACGAGCACGACCGCAAGGGCCGCTCCACCGGCGCCGGCTTCTACGAGTACACCGACGGCAAGCGCTCCGGACTCTGGCCGGGCCTGGCGGAGGCTTTCGGCCCCGCCACCGAGATCCCGCTGCAGGACGCGATCGACCGGATGTTGTTCGCCGAGGCGATCGAGACCGTCAAGTGCCTCGACGAGGGCGTGCTGGAGACCACCACCGACGCCAACGTCGGCTCGATCCTGGGCATCGGCTTCCCGGGCTGGACCGGCGGCGTCGCCCGCTACATGGACCAGTACCCGGGCGGCCTGCCCGGCTTCGTCGCCCGCGCCGAGGAGCTCGCCGAACGCTACGGGGACCGTTTCACCCCGCCGGAGTCCCTGCGGTCCAAGGCCGCCTCCGGCGGCACCTACGAGGAGGTCCAGCCGTGATCCGTACCCGCTTCACCGAGGAGTTCGGCGTCCGTCATCCGATCGTCCAGGGCGGCATGATGTGGGTCGGCCGCGCCGAACTCGCGGCCGCCGTGTCCGAGGCGGGGGCGCTGGGAATCATCACCGGGCTCACCCAGCCGACGCCCGAGGACCTGGTCCGCGAGATCGCCCGGTGCCGGGAGATGACCGACCAGCCCTTCGGGGTCAACCTCACGATCCTCCCGTCGATCACGCCGCCCCCGTACGCGGAGTACCGCCAGGCGATCGTCGAGTCGGGCGTGAAGATCGTCGAGACCGCCGGGTCCAACCCCAAGGACCATCTCCCTGTCTTCCACGACGCCGGCGTCAAGGTCATCCACAAGTGCACCTCCGTGCGGCACGCACTCAAGGCTGAGAAGCTCGGCGTGGACGCCGTCTCCATCGACGGCTTCGAGTGCGCCGGACATCCCGGTGAGGACGACGTCCCCGGTCTGGTGCTCATCCCCGCCGCGGCGGCCCGGCTGACCATCCCGATGCTGGCGTCCGGAGGCATCGCCGACGCCCGCGGCCTCGTGGCCGCACTGGCCCTGGGGGCCGACGGCGCCAACATGGGGACGCGGTTCATGTGCACGGCCGAATCGCCGGTCGCGGACCAGGTCAAGCAGCAGATCGTCGCCAACTCCGAGCTCGACACCACGCTCATCTTCCGCACGCTGCACAACACCGCGCGGGTCGCGGCGAACGCCGTCTCGGCGGAAGTGGTGGCCAGGGAGGCCGAGGGCGTGGAGTTCTCCGACATCCAGCACCTCGTCGCCGGGGCCCGGGGCCGCAAGGTTTTCGAAGACGGCGACCTGGACGCCGGCATCTGGTCGGCGGGTCAGTGCCAGGGCCTGATCGACGACGTGCCCACCGCGGCCGAGCTGGTCGACCGCATGATGGCCGAGGCCGAGTCGATCATCACCGACCGGCTGGCCGGCATGGTCGCCGCCGCGGAGACGGTCCGATGACCCCCACGGGCCGGGACGCGGTCATGGTCGACCGCGACGACCTGGGTGTCGCGACTATCAGCATCAACCGACCCGACCGGATGAACGCGCTCGACCACCCGACGGTGAGCGCACTGGTGGAGATCATCTCCGAGCAGAGCCTGGACCCCGACACCAGAGTCATCGTGCTCGCCGGCGAGGGCGGGGCGTTCACCACCGGGGCGGACCTGCAGGCCATCCGGGAGGGAGCCGACGACGCTCCCGGTCCCGACGTCACCATGGACAACGCCGCGGCTCTGGTCCGCGCGGTGCTGACCGCCCCGGTTCCGGTGATCGCCGCGGTCAACGGTCCGGCGGCGGGGGTGGGCGTCTCGCTGGCGCTGGCCTCCGACCTCGTACTCATGGCCGACGACGCGTACCTGCTGTTCGCGTTCACCAACATCGGGCTCATGCCGGACGGCGGGGCCAGCGTGCTCCTCCCCGCGGCGGTCGGCCGCTCCGTCGCCTCCCGGATGCTGCTGCGCGGGGACGCCGTGTCGGCCGCGGAGGCCCGGGAAGTGGGGTTGGCCCTGGACGTCCTGCCCGCCGCGGACCTGCGACCCGCCGCCGCAAAGCTGGCCCGCCGCCTCGCCCGCGGCCCGCGCCGCGCACTGGAACTGACCAAGCGCGCCGTCACCGGGGCCACCCTCGCCGAGCTGGACGCCGCCCTGGCACGGGAGCACGAGGGACAGTGCGAACTCCTGGTGTCCGACGACTTCGCCGAAGGGGTCGCCTCGATCCTCGAGAAGAGGCGCCCCGACTTCTCCTGACCTGGTTCTCCACCCTCACCGCTCCCCACGAAAGGCCGACTCATGACCACCGCCACCATGGACCCAGTCGCGGAACTCCACGCCGCCCGTCGCAACCACTGGAACACGTGGGTGGCCACCCACGCCGAGATGAACCCCGACGGCGAGGCGCTGCGCTACCTCGGCCAGACCACCACCTGGTCGCAACTACACGAGCGCAGCGGCCTCTTCGCCGACGCGCTGGCCCGTCGTGGGGTCGCCAGGGGTGATCGGGTCATGCTGATCACCCTCAACAACCCGGAGTTCGTCGAGGCGGTGCTCGGCATCAACCGGTTGGGTGCCATCGCGGTGCCGGTGAACTTCCGCCTCACCCCGGCCGAGTTGGCCTACCTGGTGAGTGACTGCGCGCCGAAGGTCGTCGTCACCGACGCCCTGCTCGCCCCGCTCGTCGGGGCGATCCGTGCCCAGGGTGAGGAGCCCGGAGACCACATCGTGATCGGCGGCGAATCCGGCACCGAGAACCAGACCACCTTCGCCGACGCGCTGGCCGAGGAGGGCGAACCGCATCCGCCGGTCGACGTCCCGGAGGACTCCACCGCCCTCATCATGTACACCTCGGGCACCACGGGTCGGCCCAAGGGCGCGATGCTCTCCTACGAGAACCTCACCGCCCAGTCCCTGACCTGTATCCGGGTGTTCCGGCTCTTCGACGAGGAGGGGCGCGCACTGTGCGCGGCCCCGATGTTCCACATCGCGGCGCTCGGTTCGATCGCCCCGAGTCTCCAGCTCGGCGGCGTCACGGTGGTCCACCCCCTGCAGGCCTTCGACCCGTCCGCACTGCTCGACACCCTCGAGGCGGAGCGGATCACCAGCGTCTTCCTCGTGCCGGTGCAGTGGCAGGCCGTCTGCGCCGAGCAGAAGGCCCGCCCGCGGACGCTCGTGCTGCGCAACATCTCGTGGGGTGCGGCCCCGTCCACGGACACGATCCTGCGCGCCATGTCCGAGACGTTCCCGGACGCCCTCAACTGCGCGGTGTTCGGCCAGACCGAGATGAGCCCCATCACCTGTGCGCTCGACGGTGACGACGCGATCCGCAAACTCGGGTCGGTCGGCAAGGTCATCCCCACCCTGCAGGCCCGTGTGATCGACGCGTTCGGGGAGCCGGTCGGTCCCGGCGAGGTGGGCGAGATCGTCTACCGCGGACCCACCACCATGTCCGGCTACTGGAACAAGCCCGCGGAGACCGCGGAGGCCTTCGAGGGTGGCTGGTTCCACTCCGGTGACCTGGTCCGGATGGACGACGAGGGCTTCGTCTACGTCGTGGACCGCAAGAAGGACATGATCATCTCCGGCGGTGAGAACATCTACTGCGCCGAGGTCGAGAACGTCATCGCCGGCCACCCCCGGATCCGTGAGGTCGCGGTGATCGGTCGCAAGGACGAGAAGTGGGGCGAGGTGCCCGTCGCGGTGGTCGCCCAGCACGAGGAGGAGGGCCGCGCGGACATCACCCTCGACGAGCTGACCGGGTGGCTACGCGACAAACTGGCCGGCTTTAAGCTGCCCAAGCACCTCGTGCACGTGGAGGAGCTGCCGCGCAACGCCAGCGGCAAGGTGGTCAAGGGCGCGCTCCGCTCGGAGCACGGCTCCACGGGTGTCTGACCCGGCGGCCGAGTCGACGTCGGAACCCGGATACCACTGACATGGTCTTCCAACTCCCCGCGGGCCGAGGCCCGGTGGTCGATCTGGCGGGACAGGTCGGATCGCTGGTCGGCTACTCGGTGTTCACCCTGCTGAGCTGCGTGCGCACGGTCGCCACGGGGCGGCTCTCGCTCGCCGAGACCCGCGACCAGGCCCTGTTCGTCGCGCGGGTGTGCTCGGTGCCGGCGTTGCTATTGATGCTGCCGGTCGGCGTGCTCGTCGCCGTGTCGGTGGGGGAGTTGGCGGGCCGACTGGGGGCGGCCGGGTACGCGGGCGCCGTCGTGGCCTTCGTCGTGGTGGGGCAGGCGTCGGCGCTGGTCTGCGCGCTCATGCTGGCCGGGGTCGGCGGCTCGGCCATCTGCGCGGACCTGGGCTCCCGCACCATCCGCGAGGAGGTCGAGGCCATGGAGGTCATGGGGCTCGACGTGATCGAGCGGCTCGTGGTGCCCCGCGTCATCGCGACAGTGCTGGTCTCCCTGGTGATGTGCGCCCTGGTCACCGCGATGGGGGTGACCGCGTGTCTGATCTATCAGGTGTACGGCCAGGGGGAGTCGGCCGGGGCGTTCCTGTCCACCCTGAGCGCCTACGGCCGGCCCTCCGATCTGTGGATGGCGATGGTCAAGTCGGTCGCGTTCGCCGTGGTCTCCGCTCTGATCGCGACGTTCAAGGGGCTGCACGCCAGTGGCGGGTCGAGCGGGGTCGCGGACGCGGTCAACGAGACGGTCGTCCTGGCCTTCGTCACCGTGTTCGTGATCAACACCGTCATGTCGGCGGTCTACGGGCTCGCCGTGCCGTCGGTGGGGAAGTACTGACATGACCTCCCTCCCCGTCACCGACACGAGCGCCGCCCAGCGGCTCCGGGCATCCCGGCCGGCTGCGGTCCTGGCGCGCACCGCCACCGGCATGGCCGAGGTCGGCCGGCACGTGACCTTCGCGGGTCGGGTGCTCCTCACGCTGCCCACCGCGTTGGTGCGCTACCGCAAGCAGGTGGTCAAAGAGGTCGTCGACGTGGGCTTCGGCTCCAACTCGTTGATCGCCGGCGGCGGCACCATCGGCATCGTCCTGGCCATGTCGGCGGTCGCGGCGATCATGGTGGGCGTCGAGACCTACCGCGGTCTGGACCTGATCGGCATGACCAGCCTGTCCGGGATGCTCTCGGCGATGGCCAACACGCGCGAACTCGCGCCCGTCGTGGCCTCCATCGCCCTGGCCGCCAAGGTGGGCACCGGCTTCACCGCCCGGCTGGGCTCGATGCGGATCTCGGACGAGATCGACGCCCTCGACGCGATGTCCGTGCCGACGATCCCCTACCTGGCCGGGACCCGGGTCATCGCCACGATGATCTGCATCGTGCCGCTGTACGCCGTCGGACTGGTGGCGACGTACATCGCCACACGGGTGGTGGTGGTGCACGTCAACGGCGGCTCGGCGGGTACCTACGACTACTTCTTCCACATCACCCTGGGACCCGAGGACGTCCTCTACTCGCTGATCAAAGCGGTGGTGTTCGCCCTGGTGATCGTGCTCGTGCACTGCAGCTACGGGTATCACGCGACGGGCGGCCCCGAGGGCGTCGGGCGGGCCGCGGGCCGTGCGCTGCGGACCAGCATCCTCCTCATCGGGTTCATCGACATCGTGCTCACCTTCGCCCTGTGGGGCCTGGTGCCCGAGGTCCCGGCGTTGGGGATCACGTGAGGCGGCGTGTGGCGGGACCGACGCCCGAGCGGACGCTGGCGGTCCGCGGGCTGGTCGCGAGTGTCGTGGCCGTGGTGCTGGCGGGGTTCCTCGTCGCCCGGGGCGCGGGCGTCCTCGACCCGGGGGCGACGGTGACGGCGGTGCTGCCCTCGGAGGCGGGCCGGGTCCCGGTCCACGCCCCCGTCCATCACCTCGGGGTGAAGGTGGGTGACGTGCGGTCGTCCATCGGTGTCGTGTCAGGTGACAGTTCGGGTGACGACGACGAACCGGGCACGAGGATAGAGATGCTGATCGCCCCGGAGCACGCGGAGCGCATCCCCTCCGACGTCGTCGTCCGTGCGGTCCCGCGGACACTGTTCGGGGACGTGCGCCTGGACCTGGTGACCCCGGGCGAGCCGGGGACGACGCGCCCCGCCGGAGGGCTCGACAGCGGAGACGTCCTGGCCGCCGACCGTTCCGAGGAGGCCGTGCTCCTCTACGACGTGTTCACCCGCGCGAGCGACCTGCTGGTCTCCATCGAACCCGAACGTCTGCAGGTCACGCTCACCGCACTCGATCGGGCCCTCGACGGCCGGGGCGAGATGCTGGGGAGGGTCATCGGGGACGTGGACCGGGCGGGTGAGCACCTGTCGCCCGCGCTGGAGGAGACCGCCGGTGCGTCCTCCGCCCTCGCCTACCTCGCCGAGGACCTGGCAGCGGCCGGCCCGGTGATCCTCGAGACCCTGCAGGAGGCGACGCGGCTCTCGCAGATCGTGGTGGACCGCCCCGATTCCCTCGGCCGGCTGCTCGACGCGGGCCTGGCGGTCACCGGGTCGGGCGCGCACATGGCCGACCGGACCGTGACGGGTGCGATCCGACTGGTCGACGACACCGGGGTGGTGTTCGACCGGACCGCCCGGAACCCGCACGGGGTCATCCGGACCCTCTACGCCATGCGCCCCATGGGGGAGGCCGGGGAGGCGGCGTTCTCCACGGGGCGGTTCACCATCACGGCGGTCCCGTCGTTCTCCGACCCCATGCCGTACGGGCCCGAGGACTGCCCCCGCTATCCCGACCTGGCCGGGTCGACGTGTTCGGGTGCGGCGTCCCCCCACCGCGGGACCGGTCTCACGGTCGCCGCCGCCTCGGAGCGGGACCTGATCCGGGAACTCCAGGCGGCCGCCGCGTCCGAGCCCGGGTCGCCCGTGCCTCCGCCCGCCGATCCCGAGGTCGCGCCCGATGCCGCGGCGTGGACCATGCTCGGTCCGCTCGTGCGGGGTACCGAGGTGACGATCCGATGACGAGTCACCGCGGTCTGCGTCCGGCCCTGGGGCTCTTCGTCTACTGCCTGGTCGGGGTCCTGTGCACGGTGCTGGTGGTCAACACTCTCCGGGTGCCGATCGGGTGGGGAGCGCGGGCGTACGGCGCCGAGTTCACCGACGTCGGCGGGCTCGGCCCGGGCTCCGAGGTCACGGTCGCCGGCGTCCGCGTGGGCAGGGTGCTCGGAGTCGGGCGGGAGGTCGGCCCCCTGGGCGAGACGATCGCCGTCGTCGACTTCGAGGTCGAGCGCTCGGCGCCGGTCGCGAGTGGCGCGCGCGCGTCGGTCCGCTACGGGGACATGCTGGGCATCCGCTATCTCTCCCTCGATCCCCCACCGGACGGCGGACCGGCCGTCGGCGGTGCCGACCCGCTGCCGGAGGGGACGCGTATCCCGCTGGAGGCCACCACCGATCCCGTGGACCTCACCGCGCTCGTCAACGGGTTCAAGCCGCTGTTCGAGGCGGTGCGGCCGGACGAGGTCAACACCCTCTCGCGCACCGTGGTCGCCGCGTTCCAGGGCGAACCGGGTGCCATGGACGTCCTGCTCGCCCGCCTGGCGCTGCTGAGCCGGGACATCGTCGGCAGGCAGGACGTGTACACCCGGCTCGCGGACAACATCACGGCGCTCAACACCACGCTCACCGAGCGGGAGGAGGACCTCCAGCGGCTGGTCAGGGGACTCGACACCGTCTCCGGGGCGCTCGCGGACGGCGGCGGGAACGACCTCGCGGTGCTCATCGAGCGCGGGGACGCGGCCACCGCGACACTGGCCTCGATGCTCCGCGAGACCGATCCGGATCTCCGCGCGAGCGTGGACGCCGCTCGTCACACGACCGACGGGTGGATCCCCAACACCCCGGCGTTCGACACCGCGATGGGCAAGGCCCCGCTGTTCGCCCGGGAGGTTAACGCCCAGGCTCAGAAGGGTGGCTTCCTGGCCCTCTACATGTGCAACTTCACGGTCAAGTGGGACGACTGGGAGACCAGCCTGTTCGGTTACCGGAACTCGGGGGCGTGCCGATGAGTCCGATCACCATGGTGCGGGAGAGTCTGGTCGACCTCGTCCGCGACCCGAGGCACACCCGTCGCGGCAACACCGTCTTCGTGGGAGCCACGTCGATCCTGCTGGTCATCGCGATCTTCGCGGCGAGCATGGCCCTGCCCCGACTGTGGTACGTCCTGCGCACCGACCACTACGCGGCCGAGTTCGCCAACGCCGGGGGGTTACGGACGGGGGACCCGGTCCTGGTGGCCGGCGTGCCCAGTGGCCGCGTGGACTCCCTGACGTTGGAGCACGGGCTCGCGGTGGTGGGGTTCCGGCTCGACCGGGGCCAGGACCTGGGCGAGGCGAGCACCGCCACGATCGGTCTCAAGTCGATCCTCGGGAACAGGTTCCTCGAGGTCACGCCGGCGGGCGGGGGGGACCTCGGCCCGCACCGGCGGATCGGGGTGGAACGCACCACGTCGCCGTACATGATCGACGACATCGGGGGAGCGGTCACGGACCTGGCCGAGGAGCTCGACACGAGGGCCGTCAGCGCGATGATCGACAGCCTGGACAGCATCCTGCCGCAGGACGCCGGGGCCGCCGGTCAGTCGATCGACGACGTCTCCGCGGCCCTGGGTCTCCTCGCCCGCGAGGACGCGCGGATGTCCGGGGTGGTCACCACGACCCGCGAACTGACCGGGGTCCTCGTCTCGCAGGAGGCGGGTATCCGAGCTCTGACCGACCAGTCACTCGTGCTGGTCACCGTGCTCACCCAGCGTCGTGAGGCGCTCAGCTCCCTCGTGTCGTCCCTGGAGGATCTCGCGACCCGGGTGCGGGTGCTGCTCGACGAGGAGGCCGAGGACGTGGACCGCGTGCTGGGCAACATGCGCTCGATCAGCGAGACCTACCAGAGGAACATCGACGCGATGGACGAGGTGCTCACCCGGATGCCACCAGGACTCCGCGCGGTCACGGACGCGACCGGGAACGGCCCGTGGACGGATGTCGCCACACCGACCGGCCCGATCCCGGATTCGGCGCTCTGCGCCCTGGGGGTGATGGACGGATGCAACTGAGACGTGTGAGCCGGACCAGGGTCGTCGCGATCGTCGTCACCGCCCTCGCCGCCGTCCTGGTGTTGGCCTCTCTGCTCTCCGGCGCCCGGGGAGACGGCGGTCGCCAGGTGATCACGGCCGAGTTCGCCTCCGCCGAGGGCGTGTACGTCGGTTCGCAAGTCCGGATCGTGGGGGTCGAGGTGGGGATCGTCGAGAAGGTCGAGCCGACGGGGGACCTCGCACGGGTGCGGCTCTCACTGGATCCCGGTACGCGGTTGCCCGCGGACGTGGGGGCTGTGGTGATGAACCCGGCCGTCATCGCCGACCGGTTCGTCGAGCTCACCCCCGCCTACGTGGGCGGGCCGACGTTCCCGGACGACGGGGTGATCCCGGCCGAGCGGACGCGGGCACCCCTCGACTTCGACGAGTTCGTCTCCAGCCTGGACACCCTGAGCTCGGCGTTCTCGCCCGGAGCCGACGAGGTGGCACGTGGTCTCGACCGGGGGGCCGAGGCCCTCGACGGCCGGGGGGAGACGCTGAGCCGGGCCATCCGGAACCTGTCCACGGTCTCGGCGGTGGGCGGGGACCGGGCCGAGGATCTCGACGCGATCGTCACCGAGCTCGCGGTGCTGATGGACGCCGCGGGCGGTCGCGACCAGACCATGCGCGACCTCGTGCTGGGACTCGACGACCTGGGTCGGCAGCTCCGGGACGACCAGATCGACGTGGCGGCCCCGGCGGAGGACCTCCGTGTGATCCTCGACGAACTCGACGCGATCGTCGCCGCGCGCGGGGACGACATCACCGGGACGACCGCCGCGACCCGCGAGGTGACGGCGTTGTACGCCCGCCACCGCGCGGACTTCGCGGAGTTCCTGGATCTGTACCCGGTGATGATGGAGAACCTCGCGGCCGGGATCGGACCCGACGGCCGCGCGCGCATCCGCCTCAACGTCTCGTCCAACATCACCCACTTCGCCCGTGGCCGCGAACTCTGCCGACGTGAGCCGCTCCCACTGTGCACGGGCGCCGGCCTGACCAACCCGCTCATGTTCCCGGTCGAACAGAGTGACCCGATCGGCCTGGTCGGGGCGTTCGAACGAGTCGCGGGGGGTGGGTGAGCGCCATGCGTGAGACCAGAACCCGTCCGCACCTGGTGCGCGGACTCGTGGCCCTCCTCGGGGTGGCACTGCTCGGGGGTGCGGCGATGGTGGCCGTGAACACGCCACAACTCGCACTCCAGTCTGTTCCCCTGGGGATGGACACCGGGGAGGGCTCGGCGGACGTGGAGATGCGGTTCGAGCGCGCCGACCGGCTCGCACCCGGAGCGGAGGTCCGCTACGGGGGACGCCTCGTCGGCCGGGTCCGCAGCGTCGGCACCGACGGAACCGAGGCCGTGATCGGCGTCCGCCTCGAGGGTGACTCCGGCGTCCCCGCCGGCGTCTTCGCCGAGATCCGCCTGCCCACCGCCCTCGGCAGCCCGTTCATCGCGCTCACCCCGCCGGCGGCGCCCGCGACCGGTGCACTACTCGAGGACACGGGGGTCGTTCCGCGGGTGCACACCGGCGTCGGTCCGGACCTCGAGTCGAGCCTCGCCTCGCTGGGACTGCTGCTCAACGGGAGTGGGATCGCGCAGCTCGGCTCGGTGATGGAGGAGCTCACCGTGGCCCTGGACGGGCGAGGTGAGGAGATCGGGCGCATCCGGGAGCGTGGGGACCGCGCCCTGGAGTTGTACGAGGCGAACCGCGACGAGATCGACCGGACGATCCTCGCCCTGGACCGGGTCAACGCCTCGCTCGCCGGTCGCCGCGAGCTCATCGACCGCGGCATGCGGGTGTCCGCCGACCTCGTCTCGGAGGCGGCGGCCAGTCGGGAGACGATCACCGCACTCATGGACACCACCACCGCCCTGACAGTGCAGGTCGAGCAGTTCACCTCGGCTACGGACGGGCGCCTGACGCCGTCACTGCGCACACTGACCGTCCTGCTCGAGGACATGGAGGGCTTCGGGGACGAGGTGGCCCCCACCCTGGACGCCCTGCAGCGCTTCGTCACGAACTTCGACGTCGCGATCCGCGGGGACCACATGATGTTCGACGGCGCGCTCGACCTCCCCGGCTCGCTGGATGCCCTGGGCACCGGCGGTGAGGCGCGCGCGGGTCGACCGCTGCCGCCCGGTGCCACCGGCCCCCCCGACGCCCAGCCGCCCGTGGGGGGTGCGCCGTGAACCGCCACATCGTCACGCAGGCGCTGCTGTTCGCGTTCATCTCGGTGGTCGCCATCGGCTACGGCATCCGGTACATCGGGGAGGACGCCGACGTGGCGAGTGGTTTCCGGGTGGTGGCCCACGTCGAGGACGCGCGGGGCCTCGGACCCGGGGTGCGCGTGACCTACCGCGGCGTGGACGTGGGGGAGGTCCAGGACGCCGTTCTCGACGGGGTCGGCGGGGTCCGGCTCCACCTGAGGATCGTCGACGGCACCCGGATCCCCGTCAGCGCACACGCCCGGGTGGTGACCAGCACGGCCCTGGGGGACAACCGGCTCGACGTCCGGCCGACGAGCGGAGCCGGTCCCTACCTGGGAGAAGGTGGTGAGTTGCTGGTCCCCGAGGACGAGCAACCCGCGTCGATCGAGCACCTCATCGCCGATATCGACACCTCGCTGCGGGCGCTGGACCCGGAGTCCCTGGCCTCGTTCGGGGACAGCGTGGCCACCGCTCTCGAGGGCAACGGCCCGCGGCTTGGCGCGATCCTCGAGGACACCGCACTGCTCACGGCTGTGTTGACCGAGCAGGCTCCCACGTTCCGCGGGCTCGTCGGCGACGGGCTCGTGACCGTGCGCGCGCTGGCGGCCCGCCCGGATCCCCTCAGCGGGTCGGCCTCGGTGGCCCGCGACGTCGCCGAGCAGCTGGCCCGCCGGGAGGACACGCTCGTGTACCTGCTCGACCGCTCACCCGAGGCGATGCTCCGGGCCCAGGTGCTCCTCGATGCCAACCGGGAGGACGCGGCCGGCCTGCTCGCCAACACCCTCGTCGTCACACCCGTGTTCCGCGATCGGGGACCCGCCTGGGAGGCCGGCCTCACCCAGGGCGAGCGGGGACTGCGGGCCCTGGCGGGGACCGTGCGTGACGGTCGCGCGGACTTCCAACTGGTCGCCACCCAGGGGCCGGTGTGCGTCTACCCGTACGAGCCCCGCGACGTCGTCGACCACTCCCCGCGTGAGCCGAATCTGCGGTTGTACTGCCCGCCGGGCGAGGACCTGGAGCAGCGGGGATCGCGGGCGGCTCCCCGACCGAACGACGAGGGACTGGCGGGGGCGACCGAACCCGGAACCAGGATCGGCCCGCACATGGCCGTCGACCCTGTGCTCGTCCCGACCGGCAAGGAGATCGCCGCGTACTGGGCGACGATGATGGAAGGACTGCGTCATGGCGGCTGAGGCACCCAGGGAGGACAACGTCCCGGAGGATAGGGCCCGGGCGGACAACGTCCCGGAGGACAAGGCCCGGGCGGACACCTCCACGGTGGACGACGATCCCGTGGAGGGCACGACCCCCCCGCGGAGGAACTCCGCTCGCATCGTGAGCGCTGTGGTCGTGGTGGCACTGGTGGCCGCGTGTGCCTGGTTGGGCTACCTCGTGTGGTCGGACCACCGGGAGGACGAACTCCGACGCAGCGCGGTCGAGGACGCCACCCGCCTGGTCGTCCAACTCGCCTCCTACGACCACGCCGACGTGGACGCCAACATCGAGGCGGTCGTGGCGGACGCCACTCCGGAGTTCGCCGACCGCTATCGCGAGGTCTCCGAGGGGCTGCGCGAGTTGCTCACCAACGGACAGGGCACCTCGACCGGAACCGTGACCCACGCGGGGGTTCAGAGCGTGGACACCGGCAGCGCCGTGGTGCTGGTCTTCCTGGATCAGGAGATCACCAACGTCACCGTGCCCGAGGGCCGGGTCGACGCGAGCCGCATGGTCGTGACCCTGGTCCGCGACGGGAACCGCTGGCTGCTCGACTCCGCCGAACTGGCCTGATCCGTCACCGCCGAACCGGCCTGATCCGACACCGCCGACCGAACGACACCGATACCCGAGGAGAACCGCCACGTGATCACCGAACTGCACCGCAATCCCGCCCCGCCCACCCCACGCCGTCGACCGCCCGTCCTCCCCGACGCCCTCGACTCGATCGGTGCGGCCGGCGGGGTCGCCAACGTCATCATGCAGTTGTCCTGGCCCGAGGTGGGCTGGGGGGTACGCGAGAGCCGGGTGGACACCGGCAACGTCTACAAGAGGCCCTTGAAGCGGGCCCGGACGACCTTCCAGTACCTGGCGGTGGCCACGCTGGGGAGCGACGACGACAAGCGGGTCTACCGCGAGGAGGTCACCCGCATCCACCGTCGGGTGCACTCCACACCCGACAGTCCGGTCGAGTACAGCGCGGTGGACCCCAAGCTCCAGATGTGGGTGGCCGCCTGTCTGTACGTGGGATTCGAGGACGTCTTCGAGTGGCTGCACGGACCCATGACCGAGTCCGACCGCGAGGCCTTCTACCGCTCCGCCCCGTCTCTGGGGACGACGCTCCAGGTGCGCGCCGACCAGTGGCCGGCGACGCGGGCGGAGTTCGACGACTACTGGCACGAGGGCAAGTCCCGGATCCGATTCGACGACCCGGTACGCGAACACCTGGTGGGTCTGACGGAGCTCCGGATGCTGCCGCAGCCCACGACGGTCCTGTTCGGGCGCCTGAACAAGTGGGTGACGACCGGGTTCCTGCACCGCGAGTTCCGCGACGCGCTGGGGCTGGCGTGGGACCCGCGGGACCAGCGGCGCTTCGAGCGGTTCCTGGCGCTCACCGCGGCGGCCAACCGGATGCTCCCGTACCCGGTCCGGACCCTCACCTACCGGGTGCTGCTGCTGGACCTGAAGTGGCGCCTGCGAACCGGACGGCCGCTGATGTGACGTCCCGGGGCTCACGTCGGAGATGAGACGGCGGAGGCCGGGGCGGTGTCGCCCCGGCCTCCGGTGGTCGCGGGTCCGACCCGCGCGACGAGTGCCGGGTGGTCAGGCCTGCGCGACGAGTGCCGGGTGGTCAGGCCTGCGCGACCAGCGTCGCGCCCCGGTCCTCGTCGCGGTCCTCGTCCCACACGCCGGCGCGCTGGAGGTGCGCGATGAGCAGGTCGGCGCCGTTGGTGAACTCCCGGTCGACCACGGCGTGGGCCGTCTCCACGTCGCCGGTGCGCAGCGCCTCGAGCATCCGCCTGTTGTCCTCGAGCGCGGTGGACCGCCAGTCCGGATCCTCGGCGTAGAGCCGGTAGGGCATGTAGCGCGCGGCGTTGTTGAGGAAGCGGGACAGCTTGTCCGACCGGGACGCCCGGTTGATCGAGCGGTGGATGGCGTACTGCGCGCTCACCACACGGTCCGGATCGCCCGTCACGGCCGCCGTCTCGAAGTCCTCCACCAGGCGGGCGTGGTTCTCGAGGGCCGCCTCGTCGAACCGGGTGATGGCACGGTCGACGATCCGCTTGGACAGCCGGGCCTGCAGCCAGAAGATGTCCTCGACGTCCTGCCTGCTCATCGGCGAGACCAGGTAACCGCGTCGTGGGACCAGATCGACCAGCCCCTCCCCGCGCAGGGTCAGCAGGGCCTCGCGCACCGGGGTCACGCTCACCCCGAGAGCGGCCGCGGTCTCGTCCAGACGGATGAAGTCCCCGGGGCGCACCTCGCCGCTCATGATCCGGGTCCGGACGTGGTCCGCGACCTCCTCGGAGAGCTGCGGACGCTGCGCGAGTCGTGTTGCGGCCATATCCGCCACCTCATCTCCGGGGATCACGAACGACCGAGGGGCCTCGGCCGAGAATCGAAATCAAATATATCCGAGGAGTGTGCGATTGCCCAGCAGGGGTGAGCGCCTCTCCCCCGCTGTATGGCCCCGGTGGAGAGTCTCGCGCATGGCACCGGCCCGGGGGAGGTGGGCGTTTCTCCCGCGTGTGCCGACGTGCCGGGCGAGACTGGGGGCATGACCTCATCCGAGACCCGTCCAGCCGTCCGCACCGAGCGCCGCGATCACATCCTGCTCGTCACCCTCGACCGCCCCGAGGTCCGCAACGCCGTCAACGGCGAGGTGAGCACGCTGCTCGGGCGGGCCCTGCACGAGGCGGACACGGACCCGGAGATCCGGGTGGTCGTCCTCACCGGGTCGGGGGAGCAGTCGTTCTGCGCGGGGGCGGACCTCAAGGCGATCTCCCGGGGAGAGGACATTTTCCCGGCGGAGAACCGCCAGTGGGGTTTCGCGGGCATGATGCAGCATCACGTCTCCGTGCCGGTGATCGCCGCGGTCAACGGCACCGCATTGGGTGGGGGCTGCGAGATCGCGCTCGCGTGCGATCTCGTGGTGGCCGCCGAGCACGCGATCTTCGGGCTGCCCGAGGTCAGGCGGGGTCTCATCGCGGCGGCGGGCGGCGCGTTCCGGCTGCCGGCCCAGCTGCCCCACCGGGTGGCCATGGAGATGATCCTCACCGGCGAGCCGGTCACGGCCGAGCGCGCCCTGGACCTGCATCTGATCAACCGTGTCGTCCCTGCCGGGCAGCTGCTCGACGCGGCGCTCGAGCTGGCCGGCGTGATCGCCGCCAACGCCCCCTTGGCCGTGCAGGCCAGCAAGCGCGTCGCGCTGGGGATCAGCGACGGGGCCCGCGCGGCGGAGGACGACCGGTGGAAGGTCAGTGACACGGAGATGATCACCGTCATGACGTCGGAGGACGCGATGGAGGGCCCGCGGGCGTTCGCGGAGAAGCGCGCTCCCGTCTGGAAGGCGCGCTGAGACCCATCCCACATCCCGATCGGATGTGCACGCCGCCCGCCCGAACTACATTTCCTTCATGGGAGCCCAGTTCAGGTCAGCGGTGATCGAGGAGGACCTCCAGGTCCTCGACTCCGAGAGTCGGGAGCTCACGCCCAGGGCGTCCGAGCTGCTGGCCCACCGATCAGCGGACGTCGCTGCCGACGAGGTGCGCAACTGTGTGATCCGGACGCGCACCCGTCCGGCCCACACGGCCTCGGGCCTGCGCTCCGGGCTGCACGAGGCGCGCGAGGGACTGCGCCGGGTGGGCGAGGGCCGCGGCCTCACGGTGGCGGCCGCGGGAGCGGTCCCGCTGGTCCCCCCGGGGTCGGCGCTGGTCGACGAGAGCCCCCGGATGCGCCGGCTGCTGGCGGACTACGAGTTCCTGGCCCGCGGTCAGATCTACTGCGGCACCCGGATCCGGGTGGATGCCGTGGACACCGACGAGGCGGTCGCCCTGGCGTGCCGGATCGCCCCACACCTCCCGGTGTTCCTGGCGCTCACCGCGAGCTCGCCCTTCCTCCGCGACGGATCCGACTCCGGGTACGCCAGCTGCCGCTCGGTCGCCGCGTCCCAGTGGCCGACCACCGCGCCGGTGGCGGGCGTGTGCTCGGCGCACGACTACCACGCACTCGTCGACGCCCTCGTCGGCAGCGGCGTGATCACCGACGCCTCGATGGTCGGCTTCGGGATCCAACCCGGCGCGGACGGGCGGTCGGTGGAGATCCTGGTGTGCGACGCGTGCCCCTCCGCCGACGCCACTGCCCTCGTGGCCACCCTGTTCCGGGCGCTGGTCGAGCGCGAGGCCGAGGCCCTGGCGCGGGGTGCGGAGCCGTCCGCACCCGTGGAGACCAGGCTCCGGGCCGCGTTGTGGCGCGCCGCGAGATCCGGTCTCGAGGGCGCCCTGGTCGACCCGGTCACCTTCCGCCCCCGTCCGGCGGCCGACGTCATCACCGACCTGGTCGACTCCCTGGCCGAGCAGCTGTCCGGCACGGGGGACCTGGACACGGTGCGCGCGCTGGTCGAGGACGCGCTCTACAACGGCAGCAGCGCGTTCCGTCAGCGGCAGACCCTGCGCCGCCGGGCCCACGTCCAGGACGTCGTGGACCTGCTGGTGGTGGAGACCGGCGGTACCAGCGGCTCCCGTTCGCCCGTCCCGGACGCGCACTCGCGACTGTTCGGTGTCTACCTCCCGATCGAGGGCCTGGACGAGGACCCGAGCTGGGACGAGGCGGTCGAGGCCGGTGGGCGGCCGCGGGCCCCGTACGACCCCGTCCTGACGGCGCTGCAGCGGATCGGGACCGTCAGGCTCCGGGCGCGGCAGGTGCGGGCCGAGCAGGAGGCCTCGGTCGCCGGGGTCACCTTCCGGGTCACGGGCCAGGAGCGTCCCCACGCGTTCCCGATGGACTTCGTCCCCCGGATCATCACCTCGGAGACCTGGTCGCGGCTCGCGGCCGGGATCGAGCAGCGCGCCCGCGCCCTCGACGCGTTCCTGGACGACGTCTACGGCGAGCAGGAGTTCCTCGCCGCCGGGCACCTCGCCCCCGAGGCCCTCGATCGGGCACCGGGGTTCCGCGGGAGTACCGGGCGGGCGCTGGGGGCGGACCGGATCCGGGCGCACATCTGCGGGATCGACCTGGTGTGCGCGGACGACGGTCGGTGGCTGGTCCTCGAGGACAACGTCCGCGTGCCGTCCGGTGTCGCCTTCTCCACCGCCCACCGCGAGATGACGTCGGCGTTGTTCGGCGACCTGGTCGACGAGTTCGATCTCCACTCTCCCGACCAGGCCTTCCCCATGATCCGGGAGACCCTCGTGGCGGCGGCACCGCCGGCGGCGGGCGACACCCCGAACGTGGTGGTGATGTCCTCCGGTTCGGCGGACTCGGCGTGGTTCGAGCACCGCCTCATCGCCGACCGGGCCGGCCTGCCACTCGTCACCCCTGACGAGGTCGTCTTCCGGGACGGGATCCTGCACCGCAGGACCCGCGACGGGCTCCAGCGGGTGGACGTGGTGTACGCGCGGATCGACGAGGACATGCTGCTCAGCTCCCCCGGACTCGACGGCGAGCCGCTGCGGGACGGCCTGCTGGACGCCCTCGCCGGGGGGCGGCTGACGGTGGCCAACGCCCTCGGGAACGGGGTGGCGGACGACAAGGCCGTGTACGCCTCCGTGCCCGCGATGATCGACTTCTACCTGGGGGAGGCCCCGGTCCTCGAGCAGGTGCCGACCTACCTGTGCGCGGACCGCACCCAACGCGACCTCGTGCTGGACCGGCTGGGGGAGTTGGTGGTCAAGCCGATCGACGGCTACGGCGGGCTGGGGATCACCATCGGGCCCGAGTGCTCCGAGGCGGAGTTGGCCGCACGACGCGAGGAGCTGCTCACCCGGCCCGAGGGCTTCATCGCCCAGGAGGTGGTGGCCCTGTCGACGCTCCCGACCTTCGACGGCACCCGCATGCAGAGGCGGCACGTCGACCTGCGCGCCTTCGCCCACCTGAGGCGCGAGGGAGGCCGGACGACGGCCCACGCGGTCCCGGCCGGCCTCACCCGGGTGGCCCCCGCCGGGTCGCTGATCGTCAACTCCTCCCGCGGGGGTGGCGGCAAGGACACGTGGATCATGCGCTGACCCCGGGCGCCCCCCGCCGCGGGTGCGGACCCCGAACGGTTCC
Source organism: Dietzia cercidiphylli (assembly GCF_039531545.1). Taxonomy (NCBI): domain Bacteria; kingdom Bacillati; phylum Actinomycetota; class Actinomycetes; order Mycobacteriales; family Dietziaceae; genus Dietzia; species Dietzia cercidiphylli. Next base: position 170,712 of record NZ_BAAAQG010000024.1, read on the forward strand.
CCTACCGTGACTCCGATGACCGATGGACAGCGATGGATCAGGATCGAGGAGGAACTCCACCTCGTCGATCTGCGGACCCGACGACCGGTACGGCGCGCACCCCAGGTGCTCGAGGCCGCCGGCGAGGGGGGCGGCGGCACGGATGGCGGCGCTGCGGCTGATGCTGTGGGCGCCCATGCGGTCTCGGCCCGCCACGGCGCGCTCGTGGTGTCGGACGTCGGCGCCCACACCGGGCTCGCCGAACTCGCCGAGGCGCTCCGCCACACCCGGTCCCGGTTGGCCGGGGCGGGAGGCGGGATCCGCACCGGGGTGGTCGCGGCGGGTTCGCTCGCCTCACCGGGGGTCGAGTTCGACCCCACCCCCGAGGAGCCCCACCCCGCCCCGGGACGCGAGTCCCAGACCCGGGCGGCGGCGAGGTTCCGCGTGGTGGTGGAGGTCGGGGACGCCGACGAGGCGCAGTACGTCGCGCGGCGTGCGGTCGCCGTGGCCCCCGTGCTGCTGGCCATGGCCGCCAGTTCTCCCTACTGGGCCGACGGCGGGGACTCCGGGTACGCCTCCACGCGGACGTTCGAGGCGCGGTGGTCGCCCGCGCACCTCACGGTCGTCCCCGCCGACACCGCGGAGGGGGTGCAGGCGGCGGAGGACGAACTGCTCGGGACCGGCGTGGTGGTGGACCGGGAGTCGATCGACATCGACCTCCGCCCGTCCCGGGACGGCAGAGGCGTGGAACTGGGGGTCTGTGACTCCTGCAGCACGGTGGACACCCTCGTCGTCGTCGCCGCCCTGTTCCGCGCCACGGTCGACCGCATCCTCGCCGAGCGGGACGCCGACGGCGACTGGGTGGACCCCTCGCCCACCGTCCTCGACGCGGCGTTCTGGCGGGCGGCCCGATCGGGGATGGAGGGCGATCTGGTGGACGTGACCACCGGACGCCCGCGACCTGCGTCCGAGCTCCTGAACGACCTGGTGGAGGGGCTGACCGGGCAGCTCCGCGCCGGCGGCGAGCTCGAGCTGGTCCACGATCTCCTCGACGGCATCCGCGGGGCCGGCACCTCGGCGGCCCGCCAACGCGCCGCCCACCGCCGTCGCGGGAGGCGTGGCGACGTGGTGGCCGTCCTGCTGGCGGAGACCGTCGACCGGATCCGGCCCCGCGACGTGGCGGACGACCGCGGCATGCGGTCGATGCTCGCCTCCTACTCGCCGCTGGGTGAGGCCGTCACCGAGGAGGTGCACGACGAGGCGATCACCGAGGACGGCGTGCCGCGGCCCGAGTACGTGGACGTGCTCAAGGCCGTCTCGGACCTGGGCCCCGAGACCCTGTGTGAGCGCAAGGACACGGTCGACGACAGCCTCCGCGACCTCGGGGTGACGCTCAAGGTCTACGGCAGGGACGAGCCGCAGGTGTTTCCCCTGGACGCGGTCCCGCGGATCATCCCGGCCGACCAGTGGGCGCGGATCTCGGCGGGGATCGAACAGCGCGCCCGCGCGATGGAGTTGTTCCTCCGGGACATCTACGGCCCCGGCGAGATCACCCGCGCCGGTGTCGTCCCCGCCGAGGCCCTCGAGCGGGCACCGGGTTTCCGTCCCACCGGCCGGTCGGTCCCGGCCGGGGCGCTGCACGCCCCGGTGTGCGGGGTCGACCTCGTGTCCACCGCCCCGGGCGAGTGGGTCGTCCTCGAGGACAATCTGCGGATGGCCGGAGGACTGGCCATGGCGGTCGCGCTGCGCGACCGGATCAGCGAGGGCTTCCCCGAGTTCGGCGCACGGTCCGAGATCCACGATCCCCGGGTCGGCCTGGACATGCTGACGCAGACGCTGCGCGCGGCCGCGCCGGACGGCGTCGACGATCCGGCGATCGCGGTGGTGATCGCGGAGGACGAGCTCGGATCCTTCGACCTGGGCCAGGTCGCGGCCGCGATCGGCGGCCCGCTCGTCACCCCCGACCACCTGGTGGTCGAGGACAGTCGACTGTGGCGCGTCGACGGCGACGAGCGCAGCCCCGTCGACGTGCTCTACGTCCGTATGGACGAGGAGATGCTGCTCTCCTCCGAGGGGGCCGACGGAACCGTTCTGCGGCGCGGTCTGCTCGGCGCGATGGCGGAGGGCGGGGTGGCCGTGGTCAACGCCCCCGGCAACGGCGCGGCGGACGACAAGGCGATCTACGCGCGAGTGCCGGAGATCATCAACTTCTACCTGGGGGAGAAGCCCCTCATCGGTCAGGTGGACACCTACCTCTGCTCCGACCCCGAGCAGCGGAAGCAGGTCCTCGACCGGCTGGGGGAGCTCGTGGTCAAGCCGATCGACGGGTACGGGGGCTCCGGGATCACCGTCGGCCCCGAGTGCACGCCCCGCGAGCTCGACGAGCGCCGCGACGAGCTGAGGCGGCACGGCGAGCGATTCGTCGCACAGGAGGTCCAGGCCCTGTCCACCCTGCCGACGTTCGACGGGCACGAACTCCAGCGCCGACACGTCGACATGCGGGCGTTCGTCATGCTCCGACCCGGGGACTCGGGTGAGATCCTCGCCTCCGCCCCGCCCGTCGCACTGACACGGGTGGCTCCGGCGGGCACGATGGTCGTCAACGCCTCGAGCGGGGGCGGGGGAAAGGACACCTGGATCCACCGTGCATGACACGACCGAGATCACCGAGGAGGCCGAGTCCCTGGACGTCGCCGGCCCACCCGACGACGCCGCCGGGGGGCCGGACGCGATCCGTCACACCACCTCTCCGTGCCTGTCCCCGGACGGGTCGATGCTGGCGTGCGTGGTCACCGAGCGCACCGGATACCCGCGGGCGGTGCAGCGGCCACTGGGCCTGGGGGGCCTCGACGGGGCAGGGCCGGAGCGCGACGTCGTGCTGCCCGTCAACGGCCCGGTCCGTCGAGTCGCCTACTCTCCCAACGGCAAGTGGCTGGCCTGTGAGGTGGCACCCGACGGCGGTGAGCGCGAGCGGATCTGGCTGGTCACGACCGATCCCGCGGACAAGGACGTCTACCCGATCGACACCCACCACGACGCCACCGAGCAGATCGTCTGCTGGGACGGCGACCTGCTGGCCCTGACCGCCTTCGACTCCGAGGGACTGGCCGAGGGCAGGCTGGTGGACCCGGAGACGGGCGAGAGCACGGTGGTCGACAGCCGGATGGGGGGCGCGCTCGTCCACGCCCGCGACGGCGCGGCCCTGTTCCGGGTCGGAGCCCGCGGCCACCGCGAACTGCTCCGGATCGTCCCGGACGGCCGGTGGTGGCCGCTGTTGCCCGTCGACACCGGGTCCACCACGGACGCCGGCGTGATCCTCGACGCCGGGGGTGAGAACCGGCCCATGAAGATGCTCGTGCGCAGCGACCACTCCGCGGAGCGCATGGGCCTGATCGCCGTGGAGGCGGACGAGGAGAGCACCGAGTCCTGGCCGGTGGCCTACCGGGAGGATGCCGACCTCGACCGGGTGGAGGTGAGCCTGGACCGCTCGACGGCGGTACTGCTGTGGAACGTGCGGGGCGGACTGTCCGAGATCGAGGTGCTGGATCTGCGGAAGAGTCGTCCCCGGACCATCGCCCGACCCCCGCTGCCGGAGGTGGTCGCGTCCGCCCCCACGCTCACGGCAGACGGCCGGTTGCTCGCACTCACCGTGCAGAGCCTCGACCAGCCGCCGCGCATCGTCATGTATGACGTCGAGAGACGGAGGTGGACGGGAGAGCCGCCCCGGCAGCCGGATCCGGCCCCGGTGCTGGTCCACTTCACGGCCCGCGACGGGCTGGAGTTGTCCGGCTGGCTGTACCGCGCAGACCCCGCCGAGGAACCGACGCCCACCGTCGTGCACCTCCACGGCGGTCCCGAGGGGCAGTCCCGGCCGGGGTACAACGACATCGCCCGCCGGTACCTCGACATCGGCGTGACCTACTTCGCGCCCAACGTGCGCGGCTCCACGGGGTCCGGACGCTTCTTCAGCCACGCCGACGACCGCTACGGCCGCTTCGCGGGGATCGACGACGTCGAGGACGCGCTGTTGCACCTGGTCGAGGCGGGCGTCGCCGACCCCGACCGGGCGGTGGTCTCGGGCCGCTCCTACGGCGGGTACCTCGTCAACGCGACCCTGGTCCGGCACCCCGGGAGGTGGCGCGGGGGCATCGCGGCGTGCGGGATGAGCGATCTCCAGACCTTCTACCGCACCACCGAGCCGTGGATCGCCGCCGCCGCGTATCCCAAGTACGGGAACCCGCTGCAGGAGCGGGAGCTGCTCAGGGAGGCCTCGCCTCTGCATCTGTACCACCACGTGGACGTGCCCGTGCTCTTCGTCCACGGGGCGCACGACACCAATGTGCCGCTCAGCGAGACGGAGCAGGCCGTGGAGGCCTTGCGTCGCCGCGGCGTACCGGTGGACGTGCTGCTCTTCGAGGACGAGGGTCACGAGTTCGTGAAATTGGCCAACAGGCAGCTGCTCGGGGACCGGGTGGTCGACTTCTGTCAGGAGGTGTTCGGTGTTCGGACGCAAGAAGAGTGAACCCGGCGACGCGGACGGGTTCGAGGGACGACTGATCGGGTGGCGGCGCCACATCCACGCCCACCCCGAGTTGTCCTACGAGGAGACCGAGACCACCGACTACATCGAGGGTGAGCTGCGGTCCATGGGGCTGACGCCCACGCGGTTCCGGATCGGCACCGGCCTGTGGTGCGACGTCCCGGCCGCCGACGGCGCCACCGCGACCGACGTCGTGGCCCTGCGCGCGGACATCGACGCACTGGCCATGGGCGAGGACTCCGGCGAGCCCTTCGCCTCGGAGGTCGACGGCGTCGCCCACACGTGCGGTCACGACGGCCACACCGCGATGCTCCTCGGCGCGGCCGAACTGTTGGTCGCCGACCCGCCGCCGCGACCCGTGCGCCTGATCTTCCAGCCGGCGGAGGAGACCATGCCGGGCGGGGCCAAGGACTGCGTCGAGGAGGGCGTGGTGGAGGGCGTGGACCGCATCATCGCCCTGCACTGCGACCCGCACCGCCGCGTGGGCGAGGTGGGCGTCACCGGCGGCGCCATCACCTCGTCCAACGCCAAGATCGGCATCACGGTCCACTCGGACGGCGGGCACACCGCCCGGCCGCACGAGACCCAGGACACGGTCTTCGCCCTGGCGCAGATCGTCACGGGGGTGACCGCCGTGGTGGATCGGACGATCGATCCGCGCTCGGGCACGGTCCTGACCTGGGCCTCGGTCAAGGCCGGAGGGACCGCACCCAACGTCATCCCCGACTCGGGGCAGCTGTGGGGCACGCTGCGCAGCGCCGACCGCGACGTGTGGGCCACGGCGGAGCCCGTCGTCCGCGAGGCCGTCGAGACGATCGCCGCGACCTACGGGGTCCGCGCCGAGGTCGACTACGTCCAGGGCGTGCCGCCGGTGGTCAACGACGAGACCTGCGCCGACCTGGCCGCGTCGGCCGTCGAGCAGGTGCTCGGTGCCGACGGGGTGGGCACCGCCGTCCAGTCCAGCGGAGGCGAGGACTTCGCCTGGTACACCGAGGAGATCCCCGGCGTCTACCTGCGGCTGGGGGTGTGGGACGGCGAGTCCGAGGAGACCGACCTGCACCATCCCGGGTTCGTGCTGGACGAGGCCGCACTGCCCCACGGCGCCCGGATCTTCGACGCCTTCGCGAGGACGGACCGACCGGCGGGATGACCGGCCGACGGGGTGAGCGGCCCGCCGAGCCGGTGGAGGACCACCGCGATCGCGGGTAGACAGAGGGGCATGACAGCCGCCCCGACCGAGATCGCCCCGACCTTCTCCGCCCCGACCCTGCCCGCGGCGAGCGGGCCGCTCTCGCAGGCCGTGGTCACGGCGCTGTCGACGGGCCGGACAGACAGGCTCCCGGGCGTGCCGGCGGACACCGATCCGCTGGGCCGCGATCTGCAGCTCGCGCTGTACACGCTCTACGAGCTCCACTACCGGGGCTTCGCCGGGGTCGACGCCGACCTGGAATGGGACCCCGAGCTCCTGCGGCTGCGGCGCGCACTGGAGACCCTGTTCCTTGATCACCTCCGGGGAGCCGTCGAGCCCGGCGAGGACCCGGTGGCGGAGATGGACGCACTGTCCGTGGAGGCGACCTCCGGCACCGGCCCGTCCTGGTACTTCAAGGACGAGGGCACCTGGGACCAGCTGCGCGAGTATTTGGCCCACCGGTCTCTGTACCACCTCAAGGAGGGCGACCCCCACGCGTTCGCCATCCCCCGACTGCAGGGGCAGGCCAAGGCCTCGTTCGTCGCCGTGGAGTTCGACGAGTTCGGCGGGGGCCGCGGCGAACGGGTGCACCAGCAGCTCTGGGCCGACCTCATGACCGCCGCCGGGCTGGACGCCACCTACCTGGGATACCTCGACCGGGTGTCGGCGGCGACTCTGTCGACCGTCAACCTGATGTCGCTGTTCGGGCTGCACCGGTCGCTGCGCGGGGCCGCGATCGGCCACTTCGCCGCCATCGAGATCACCTCGTCCCCCGGATCGGCGCGGCTCGTGGCGGGCCTGCGGCGGATGGGGGCCCCGGAGGAGTGCGTGCACTTCTACGCCGAGCACGTGGAGGCCGACGCGGTGCACGAGCAGGTGATGCGCCACGACGTCGTGGGGGATCTGGTGAACCGGGAGCCGCACCTGGCGGCCGACGTGGTGTTCGGGATGCGCACGCTGGACTACCTCGATGAGCTGGCGGCGGGCGAGATGCTCGCGGCCTGGGGCCGCGGGGACTCCTCGCTGCTGCCCTGACGCGCGGGCGTGTCCCGCTCACGCCGACACACCGCGGCATCCGCTCGCGCGCCTGCACACCCGGCGGGACATCTGCTCGTGCGCCTGAGCGCCTGACGCGCAGCCGCCCGCGGCGATGCACTCCGGCGCGCGCAGTGGGGCACGCAGGCGTTCATCGAGGGGGGCGGCTGCGGAGAAGGGTGGGGCGGGGAGCGGCTGCGGAGAAGATGGGGAGGGCGCGACCCGGCACGGGCTCAGTCGTCGGTGTCGGCCGAGGTATCGGTGGGGGTCTCGGCAGCGGCTTCGGCAGCGGCCTCGGAAGGGGTGGCCCGGATCTTGCGCCGGTGGCTGGTGTCGCACAGCGGGTAGGTCTTGCTGCGCCGGCACGTGCACACGGCCACCATGAACCGGTCGGAGCACACGCGGGCGCCGTCGTCGGTGATCAGGTCGACAGGCCCCTCCACCAGCATCGGCCCGCCGGGGACTATGCGGACGACCCGCGCCCCGCGCTCACCTGCGATCGACACGGACCACCACCAGTTCCTCCACCCGCCGCCCGGGCTCGAGCAGGCTCGCCGCCTCGAGTCGCTCGGCGTACGCGAGCATGACGGGGCCGAACTCCACGACCCGGCTGGCGACCTGGCGGGCCTCGAACCCGACCCGCCCGAGCCGCTCGATGGTCTGCGGCGGGTCCGAGAACTCGGAGTGGACGATGAGCATGCTCCCGCCGGGGGCCACGAGGTCCGGGGCCAGATCGCACAGCTCGTCCAGGACCACCCTCCCGTTGGCGCCGGCGTCCCAGGCCCGGTTGGGTCCGGTCCCGCGCAGGGGCTTGTCCGAGGGGACGTAGGGCGGGTTGGAGACCACCACGTCGAACGGCCCGGCGTGGCGGGCGTCGGCGAGGGTCCCGACGCGCGCGTCCACCCGAACCCCGGCACGCTCGGCGTTACGGGTCGCGCACGCGACGGCGGCGGGGGAGATGTCAAAGGCGAGGACCTCCCGCGCACCCTTCAGCGCCGCCTCGATGGCGAGGATCCCGCTACCTGTACAGATGTCGAGGACGCGCTTGTCCGTGACCAGATCAGCGTGGTCCAGCGCCTCGCAGAGCAGCCACGAGTCGGACTGCGGCGCATAGACACCGTCGTCGACCTCGATGTGCGCGAACCGTGTCTGGGTCATCGGGCCTCCGGTGAGGGTCGTCGGATGAGGCCCAGTCAATCGACGTACCCGGCCGCCTGCAACCGCTGGGACTCTAACGCTGCCAGTACAGCCCGCCGGGGACGTCGCCGCCACCGGTCAGTCGGCAGGTCAGGACGGTGCCGTCCGGGGCGGTGACCGCGATGTCCTGCTGCATGCAGGGCGTGCCCAGCAGGGCCGGGCCGGTGCCGTCCGGGCCCGATCCCTCCGGCTGCGGGAGCCACAGCGGGCCGGCCCCACCCGGGTCCTCCAGGCAGAACAGCGGCGACCCGTCCCCGGCCTGGGCGAGCTCGCCGACCATGTGGCAGGGCCCGCCGGCGCCCACGACGTTGGCGGGCAGCTGGGTCGACGCCGGCGGGGCCGGTGCGGCGGGGGCCGCGGACGCCGTGGGTGCGGAGACGGGATCGGCGGTCTCGGCCACGGGCGAGGGGGACGGGGGAGTCGACGACGACGAGGTGGTCGCCTGCGTCGTCGGCGAGGTGGGGGCCGCTGCCTCCTCCGCCCCCGAGCACGCGGCGAGCGCGACCCCGGCCGCCATCGCGAGTGCGATGACTGCCGGGACACGGCGACGCCCGGTGGGGGAGAGCTGGCGGTTCGTCGCGGTGTGGGTCATGCGTTCCTGTTCTTCCAGCGGGGGTCAGGCTCCGATGATGAAGGCCTCGAGCTCGGCGCGGGCCTTGTCGTCGGCCATCTGCTCCGGCGGGGACTTCATGAGGTACGCCGACGCCGGCAGGATCGGTCCGCCGATGCCGCGGTCCTTGGCGATCTTGGCCGCCCGGACGGCGTCGATGATGATGCCGGCCGAGTTGGGCGAGTCCCACACCTCGAGCTTGTACTCGAGGTTGATCGGAGCATCGCCGAACGCGCGTCCCTCGAGGCGAACGTACGCCCACTTGCGGTCGTCGAGCCACTCCACGTAGTCGGAGGGGCCGATGTGCACGTTGCGGTCGTGGATCTTGTCCTTGAGGGAGCCCTCGAGGTTGGAGGTCACGGCCTGGGTCTTGGAGACCTTCTTGGACTCCAGGCGCTCGCGCTCGAGCATGTTCTTGAAGTCCATGTTGCCGCCCACGTTGAGCTGGTAGGTCCGGTCCAGGGCGACACCGCGGTCCTCGAACAGCTTGGCCATCACGCGGTGCGTGATGGTGGCGCCGACCTGCGACTTGATGTCGTCGCCCACGATCGGGACGCCGGCGGAGCGGAACTTCTCGGCCCACACGGGGTCGGAGGCGATGAAGACGGGCAGGGCGTTGACAAAGGCGACGTCGGCGTCGATGCAGCACTGGGCGTAGAACTTGTCCGCCTCCTCGGATCCCACCGGCAGGTAGCTGACCAGCACGTCGACCTCGGCGTCGCGCAGGGCCCGGACCATGTCCACGGGCTCGGCGTCGGACTCCTCGATGGTCTGGCGGTAGTACTTGCCCAGCCCGTCGAGGGTGGGTCCGCGCTGGACGCTGACGCCGGTCGGCGGCACGTCGCAGAGCTTGAGGGTGTTGTTCTCCGAGGCGTTGATCGCCTCGGCGAGGTCCATGCCGACCTTCTTGCCGTCGACGTCGAACGCGGCGACGAACTCGACGTCCCGGACGTGGTAGTCGCCGAACTTGACGTGCATGAGGCCGGGGACGGTCTGGTCGATCGCCGCGTCCTTGTAGAACTCGACGCCCTGCACGAGCGAGGACGCGCAGTTGCCGACGCCGACGATCGCGACGCGCACCTTCTTGTCGGTCATGGGGATTCTCCTTGTGATGGGTTCTCTGTCTGGATGAGCTCGTTGATCCAGCGCAGCTCGCGCTCGCTGGTCTCGAGGCCGAGCAGGGTGAGCTGCCGGGCGTAGCGCAGTTCGGTCGGGCCGGTCCGGGTGGCCGCGTCCCGTTGGCCCTCGCGCCGCTCCTCGAGGACCCGCCGCCGGCCCTCCAGGAGCCGCACCCGGGCGGGCCCGGGGGTGCGGTCGAAGAAGGCCAGGTGGACGCCGAAACCGTCGTCGTTGAACGACGCGGCCCCGGGCTCGTCGAGCAGGGCGGCCAACGTCTCCTTGCCCCCGGCGGTGATGCGGTAGGTCTTGCGACCGCGTCGTGCGGTGGCCGGCGGACGCGTGGCGGTGGCCGCGGTGGCGTCCTCGACGATGTCTCCCTGTTGCCGGAGGCGACGCAGGGTGGGGTAGAGCGAACCGAAGGACACGGTCCGGACGGTGCCCAGCATCTCGGACAGGCGCTTGCGCAGCTCGTAGCCGTGCATGGGCCGCTCGTCGAGCAGCCCCAGGATCGCCAGTTCGAGCACCACACCCCTCCCCTCGACGTCTCATGCCTGCGGGTTTCCGCGACGGTCACCGAGAGTACACCTTTGGATGTATCGCGCCGATATACCCGTCCGTGACATCGGGCGGACGGATCGAGACAGACGCGGGCCCCGGACCCCCGGCCTCGCGCCCCGGACCCCCCGTGCTCGTGCCCCGGACTCGCGCGGAGGTCCGGCGCGAGTCGTAGGCTGATCCCGTGGACCACGCCGACTTCCGCCCCCGGCGACCCGGCCCCCCGCCGGGACCGGAGGACCCCACCGGCCGCGACGCCCTCCGGCGTCGACGGGTGGTGGATTTCGCCCTGCGGCGTCGAGGGGTGTTGGCGGATCTCCGTGAGGGGGTCTCGGCACTTCGCGAGGTGTGCGACGCGGACGTCTATCTGCTGCGTGCGGCGAGTTTCCACGGCGTGGAGACCGGGACCGTGTGCCCCGTGTGCCGCAAGGAGAACCTCACCGAGGTGTCCTGGGTGTTCGGCGACGACCTGGGTGCGGCGTCCGGCTCGGCGCGCAGTGCGGACGAGATAGAGCAGCTGGCACTGACCCACGACGCGTTCACCGTGCACGTGGTGGAGGTGTGTCGCAGCTGCTCGTGGAACCACCTGGTGGAGTCCTACGAAGTGGGTCTGGCCTCCGGGGAGGGCAGGCGCGTGCGCCGGGCGGTGCGGGACCTCCGCCGGCACCGCTGAGAGCCCTCCCCGGGTGCGGTGAGTTCCGAGTGGAGCGCGATTTCGTACACAATGGACGGCAATGCACCGTCAGCGGGGGTCACCCGTACCGGTCGGAGCTGCTCGCAGGAGGGTAGAAGATGTCGCAAAGTGACAGGACGCGTGGGAGATCTGACGGGGATCGGGACGACTCCTCGCCCCGGCGCGGCTGGTTCCGGCGTCACCCTGCCTGGACGACGCTGATCCTCGTCGTCGTCGTCCTGTTGGTGATCCCGCTGGTGATCGTCGGGGTGACCTACAACCGCACCGAGATCCCCCGCCCGGGCAGCGTGGCCACCAACCAGATCTCCGAGATCTACACCAACGACGGCACGACCATGATCGGGCGCATCGTCCCACCGGAGGGCAACCGCACCCTGGTGGAGGTCGACGCCATCCCCGTGCACGTGCGCAACGCCGTCATCGCCGCGGAGGACCGCAGCTTCTACACCAACGAGGGCTACGACCCCACGGGCATCGGCCGCGCGGTGATCGGGCAGGTCACCGGCGAGTCGAGCGCCGGCGGCGGGTCCACGATCACGCAGCAGTACGTCAAGAACACCATGGTCGGCGACGCTCCCACCTACGAGCGCAAGGCCAGGGAGATCATCATCGCGGCCAAGATGACCAACGAGTGGTCCAAGGACCAGATCCTCGGGGCCTACCTCAACACCATCTACTTCGGCCGCGGCGCGTACGGCATCGCCGCCGCCTCCACCGCCTACTTCAACAAGCCGGTGGAGAGCCTCACCGTGGAGGAGGGCGCGCTTCTCGCGGGGGTCATCCAGTCGCCGTCCGCGCTGGACCCGCTCAACAACGCCGCCGCCTCCGAGGGCCGCTGGAACTACGTGATGGACGGCATGCGCGACATGGGGGCCATCGACGCCCAGCAGCGTGGCATGGCGGAGTTCCCCCAGGTCGTGGAGGATCCCCAGGCGGTGGACCAGAACGTGGGCGACCCCACCAACGGGGCGATCCGTCGTCAGGTGCTGGCGGAGCTGGCGATGGCCGGCCTGGACGAGCAGATGCTCAACACCCGCGGGCTCAAGATCACCACCACGATCGACCCGTCCACCCAGGACGCCGTGGTCGAGGCCGCTCGCAGCAACATGCAGGGGGAGAGGCCCGAGAACCGGACGGCGGTGGTCTCCATCAACCCCCGCACGGGCGGCGTGATCGGCTACTACGGCGGCGAGGACGCCGAGGGGTGGGATTACGCCAACGCTCCGCTGCAGACCGGTTCCACCTTCAAGATCTTCGGCGTGGCCGCCGCCCTCGAGCAGGGGATCGGGTTGGGCACCCAGATCTCCTCGGCGCCCGTGACCACCGGAAACGTCACCGTCACCAACGTCCAAGGCCAGTCCTGTGGGTCGTGCTCGGTCGCGATGGCGCTCAAGATGTCCCTCAACACCTCGTTCATCCGCCTGCAGCGGATGCTGAACAACGGCGCCAACGACGTCCGGGAGATGGCCCACCGCACGGGCGTCGCCAAGGAGATCCCCGGACTGCCGTGGGAGACCCTCACCGAGCAGGGCGAGGACCCCTACGACGGCCTGATCCTGGGCCAGTACCCGATCCGGGTGCGCGACATGGCCACGAGCCTGGCCACCTTCGCGGCCGAGGGCGTCCACCGGCCGACCCACTTCATCGAGAAGGTCGAGACGGCCGACGGTGAGGTCCTGCTGGACAACTCGGCCCCCGAGGGTGAGGAGGTGGTGGACGCCGACGTGGCCAACAACCTCACCTCCGCGATGGAGCCGATCGCCGCCTATTCCAACGGCAAGTCGCTGGCGGGCGGACGCCCCTCGGCGGCCAAGTCCGGCACCACCCAGCTCGGCGACACCGGGTACAACAAGGACGCCTGGTTCGTGGGCTACACCCCGTCCATCGCCACGGCGGTGTGGGTGGGGACCGACGACAACCAGCCGTTGCTCAACGCGTGGGGCGGGACGATGTACGGGTCCGGGCTCCCCGCGGACATCTGGAAGTCGGCGATGGACGGCGCGCTGTCCGGGACCGACTGGGAGAGCTTCCCGTCCCCCGGGTACATCGGTGGCCAGGCCGGCGCGTCCCAGTGGGAGTCCTCCGGCACGGGGACCGGGAACACCGGCGGGACGGGTGCCACCCAGCAGGCGGTCCCCCAGCCCAGCGTCGCCCCCGCCCCCGCGCAGCCCGCTCCGGCTCCCGGGGCGCCGGGTCCGCTCACGCTCAACGTCCCGGGCCTGCCCGAGATCGTCATCCCGGGGGCCGGTGCTCCGGCACCCGCGCCCGCGCCGGCCCCCGCCCCCGAGCCGGCCCCGGTTCCCGGTGGCGGAGGCGACGGGGGAGGCACGGGAGGCGGCGGCGACGCCGGAGACGGCGGGGCCTGACCCGGATACGGTGCACTAGGGTGTGGTCGTGCAGAGCAACGGCCACCTCTCCCCGCTGCCGCTCGACAGGGACCTGCGATCGCTCGGCCCCCGGGACCGGGTGCGACCCGGGGACGGGGCCGCCAGGGCGGTGCTGGACGCGTGGGGCGGACCGGTCGGTGAGCACGCGGTCGTAGGACGGCAGCGGTTCTGGACGCCGCTGCGCGTGATCATGATGTTCGCGGTGCTGTTCCTGGCGCTCGGGTTCTTCTCCAAGGCAGCGTGCCTGGTCACCACCAGCCCCACCGACGGCTCCGCGCCGGGGCTCAACTGGACCGGCCAGCAGTACTACAAGGCCTGCTACGCCGACCCGCTCCCGCTCTACGCGGTGCAGGGTCTGGACTCCGGCGAGCTGCCGTACCGGTACATGTGGGTGGGCGACGACGGCGGTGCCCGCTACATGGAGTACCCGGTGGTGTCCGGGATGTTCCAGTACGTCACCGCCCAGGCGGCCCAGGCCTGGCACGCGGTGGCCCCCGGCGGTCCCATCGAGGTGGTCAAGTACTTCGTCCTCGGCTGCGTGATCCTGGCGTTCCTCTGGATGGTCGCCGTGTGGGCCACCTACCTGTCGGCCGGGCGCCGGCCGTGGGACACGCTGCTCATGGCCGCCAGTCCGCTCATCATCTTCCAGGCCTTCACCAACTACGACCTGATGGCGGTGGCGTTCGCGTCAGTGGCGCTCCTGCTGTGGGCGCGCAGCAGGCCGGTCTGGACGGGGGTCGTCCTGGGGATCGGCGTGGCGGCCAAGCTGTACCCGCTGTTCCTCTTCGGCGCCCTGCTGGTGGTGGCCATCCGCCGCAGGCGCTTCGTGGACCTGGGCAAGGCGGCCGTGGCGGCGGTGGCGGCCTGGTTGGCGGTCAACCTGCCGATCATGATCCCGTTCCCCGAGGGCTGGCGGGAGTTCTTCCGGCTCAACTCGGACCGCCCCGCCAACCCGGAGAGCATCTACGCCGTCATGCAGACCCTGACGGGCTGGCAGGGCTTCGACGCCGGGCGCGCCGCGGGCGAGGCCCCGGCCACGCTCAACACGGTGTCCCTGGTCCTGTTCGCCCTCGGCTGCGTGGCCGTGCTGGTCATCGGACTCACCGCCGCCACCACCCCGCGGATCGCGCAGCTGGCGTTCCTCATCGTGGCGGTGTTCCTGCTCACCAACAAGGTGTGGAGCCCGCAGTACTCGCTGTGGCTGGTCCCGCTGGCGGTGCTCGCGGTCCCCAGGGCCAGGCTGCTGGTGCCGTGGATGGTCTTCGATGCCCTGCTGTGGGTGGCGCACATGTCGTACTTCCACGGGGTGGCCAACAAGGGCATCGGGCCCGAGACGTTCCATCCGCTCGTCCTGGTGCGCGACCTGATGGTCGTGGCCATCTGTGTGGTGGTGATCCGCGAGATCTACCGGCCGCACCTGGACCTGGTCCGGATGGCGCACCAGGGCACACCCGAGGGGCCGGACCCCCTGGCCGGGGTGCTCGCGGACCCCGGGGAACCGCTGGTCGGACCGACGGTCCAGGAGAACGACGATCGTGACGACGACGACCGTGACGACGACCATGACGACGACGAGGCCCGCGGGGTCCGACAGACGGAGGGCACCACCGGATGAGCACCAGTGCGATGATCTGGATGTTCGTGTGCATCCTCGTCGGATTCGTCTGCATGGTCACCGCCGCCGGCGGGCACCGCGCGGGGTGGCGCCAGCCCGTGTGGATCTCCTGGACCGTCGCGGCCTTCCTGTTCCTCACCGTGGTGCCCGTGGTCCTCGCGTTGACGATCGGACTGCGTCACGGTTGACGTTCGGACCGCGTCACGGCTGAGGCGGCCCGACCGGTGATCAGTCGCACAGGTCGAACGGCTCGGTGTCCGGGAAGTGCCGGGCCCATTCCTCGCCCGTGAGCTGCACCCCGCCGGCGCACGCCTCGTCGATGACCCGGTCCACGTCGAGCCGCCACATCCAGATGGCGCCCTCGGCACCGACGGCCAGCAGGTCACCCTCGGGAGAAGCCGACCGCGCCTGGTAGAGCAGGGAGTCGGTGGTGGAGCCGAGGACAGCCCACGGTTGCGGAGAGGTGGGGTCCGAGATGTCGACGACGGAGACCTGCCCCGTGCTCGAGGTGAGTACGAGCCGGGAGTCGTCCGCGGAGAACGCCGCCCAGTAGATCTCGCCGGGCGGGGCGATGAACGAGGACAGCTCTCGTGGGTCCGCCGCATCGGCCACATCCCACAACCGCACGGTCTTGTCGCCCCCCGAGGTGACCAGCAGCGGCGCGCCGTGGGCGTACCCCGCCGCCGGTGAGCCGCCGATCCCGGTGGTGAGACGGTGCGCGACCGAGGGTCGGTCCGGGTCGGTGGTGTCGATGATCACCGTCTCCGGTCCGAGGGTGGGCACGACGAGCTGCCGGGAGTCCGCGGAGAATTCGGCCACCACGCACGGGTCGGGGAGCGGGACGGTCACGCGCAGGCTCGGGCGCGCCGGGTCACTCACGTCGACCAGCCCGAGTTCCGGGTCGGTGTCGCTGCACACCGCCAGCGTGCGACCGTCCGGGCTGAGCGGGGTGGCCACCACGACCCCGGAGGCGACGGGCAGGCTCGCGATCGAGCGGGTCGCGGGACCGAAGGGCGCGGTGAACACCTGGATGCCGCCGTCCGCGAGCCCGGAGTAGACCACCCGGCCGTCGGGTGACATGGCGACGGATCCGCTGAACCGGGTCTCGGGATCAGGTATGACCCGCCCGGTCTCCACGGGCACGGACCCCGTGGTGTCCACGACGGTGTGGTGCAGTTCTGCGGCGGTCACGCCGAGCACCCCGCTCGCCCGGTCACCGGCCGAGGCGGTCTGGAAGATCGAGTTGGTCTCCGAGGCCGCCCCCAGACGGTCGAGCGGCCAGAGTCGGACGAGGCCGTCGACGGAGTAGGTGACCAGCTGGTCCTCCCCGATGAACCGGACGCCGGTGGCGACCTGCGAGGCCGGCAGTTCGATGAGCATCGCACCGGTGGGGCCGTAGACACGGACCCTCTCGTCCGACCCCGCGGCCGCGAGTCGGCCCAGGGCGTCGTAGGAGACGTCGTTGACGTAGGCGTTCCACCCGTCGAGAGAGGCCAGGGGGCGGGCTCCGGTGAGCTCGCCGTCCTCGATCGCCCAGCGCTGGACGGAGCGATCGGTGGTGCCCGCCGCGATCCGGGTGCCGTCCCCGTTGACCGCGAGCGAGAGCGGGATGGCGACCGGGCCGGTGTCGATGTCCGGACCGCGCCGCCCGGTACCGTCGGCCGCCGCGTCGAGGAGCGTCTTGACGCCGGAGGTCCGATTGGTCAGGAGCAGGGTGGACGAGTCGGGCAGCCACGCCAGCGCCTCCACCGGCTTGGCCGCCCCCGAGCCGGGGTCGGGCGTGGCCACCCGGGCGCGGAGATCGGTCACGGTGGGCAGCCCGCCCCGCTCCTCGATCGGCCAGCGGAGGACCCGGCCGTCATGCGACCCGGCCGCCAGGGTCCGCCCGTCGGGGGAGAAGGCCACGGAGTGGAACGGCGCGGTGTCGGGCTCGAGGGTGGAGAGCGTCGCAGGCGCCGAGGGGTCCCGGACGTCGACCAGGTGCACCCCTCCCTGACCGGCGACGGCGAGGACCGACCCGTCCGGCGAGAGTTCGACGGCGTAGAGCTCGTGCCTCTCGCCGGAGGTCAGGCCGAGCGAGGCGTGCGGCGGCCCGACCCCCTCCCGGAAGAACCTGAGCGTGCCGTCGGAACCGGCGGTGGCGAAGTCCGCGGTGCCCGGGAGCGCCACGACGCGCCCGCTACCGGGTGCGGCCTCGTACCGGAGGGGGACGTCGGCCCGGCTGGTGTTGAGCAGAGCCGACCGCGCCTCGGTGGTGGGATGGATCCGGTACGCGGCCAGCGCGAGCGCGCGCCCGAGGGCGGGGTCCCGGGTGAACGCCGTGGTCGAGGACACCGACCCGGAGCGGGACAGCGCCGAGTCACGGGTCTCCTGGGCGGTCGCGGTGGCGCGGAGTGCGAAGCCGCTGGCGACGAGCGCCAGGACGGTGACCACCGCGAGGGACCCGGCGAGCGTCGTGAGCGTGCGGATCCGGCTGCGGTCCCGCCGAGCCACGGCCTCGTGATGGGCGGTCGCGGCGTCGAGGAAGTCCAGCTCGGAGGGCGCGAGGTGCACACCGGAGCCCTCGCTCCGGTCGCGCCACTGCCCGAAATCGGCGCTCGCCGAGGCGGACGGGAGGGCTCCGTCGTCGCGTCCAGCGGCCTCCCAGTCGGCGGCTTCGGATCGCACCCGGCCGAGGACGCGTAACCCCTCCCGGTCGGAGTCGATCCAGTCGACCAGTCGGGGCCAGGAGGAGAAGACGACCTCGTGGGTGGGGGTGACCGCCTCGCCGTCGACCGTGAGCAGCCCCGCGTCGGCGAAGGGCGCGGCGACGGCGAGGAGCTCCTCCGAGAGCTCGGCGAGCGGGGCGCGGCGACGGACCGTCCGTGCGGATCGGACGTCGACCATCCGGAGGAACAGCCCTCGGCAGTTCCTCCGGCCGGCCGGGCTCAGCTGTTGGTAGACGGACTCGGCCGTGGCCCGGATCGCGCCTTCGGTGCCGCCCGTGGAGTAGTAGTCGTCGACAGTGATACGCCGCCGGCGACTGCGTTCCCAGCAGACCAGGAGGACGTGGGACAGCAGTGGTAGCAGAGAGCGCTCGTCACCGGCGCCGTCCGCCGGCGCCACGGTGTCGAGCAGCAGTGTCACGAGCGAGGGTTCGACGGTGTATCCGAGCGACCGGGCCGGTTCGACGATGATCTCCGCCAGCGCGTCCCTGCTCGGCGGGCCGATCACCACGGGGTCGTCGAGTGCCTCCCGCAGGACCGGTTCCGCGAGGGCGGGTGGGAAGAAGTCGGCGCGGAGTGCGGCCACCGTCGGGAGGCCCCCTGCCGCCCGCTGCGCCAGGAGGTCCAGGACCTCGGCCCGCCTCGTGTCCCCGAAATCCGCGGCCCAGAGCTCCTCGAGCGGGTCGACGATGAGGTAGTCCGCCGACCCGGCCACCCCGGCATCCACCTCCTCCGGTCGCGAGATCACCACCGACGAACCGTCGTCGGCCCACCGCGGGGCGACCCCCGCCGCGAGGAGCGAGGACTTCCCCGATCCCGAGGCCCCGACCACGACCAGGGGCCGCGTCCGCCGCTCGGCGACCCGGCGCAGGACCAGATCGATCTCGGTCGCGCGACCGTGGAAGAGCGGTGAGTCGAGGGCGACGTACGGACGGAGGCCGACATAGGGACTGTCGGAGTCGGTCGGCACGGGGACCGCGGAACGTCCCGGTACGCCCGCGTTCGCGGTGGTCGCCCGGGGAGGCGCCCCCTGCGCGTGTACCGGGCCGGGTTGCGGCCCCCCGCCGCGATCGCTGCCGGTGACGCGGCGCCCGAGACGCCGGGGCCCGGGGCGTGAGCGGACCCGTTCCACCGCCGTGAGCCACTCGTCGGTGTCCTCGGCCGCGCCGAGCAGGTCGAGGACGGTGACGAGGGTGGTCTCGCTCGATCGCGTGGGGACGTGCTGTCCGGAGAACCATCCGGAGGCGGTACCGAGGGTGAGGGCGGGGACCTCCCGGACCACGTCCCGTACCGACAGTCCGGCGGACGCTCGGAGGGCGGTGAGCGCCGCACCGAACTCCTCGCGGGTACGAACCTGAGAGGGATCTGAAGGGGACCCCGGTGGGTGCGGGGGCCCGGAATGAGTGTCCACGGTAAACATCGTACGGCCCCCCCCGAGCTGTGCGACGCGCATCTGTGCAGTTGGAGACCGTTTTTCATGCGAACGTACGACACCGCCGTACGGACTCGTACGGATATCTCGCCGACTGGTGACCGGCCGGGCAGCCCCCAGCACTATGAGTCCACTCTCACCTGACGGAGGACATCGTGACTGCCACACTCCCTTTCACCACCGCGCGGGAATCCATCCGCCGACCCGATCGTCGGCCCGGACCCCGGCCCGAGCTCAGCGACCGTGAGGTGGAGGTGCTCCTGGCATGGCTCGCCTCCGACAGCAAGCGGGAGGTCACCGAGCGCCTCTTCCTCGCGGACTCCACGGTGAGCACCTACATCCAACGGGTGCGCTCGAAGTACGACGCGGTGGGGCGGCCGGCCCGGACGAAGGTCCGGCTGCTGGTGCGCGCGGTCGAGGACGGGTACATCGGACTCGATGACCTCTAGTCCGATCCGACCGGGTCGGTGTCGCGAGGGATTTCGTCGGCGGTGCTCAAGCGGGGTAGCCTTAGCGGGTTGCTGACGCAACGACCCTCCTGCCACGGAAATTCCGTGGCCGAATCTGTAGTCCACAGGAGGTGATGAGGTCCCATGCGTCAATACGAAGTGATGGTCATCCTCGATCCGAGTCTCGACGAGCGCACCGTGGCGCCGTCGCTGGACACGTTCCTCAACGTGATCCGGCAAGAGGGCGGTTCGGTCGACAAGGTCGATGTCTGGGGAAAGCGCCGCTTTGCCTACGAGATCAACAAGCAGACCGAGGGCATCTACGCCGTCGTCCAGATCAAGTCCGAGCCGGACGCGGTCAAGGAGCTGGATCGTCAGCTCGGTCTGAACGAGAACGTGCTCCGCACCAAGGTGCTCCGCGCCGACAAGTGACCCGGGTTGTCCGGCCCGCCCGCTAATCTGGGCGTGGTCGGTCGAGCTCCGATCACCACCACCTGAGCGTCAACACGGAGGACAAGCGCATGGCACAGGGCGACACCCCCATCACCGTGGTCGGGAACATCGTCGCGGACCCCGAGCTGCGGTTCACACCGTCGGGTGCCGCGGTCGCGAACTTCCGGATCGCCTCGACGCCGCGCCGCTTTAACTCCCAGACCAACCAGTGGGAGGACGGCGAAGGCCTGTTCCTCACCTGCAACGTGTGGCGCCAAGCCGCCGAGAACGTGGCGGAGTCCCTGCAGAAGGGGATGCGCGTCGTCGTCACCGGTCGTCTGCGCCAACGGTCGTACGAAACCCGTGAGGGCGAGAAGCGCACGGTGTACGAGGTGGAGGTCGACGAGGTCGGCCCGTCGCTCAAGTACGCCACGGCCAAGGTCACCCGCACCAACCGCGAGGGCGGCGGGGGCGGCTTCCAGGGTGGTGGCCAGCAGGGCGGCGGTCAGCAGGGCGGCGGATTCCAGTCCGGCGGCCAGCCGCAGGGCGGCTTCGGTGGCGGCCAGGGCGGCGGCCAGCAGAACGACGATCCGTGGGGCAGCGCTCCCCGGGCCGGCGGTTCCGGTGGCTTCGGCGGCATGGACGACGAGCCCCCGTTCTGATCCCAGGGTCTTTTCCCCGGGGCGCGCGATGCGCCCCACCCCATAAGCATGAGACATGACCTCGCGAGAGTCCGGCCCCGGTCGGCTCGTCGGAGGAAAGAAAGGTAGACGGATCATGAAGCTGATCCTCACCGCCGACGTCGACAAGCTCGGTGCGCCGGGCGACATCGTCGAGGTCAAGGGCGGATACGGCCGTAACTTCCTGCTCCCGCGTGGGCTGGCCATCGTGGCCACCCCGGGCGCCGAGCGCCAGATCGAGTCGATCAAGCGGGTCCAGGAGGCCCGTGAGGTGCGCGACTCGGACCACGCCAACGAGCTCAAGCAGAAGCTCGAGTCGCTCGCCGACGTCAAGGTCGCGGTCAAGACCTCCGACACCGGCAAGCTGTTCGGCTCGGTCACCGCGGGCGACGTCGCCTCCGCGATCAAGTCCGCCGGGGGGCCGGCGCTCGACAAGCGCGCCGTGCACATGCCCAAGGAGCACATCAAGTCGACCGGCGCCCAGAGCGTCGTCGTCGAACTGGGACACGACACGACCGCCAAGGTCGAGTTCGAGGTCGTTCCCGCCTGATCTCCCACGTAGGGCCCCGGTCGTCGTCCGCGACGGCCGGGGCCCTCGTCGTGGACACGACGGGGTTGTGGACCGCCTGTGGATAACCTCGTCGGCAAAATACAATGGTGTCGGTTCCGATACCAATAATGTTCATCTTTCGTTACCTATTGCGTCGTTGAACAGAGCGTGATACGTGCCGTTCTCCACCGTCGCACATGCGAGCGAAGAGCCGCATGACCAGCACTTTTGTTCAGTTGCGACCGGGTAATCCACCGGTTGTCCACAGGCGGACCGGCATCGGGCCAGCGAATCGGGAATTCATCCACAGTTGTCCACAGTCGGCCACCAACGATTGTGGAGAAACCTGTGGATAACTTGACGGGTGGCTGCCGGGCGTGTCGCCCCGGTGGCCTACAGTGAACTGGTCACGCGGGGCAGGCGAGTCGGCTCGGGAGTACCGCACGCCAGAGGCGTGAGGCGGAGAGGAGAGGTCATGGCGCAGGGGGGATTTGACGGATCCGACGAGATGCCGCCTCCGCCGGACGAGGGTGGACGCTCGGAGTTCGGTCGCACGCCGCCGCAGGACCTCACCGCGGAGCAATCGGTGCTCGGCGGAATGCTCCTCAGCAAGGACGCGATCGCGGACGTGGTGGAGGAGATCCAGCCGGGCGACTTCTACAAGCCGTCGCACCAGGCCGTCTACGACGTGATCCTGGACCTGTACGCCCGTGGCGAGCCCGCGGACGCCGTCACCGTGGCCGCCGAGCTTGACCGCCGTGGTGACCTCCGGCGCGCCGGAGGGGCCACCTACCTCCACACCCTCATCTCGACCGTGCCCACGGCCGCCAACGCTGGGTACTACGCACAGATCGTCTCGGAGAAGGCGATCCTGCGGCGTCTGGTCGACGCAGGGACGCGGATCGTGCAGTTCGGCTACTCGGGGTCCGAGGGAGCCGACGTGGCCGAGGTGGTGGACCGGGCGCAGGCCGAGATCTTCGAGGTGACCGAGCGCCGGACCACCGAGGACTACGTGATCATCGAGGAGCTCCTGCAGCCCACGATGGACGAGATCGACGCCATTCACACGGCCGGCGGGCTGAGCAACGGTGTCCCCACGGGCTTCGCCGACCTCGACGCCGTGACCAACGGGCTCCACGGCGGCCAGATGATCATCATCGCCGCCCGCCCCGGTGTCGGTAAGGCACTCGCCCTGGACACGGTGCTCCCGACCCCGGGCGGCGTGACCACCATGGGGAACGTGGGCGTCGGCGACCGGGTGCTCGGCGCCGACGGGCAGCCGACCGAGGTCGTGGCCGTGACCGAGGTGTGGGAGGACCGCCCCTGCTTCACCCTGCGGTTCAACGACGGCGCGGAGATCGTGGCGGACGCCGAGCACGAGTGGCGGATCGAGATGGGCGGCACCCACCAGACCGTCACCACCAAGTCACTCGAGACGCTGATGCTGGTGAGCGACTTCGGCATCCTGGTGCCCGAGAACGCCGGTTCAGGGCGCCCCGACCGCCTGATCATCGACGTCCGCGGCGCGCAGAGCGTCCCGGTCAGGTGCATCGAGGTCGCCGCCGATGATCACCTGTACCTGGCCGGTCCCACCGGGATTCCCACGCACAACTCCACCATCGGCCTGGACATCATGCGATCGTGCTCGATCAAGAACGGGCTCTCCTCCGTGCTGTTCTCCCTGGAGATGAGCAAGACCGAGATCGTCATGCGTCTGATGAGCGCCGAGGCGCGGGTCAAGCTCTCCGACATGAAGTCGGGAAAGATGAGCGACGAGGACTGGACCCGCATGGCCCGGCGGATGGGCGAGATCTCCGAGGCCCCGCTGTTCATCGACGACTCGCCCAACCTCACCATGATGGAGATCCGGGCCAAGGCCCGCCGACTCAAGCAGAAGCACGACCTCCGGCTGATCGTGGTGGACTACCTGCAGTTGATGTCCAGCGGCAAGAAGGTCGAGTCCCGCCAGCAGGAGGTCTCCGAGTTCTCCCGCCAGCTCAAGCTGCTGGCCAAGGAGCTCGACGTGCCACTGATCGCGATCTCCCAGCTGAACCGTGGCCCCGAGCAGCGCACCGACAAGCGGCCCCAGGTCTCCGACCTCCGCGAGTCCGGCTCGCTTGAGCAGGACGCCGACATCGTCATGCTGCTCCACCGGCCCGACTCCACCGAGCGCGACGACCCCCGCGCCGGCGAGGCCGACCTCATCCTGGGCAAGCACCGTGGTGGTCCGACCTCCACCATCACCGTGGCGCACCAGCTGCACTACTCGCGGTTCGTGGATATGGCGCGCGGGTTGTAGGTTGTCTGTCGGTTCTCAAACAATCTGTCAATTTCTCACTGGCGTGTCACACGGTTCGCAGGAATCTGTCACTTCGGTCGGGAGAAACCTAGCCCCGGTGATTCACGGGGATCTGCGGATCGCTGGGCGAAAATAGACCGAAGTGCTTCCTGAACA
>NZ_BAAAQG010000025.1:0-878 GCF_039531545.1 Dietzia cercidiphylli
AACAAAAAATTTGGCACTATCACAAACAAAACACACTGTTGAGTTCTCAAACAACACCACCACACCGTCGCCATGTGGCACTATCGCCACATACCTTCGGGGGAAGTTGCCGCTCTCCATCGGAGGCAGCTCGCCTACTCTAGCGGACCGAAGTCGATCGGTCAACCCGATCGTTCGGCGCCCCTTCGCGAAGCCACCGCCCGAAACCAGGACTCGAACCTCTCGGCTCGACCCCCGCTCCCTGGCGGCTCCGATAAAGTTACACGCGCCCCAACGGAACACCAAATCGGCTGGTCAACGCCTCCCAGGGCGCCCCTGCAGGCCCATGCCGGCAGATCGCCAAAGCCACGTACAGACGGGTCTTCCCGCTGCGTCCCTGCCGTGTTCCCCCTCCGGCCGCCCGACTTCCGCCCCTGCCACCACGTGTCCTACCCGACCCGAGGGGACGGGGCCTACGCGATCCGGTCATCAGTGCGGCTCGAGCTGCAGGGCGGAGTCGGCTCGTCCTCCCAGTGCTCGGCTCGTCCTCCCAGAGCTCCGTCGCGTGCGGTGAGTGGCCGTCCCGACTCACGACCGTGTGGGGGGCACTCAGGGCGGGCGCCTCGGCGTGCGGATCGCGACCGTGTGCGGGCTCACCGGTCTCACCCGTCACCGCCTCTACCGCGCCTCCGGCCGGGCCGGGGTCTTCTACCGAGCCGGCACCACGGCATGTCGCCGGCCGACCGCGCACCGTCGTGGCCGGGTACACCGTGCTGTGTCGATCGGACGGCGACCGCCGCGCACCTCGCGTCGTTCCGCGTCGAGAACCTCCGACCTGACTTCCACAAGTTTTAGTGTCACCCTGCGTTGATCGCGTCGATGACGGCTCGCGCGGCGTC
>NZ_BAAAQG010000026.1:0-9601 GCF_039531545.1 Dietzia cercidiphylli
CACCACACCGCTCCCCGGACAGTCACCGACCACCGGATCACGAGGGACTCACACTCTTCGCCACCCACTTCGGGGCAACTTCTCCAGCCTAGCCACACAGACCCACCAAGTCAAAACCGGGGTCCGCACAACCATCTGAGAACCGCCACCTGCCTCGGCCCGGGCCTCTCGGTCCGGGCTCGCTCTCGGCGACTTCCAATAAGTTACGCAGACGTGAACCCAAACGCAAATCGCCAGGTCAACGGCCAGAAGGACGCGAGGCCGCTCGCGTCACCTGTGGGTGTCGACGCGCTCGATCCGGCCCCCCAGGGACCGCACCTTCTCTAGGAAGTCCGGGTACCCGCGGTCGATGTGGAAGATCTCGCAGACCTCGGTCACGGCGTCCCCGCACATCCCGGCGAGGACCAGGCCCGCGCCGGCGCGGATGTCACTGGCCCACACGGTCGCGGAGTCCAGGCGTTCACGGCCCCGGATCTTCGCGTGGTGCCCGTCGGTCTCGGCATCGACTCCCATGCGCACCATCTCCTCGACGAAGCGGAATCGTGCCTCGAAGAGGTTCTCGGTGATCACGGACGCGCCGTCCGCCACGGAGGCGAGGGCGATCGCCATCGGCTGGAGATCGGTCGGGAAGCCGGGGAACGGCAGGGTCCGCACGTCCCGCGCGCGGGGACGGCCCTCCTGGATGACCCGGACCCAGTCCGGACCGGTCGAGACCTGCGCCCCCGCACCGCGGAGGTTCTCCAGCACCACGTGGATGAACATGGGATCGATGCCGGTGACGGTCACGTCACCCCGCGTCATCACGGCGCCCATCGCCCAGGTGGCGGCGACGATCCGGTCCCCTATCACCCGGTGACTCACCGGCGTCAGTGTCTCGACACCGTCGATGGTGATGGTGCTCGTCCCGGCCCCGCTGATGCGGGCACCCATCTTGGACAACAGGTCACAGATGTCGACGATCTCTGGTTCCCGGGCGGCGTTGACCAGCGTCGAGGTGCCGCGGGCCAGAACCGCGCCGAACAGAAAAGTCTCCGTGGCACCCACGGAGGGGAACGCGAGCGTGTACCTGGCGCCCGTCAGTTCGGTGGCCTCGGCGACCAGTCGGCCGTGATCCATCCTCGTGGTGGCGCCCAGCTTCTCGAGCGCCTCGCGGTGCCAGTTGAGTGGCCGGTCCCCGATCGCATCTCCGCCCGGCATCGCCAGCTCGGCACGGTGGTAGCGACCGACGAGGGGCCCGAGGATGCAGACGGATGCCCGCAGTCGCTGCGCTGCCTTGTCGTCCGACACGTGCCCCAGGTCCGCCGGCGTGTCGATCACCACCGTTCCGCCCGAGATCTCGACGGTGCACCCCAGGTGCCGCAGCACGTCGGCCATCGCGGGCACGTCGGAGATGTCCGGGCAGTTGGTCAGTGTGGTCCGCCCCTCCGCCATCAGTGCCACCGCCATCAGCTTGAGCACGCTGTTCTTGGCGCCGGCGACAGAGACCTCGCCGGCCAGTCTGGTGCCGCCGGTGACGAGGAAGCTCTCCTCGCGGGACGTGGGGTTACCGCTCACGCGGTCCACCTTAGGCGAGAACCGGGGCGACCAGCGGAGCCCGCGCACCCTCGGGGCCACGCGAACGGGCGAGGCGACCACGGCAACGCGCGACCGGGCGAGGCGACCACGGGGCCGCGCGAGACGACCACGCGACCGCTCGACCGCGCACGCGTAGGTTGGCGTCATGGCTGTGCATCTCACCAAGATCTATACCCGGACCGGCGACGACGGCACCACGGGACTGTCCGACTTCTCCCGGGTGAGCAAGAACGACGCCCGACTGGACGCCTACGCGGACTGCGACGAGGCCAATGCCGCCCTGGGGGTAGCCCTGACCTGCGGCGATCTCGACAGCCGCATCGCCTCCGTGCTCCGGGTCGTACAGAACGACCTCTTCGACGCCGGGGCCGACCTCTCCACTCCTGTTGTCGACGCCCCCGAGTACCCCCCGTTGCGGATCGAGCAGTCCTACATCGAGCGACTGGAGGGGTGGATCGACGAGTTCAACGCCGAACTCGCCGACCTGACCTCGTTCATCCTGCCCGGTGGAACCCCCGGCGCCGCCCACCTGCACGTCGCCCGGACGGTGGTGAGGCGCGCCGAGCGAGCCGCCTGGGCCGCCGTCGAGGCATACCCCGAAACCACGTCCGTGATGCCGGCCAAGTATCTCAACCGCCTGTCGGACCTTCTGTTCGTCCTGGGACGGGTGGCCAATCCGGAGGGCGACGTCCTCTGGGTTCCCGGCGGCGAGCGCGGCGCCGATCGCGGCTGATTAATCCGGAGCTCCCGGACCCCGGCCGCAGTGCCAGAGCCGCTCTCCTGCGCCCGAGCCGCTCCGCTGTGCCCGAGCCGCTCCGCTGTCCCCGAACCGCCGTGCCCGAGCGTGCAGCCGCCCCGGGGGTCAGGGCAGAACGCCCATCCGACGCGCCGCGTTGACCGCCTCGAATCTGGTGTGCGCATCGAGTTTGCGCATGACCGAGCGCAGGTAGCTCTTCACCGTCTCCGCACCGATCCCCATGTCGGCGGCCGTCTCGATGTTCGTCTTGCCCTGCGCGACGCAGGCCAACACGTCGAGTTCGCGGCGCGACAGGCGTGCCGTGGGCATCTCCGGCGGCGGGGAGACCATCTCGGCGCAGATCCGTTCGAGCTCGGCACGCACGTCCGGGTCCTCGGTCCGGGAGGCCAGCATCCGCAGCCGGGCATGGGTGTCGCGCATGCGCTCGTTGGACAGGACGTCGTCCCAGCGCCCCTCACCCGCTCCCGGGCCCATCGGGGCCGCGCCCCGGGCCGCGAGGGCGTCGTTGACCGCGATCTCCTGCTCGAGGGCGCGGGCCGTGGCCGCCATCTGGTTGAGGACCTTCTCGCCGAAACGGACCGAGGAGTGCACGCCGGCGTAGAGCACGGCCCGCACGTCCTTGCCCACCACGACCGGGATCGCCGCCATCGACCGCAACCCCTCGGACAGCACGGGCAGGTCGTACTCGTGGGTGATCACCCCGGCGCGCGGATAGTCGGCCACCCCGACCGGCTTCCCGGTGGCCATGACCCGACCACCGACGCCGGCGCCGTAGTGCACGGTGAGGTCCTTCATCGCCGAGGTGCGCATCCCGAGGGACTCGGAGAGCACGAGGGTGTGGCCCTCTCCGACGACCCCACCGATGGTCACCGGGATGCCCGTGGCCTCCCGCAGGGCGGAGATCGCGCTGCGGACGGACGCCAGATCACGCCGACGCCGCTGCGCATCGCTGGCGGCACTCCCGGCTACACCACGGCCGGCATTCTCCTCGTCCATGAGGTCTCCTCCCACGTCCGTGGCATACCCCCACCGCGAGTAGGGGACGACCCCCCGCAAGTGCCACACATCACCATCGTCAGCGCCACTATACGCACGTGGCCGGGCTGATACCGATCCCAGTCGGCCGCCGACGACCGATGTCCCCGGGGGTGCCCCACCCCGCTTCCCAACCGGAGTGCACTCAGGGAGTGAAAGCTGGATCGAATGCCTCGGGGTCCTCGGGATCCGCCAGCATCGCGGCCGCTCCGGTAAGGGGTGCGACGCGCTGTTCGTCGTAGATCCACTCCTCGACGTCACTGGAGTCCGGGTCGCCCACCAGGTACGGGTGCAGGCCCAGATCGGCGTCCGCGTCGACCGCCTCCCCCGGCGCCAGCGCGGAGTCGTCGAGGAACCGGGTCACCTCGTCGTCGTCGAGATCGACGCCGATCACCACCATCCCCTCGGTGCCCTCTCCGCCCGCACGGAGCTCGAGCCGGCGCCCCACCAGCGCGACCTCGTAGCGCCGTGGTCCGTCGGCGGTGCCCAGGGTCACCGTGCCCTTGGCGCGGTAGGCACCGGTCGGCGGCGAGGCGAGCGCGGACAGGAACCGGCGGGGGTGCAGGGGCCCGGACGGGGTCACGGTGAACGCCCGGTAGCCGTCGTGGAGATGGTCGTGCGCGTGGTCGTGATCGTGCGCGTGCGGGTGGGCACGGCCGTCCGACGGCTCCCGGCCGTCCTCCGACCCGGCGGCGGTGTCCCGGTCCGGCTCCATCCCCAGCAACAGACCCGTCGGCACGGCCGCCCGGACCGCGGGCAGAACGGCGACCCGGGGGGCGTGCCGGCGGATCGTGTCGCGGATGCGGTCGAATCGAGCGCGGTCCACGAGATCGCATTTGTTGACCACCACGAGGTCCGCCTCCGCCAGGTGCGCCGTCAACCGCGGGTGCCGCGCCAGGGCGTCGTCGAGCCCTTCGGCGTCGACGACCTGGATCATCCCCGCGTGCCGCACCACCTCGCGCGGCACCTCGTGGACCATGCGCGACAGGATCGCCGGCTCCGCCAGCCCGCTGGCCTCGATCACCGCCAGGTCGAGCCCGTGCTCGGGGTCGGCCAGACCGGCCAGGGTCTCTCCCAGCTCGCTCGCGTCGACCTCGCAGCAGACACACCCGTTGGCCAACGAGATCATCGAGTCCACGCGCCCCGCGACCGACGTGGCGTCCACGTCGATCTCGCCGAAGTCGTTGACGATCGCGCCGATGCGCAGGCCCGGCGTGCCGGACAGCAGGTGGTTGAGCAGCGTGGTCTTGCCGGCACCCAGGTAACCGGTGAGGACCAACACGGGCAGGGGCTCACCGGGGGCGCGGCGGGCGTCCCCGCTCACGCCACCGCCCCCGGCGAGATGCCCGTGCGTGGGCTGGTCCCTCAGCGGCGCCACTCGGGCTTCCGCTTCTCGGCGAACGCCGACATCCCCTCGGTCTGGTCCTCGGTGGCGAAGAGCGCGTAGAAGGCGTTCTGCTCCGCGAGCAGCCCCTCCTCGAGCGTGGTCTCGAAGGACCGGTTGACCGCCTGCTTCGCCGCGATGGCGGTGGTCTTGCTCATCGAGGCGATCGTCCCGGCGACCTTCATGGTCTCGTCGAGCAGGTCCGCGGCGGGGACGACGCGGGCGACCAGGCCGGAGCACTCCGCCTCGTCCGCGTCCATCTGTCGGCCGGTGAGGCACAGGTCCATGGCCTTGGCCTTGCCCACCGCGCGCGTGAGCCGCTGCGAGCCGCCCATGCCCGGGATGACGCCGAGGGTGATCTCGGGCTGGCCGAACTTGGCGTTGTCACCGGCGATGATCATGTCGCACATCATGGCCAGCTCGCACCCGCCGCCGAGGGCGAACCCGGACACGGCCGCGATGATCGGCGTTCGCGCGGCGGTGAGTCGCTTCCAGTCGCCGAAGTAGCGCTCGAGGTAGATCCCGGGGTAGCTCTTGTCCTTCATCTCCTTGATGTCGGCGCCGGCCGCGAAGGCTTTCTCCGAACCGGTGATGACGATGCAGCCGACGCCGGGGTCGGAGTCGAGACCCTCCACGGCCTCGACGACCTCTTTCTCCATGCCGCTGCTCAGCGCGTTGAGCGCCTTGGGTCGGTGCAGCGTGATGACCGCGACGCGGTCGCTCTGCTCCACCAGGATGTTCTCGAACTGCTTCTCGGTCACGGACATCGCGTGCTCCAGTCTGCGTCAGGGGATACTTGGACTTCCTTGTAAAAAGTCTCCGGGGCCGATGCTAGCCGGTCATCTGGCGAGCGGTCCCCCGTTCCACAGCCCCGACCGTACGGCCTCACCGTGGTCGATGGTCGCCTCCCGGGCCGCGGGCACCAACGGCTCGTACCGCACCAGCGAGCCCCAGTCCCGTGACCAGTCGTGCTCCAGATAGGTCGGCACGGTCTCGCCGGCCAGGAGCAACTCGATGAACCCGAGGGGCCCGCCACCGTCCCACGCCTGCCAGGTGTTGGTGGAACTCACCGCGAGGTCGCGATCCGGCAGGACCCGGTACTCGGGTAGCTCGTGGATACCGGCGTACTCCTCGAACGGTCGCAGACACGGGGTGTGGAAGGCCACCGCCCAGTCGGGGAGCACCGGGCGGGAGTCACCGACGAGCTCCTGCATGGTCACCAGTTCCGGCATGCGCGGCGGGGTGAACGCGATCCACCGCGACGGGTCCGGGTCCAGGTCGCGCACCACGAGCCGGATCGCCGTGGCGTCGGCGGGCAGGGTGTCGACGGGCACGCGCAGGTTCCGCCAGGACGGCGCCGGACCGATGTCGACGGGCAGGACCGAGCCGGTCGGCTCGAACCGGTCGGCTGCGGTGGCGAACTCCACGCGGATCGCGTCCGGCGCGAACGAGCCGGCCACGGCGATCGTGATGAGCGGGCTCTCCTCGTCCCGTTCGGGGAGCCGGTACCAGTCCGTCGTGGTCTCGGCGTTGAACTGCGGGCCGGTCTGGTAGCTGCCGAGCACGGGCACACGGGCCGGGTCGAGACCGAAGGGCAGGACGGCGTGACTGCCGTTGATGCCCTCCCCCGCGCGCACCCCGCCCTCGGTGCCGGCGGTGGTGGCGGTGGCGTCGGAGTCCTCCCCGGTGCCCGGGGTGTCGGTGTCCACGGCCTGGGTGGCGGTGAGGTCGGTGGGGATGCCGTCGGGGATGAACTCCACCGGCTGCGCGCCCGCCTCGAGCTGGTCACGGGGGTCACCGACCGGGGCGAGCAGTCCCGCGTTGGCGTCGGGCTCGGCGAGCACCATGTCGGCGATACCGCACGGCTCCCCGGACAGCACCCGCAGGTTCTGCAGGCCGACCGAGTAGGCGGGGTACTGGTTGCGGACCGCGGCGGCCATGGAGGCCACGATGACGACGACGACGAGGGCCGCCGCGAGCCCGAGTGGGGCGTGCGAGACCTCACGCAGGACCCGGACCACGGGGCCGCGATCGGCATCGGCGGGCACCGACCCCGTGGGCCGCACGAACGGCTCCCGGTAGTGCAGGACCAGCGCGAGCAGGAGCGCGATGACCATCAGCCCGAGGAATACCGAGGAGAACGTGATCCCGGCGATCGAGGGCTGCACGCCACCCCACGGGATGCCGTAGATCGAGATGTACCACCAGCCGTTGGTGGAGGTGAAGCTCAGGGCCAGGACGAAGAACACCGCGGCGAGGAACAGCATCCGGTTGCGCAGCGACCGGGTGGCCGCCGGCAGGACGGCCATGGTCACCAGGGCCGCCAGCGCGGCGCCGATCGTGGCGAACGCACCGAAGTGGTGGGTCCACTTGGTGGGGTTGAGCGCCATGAACGCGATCGACATGGCGGCCAGACCCACGATCCGTCGGGCGGGGCCCACGGCCACGCCGGGGATCCGCCCCTTGCGGAACAGGATCGCGGCGCACGTGATCAGCGACAGGAACATCGCCAGGACCGCGAACCTGCGGGCCAGGGACCCGTCCGGCGTCGGGTTCATGAGCCACTCGTACCGCCACACCTCCTCGAACCAGCGCCCAGTGGGGCCGACGTCGCCGAGCAGCGCCGACGACTGCAGCGTGGTCACCAGGGGCTGGTCCAGGAAGATCAGGTGCAGCACGCCGAGACCGGCGGCCAGCATCGGCGCCACCGTCGGGATCCAGCCGTCGCGCCGGGCCCGCCGGATCACCAGCAGCAACAGCGGCCGGGAGGCCGCGATGATCGCCGCGATGCAGAAGGTGCCCGTGGGCGCGGCGGACAGCGTGAGCCCGCCGATGATGAAGCCGGTGGCCGCGGGAAGCAGCCGCCCGGTCGCGAGCGCCCGCTCGAGGGAGACCCAGGTGGCCAGCACGCCGAAGGCCACGATCGGCTCGGGGCGCAGCCCGTTGTTGTAGGTGAGCCAGAACGCGAGGAACACCGCGGCGGTACTCCACCGGACGGCCGAGGCGCGGCGGGCGGCGATGCCCAGTCGCGGGATCACCTCGCGGGAGAGCAGCATCCACGACGCGATGCCCAGCAGCAATGCTGGTAGCCGGAGCCACATACTGCCCACGGTGACGGAACTGATCGCCGTGTAGAGGTAGTACGGCATCCCGAACGGCGCGTACGGGGCGCCGTAGTACCGGAACACCTCCGGCATGTAGCCGCTCGAGACGGCGGCACGCGCCTCGGTGAGGATGTATCCGTCATCCGCCGTGTTGGCCCCGATGACGTGCCAGACCAGGAGTGTGGCCACCACCACCAGGTCCAGGGGGCGGGGCTTCCACCAGCGGCGGGGCAGTACCCGTCGCCCGACTCGTCCGTCGCGCAGGTCGAGTCGGTGCAGGGCGACCAGCGCCACGACGATCGCGAGGATCCCGACCACGATCGCGATCTGTTTGATCACGGTCGCCTGGGTGGTGTAGCGGGAGTCCACGGTGATGTCGACGGACATCCCCTCGGGCGCCGGCCCCTGCAGGTCCGTGAAGACACCGACGACCTGCGGCCGCAGATCCTGGTCGATCCGCCCACCCACCTCCCCGCCGTCCGACTCGAGACCGACGAACTCCGCGCCGATCGAACCGGAGTCCGCCACGACGCGGATCACCGAGCACGCCCCGGGCGAGGCGACCGCCTCGGTGGGGGCGGCCGCGACCAGCACGTTCCGGCTGCGCACCTCGACGGTGGGGCCGGCCACGGACACCACGAGCGCACGGGCGCCCGCGTTCGCTCCCGCCTGACGGGGTGCCGTGGACACGAGCACCCCGTCCTCACGGCCCTGGTCGCGGAGCTCCCCCACCGCCGCGCACGGGACGTCCACCGCCAGGTCGAGCGGGTAGTAGGCCACGAGGGGCGCCGTCACGGGGTCGAGGGTCCCGGCCTCCGGCCAGCTGATCGTCGAGGTGGTCTGGGTGACCGGGAGCAGCGGGACGATGATCGCGAGGAGGATCCCGACCAGGCCGCTGACCGCGGCGACTATTCCCCACCGGGTTCCTGTACGGGACCTGTCCGGCACGTCACGGACCTCGGTGGCAGTCGATGGCATGGC
The DNA here is from genome assembly GCF_039531545.1 of Dietzia cercidiphylli. Classification (NCBI taxonomy): domain Bacteria; kingdom Bacillati; phylum Actinomycetota; class Actinomycetes; order Mycobacteriales; family Dietziaceae; genus Dietzia; species Dietzia cercidiphylli. The sequence continues at coordinate 8,837 of NZ_BAAAQG010000026.1, forward strand.
GTCCACGCTATAACGAGGGACGGAGGTTCCCCGAAACGACGAACGCGCCGGAGGGAAACCCTCCGGCGCGCTGCGCTCTCGGTGGCCAGAGTCGGGATCGAACCGACGACCTTCCGCTTTTCAGGCGGACGCTCGTACCAACTGAGCTACCTGGCCATAAGACCACCGGCGCATCCGGTAAACCGAATGCGCCGGTTGTCTCCTGCGACCCTGACGGGACTCGAACCCGCGACCTCCGCCGTGACAGGGCGGCGCGCTAACCAACTGCGCCACAGGGCCGTGCTTTTCGCACGAGACAGAACAGTAATCGACGCCCACGCCGGACGCAAATCGCGAAACCGGCGGTGGTTCCGGGGCAGCTCGGAACGGGTTCGGTGGATCCCGGTGGCGACGCCCGGGGCGCCAGAGAGGGGGCCGACACCGTGCCCGCAGATGAGAGAAGTCCCGGCCGCCGACGAACGGTGACCGGGACTCCTGACCTCGTACCCCCTACGGGATTCGAACCCGCGCTGCCGGCGTGAAAGGCCGGTGTCCTAGGCCGCTAAACGAAGGGGGCGTACGCCACGTCCGGGATCGCCGGGCCGCAGCGGGTTCGAGTTTAGGGCACGGCCCAGCAGACGTCTAAACCAACCACGCCCGAGCCGACGCCCGTCGGCGCGAACGGGGACGGTATCGTGACCGACGCCCCTATAGCTCAGTTGGTAGAGCTACGGACTTTTAATCCATAGTCCCCGTTGTTGCCCCCGCTCGGCCCGCCCTGGTGGG
>NZ_BAAAQG010000027.1:0-1372 GCF_039531545.1 Dietzia cercidiphylli
CATCACGGCGTCCTCGAGGACGTACGGCGGGGCATGATCCCTGCACATATCTACAACGACAAAGAGCTCTTCGAACTCGAGAAGGAACGTCTCTTCAGCCGCAGCTGGCTGTTCGTCGCCCACGAGTCGGAGGTCCCCGAGGCTGGTGACTACGTGGTCCGCAGGGTCCTCGAGGACTCGTTCATTATCTCTCGGGACGAACAGGGCCAGGTCCGGGCCCTGTTCAACATGTGCCTCCACCGGGGCATGCAGGTGTGCCGGGCGGAGATGGGCAATGCCTCCCACTTCCGTTGCCCGTACCACGGTTGGTCTTACCGCAACGACGGGCGCCTCGTTGGCCTGCCGTTTCACAAGGAGGCATACGGCGGGGAGGAAGGCTTCAAGAAGAAGGGCCAGACCCTGTTGCCTGCTCCCTCGCTGGCCACGTACAACGGTCTGATCTTCATCAGCATGGACCCGGATGCCGAGCCCCTGGAGGAGTTCCTGGGGGACTTCAAGTTCTACCTGGACTACTACACGAAGCAGAGCGCGGACGGCATCGAGCTGCGTGGCCCTCAGCGTTGGCGGGTCAAGGCGAACTGGAAGATCGGGGCCGAGAACTTCGCCGGGGACATGTACCACACGCCCCAGACCCACACCTCGGTGGTGGAGATCGGCCTCTTCCGCGAGCCCAAGGCGGAGAAGCGCAAGGACGGCACCACGTACTGGGCTGGCAACGGTGGCGGCACCACTTACAAGCTGCCCGAAGGTGGCCTGGAGGAGCGCCTGCGCTACGTGGGCTACCCGGACGAGATGATCGCCCGGATGAAGGAGCAGTGGACCCAGGAGCAGCTCGACGTGGTCGGCAAGGACGGGTTCATGATCTCGGCGGCCTCACTGTTCCCGAACATGAGCTTCGTCCATAACTGGCCGCGGGTCGAAGAGGGCTCCGACGAGGTGCTCCCCTTCATTTCCATCCGCGTGTGGCAGCCGATCAGCGAGAACGAGACGGAAGTCCTCTCGTGGTTCGCCGTCGACAAGAACGCGCCGGAGGAGTACAAAGCGCTTTCCTACAAGGCGTATCTCATGTGCTTCGGCAGTGGCGGCATGTTCGAGCAGGACGACGTCGAGAACTGGGTGTCCCTCACCAATACTGCCGCCGGCTCCATGGCACGGCGTCTGCTGCTCAACAGCCGGATGGGCATGCTCGAGAACGGCGAGAACGTCGTCGAGGCCCTGTCCCCCGAGGAATACTCGGGACCCGGCGCCACCCGTGTCGGCTACAGCGAGTACAACCAGCGGGAGTTGTTGCGCCGGTGGGCCGATCACCTCGAACGTCCGGTAGAAGCCGCAGCGCAGGTGCACGTGGGCTCGGACCCGGTGCAAGCGCCAC
>NZ_BAAAQG010000028.1:0-2879 GCF_039531545.1 Dietzia cercidiphylli
CGCAGAAAGCGGTCGACCCCCGACGGTGCTACCAACACCGGTCGAGGGTCTGAGCCACCACACCACCTGATCTGGAGTGATGACCTGTGCAGCAGGCTACCGCTGCGCGCCCTGTGCGCGCGCCTATTCCCCCCGTGTTCGACACCCTCGATCTGTTGGTCGAAGGGTTCGTGGCCCGCTTCTCGTCGGAGTCCACCCGCACCGCCTACGCCGGCGACCTCGCCCTGTGGCGCTCGTGGTGCGATGAGCAGGGCCTGGACGTCCTCGCCGTCGAGCGGGCCCACGTCGAGCTGTTCGCCCGCTGGCTCGAGACCGCGCGCGGCAACTCCCCGGCCTCGGTGCACCGTCGGCTGGTGTGCCTGCGGTCGTTCTACCGCACGATGGCCGCCGACGGCCGGATCCTCGTCTCACCCGCCGAGTACGCCCGCCTGCCCAAGATCCGCCGCGACCGCACCCAGTACACGCACATCACCCGCGGGGAACTGTCCACGCTGCTCGTCGCGGCCGACGACATCAGCCCCACGGCCGGCGCACTGGTCTCACTCATGGGCGTCCTCGGTCTGCGGGTCTCGGAGGCGTGCGCCCTGGACGTCGACTGCGCCGACCGTCACGAGCGCGGCCACCGCATCCTCACCGCCCACGGCAAGGGCGCCACCGTCACCGGCATCCCCGTCCCGGTCCCCGTCGGCCGCCGCATCGACACCGCCCGCGGCGACCGCCCCACCGGTCCGCTGCTGCTCCGCCGCGACGGCTCCCGCATGACCCGCCGCTCGGCGGCCCGCGTCGTCACAGCGGCAGCCAAGGCCGCCGGGATCGACAAGCACATCAGTCCGCACGACCTGCGTGCCGCGGCGATCACGTGCGCGCTCGACTCGGGGATCCCGTTGCGGGACGTGCAGACGATGGCCCGCCACGCTGACCCGCGGACGACGGAGATCTACGACCGTGGCCGGCGGGACATCGACCGGCACGGCGCTTACATCCTCGCCTCGTACCTCGCGGCCTGAGAAAGAGAACCGCCCCCGACCTGCACGGTCGGGGGCGGTTCTCGTCGTTGGGGCGGTCAGTACGCCTGGGTGGCGCCGTACTCGGCCTGCTCCGGGGTGAACTTCTCGAACTGCAGTTGGTCGACCAGGCCCTGGCGGGACATCGGGGTCATCTCCATGTACTGCTCTGCCTTCTTCGCGGCTTGCTCGTTCCAGTCGGCATCGACGTTCTCGACGGCGTACTGAGCGGCCTCGGGGCTGTACTCCTCGAATTGGAGCTGCTCGGCTAGGCCCTGCTGGGAGAACGCGGACACGCTCAGGTAGCGCTCGGCGGCGCGGAGGGCGTTCTGGTGCTCCCGCGGTACCTCTGGCTCTGCGGGCTCGGGCTCCGGCTCGGGCTGCTGCTCATCGGTGGGCGCCGCCGTGTCTGCGGCGGGTTGCGTCGTGGTCGTCTCCGCGGGCGCCACGCCTTCCTCGTCGTCGCCACCGCCGGCGATGCTGGCGATGAGCGCGATGAGGATCAGGGCGCCGACGATGATCGCGCCCCACTTCATGCAGCCGCCCCGCTTCTTCTTCGGCTGGTCCTGGGGCGGGTAGGGCTGGCCGGGCTGCTGGGGCTGGTACTGCGGGTTCGTCACGTCGAGCCTTCCGTCGGGTTCACATATTCTTATCAGGTGTGAACGACACTCACGCCGCATTGGGCTGAGGTGGCGCGCCCCACGGGTCGAGTCGGTCGATCGCTTCCCGCCGCATCGCATCGGGCAGCTGGGTGTAGATCGCGGTGGTGGCGACGTTCTCGTGCCGCAGTAGATCCCGTACGAGGTAGATGTCGGCGCCGTCGGCGAGGAGCTGCGTCGCGAAGTAGTGGCGGAGCCGGTGCGGGGTGCCGGCGACCCCGCACCGGCGCATGTGGTCGGAGATGGTGCGGGACACGCTTTTGGCCTGAACGGGATCGGACGGGAACTGGCGGGACGGGAACCACCAGCCGCGGTCGGGCATCCGGCGGGACCAGTCCGCCACCATCGGGTGCAGGGGGAGCTCGGCGGGTTTCTTGCCCTTGCCCTTCACGTACAGGACTTGTCTGTCGCGGTTGATGTCTTCGCCTCGCAGTTTCGCGATCTCGTGGACTCGCAGACCTTGGAGGGCGGCGAGCAGGATCATGGCGTGGGTGGTCATGCGCGTCGGTGCGGACAGGAGCATCTGCACGTCGCGGGCGGACACCGGGCGGGGTAGTCGCTTCGGGGCGCGGGGTCGGCCGACCTTGGTCATCGGGTTGTCGACGCGCCGGTCTTGGACGTTCAGCCACTTGTAGAAGGCTGTGAGGCAGGCGACGTAGTTGACAATGGTGGAGTCGGACCAGGTGTCGTGTGAGGCGATCCATCGGGTGATGTCGATGGGTTGGGCGTGGGCTGGTTGTATGCCGGTTTCGCGGTAGAACTGGGCGAGGATGCGGCGTCGTTCGGTGATGGTGCGCTCAGACAGGCGGCTCGACACTTGCCACAGCTCGAAGTCGTCGAGGTGGACCAGAGGAATGGGGGGCATGTCAGCATCGTCACGAACCGCCACGAGAGTGGGGCCGGTGTTGCCTCCGCGTGATGTCATTGTTGTACTACAGGTGTGTGATTCAGGATCGCCTCAGCGTCCCGGACTCGCCCCAAGGCCTCGGTGATGCAGTTGGCCTTGTGTCGCATCAGCGAAGCCCCGGCGTAGTTGCCGCGCTCGTCGAGGAACTCGGCATCGCGGCGCATCTCCACCAGGAGTCGGTCGAGTTCGTTGTGCGCGTGGCGTAGGTCGTGTCCGGCGAACTCGCGGTCGACCTTGGCCTGGATCGCGGCGTCCCGGGTGGGTTCACTGAGCGGCGCACTCATGCCGCCACCGCCTGACGGCGCATCG
>NZ_BAAAQG010000029.1:0-2769 GCF_039531545.1 Dietzia cercidiphylli
ATGCGGGCGGCGGTGTCGAACAGCAGCAGGATGATCATGGTGTCTCGAAGCCCGCGGAGTGTGTCCTGGCCTGGGGCCCGAATCAACGCTTCGACCGCCGCGACCTCCAAGGCGTCGGGGGCGCGGGCCGGGGCCCGTACCGGGCGGATGCGTTTGACGTCGAGCCAGACCGCGACCAGGGCGGGGTCCTCGCCGGCACAGTAGGCCAGGAAGGACTTGATCGCGGCCAGGCGTTGGTTCACCGACGACGGCGCCAGATTCCGGGTCTCGAGCAGCCAGATGCTGAATCCGCTCGCGGTGGCGTGGTCGAGCGCCGCGAAGCTGACCTCGTCCAGCTGCAGGCCCCGGGTTTGGCGCAAATAGTCCAGTAGGGCGTTCAGAGCTGCCTTGTAGGAACGGATGGTGTGCGGGCTGAGTCTGCGCGCCCGCGGCAGGTGGATCGTCAGCCAGGTCCGGATGAGGCGATAGAAGTCATCGGAGTCCATGGCAGGCCTCCGGCAGGACGGTCTCGAGGCCGGCGTTGGCCAGTCGGCGCAGGTCGGGGTGGAAATCGGCGGCCAGGTGGAAGTAGTACCAGGTGTCTTCCGGGTTGGTGTGTCCCAGGTGCAGGCCGAGGTAGGGCAGGCGCGCCAGCGGATCTTCCCCGGCGCGGGACCATCGGTTGATGTTCTCGACCACGTGGGCGTGGCGCAGGTCGTAGGGCCGTGCCGCCGGGCCCGGGCCGGCCGCGATCGGCGGGTCGGCGGCTGCGGTCAGCTCGCGGAACCAGCCGTTGACGGTGCCGTGACTGTAAGCAGCCCCGGTGTGGTTGGGGAAGAAGGCGATCCGCTCGGGATGAAGGGCGCTGATGGTGGCGTCGTAGCTCCGGCAGCACTGGTGCAGGTCAGAGGACATGAACACGATCCGGTCTTTGTGGCCCTTGGATTCGCGGATCCACACAGCGCCCGAGGTCAGATCCACGTCGTTGCGGTGCAGCTTTCTGGCCTCCCCGGGACGCAGGCCCAGGCAGTACATCATCCGAAACAGCACCGGGATGACCAGATGCCTGGGCCCGCCGAACAGGCACGGGCGGATGGCGTCGGCGGCATCGAAGAAGGCGCGCAGTTGGTCGTGGGTGAACAGGTGGGGCCGGTAGCGGACCTGCCGTCCGGGGATGCCGGTCGGGATGACGTACGCCTCTACGCCTATGTCGTTCATGTGCTTGGCCAGTTGCCGGACCGGGGTGATTCTGCGCATCTGTCCGTTGACGTGCTCGCCAGTCCGGGCGGCCGCCCAGGACATCGCCATCTGGCGGGTCAGCACGGCCTGGTCGGGATAGTCTCGGGCGCACAGCTTGTCGAAGCCGCGCAGGTGCCGTTCGGATGTGTCGTAGGGAAATCCCATCGCGTGCTTGAGCTCCAGCAGGCTTTGGATGTGGGCGGCCAGGCCGCTGACGAGGCCGTTCATGACCGCGCCCCACGTGGTGCGATGCCGGCGAAATCGAGGCAGCACTGGCGCATGTGCTGTTCGTCCCCGGCCAGATAGTGTTTGGCCGAGTCGATCGAGCGGTGGCCCAGGGCCTCGGTGATCACCGGTAGCACCGTCCCGTCTGCCAGCATGCGGGTGGCCAGCGAGGCCCGTAAGACCCGGAATCCGCGGCCTGTACCGTTCGAGGCGCTCGTGCCGGTACGGGTGAAGGCCCGGGAAGCCACGAAATATAATCCCGACGAGGTGGCCAGGGCGTTGAACGGTGCTTGAGACCGCAGGAACACGTGATCGCTGGTGGCGCCTGTGGGTCTTCCGTGCAGCAGGTAGTCGGCGATCGCTTCCCCCACGTCCGCCAGCAGCGGCAACGTCAGCATCGAGCCCGTCTTGTGCTGGGTCAGCGTGATCTGTGCCCGTGCCCAGTCGATATCGCTCAACCGTAGGTTCACGATGTCGACTGGACGCAGTCCGGTCCTGGCCGCCAGCAGCAGCATCGCCCGGTCCCGCCGCCTGGCTGGTGTGGTCGGATCGATAGAGTCCACCAGCTTGTCCACGTCGCTCGGGCTCAGCACACCGACCGGGTTGGTGCGTCTTGCCGAGTGCCCCGGAACCGCCCGTGACAGCCCCGGCCGCAGTCCGGTGTCCTCGAGAAAGCGGCACAATACGCGTATCGCGGATAGCGCGGTGCGCATACTCCCGGGGCGGTAGCGCTCGCCGAGAAAGACCACTGCAGCCGCCAGGTCTGCAGGTGACAGAGCGCCGATTTCCTGGACACCGTCTTGAGGCAACCGCGCCAGCACCGTGCGTGAGACCGTCGCGTACAGATCTTGGGTGGTCGTGGCCAGTCCTTGATCGGTCAGCCAGGCCTCGAACTGCTCCTGAACCGGCCGGAACGTCGCGTCCAGCGCATCGTTGGGATGCGTTTGCCGGGAGAGCCGCCACTGGTAGGAACCGGTGGTGGCCACCTCCCACAGCACCAAGGCCGCTTTGCGCAGCAGCTTGGCCTTCCACGGCTTGTAGCGTCCCTCGCGGTGTTCGGCGGCCACGAACTGCACAAACGCAGTCACGGCGTCCTCCGACACGACTGCCTCGTCAGCACTGCGCTCAGCGCAGAACGACTTGAACTGGGACCAGGCCCACCGGTACTGCATCAGCGTCGAGGGCGCCGAGCCCTGCGCAGTGATCGCGGCATCCGCTTTCACGACCAGATCGTCCAGGAGAACACTCATCTCCCGCTCACCTCCAGATAGAAACCGATAGAGGCGAGCAAGCGTAGGGACGATGTCGTTATCCCGAGGAAAAGCA
>NZ_BAAAQG010000031.1:0-2449 GCF_039531545.1 Dietzia cercidiphylli
CCAGTGACCGCGTCTGTCGGGGCCACTGGCCTCCCGTCGGCGTCTGGCTAGTGGTTCGCGGCGGTGTGTTCTCGCATGTTGTGCGTGCCGGTGTCGATCCAGAGGGTGTTGTGGACGATGCGGTCCATGATCGCGTCGGCGTGCACTCCGGAGCCGAGGCGTTGGTGCCAGTCCTTCTTGGCGTACTGCGTGCAGAAGACCGTGGATCCGGTGTCGTAGCGGCGCTCGAGTAGCTCCAGGAGCATGCTGCGCATTGCGTCGTCGGGGTGGTCGAGGAGCCATTCGTCGATCACCAGTAGGGAGAATGCGGCGTACTTTTTGAGGAACTTCATCTGCCCCTGAGGCCGATCCTTCGCCAGGGCCCAAGCCTCTTCGAGATCGGGCATCCGGATGTAGTGCGCCCGGATCCGGTGCTGGCAGGCCTGCTTGGCCAGGGCGCACCCGAGGTAGGACTTGCCGGAGCCGGTGAAGCCCTGGAACACCACGTTCTGCTGGCGTTCGATGAACGAGCAGGTCGCCAGTTGAGCGATCATGGCCCGGTCCAGGCCGCGCTCCTCGATCAGGTCGACTCGTCGCAGGTCAGCTCCCGGATACCGGAGCCCGGCCCGGCGGATCAACCCGTCGACCTTGGAGTGGTTGAACGTCTCGTGGGCGTGATCGACCACGAGCTGCATGCGGTCCTCGAACGTCATCCCGAAGACGTGGGTGTCGTCCTGGGCCTCGATCGCCTCTAGCAGTGGTTCGGCGCCCATCTCGCGGAGCTTGCGCTTGGTCTCGATATCGATCGCGGTCATCGGGCACCTCGGGCGTAGTAGTCGGCGCCGCGGACGTATCCGCCGATCTCGTCTGGTTCCTCGCGTGGTGGCCGCAGGGCGGCGGTCTTGTCCTGCCCGGTGGCCAGGATCGGCTGCACGTGCGCATACCGGGGCGAGCGCACCGGCCCGGTCAGAGCCAGTGCGCAGGCCGCTTCGACCCGCTCTGCCGAGTAGCGCCGCGAAAGCCGCAGCACCGCCAGGGCGGCGTCGAGTCCCTGCTCGTCGATGGGGACGGACTCGAAGATCCGGCTCACCACGATCTGGGCGGCCGGGCCGATCCGCTCGGCCCACGCACGGGTGCGGGCCGCGTCCCACTGCTGGTAGCGCTCACCGGCGGGAAGGTCGGCGGCGTTGGTGCGATACGAACCTGCCGCCCCTTCGGGCAGCAGCAGGTGGCTGGAAATCCTCTCGGTCCCGAGGTAGATCTCCAGCGTGCGGGCAGTGATCCGCAGATCGACCTTCGCCCCGATATGCACCAGGGGTGCCGAGTAGTAGTTTCGCTCGAACACCACGTGAGCGTTGCGGCCGACCCGGCGCCCGTAGAGCCACCGGCTGATCTCGAACCCCACCGCCGGCAGTGGCGTCAGCAGTGGCTGCTCCTCGGCCGTGAACACGCTGTGGCGGGATCCGGGGCGTTTCTGGAATGGCTGCCGGTTGTAGGCGTCCATCCGCTGCCCGATCGCGGCCTCGAGCTCCGGGAGCGAACCGAACTGCTGGTCCCGCAGTCCGGCGATGACCCAGGTCGCCACATGCGCGACGGTGTTCTCGGCCCCAGATTTGTCTTTGGGGCGCCGTATTCTGCCTGGTAGGACCGCTGCTGAGTAGTGGGCGGCCATCTCCCGGTAGGCGTCGTTGAGCACGATCTCCCCGTCTCGCGGGTGTTTGATCACGCCGGTCTTGAGGTTGTCGCACACGATCCGCGGCACCGAACCACCGAAGTTCTCGAACATCGCCACGTGCGCCCGCAGCCAGGCGTCTTGCTTCATGTCGATCGCGGGCCAGACGAAGGCGTACCGGCTGAACGGCAGGCACGCCACGAACAGGTACACCCGCCTCGAGGTGCCGGTGACCGGGTCGACCAGCTCCATCGTGGGGCCGGACCAGTCGACCTCGATCGTCTGCCCGGCCTTGTGCCCGACCCGCGAGGCGGCGCCGGTGACCAGCACATGCCGCTGGTAGGTCTTACAGAACCGGTCATAGCCCATCGCCGGCGAACCCGAGGTGGCGCAGCGATCGGTGTACTCGCCGTGCAGCAACTTCAGCGTCACCCCGACCCGGGCCATCTCTCGGTGCACGTGCTCCCAGTCGGGCTGGGCGAACACGCTCTCGTGCTCCCCGCGGCCCGGGAACAAGCGCGCGTACACCTGGCTGTCGGCGAGGTCGGCCACATCGTCCCACGTCACCTCGTGCGCATCGGCGGCCTCCAAGACCGCGGTGACGCTCTTGCGGGACATGCCCTGCGAGGCCGCGATCGCCCTGCCGGACAGGCCCTCGCTGCGAAGCTGCAACACGAGCTTCGCTCTAATTTTCCGTACCATCACCAAGTGCTCCTTCCGCCACGTGCCCTATACACATGGCGGGAGGAGCCTAGAGTCGGTGGCCCCCACGGACGCCGCTACTGGCCCCCAAGCGCA
>NZ_BAAAQG010000032.1:0-769 GCF_039531545.1 Dietzia cercidiphylli
CGGTGCCGGTCATCGTGTGCTCGTGTCGGTTCTACGCGTGGCAACCAGGCTGCGCGTGATTCCGAACAGGAGGCACGGTGACTGATTACCGATTGGTGATGTCGCTACTGCTGCAGGACAGGTCCTACCGGGACATCGAGGCGATCGCGGGTTGCTCGCACCGCACGGTCGCGAAGGCGAGGAAGGTGTGCCGCGAGCACGGGCTGACCGCCGTCGATCAGGTCGAGGCGCTCAGCGGCGAGGAGATTGACGCCTTGTTCACCGATGGGCGCAAGACGCCGTCGGCGGAGTTCGTGGCCTTCGACGTGGCGGCGACCGTGAAGAAGCGCACGGGCAAGAACAAGCTGCCGCTGCGGGTGCTGTGGGCCAACTACCTCGACAGCGACGGATCGCCGGGGCAGCGACACTACAGTTATCAGCGGTTCTGCCAGATCGTCGGCGAGTACGTCGAGGTCAACGAGCTGACGATGCGGATCACGCACGTGCCCGGGCACACGATGCAGGTCGACTGGGCGGGCACGAAGATGGCGATCTTCGACCCCGTCATCGGTACCAAGACCACAGTGTCGGTGTTCGTGGCGTCGCTTCCGTACTCGGGGTTGGTCTTCGCCTGCGGCTGCCTGGACGAGAAGATGCCGAACTGGCTCGACGCGCACTTACAGGCGTTCGAGTACTTCGGCGGCGCGGCGCAGGTGATCGTCCCGGACAACGCCTCGACGGCGTCGAACCAGATCGCCCGCGGTGACCGGGCCCGCGAGGTCAACCGTGA
>NZ_BAAAQG010000033.1:0-24865 GCF_039531545.1 Dietzia cercidiphylli
GGCCGTTGCTTTCTAGGCCGAGGGTCCACCAGGCGGGCACTTTCCATCGCAACTGCACGCGCTTAGCGATCGCCACCTCATCGGCGACGGCGTTGCGACCGGTCTCCCACGCGTTGTAGGTGGACTCCTTCACGCCGAGTTCCACGGCGAACTCGTGCTGCGTGAGTTTGAGGTCGCGCCGAATCCGGCGCAGACGGTCGCCCGTAGTCATGTGTGGGATGAAGTCCCCGCTCAGTTCGGTGTTCATGTCCCCACCCTATAAAGCTATTCAAACCGTGTCAATCCCTACCGCGTATGGAAACGTACGCGTGTCGGCTTGACCCGATACGGATGCGTATGCCACGGTATGCACATGGCCGATACGGATACGTACTCAGGAGACGAACTCCTCACCCCGGCGCAGGCCATCGCCGTTGCGCACATCTCAAAGTCGACCCTTCTCCGCGCCGAAGGGGCCGGGAAGATCGCGCCCCTCCGCACACCTGGGGGGCACCGACGTTACCGACGTGCGGACGTCGAAGCTCTGCTCTCTCACCCTGCCGCATAAAGCGGCCCCGCGACGGCAGCAACCGTCCGGGGCCATGAACAGAAAGTAGGTCTGTCGTGTCAGATCATACCGGGACTCTCGTCCCGTTCAACTACGGCGACGTGCAGGTGCGCGTCGTCACCGTCGAAAGCGAACCGTGGTTCGTGCTCGCCGACCTCGCCCGCGTGCTGGAAATCAGCGACGTGAGCCGTCTCGCCTCCCGCCTTGACGATGGGGTGCGCCAGACGCACCCCATCCGGGATGCCCTCGGTCGCTTGCAGAACGCGACCATCGTGTCCGAGTCGGGCATGTACGAGGTCGTCATCCGCTCCGACAAGCCGGAAGCCGCCGCGTTCCGTCGCTGGATCACCGGCACGGTGCTCCCGGAGATCCGCCGCACTGGCTCCTACTCCCCCGCGCCGGCCTTGCCGGTCGATCGGACCGAGCTGCTGGCGCGCGCTGTGCTCGAGGCGACTGCCGCGCTCGAGGAGAAGGAGGCGCACATTCGCGAGCTCGCGCCGCGGGCGGCGGTGGCGGACGAGCTGATGGACGCGACCGGCCTGCTCAGTCTCCAGGAGCTGGCCAAGGCGCTGGGTTGGGGTCCGAACATCCTGTTCCGTGATCTCCGCCGTCTCGGGGTGCTGCAGTCGAACCGGCTGCCGTACCAGCGGTACGCGCACCACTTCGAGGTGAAGCTCGGCACCTACAGGCATCCGAAGACGGGCGAGACGATGCCGACCCACCGCCCGTACGCGCGGCCGTCCGCCATCCCTTTCTTCCGCCGCAAGCTCGCGGGCCTGGAGCAGTCTCTCGATCTCGAGGTGGCGTCATGATGTACGAACTGCTCGACACGGCGGAGCACCCGATCGTGCTCGTCGCCACGCTCGAAGACATGCCGGAGGGGGATCATCCCGCGGGCTGTCCGTGCGGGACCAAGTCCGGCAAGGGCCTCAAGGTCGTCCTCGGTGGCCACGCGCCCACTGCGGTCAAGGCGGTCGGGCTGATCACTGCGGTCGCGTCGCTTCTGGCTGACGACGACCTCGCGGACAGTGATTGCCGCGAGATCCGTCGCCAGCTGGCCCGGCTTCTGGCGGTGGCGTCATGAGCAGGTTGGAGGTCACTGACCAGTTCGACGCGGCGGCTCACACTGAGCATCTCCGGGCGGTCGTGGAGGCGGAGGAGTTCGCTGGCGGGCCGATGACGCGTACGCCGGGGGTGGGACCGACCCTGGACGACCTGTTCGGTCCGCGGCCGAAGCCGCAGCCCGCGGGCGGGGACGGCCCGAAGCCGACGATCTGGGTCGTCAAGCAGACTTCCGGCGGCAACCTTCGTGTGCTCGCGGAGTGGCACATCACCTACGCCCGCCCGGAGGGGAGTGAGCTGCGGTTCCACAACGGAGACGACAAGCACCCGGTGGCCACGGTCCGGGCCGGGTCGTGGCACTCGTGCGTCGCTGAGTCCGCGTTGGAGCCGAAGGCGGGTGAGGAGTGATGGTCCCCGACACTCGCCCGGCGGCGGAGATCACCGCCGGTGTTCATGCGGTGGCGCATACCGGTCGGCGTAAGCGTCTCGTTCGAGGAATCGACCGGTTCGGTCATCTCGCGACGCGTGAGCCGTCGGCCTGGGTGTGGGTGGCGAGCCCTCTCGGTCTGGGCCGTCACCAGCTTGTCCAGGTGGCGCTGTCGGAGATCATCACGCATCCGGGGCGGGCGTCATGACAACCGCCACCACGGCGACGAGCCTCGCGCCGTCTCACGCGATCTCGTGGGATCCGGAGGCCCGAGTGCCCGACTGGGTGGTCCTGGGCCGGATCCGTGACCTGATCGTCGCTGACCTCCCGGTCCCGGACGACATCTTCGGCTCCGACTCCATCGTCGACTACATCCCGGCCTTGCTCGCGGCGGGCCACAAGCACCACGAGATCGAACGCGCGACGGGCGTCAAGCCGTCTCGCCATCTGCCACGGAGGACCCGATGAGAACCACCACACGCCCTGACCGGCCGTTGCCGGCCCCGCTTCCGTACGCCTCGCAGGCGGGCCGCGGTGAGGCCCCGGCCCCGCGGCCGGCTGAGCCCGTGAACCCGGGCGGACCGCTGATGAGGGAGGACGAGCGCACCCTCTGGATCGTCATCGGCTGCCTCGTCGGGTACCTGCTCGTGATGCTGGCCATCGCCTGGCATCTGAACGGGGGCCTGTGATGGTCGCCGTGTACATCGATGCCGCGGGTGACGTCCGGTCTGCCAACACGGACGCGCTGATCGCACCCGCGGGCACCACGCCGCGCGAGGCCCGCTTGCGCTCCGCGCTGTTGGCAGCCGCCGCCGAAGCCCTCCAGAGCTCCGCGACGGCCGGGACGGTGCGCCGCCCCGCACGGTGCCGGCGTTCCGAGGGGATGCCGGCCGTCGCGGTCCCCACGCCGATCTCCGCTGCCCCGTCGTACGCCCGGACTGTCGGCGAGGCCCGCCGGGTCCTCGCGGTGATCGACGTCGAGCAGCTCGCCGAGGAGACCGCCCAGCAGCTCGCTGTGCTCGCCGGGAGGGACGTCCGATGATCTACCTACGCCGTTCCGGGTCCGGGCTCACCATCGGCAACGGCGACATCTCGTTCCTTGAGTACGTCGCCCGCGGAGCGCTCGACCGGGGCGAAACGGTCGAGCTGCATATCGACGGCCAGGAGTGGCGGCCGGTCACTTCCTACCAGGAGGTCAACGACACCCTGCACGAGCTGTATGAGGAGCTCGACGCACGCCGCGACGCCCTCGCCGAGTCGGACCAACTGCCTCTGCTCGGGGACGCGTCATGAGCGTGTCCCAGTTCTCTGACGTGGTGAAGGCGCGGGTGATGACTCGCTCTGGCGGGTTCTGTGAGGTCCGGGCCGCTGGGTGTTGGGATGAGGGTTCGCAGCTTCATCACCGGCGTGCTCGCGGCATGGGCGGGTCGAGGGATCCGCGTTCGGGCGGTGCGGCGAACGCTCTGTCCGTGTGCCTTCCCTGCCATGCCCACGCGGAGTCGAATCGTGATGAGGCCCGCGATATGGGGTGGTTGGTCCGTCAGGGTGTCGACCCGGCGGTGGTGCCGGTGTTCCGGTACCGCAGGTGGGTGTTGCTGGACGACAACGGCGGCATCACTCCCGTGCCGAGCGGGGTGGCGTCATGATCGCCGGGGAGATCCGCGCTGTCGCGGATCTGGCCGCGCTGCGGGAGTGTCCGCCGCACACGGTCATCTCGGACGCTCGCGGACATATCGGCACCCTCGCCCAACGTCAGTCGTCCGCCCTCGCTGGCGGCGTGTACTGGGCCGGCATGGGCGGGATCTGCGACAACAGCACCATCGAATTCCCCGTCCAGGCGTGGTGGCCCAAGCATCCCGCCCTGGTTACCGGCGGCGCGTGATGGGCCGCCCAGCCTGGTGCCGCGAGTGCCGACACGAGATCGCGTGGGCCACGCTCATCCCTTCGGGGAAGGCCGTGCCGCTCGATGTGTCGCCGGACCCGGAGCTGGGCATCTATCACCGCCGCTTCATCACTGATTCGACCGGGCGCCGCACCTCGACTGTGGTGCAGCTGTCCGGACATGACCTGACCGAGGCCCGGGACCGGGCCCGCCGCTATCCCGCTGACCGAGAGAGCCGCTTGTGGGTCCCGCATTTTGCGACCTGCTCGGCCCGCCGACCACACCCAACGGAGACCACCCGATGACCACTCTGCAGATCACAGATCTTCCCATCCATGATGTCTACCCACACCCGCAGAACGTGCGCCGCGAGCTGCGCGGCATCGATGAACTGGCCGCCTCGATCAAGGCCGAGGGCCTGCATCAGCCGATCATCGTGGCCCCGGCCAGTGCCGGCACCGTCGGCGATCACGTGGACGACGAGGAGTACCTGATCGTGATGGGGAACTCCCGTCACGCTGCGTGCGCTCAGCTCGGCTGGGAGACCATCCCCTGCATCATCCGCGACGACCTCGACACCGAAGAGAAGGTCCTCTCGGCGATGCTCGCCGAGAACTGCGCCCGCAACGACCTCACCATTACTGAGGAGGGCGACGCGTTCCAGCGGCTCCTGGACCTGGACTTGTCGGCCGCTGCTGTTGGAAAGCGGGCCGGGCGCTCTCGCAAGCAGGTCACGGACCGCGTCACGATCGCCTCGCAGTCCGACCGGATCCGGCGCGCGGTCGACGACAAGCAGTTGACCCTGTCGCACGCGATCGCTCTCGCTGAGTTCACCGACGATCACGAGCTGTACGCCCGCGTCGAGGGCGCGATCGGCACCCCGAGGTTCGAGTACGAACTCGAGCGCGCCAACACGATCCGCCGCCACACCCAGGTCCAGGAGAAGCTACGCGCCGACGCCCAGGCGTCCGGCTTCACGGAGGCCAGCGAGCGCGAACTGTCGGCGATGCACAAGCCAGTCGGCGGGTTCCAGCTCGAATGGCTCGGTTCGACCGCCCCGGAAGATGGGGACGCCACGATCCGGTTCACGGTCACCTCGGCGAACCTTGAGCACTGGCCGCCGACGATCCGCTACTACCGCCTCGTCACCGTGCAGGACGAGCCCGCCAGCGGCCCGTCAGATGGTTCCGCCGACCCGGCACCAGGAAACCCGACGTCGGCCCATGCCGGCCCAGACCTCGCCGCGATCAACGAGCAGCGCAGGGTCGAAGCCGAGGAGCGAAAGACGGCGGCGAATCGTCGCCGCGCCTTCCTCCGCCAACTGTGGGACGTCGACTTCGCCGTCGAGGATCCAGTGTGGGCTGCCAGTGTCCTGGACTTGCTGCGAATGGCGGTGGCGGAGCGCGGGTACGAATGGGAGCCGCTCACCGAGCTCGGCGTCATCCTCACCCACGGTGACGGCGACGACATTCCCGAGCTGCGCGACGGCGACCCCCGACTGGATCCGGCCGAGTGGTCGTCGCTACGTCTGCAGTTCACCGTGTGGTGGTGCCGCTGGGCCGCGATGGGCGAGCGCGAGCTCTCCAACTACATCCCCGGCTTCTGGGAACCCGAGACCGCCAAGTACCTCGAACTGCTCCGCGAGGTGCTCGACTACGAGCTGTCTGACATCGAGGACGCGCTCCTGGACACCTACTACGCCCATGTCGCCTCTGATGGTGACGACTGATCCCGCGGCCCGGCTGGCTGCTGCGTGGTGGGACTCCCTGGACGACTCCCGCCGGGTGCAGATCCACCGCTGGATTGCCGGCCGTGAGGCCTCCCTCGACCACCCGCCCGTCGCCGGGCAGACCGACCTTCTCGACTACCTAGGGACCCGACCATGACCACTTTCGTTGTCAACGACCCCGCGGTGTGTGACCAAGTCGCCGAACTGCTGGGCCCGTTCCGTTCCTCTAAGCCCGGCCGTCCGGCCACTAACGACCGTGTCCGTGATCGCGAGGCGCTCCTCGCTGCTGAGAGGCGCATCGCGGATCTGGAGCAGGACATCAGCCAGACCCAGTATCTGCTCGCCCAGTCGACTGCGAAGCTCGCGGCCGAGCGGGAGGCTCACGACGAGACGACCGCCAAGCTGGTCGCCGCCGAGTCGGATCTCGCGCAGACCTCACGCGAGCTCGAGGGCGGCCGCGCCGAGCTCGAAAGGGTACGCGAGGAGCTGACCGAGAACCGTCGCGAGCTGACCAAGCTGCGAACCCAACCTGCTCCGGCCACGGTGAAGCCGCTGCACGGCAACTCGACCCGGGCCAAGGATCGGGACGCGTTCACCGAGCTCGCTCGCCGCATGGACGAGCAGGCGAGAACTCAACCGAAGCCAAGGGCGGACGTCCTTCGCATCGCCGCCGGAGCTGTCCGTGACGAGGTCGAGAAGGTGTACGGCACCACTGGAAAGAAGGCGTCATGACCGTCTCGTTCGCCACCTCGTGGGAGGGGCTGCGCCGCGCGCTGACATCGGTCCTGCCGCACGTCGACCGCAAGGACTCCTCCGAGGCGCTAAGCCGGGTCCGGCTCGACGTCACCGCGGGCTCGGACGTCGCGCTGGTGTGGGCCACCAACCTCGTGACGTCGGCCGTCGCCCGCACGCCGTTGCTGTCCCCGTCGGATGAGTCGGCGCTGCTCGAGCTGGAGCCGGGCATCGTCAAGAAGATCCTGACGATGTTCCCCGAGGTGAGGGATTCGATTGTCGCCCCGGAGCGGGTACTGACGATCACCCAGCCGCGCGAGCGGTTGATCCAGATCGAGGACACCTCCGGATTGTTCGCGGGCCAGGAGATCACCGTCCCCTTGCCCGCGCGTACTTCCGACCGGTTCCCGGACGTGCCGTTCCTGCTCGCCTCCCACATCGACCGGCCGCCGGCCTCGAAGCCGTCGCAGTGGTTGGACTCCTCGGATCTCGGCCGGTTCGCCGCCGCCACCCGCAGCTACGACGAGCAGATCGTCCTGACCGAGCGGGAGGGCTCCGACGACGCCTTCGTGTCGGTCGGGGCATGGTTCGCGGGCACCCTGGCCCGGTTCGAGCCCGAGAACTCCCAGCAGTACACGACCAAACGAGCCGCCGAGTGGGCCGCACTCCTGCCCGACCCCGCCTCTACACCCCGCGGGATCCGGGTCCATGACGGCCGGATCGGCGACGACCTCGACAACCTGATCTCCGCGGTCCGCATCGTCACATCCGCCGGCACCTGCTCGGTCTCGGTGATCCAGCGGCGGCTGCGCATCGGGTTCGGCGACGCGGCCCGCTTGGTCGACTTGCTCGACCGGTTCGACGTCATCGGCGGCACCGCGGGCAACCTGATCCGCCCCGTCCACGCAGAGCTCGTCGAGGCGCCCGACGCCGTCGACATCATCTGCGACCAGATCCTCGACGCCGCCCGGGCCGAGGACGCCACACCTCGAGGAGAAGCCGCATGAGTAGCACCCTGCCCCACCTGATCGTCGTCGACGTCGAGACCTCCGGCACCGACCCGCTCGACCATGACGTCCTCGAGGTCGCGGCCGTGGACCTGGCCACGGGCGAGGAACTGTACTTCGTGCCCACCCCGATCATGGGCAACTGGCTCGAGCGGGCACATCCGGCAGCCATGAAGGTCAACCGCTATTTCGAGCGCGGCGTCTACGCCGAGCAGGTCGACGTCCAGACCACCCGGCAGCGGTGGGAGGCGCTCGCCACGATGCTCGACGGCAACATCCTCGCGGCAGTGAACCCGGCGTTCGACGCGCGGTTCATCGACTACGCGATGGAGAAGCACGAGGTGGAGTGCCGCCGTAGCTACAGGCTCCGGGATCTCGCCACGTATGCCGCCGGGGTCCTGCGTACTGACCCGGCCGAGCCCACTTCGTCGGGCGAGATCTTCGCCGCCCTGGGCATCACGAATCAGGAAGCGCACTCGGCTCTCGGTGACGCGCGGGCGACTGCGGAGGCGTTCACCAAGCTCCGTGCCCTCTCCCTGGCGGGCAGGTAGCGCAGTGGGTGCCGAGAAGGCGTGCAAGGGGTGCGCCGAGGCTGCCGCCGACATGAGCGACACCGACTTGACCGACGCGATCGGCGTCCTCGGCCCCGACTCCCCACTCTTGCCAGCGGTCCGGGACGAGATCCGCAACCGCCTCCAGGCCGCCGCAGACGCGGCCACCACACGAAAGGAACCGGCATGACGCATTGGCTCGCACTCGTCCCCCGCCTGCCCGCGTGGTCCGGCTGGGCGACCATGCGGCGCCTCGCTCGTGGAGGTGCCCAGTGGTAGTCGGATCGCTCCTCGCCGCGGTCGTCCTCCTGGTCGTGGGCGCCGTTCGCTTACTCCGCGTCTCCCGAGCCCTCCGCCGAAAACAACAGGCCGTGGACCGGGAGCGCGACCACCTCAACCGCACATGGAACTACCAGACCGGAAGGGTCCTCCGACCATGAGCACGAAGATCACAGCCGACAACGGCGTCGAGCTCGAGGTGTGCCACCTCGGCATCGACGCCACCAACCCCAACCCCGCCGAGCCGTCGTCAATCTGGGCCCGACTCACCGCAGAGCAGCGCGCGAAGCTCGCCGCGGCCCTCGCCCCGGAGCGGACCCCGATCGTGGAGGGCAGGCCCGTTCACGGGATCACCGTCACCGGCTATGTCGGCGATGCCCCCATCAACCCCGCCGACTGCGACCGCACCACCGTTTACACCGGCGAGTGCCGCAACTTCGCCGACACCGAGTGGATCCGATTCGAGTCCGGCCGCCGCCGCTCCCCCGACGCCCGCGACGGCAACACGTGGCTGATTGACGTCGTCTACGGATCGTTCTGGATGGCAGACGACAAGGTCCGCAACCTCGTGCCCCTCGTCCCCGCCACTGCCCCTGCGGTGTCCCGCGCCGACATCGAGAAGGCGATCCTGTCGCGTCGCTGGAACACGAGCGGCCCGGATAGCCAGGGCTTCGCCATCATCCACATCCCGTCTGCGGTCGACGCCGTGCGCGAGGCGGTCGACATCCAGGCTGAGCAGTCCGTGGACCCGGTCGAGGCCAGGGTGACCACGCGCCACCCCGAGCACTACCGGCTGGTGAACGAGGCCGACGGCAGCGAGTGGCGGATGAATCGCGCCGGCAAGTGGCTCCCCGCCGACCTCCTCGGGCAGGAGGCGGACCAGTGACCGTGATGGACGAATACCAGCCCCGTGGACAGCGCGTGTACGCCTATCAGGTGACGCGGGAAAACGCTTCCGCTGCCGCTCGCGAGTTCGGTTGCGAGATCCATGAGGAAGCCAAGTCCAGCGATCCGACCGACGTGGCCAAGTGGATCGTCGTGCCGACTGTCGAGGAGGTCCATCGTCTCCTGATCACCCACGAAGGCCCGGTGTTGGGCCGGGAGCGAGAGACGAACAAGGTCGTCGTATGGGCGAAGAAGGCCGACTTCGACGCTCTCTATGAGCGGGTCAAGAAGCCGGGGATGCGCGGGGCCGACCTGTGACCGGCATGGAGCACGCCATAGAACAAGCGGCTGGGGTGATGGACAAGAACTTCAACCCGGACCGGTACCCGATCATGGCCGCGATGTTCCGCGACTACGCCCGCGCACTGGCCGAGGCTGGCCTCCTCGCCCCCGACCCCCTCGAGGGCGTCGAAGACGTCAGCGCCTCCCAGGAGTGGGTGATGATCCCCGCGGACCAGGTGCGCGAGGAGTGGGCTCAGAGGTGGGTGCGGCGGTCCGGCGAGGTCCGGGTGATGAAAGCCGAGAGTCGAGAGCACGCGGACCCTGGCGGGGAGCGCGGGGTGGAGGCGGTCCACCGCTTCGTGTCCGACTGGCTGCCCGCCGACATGGACGATGCCGAGGGCGACGGGAGGGCCGAGGGGTGATCGGCCAGGTGCTGGAACCGGAATCGTCCATGGAATGTCGAGCGTGGGCCGACGAGATGGCCCGGCAGGCCGCGATGTATGCCGAGCACGGACACCCCCGGGAGGCTGCGGACTGCCGCCATTACGCGGCCCGGTGGACAAGGTCCGCCGAACGGGCAGCGGAGCGGGAAGGGGCCCTGTGGTGACCGCCCCGGATCGTCAGCGTGACGGCGGACCGATCGCCGGTGACCTCCTGCAGCTCGTGGAGCACGGGTTCCGCGACGACACCGGGGTCGACTGGTACCGCGGGTACGGACTCGTGGTCACGACCGCGAATCGCCGCCGGATCCTCGACCGGGACGACACGGTGTCTGAGGCGGACGGCTGGTGCTACCAGGACAATCCCCTGTCCGACGAGGTGGTCGCGGTGACCCGCATCAGGTGGGAGGACGTGCGGCTGTACGCGCCCGCCGACCTAGAGCTGCGGTGTCAGACGTGGACGTCGTGACCCCGCCGCCCGGCTCTAAGGAGGCCCGCGCCAAGGGCTGCCCCTGCCCCCAACAGGACCACCGCCACGCCCCCGACTGGCCCTGGTGGATCGACCCCCGATGCCCCGTCCACGGATGGAAAGAGTTCCAGTGACCGAGCCGATGCAGTTCCCGCCCCCCGAGCCGATGAGCCTCGCGAGAAAAGCGGTCAGCGCAGCGGTTCACACCGCGATCGTGCGCCGCATCTTCGACGCGAGCTGGACCGAACTGTATCCGGGGTGGGAGCTCCCTGACTGGCCGCAGCTGACCCAGCCGCCTCGCATCGACCGTGAAGCGATGCGCGACCCCTACCGCCGGTACCTCAAGGACTGGCTCAGCGATACCGCGTTGAAAGACGCTGTACGCCGCCGCTTCCGGCCGCTGGCGGACGATCCGCTGATTCGCCAGATCCTCGAAGAGGCGGACCTCAAGATCGCCATAACTAGGTGGGTGCCGCCGATCTCACCCAAGCCCTGGGCCCGCGCCATCGCCGAGACAGCACAGACGGAGGTCCGTGATGACCAGTGACGAGCACAAGGCGGCGGCCGAGCAGTCCCTGCTCGACGCGTGGGGTGCCGCAGACCCCACTCCGGAACTACTGCGTGGCCTCGTGCACGCCGTACTCGCAACCATCAAGGAGACATCGTGACCACTCAGCTCGCCCCGAACGTCCTCTCGTGGGCAACCCACATTGACCAGACCACCATTGACCAGGCGGTGGCCCTCGCTGGTCTGCCGTTCATCCACCCGCACATCGCGCTCATGCCCGACGCCCACGCCGGTAAGGGCTCCGCCGTCGGCACCGTCATCCCGACCGAGGGCGCGGTCATCCCCGCCGCGGTCGGCGTCGACATTGGGTGCGGCATGATCGCGGCTCGAACCCGATACACCGAGGCCGACCTCGAGCGCATCGACCTGTCCGAGCTGCGGGACCAGGTCGAGCGCGCCATCCCGTTGTCGCCGGGCAACTACAACAGCCGCGTGCACCACGACCACACCCATGATCGGGTCGCCGAGCTCGAAGCGCTCGCAGAGAGGAACGAGGTCGACCTGTCTCACTCTCCGAAGTGGCGTGAGCAGCTCGGCTCCCTCGGCGGGGGCAACCACTTCATCGAGCTGTGCCTCGACGAGACGGGCGCCGTCTGGTGCTTCCTGCATTCCGGGTCGCGGGGCGTCGGCAACAAGATCGCGCAGAAGCACATCAAGATCGCCCAAGCCTTGTGCAAGCGGTGGCACATCCAGCTCGCCGACCGGGACCACGCCTACCTCCCGCAGGGCACTCCGGAGTTCACCCGGTACTTGACGGAGCTGCACTGGGCGCAGACGTTCGCGCGGCTGAACCGGGACGAGATGATGGACCGGTTCCTGGACCAGCTCGCCCGCCTGTTCGGCGACGACGACGCCGGCGAGACTGAGCGGGTCAACTGCCACCACAACTACACCGAGACCGTCCAGGTCGGCGGCCGGAAGGTGTGGCTGACCCGCAAGGGCGCCATCGACGCCACCGAGGGCCGGATGGGGTGCATCCCCGGAAGCATGGGTACCCGCTCGTACATCGTGCGCGGCAAGGGCAATCCGTCGGCGCTGTTCTCCGCACCGCACGGCGCGGGCCGGGCCATGTCCCGCACGCAGGCCCGCAAGCGGTTCACCGCGGCCGACCTGGACGAGGCTATGCGCGGCATCGTGTACCGGCCTGGTGACGAGTGGGTCGACGAGATCCCGGCCGCCTACAAGGACATCGACCAGGTGATGGAGGACGCGGCCGATCTGGTCGAGGTCGTGCACGAGCTGCGCCAGGTGATGAACGTCAAGGGCACGTAGGCCGTGCCCCGCCCAGCCCGGCGACCTCGCTCGCCGCCATCCGCCGCTGCCTCGTCCTGCGTCTGGTCTCGTCTGAAAGTTGGTGTCCCGTGTCTCGATCTCGTGTCGCGCAGCCCCGTTCCGGTGGTGAGCGCTGATGCCGTGGTTCCAGGTCGATGACAAGTTCACGACTAACCCGAAGGTCCGCAAGCTGCTCGATCTCTCCCTCGAGCGTGATGATCGCGGTCTCGCGGCACTCGGGATGTGGGTGTCGGCCGGGTCAGACATCAATCAGTCGACGTTGGACGGGATCGTGTCCCGTGCGGGTCTCGTGCGGGTCACCTTGAACCCGGCGAAGGTCGATGAGCTCGCAGGCCTCCTGGTCGCCGCTGGGCTCTGGCACTCCGCCGGCCACTCGTGTGCGCGCTGCGCGCAGCCCCCGCCGGGGGCGTTCGTGTTCCACGACTGGTCCGACTACGGCTATGCCACCCGCGAGGAGAAACAGCTCAAGGACCGCAAGGCCAAGGAGCTCAAGGAGCCCCGGATCCGCGCCGAGGTGTGGGCCCGGGACTGCGTGAGCCCTGACCGTCCTCGTGAGGCGGATTGCCGGTACTGCGGTAAGCGAGTACGCCAGAAGGACAACCGCAGCGCGCCCGAAGACCGGGCGCATCTCGATCACGTCGACCCGACCCTCGCGATCGGCTCGACGAACATCGTGATCGCCTGCGGCGGCTGCAACAGCCACAAGGGCCAGCGGCAGCTCTCGCAGACCGAGCTGCAGCTCCGCCCCCCTCCCGCTCACAACGGGCCGCGTCCAGACGACGCAGAGCCCCGAGTGTCGCCGACCGCCGTCGCAGATCCCGCGTCGCCGGCCACGCCCGCCGCTGAGACCACCGTCTCGCCGGGCCAGGCCGCCGCTGATGCAGGATCGCCGGCCGGTCGACCGCAGACACCCGGCTCGCCGTCTCCGACCGCCCAGGAGCGACCAGCACCGCCCGACCACTCGGAAACCACTCTGGAACCAGACGTGGAATCAGCCCGGAACGCTGTCCTCGCACGCACGCGTGCCGACGCGCGCAGGTCAGGGTCAGGGTCAGGGTCAGGGTCAGGGCTGGGTAAGGGACAGGGTTCTGGTCGGGGTGAGGGGCCGGGTCACGGTCAGGGTCAGGGCCCGGCTGGTGGCAGGAAGCGGCGTCGGAGGCGGGGGCGTGGTCGTGGTGCCGGGCCCTCGTCGTCTGGTGGTGCTCCGGGTCCTGCCGCTCGGCCTGTGGGTGCTGCCGGCCAACCTCCCGAGGTGTATGTCCCTGGCCGCATCGGATCCCCGTGGGCCGAGTGGAAGGGCGCCCCGTCGACTGTGACCGATACCGACTGTGATCGGCATGGGCTGCCCGAGCCGTGCCGCAAGTGCGTGACCGAGAGCGAGGCGGGCTGATGCCGCTGCTCCTGCTCGACCTGTCCGACCCCGCATCCCAGGAGACTTCGTGACCGAGACGTTCCTCGACCGGCAGTCGGTGCGCACGCTGGCGACCGACTGCAAGATCATCGCCGATTCGTCCGCCGAGTTGCTGCGCATCGCTCGGCTGGAGACCAGCCCGCCCGGTGGTCGGACTGCACGCAATCCGCGTGTGCCCGACTCCCGGCCGCCCCTCAACCTGACCGCACTGTCGGCCTCTATCGAGATGCACACCTGCCTGATGTCGTGGTCGGTGAACCTGCGCGACAACACTGGCGTGCATCTCCCCGACCACGACGACGACCGGTCGCTCGCACTCCACCTCCGGGTACATGCTCATCGGATTGCGCAGCAGGCGTGGGGCCAGGATTGCGCGGATGAGATCGGCACGTGGGCCGCCACGATCCTCGGGATCACCACCCCGCCGCCAGCTCGGCGCCTGGACGAGTACTCCACCGCCGAGCGCGCCCAGGGGCTCGCGACTGCGCAGGTGTCGGCCGAGATGTGCGCGCAGCTGGTCGACGAGTACACCGAAGGCCAGTACCAGCCGACGGCCGAGCAGATCCGCAAGTGGGGCCAGCGAGGGAAGGTGTCGGTGTACGGGCCGCCCCGCTGCCGCATGTACGCGGTGAGCGAGGTGCTCGATCACGTGCGACACGCGAAACGGAAGATGTGACTGGCTTGTCCAACACGACGTGCTAGGCTTCGCCTTGCGAGCGCGGTGGGTCCACAGGACCGCCGACGCTTCGTCGTTCCCGCCCTGTGGTCGGCGTGTGGAACCCGTGAGCCCACGCCGCGGCATCGAGCGTGGATCTAATCTCCCGGCCGTAGTCGCCCGCGCGCATCTCCCAACTGGCCCCGCTTCGATGCGAGGGCGCGCATCCCCCGCGTGGCGCACGGCCGGGTACAACCACCGGGAGGCCATCATGGACGCCGCACCCGACGGGCTGCATCTCGCAGCCTTGACCATCACCCTGTCGACCGACGGCGGCACCGAGTATGTCCTCGTCGAGGCGGACGACGACCTCGCCGCCACGACGATGCTCGGGATGCTGGACCTCGCGAAGGCACAGATCCTCGACCGGCTCACCTGATGCCCGGCTCGACGACCGAGCGTGGTCTCGGGTGGAGGCACCAGCAGGACGTCGAGAGCCTGCGTCGTCGTCACGTGGAAGGAACCGCGTGCTGGTGGTGTGAGCGTCCGATGTTCAAGGATCCCGCTCGCAACTTCGATGGCAAGACCTTAGAGGGCGACCACTCGGAGGCCCGCAGTCGTGGCGGCCGCAAGGCTGACCGGCTGATGCATTCGACGTGCAACCGTCAGCGTGGGGATGGATCGAAGGACGAGCTCCGCCCGGCGCTGACCGGGGTGTGGCCGCCCCCGTCGCCCGCTGCCGCGGTGGCCACGGTGGCGCTGACCGGGCCGCCGGAGCCGCGCGCCCACGTCCTGGACTGGGGATAGGACCCCCCACCCCGAAAATATCTGGACCCCCGCCCTCCTGACTCCCTGCGCCGGTGCCAGTCAGGAGTTTTTGCCGGGCTCGAAACTCACGTGCAGGAGGTGGCGGCGGTGGCCGACGAGGACCAGGCCGCCGACGAACGGTCGGGCGGCGATCGACTGCGTGCGGCGCTGGCCGAGGACGACGACCCGGCGGACCTGGTGGCGCTGATCGAGGAGGCCGGCCGGACGAAGGATCGCCTCGACCAGCTCGACGCGATCCTGCGCGGCGACACCGACTTGTGGGCGCAGCTGACCGAGGGGCGCAGCGGCAAGGTGCTCGAGATCCGGGTCGACTCGGTGATGCAGGAAGCACGTCAGCTCACGACGGTGTTCAGGCAGACGCTCGCGGAGATCCGGAGGAGGCGTGATGGAGGCACCTTCTCTGGGAAGCTCGGCGGTCTCCTCGACGACCTCTGAGGACGTCGACGAGATCTTCGCGGAGATCATCGCGGCGGAGTGGCCGAAACTCACCGGCCGGCAGACGCCGTGGGCGCAGTCGTTCACGGTCGGCGACTCGGCGCATGGTGAAAAGGTCGTCAAGCTCGCGCGGCGGATGAAGGTCCGCCCGATGCCGTGGCAGACGTGGTCGATCGAGCACATCATGGCCAAGGACCCGGACGGGACCTGGACGCATCCGGAGTGCTGCCTAATCGTCCCTCGGCAGAACGGCAAGTCGCTGATCCTGTCGCTGCTGGTGATCTACCGGATGTTCGTGCTCGGGGAGAACATCATCTTCTCGGCGCAGCAGTGGGAGACCGCGAAGTCGCTGTGGAAGCGCACGTGGAACCTGGTCCGGTCACAGCCGGACCTCATGGCGTTCCACGAGTCGCACACCTGCTCGCAAGGGCGCGGCACGATCGTACTCACCACCGGCGCGCAGGTCGTGTTCACCACCCGATCGCCGAACGCCGGCCGTGGTCTAGACGTCGTCGACCTCACGATCTACGACGAGGCGTACGACCTGGACCTCGCTGACCTCGCGGCGCTGTCTCCTACGCAGATGGCGGCGAAAGATCCGCAGAAGATCTACACCTCGAGCGCGGTGAACGTCGACCAACACCCGAACGGGATGCAGTTGGCGTCGGTGCGCGCTCGAGGGCAGGAACGCGAAGAGGGGCTTTTTTACGCGGAGTGGCGGTCACCGGACGGTTCGGCCATGGACGACCCCGAGTCGTGGAGAGTCGGGAATCCGTCGTATGGGGTGATCCAGACCGAGGCCAAGCTCGGCGCGGAGTGGCGCACGTTCCGCAAGACCGAGGCCGGCCGGAAGTCGTTCGGCTGCGAGTACATGGGGCTCGGCGACTGGCCCACCGACGGGCCGGAGGAGCTGCCCCCGGTGATCGACCCCGACGCCTGGGGCGACCTCAGAGACCTCACTGCGGTCGCGACCGGCGCGTCGTGCCTTGCGGTGGAGTGCGAACCGATCCGAGACCCGGCGATGCGCAAGTCGCGGCGGTGGACGATCGGCGCGGCGGTACGCACCGCGACCGGAAAGCACGTTCAGATCGGCTACCGCGGCCCGGGTTCGCCCACCGAGATCGCGGCGAAGGTCGCAGCGGCCGTCGCGGCCAACGATCCGGTCGCGGTCGTGCTCGACGACAAGAGCATCGCCAAGGACCTGCTGACCAAGCCGCTCACCGATCTGGAGATCGAGCCGGAGTTCGTCAAGTCCGGTCAGCTCTCCGAGGCGACCAACGGGTTCCTCCAGGCGGTCGACAACCAGACGCTCACCCACGACGGCGACCCGCGCGTCGCGCCGCTGCTCGAACACGCGCAGCTGCGCGACGTGGGGCAGTCCGGCGGGGCGGCATGGGAGCGGCTGAAGAACGACGACATTTCTCCGCTGATCGTGCTGACGAACGCGGCCTGGGGGCTGGACAAGTTCGACGTCGCGGCCGATGCGCCGCCGCCGGCACCCGAGCACGTGCCGACGTCGGCGGACTCTGCGTCGGGCCCGGGCGAGGGCATCGACTTCATGACCGCGAATTTCTAGACGAGGAAGGGGGCGCTGATGACCGAGACTGTGAAGGCCGCCGCGCCCGCTGCGGCGCCCGTGGGCGAAGTCGGGTACGTCGTGTCGGCCCAGTCGCCGATGCTCACGGGTCCGGGAAGCTACTGGTCCATCGACGCCGACATCGAGGAAGTCCCCGAGCTGCGGTGGCCCCAGTCGGTCACGGTGTTCAACCGGATGCGCCGAGCGGATGCTCAGACGATCTCGGTGCTCAAGGCCGTCACGCTGCCGATCCGGTCCACGAAGTGGCGGATCGACCCGGGCGACGCCGAACCCGAGGTGGCCGCGTACGTTGCCGAGCAGCTCGGGCTACCGCTCACCACGGGCGACAACCCGGCCCCCCGGCGCCGGAAGTCGCGGTTCTCCTGGACCGAGCACCTGCGGCTCGCGCTGCTGTCGCTGCCGCTGGGACACATGTTCTTCGAACAGGTCGTCACCGTGGACCCCGTCACCGGTGACGTCGAGCTGCGCAAGCTGGCCCCCCGGATGCCCTCCACGCTGACCGACATCAAGGTCGCCGACGACGGCGGCCTGGTCGGCATCGAACAGGCATCCCCCGCGGGCCGGACCGTCAAAGCCCGCGACGGCGGCCGGCGGTTCATCCCGGTCGACCGCCTGGTCGCGTACGTCAACGAGCGGGAGGGCGCGGACTGGGCAGGCACCTCGCTCCTACGGGGCGCCTACAAGCACTGGCTCCTCAAGGACCAGCTGTTGCGCATCGAGGCGATCTCGGTGCGCCGCAACGGCGTCGGCGTGCCGGTCTACACCGCACCCGACGGGGCGAGCTCCGAGGACATCGCCAAGGGCCGCAAGATGGCCAACGAGTACCGCGCCGGAGACACCGCCGGTGCGGGCCTGCCGTTCGGCGCCAAGCTGGACCTCAAGGGCGTGAACGGCATGCTGGTCCCGGCGCGGACCGTCATCGAGTACCACGACGCGCAGATCGCCCGCACCGCGCTCGCGCACTTCCTGAACCTCGACGGCAAGGGCGGCTCGTACGCGCTGGCCTCCACGCAAGCGGATCTGTTCATCACGTCGCTGAACGCGATCGCACAGATGGTCGCCGACACGACGAACCAGCACGTGATCGACGATCTCGTCGACTGGCAGTTCGGCACCGACGTGCTCGCCCCGACGCTGACGTTCGACACGATCGGCTCTACCGACATGGCGGTCGCTCAGGCGGTCCGCACGCTCATCGACTCGGGCGCGATCACAGTCGACGACGACCTCGAGGTGTGGCTGCGCCGGGCGCTCGGCGCACCCGACCCGGGCTCTCGGTCCGGGGCGAGCGAGACGGACGGGGGTGACGGCGATGGTTGAGGTGGTGGTGCCACCGCGGCCGGTGCTCAAGACGATCCCGAACGTCGAGCTCATCAAGGTCGGCACGTGGCCGATCTCGACAGGGATATGGACGGTCACCTCCGACGACCTGTACGCCGCGGTGTCCGCGCTCGAGTCCCCGGCGATCCGCCGGCCGGTGCTCAAGCTGGGCCACAGTGACTCGCGGTTCGACGGCGAACCTGCGGTCGGGTGGGTCGACAACATGCGGGTCTCCGATGACGGATCGACTCTCGTCGGTGACTACAAGGGCGTCCCCGAGTGGCTGGCCACGGTCCTGGCATCCGCGTTCCCCGACCGGTCCATCGAGGGCCAGTACGGGTTCACCGATCAGACCGGACGCGAGCACCCGTTCGTCCTGACCGCCGTAGCCCTGCTGGGAGTGACGGCGCCGGGCGTCGGCACGCTCGGCAGTCTCCAGGACATCGCGGCCCTGTACGGGGTGTCCGCCGCAGAATCCGCCGATCCGACCGGGGCGGAGTTCACCATGCCGGTCACGAGGGAAGGAACCCCCATGCCACAGGCGATCAAGGTCGCCGCGTCGCAGTCGGTGGAGGACGTGCGGCGCAGCTTCTACGAGGGACCCG
Organism: Dietzia cercidiphylli; assembly: GCF_039531545.1. NCBI lineage: Bacteria > Bacillati > Actinomycetota > Actinomycetes > Mycobacteriales > Dietziaceae > Dietzia > Dietzia cercidiphylli. The sequence continues at coordinate 19,005 of NZ_BAAAQG010000033.1, forward strand.
CCGCCAGCAACTGGTGGTGGATCGAAGAGATCTACGTCGACCCGGGCGAAGTCATCGCGGTCGACGACGAGACCGGGGACCTGTACCGGGTCCCGTTCACCGCTGCCGACACCGGCATCACGTGGGGGGAAGCCGAGCTGGTCAAGCGCGAGTACGTCGCAGCGTCCGGCCGGACCCCCGCCATTGCGTGGGCCTCCCGTGAGGAGTCCCGCCCCGAAGCTCCGACCGCCGCGGTCGGTGATACCGAAGAGGAAGGAACGTCGATGGAATTCGACGACACCCAGGCCGCGGAGCTGCTCAGCCTGCTCAGCCTGGGAGAAGGAGCAACCGCTCAGGATGTCCTCGAGGCGCTCACCGCGCTCGTGGACACCTCCACCGCGGCGGCCGCCGGCGAGGGCGAAGACGCCGCGCCGGTCTCCGCCGCCGCTCTGGGGGTCGAGCAGATCCGCGCAGCAGCCGAAAAGAAGGGTCTCACCATGGTCGACGCCTCCACGCTGGAGAGCATCAAGGCTCAGGCCGCGGCGGGTGCCGCCGCGCAGAAGAAGCTCGAGCTCCAGGACCGCGAAGGCAAGGTAGCTGCCGCCATTCGCGCCGGGAAGATCCCGCCCTCGCGCAAGGACCACTGGTGCTCGGTCATCGAGCACGACGCCGGCATGGCCGATGTTCTGGCGTCCCTGCCCGACAACATGGTGCCGGTCGCTGAGATCGGCCACAACGGCGACGAGGTCGGCGCCTCTGCCGACGTCACCGAGTCCGACCTCTTCAAGAACTGGAGCTTCTGATGTCCGCGATCCCCATGGTCACCAAGCACGGCCCCAAGACCTTCCACGTCACCGAGACCGTCCGCGGCGGGCAGGTCGTCGAGGCGCGCACTGGCGGCAAGATCGGTGTCGCCGCTGCCGACTCGGGCACCGTCCTCGGTGTGTCGATTGGCGATGCCGCCCCGCCGAGCTCCGCCTCGAGCGCTGACGCGTTCGGCAACCCGCTCGTCTCGGCCGTCTCGGTTCCCGAGTACACGGCCGTGGCCTACGGCGGCATCGAAGTGCGGTGCGTGTTCTCCGCGGCCGCAGCGTTTGGCGAGGCGGTGGTCTCCGCCGGTGACGGCAAGGTCAAGCCCGCTGGCGCGTCCCCCACCGGCCGGATCCTCGGCTACGTCACTGAACCCGCTGGTGTCACGGCGGCCGATCAGTCCGGGCTCGTCCGGACCCTCTGACCCCCAGAAAGGAATCGCCATCATGGCACCCACAGGAGTGGTGAGCGTCAACGACGGTCCCCGCATCACGATCAACGATCTCGTCGGGAACCCCAAGCTGGTCCCGACGAAGATCATCGAACTGCTCGCCAACCAGTTCCTCTCCGAGTCGCTGCTGCGCGATGCGGGCCCCAACGTCAACGGCCTGGTCTCGTACAACGAGTCCACGCCGCTGTACCTCGAGGAGGGCCCGGAGCCGGTCGCCGAGTTCGCCGAGATCCCGGTGACCGCCGGCGCGATCGGCCTGCCCAAGATCGCGGTCTCGCAGAAGATCGCGCGCGGCATCCGCGTGTCGAAGGAGATGATCGACGAGGGTCGGCTCGATCTGGCGCAGATGCAGATCACGCAGCTCGTCAACACGTTCATCCGCAACGACGACCGGGCGCTGCGTCACCTGCTGTCGAACTCGGCTATTCCCGAGATCCCCGCGTCGGCGGCGTGGACCGACGGTGCCGGCAACCCGCGGCACGACATCGCCGCGGCGATGGAGAAGATCGGCTCGGCGTCCCTGTCCGGCGACACCGACGGGGACGACACCATGGGGTTCGTGGCCGACACCGTCGTGCTGCCGGCCTCGATCACCCCGGTCCTGATGGACAACGACAAGTTCATCGACGTGTACAAGGACACCCTCGCCGCCGAGGACATCCGGTACACCGGCAAGCTCCCCAACCAGATCATGGGCATGGCTGCGCTGCAGTCGCGTTCGTGGCCGCTGGACCGGGTCCTGGTCGTCGAGCGCCGCACGGTCGGGTTCTACTCCGACACCCGCGTGCTGCAGTCGACGAACATGTACCCCGAGGGCGGCGGACCCAACGGCGGCCCGACCGAGTCGTGGCGCTCGGACACCTCCCGCAAGCGGGTCAAGGGCGTCGACCAGCCGCTCGCGGCGTGCTGGATCACCGGCGTGCAGGGGGGCTGATCCGATGGCGAAGTACAAGCTCCTCGCTGACCAGTGGGACCAGGTGCTCTCCAAGCCCACCGAGCAGTTCCGGTTCGTCCGGCACCGCAAGGGGGCCACCGTCGAGATCACCGGAGCGGACGAGGCCCGGCTCCAGCGCATCGGGGCCGTCGAGCCGATCAAGCGCGCGGCTGCGAAGTCGACCAAGACCGAGCAGAAGCCGCCCCCGGAGAAGCCGAAGACCGACGAGGGCAACGGCGACGGAGGCGGCGACAACGGTGACGGCCAGGGGGACCAGAACCCGGACGACGAGACCGGCGACCAGAATCCCGACGACTCCACTAAGGAGACGGTCGAGAAGCCGGCCAAGACCGGCCCCGTGGCCGCCTGGCGCGAGTACGCCGTCGCCCAGGGGCACGACCCCGACGAGGCGGCCGACGCCACTCGCGCCGATCTGATCGCCCTGTACGGGTGACCCCGGGCGCCCCTCCGGCGCATCACCTCGTAGTGGTGCGCCGGAGGCTGGCACAGGAAGGAGCCGCGCATGTACGCCGAGGCGCATGACGTCGGGTACGAGGTGGAGCGCCCGTTCTCGGATGTGGACACCCACCGGGCCGGGTCCCTGATCGTCGCGGCGTCGCGGCTACTGGATCAGTACGTGACGATCGACCGTGCGGACCCCGAGCAGATGGGTCTCGCGAAGATCGTCGTGGTCGACATGGTGGCCGAGGCGCTCGCCCCGGGCGAGTACCGGGGCCACCAGTCCTACTCGTGGCGCAACGGGGCCCTCGCGGGCTCTGGCACGCTCGTCGCCACGGCGGGCGCGCTGCGGCTCCTGGACTGGCATCTGGCCATGTTCGGGGCGCCCAGTGCGCTCTCCCCGTCGTGGCACTTTGGAGATGAGGTCGGATGAGGCCGGGGTTCACCACGACGATCACGATCCTGCGGCCGACGGTCGCGGAGGACGAATTCGGGACGGACGTGCTGGACTGGTCCGAACCGGAGCCGGTGCCGGTCGACTTCATGGTGTCGGTGCAGCCGCTCAGCTCGTCCGAGGGGCCCGCGGAGCGGCCGCAGGTCGTCACCGGGTGGCAGCTCATATCGCCACCCGGCAGGGATCTGCCGCTGCGGCCGATCGACCGGATCCGCATCCCCTCGGGGCTCGTGTTCGCGGTCATCGGCGACATCCTGCGGTTCCCCCATCCGATGAAGCCGGACGGTGTCCATCACGTCGAGGCGATGCTCGAGAGGGTGTCCGGCTGATGGCGATGTCGAAGAAGATGTTCGACCAGATCAACCGCAACCGGCAGGTCCGCGCCCACCTGATGAAGGTGGCGCGGGCGAAGGCGGCCCGCGCTCAGGCGATCACCAACGCCGAGGGCGGCAAGGCCCGCATCACGGTCAAGTCGGGCATCCGGCCCGGTGGCCGCGCTTACGTGAACATCGTGTCGGACTCCCCCATCGAGGAGTACGGCTCGGAGTCGACCCCCAGAATCCGCGCCCTGGGGCGCGCAATCAGAGAGGCATGACCATGGCAACGAAGGAAGAGACGATCAAGGTCAAGTGGGCGGCCCACTCGGACCCGAGCAAGGTCGGCAAGACCGAGGAACTGCGGCCGCGGGAGGCACGCGCCGCGGTCCGCACCGGGCAGGCGCAGTACGTCAGCGAGAAGGACGTACCTCCGGCCCGGCCGTCGATGCACACGCGCGCGGCATCACTGGAGAAGGCCAAGAGCAAGGACGGCGACGAGGCCGCCCCGACCGAGCGGCCGCAGACCGCCGCCGACACTGACGCTGATGGGGCGGCCCTGGATGACGCGGTCGCCGCGGCCGACTCCTCGCAGCCGGCCGCGAAGGCTCCCCGGAAGCGGTAGGCCATGGCTGACGTCGACATCGAGTCCGAGCTCGTCGCCCACCTCAAGCCGGTCCTCGATGAGCTGGGAGCGGCCGGGGTGGGCCCCGAGATGCGCCCGGACAGTCCGCTCCCGTTCATTCAGGTGACCGCGCTGCCGGCTACCCAGGAGCTCCAGTCATGGGACGGGCGGCTGTCCCTCGACCGCCTGGACGCCGACGTCGACGTCTACGCGGCCAAGAAGGTCACGGCCCGGGACGTGGGCCAGGCCGTGCGAGCGCGACTGGCGGTGCCGCTGGCCTCGCGCGCGGCGACGATTAGCCGTCGTCCGGCCCTGACACCCCGCCCCGACAGGAACGAGAACGTCCGCCGCTACGGCGCGGCCGTGAGTTTCCTCGCCCGCTCGTAGCGGGACCCACCACCGACGAAGCCCCCGAATCCTCGGGGGCTTCACGCATTTCAGGAAGGAACGCTATGAGCACCCCGATTGGCGACAACTACGACGACGAACTGGTCCGCATGGGCGTGACCGGGCAGCTGATGTACGCACCCCTGGGCACGATCGCCCCCGACGGGATGGCCGAGTGGGCCGAGGAGTTCATCGACCTGGGCTGGATCTCCGACGAGGGGATCACCGAGTCGGTCGACGAGTCCTCCGAGGGTTTCACCCCCTGGCAGGCCACGGCAGAGGTCCGCGAGGACATCACCAGCGTGCTGATCACGTGGGAGACCACCCTGTGGACCACGTCGTACGACACGGTCGCGCTGTACTTCCGCAAGCAGGAAGCGGACATGACCCGCAACGCGGACGGCTCGATCGAGTTCGTCGACGGCAACATCCCGAAGAAGCACCGCGTGTTCTTCGGCATCGACGTCATCGACGACCCGTACCGGCGCCGCATCGAGATCCCCAACGGCGGCATTTCCGAGCGCGGTGGCCAGACGTACACGAAGGGCTCGCTGATCGGGTACCCCATCACGATCAAGGGCTACCTCACGGCGCAGGGCTGGTCCTGCAAGCGCAAGTTCCTCGAGGGCTGGGACCTGCCCACCCCGGCCACCCCCTGATCCGTCCTCCCCCATTCGGCCGCCCTCGGGCGGCCCCACTGACGGCCCCGGTCGTGCGCCTTGTCGGGCACGCGCGACCGGGGCCACCTCATGCCCGACAGCCCGACATGAAGGAGGCCCACCGTGGCCATGGACAAGTTCTCCGACAAGCCCATCGACATCGACGCGATGCTCGCCAAGCGCGAGGAGGTCGTCGGAAGCGCCGACCGGTTCCCGTTCATCGCCCTCGGTGAGACGTGGTGGTGCATCGACCCGCGTCTCGCGGACGACTCTCTCCAGTACGACCTGGAGGATCTGCGCGACGATCTGGACGACGGGGAGATCGATTCCTCGGAGTTCCGGACCGCGCTGATTGACCTGTACCTCGGCGACGAGCAGGGCGAGAAGTTCCGCGCTGCAGGCGGCCAGATGAAGCACATCAACGCCGCTCTCGAGGCCTACGCGGATACGCAGGCGGACCCTACCCGGAGGTCCTCGCGCGCTACCCGGAGGCGTGTGAAGCGGCGCTGATCGCTCAGTATCCGTCGCTCGGTGATCCCGTCGCCGCCTTCTGGCGCGGCGAGATCACCGTGCGGATGCTCGTCTCTCTGATCAATGGCCTGCCACCTACGTCGGCGCTGCATCGGGCTCAGAACGACGGCCAGTTGTGGACGTGGAACGAGGCGCTGCAGTGGCAGCAGATCCACCTGCTCAAGGTGATCGACCAGCGCCTGGTCTGGCAGAAGCGCAAGAAGCCGAAGATGCCGAAGTTCCGTCCGTACCCGTGGTCGAAGGACGAGAAGAAGCTCG
>NZ_BAAAQG010000034.1:0-3118 GCF_039531545.1 Dietzia cercidiphylli
TGTGTGTAAGCCCTCGGCCGATTAGTACCGGTCACCTCCACGCATTGCTGCGCTTCCAGTTCCGGCCTATCAACCCCATGGTCTGTGGGGGGCCTTAACCACGCAAGGTGGTGAGAAACCTCATCTTGGAACAGGCTTCCCGCTTAGATGCTTTCAGCGGTTATCCCTTCCGAACGTAGCTAACCAGCGATGCTCCTGGTGGAACAACTGGCACACCAGAGGTTCGTCCGTCCCGGTCCTCTCGTACTAGGGACAGCTTTCCTCAAGTTTCTTACGCGCGCGGCGGATAGAGACCGAACTGTCTCACGACGTTCTAAACCCAGCTCGCGTGCCGCTTTAATGGGCGAACAGCCCAACCCTTGGGACCTACTCCAGCCCCAGGATGCGACGAGCCGACATCGAGGTGCCAAACCATCCCGTCGATATGGACTCTTGGGGAAGATCAGCCTGTTATCCCCGGGGTACCTTTTATCCGTTGAGCGACACCGCTTCCACTTGCCGGTGCCGGATCACTAGTCCCGACTTTCGTCCCTGCTCGACGTGTCAGTCTCACAGTCAAGCTCCCTTGTGCACTTGCACTCAACACCTGATTGCCATCCAGGCTGAGGGAACCTTTGGGCGCCTCCGTTACTCTTTAGGAGGCAACCGCCCCAGTTAAACTACCCACCAGGCACTGTCCCTAACCCAGATCATGGGCCGAGGTTAGACGTCCAATACGATCAGAGTGGTATTTCAACAACGACTCCACACACACTGGCGTGCATGCTTCACAGTCTCCCACCTATCCTACACAAACCGAATCGAACGCCAATACCAAGCTATAGTAAAGGTCCCGGGGTCTTTTCGTCCTGCCGCGCGTAACGAGCATCTTTACTCGTAGTGCAATTTCGCCGAGTCTGTGGTCGAGACAGCAGAGAAGTCGTTACGCCATTCGTGCAGGTCGGAACTTACCCGACAAGGAATTTCGCTACCTTAGGATGGTTATAGTTACCACCGCCGTTTACTGGGGCTTAAATTCTCAGCTTCGCCTTGCGGCTAACCGGTCCTCTTAACCTTCCAGCACCGGGCAGGCGTCAGTCCGTATACATCGACTTACGTCTTCGCACGGACCTGTGTTTTTAGTAAACAGTCGCTTCTCTCTGGTCTCTGCGACCACACCCAGCTCCCACCGTGAAGATGTTCACCGGGCATGGCCCCCCTTCTCCCGAAGTTACGGGGGTATTTTGCCGAGTTCCTTAACCACAGTTCTCTCGATCGCCTTGGTATTCTCTACCTGATCACCTGTGTCGGTTTGGGGTACGGGCCGTGTATGAACTCACTAGAGGCTTTTCTCGGCAGCATAGGATCACTGAATTCCCCACAACGGGTATGCATCAAGTCTCAGCCTTAATGTGACACGGATTTGCCTATGTCACGGCCTACACTCTTACACCAGTACAACCACTGACTGGCCCAGCTACCTTCCTGCGTCACCCCATCGCTTGGCTACTACCAGATCAGGTCCCGCGCATCCAGACCACGTCATCCCGAAGGATGCTCTAGGCCATTCAGGGCGGTTAGTATCACTGATTCACCATGGGCGCGCACACACGGGTACGGGAATATCAACCCGTTGTCCATCGACTACGCCTGTCGGCCTCGCCTTAGGTCCCGACTCACCCTGGGCAGATTAGCTTGACCCAGGAACCCTTGATCATTCGGCGGACGAGTTTCTCACTCGTCATTCGCTACTCATGCCTGCATTCTCACTCGTGTGGCCTCCACGCCTGGATCACTCCGACGCTTCTATGGCCACACGACGCTCCCCTACCCACCCACACACCTGCCCGGAGGAGGTTATTGTGTGAGTGCCGCGGCTTCGGCGGTGTACTTGAGCCCCGCTAAATTGTCGGCGCAGGACCACTTGACCAGTGAGCTATTACGCACTCTTTCAAGGGTGGCTGCTTCTAAGCCAACCTCCTGGCTGTCTCAGCGATCCCACATCCTTTTCCACTTAGTACACGCTTAGGGGCCTTAGCCGGCGATCTGGGCTGTTTCCCTCTCGACTATGAAGCTTATCCCCCACAGTCTCACTGCCGCACTCTCACACCTCGGCATTCGGAGTTTGGCTGACGTCAGTAACCTTGTAGGGCCCATCGGCCATCCAGTAGCTCTACCTCCGAGGTGAAACATGCGACGCTGCACCTAAATGCATTTCGGGGAGAACCAGCTATCACGGAGTTTGATTGGCCTTTCACCCCTACCCACAACTCATCCCCTCAGTTTTCAACCTAAGTGGGTTCGCGCCTCCACGACGTCTTACCGTCGCTTCACACTGGCCATGGGTAGATCACTCCGCTTCGGGTCTAGAGCATGCCACTATACTCGCCCTATTAGGACTCGCTTTCGCTACGGCTTCCCCACACGGGTTAACCTCGCGACATACCACTAACTCGCAGGCTCATTCTTCAAAAGGCACGCCATCAGCCCGAAAGCCTCTGACGGATTGTAAGCACACGGTTTCAGGTACTATTTCACTCCCCTCCCGGGGTACTTTTCACCATTCCCTCACGGTACTAATCCGCTATCGGTCACCAAGGAGTATTTAGGCTTACCGGGTGGTCCCGGCAGATTCACAGCAGATTTCACGGGCCCGCTGCTACTTGGGAACACAAATCGCCCAGCCACAAAGTTTTCAGGTACGGGACTCTCACCCTCTACGGCCGACCCTTCCAAGTCGTTCCCCTAACCCGCGGACTATCAAGCGCCTGATCCGGCAGAACCAGGACATCATGCCCCACAACACCACACACGCAACCCCTGCCGGGTATCACACGCATGCGGTTTAGCCTCTTCCGCGTTCGCTCGCCGCTACTGACGGAATCACTGTTGTTTTCTCTTCCTGCGGGTACTGAGATGTTTCACTTCCCCGCGTTCCCTCCACACACCCTATGTATTCAGATGTGGGTAACACGCCATCACGCGCGCTGGGTTCCCCCATTCGGACACCCTCGGATCACAGCTCGGTTGGCAGCTCCCCGAGGCTTATCGCAGCCTCCTACGTCCTTCATCGGCTCTTGGTGCCAAGGCATCCACCGTGTGCTCTTACACACTTACATTCACAAACAATTAAAGATGC
>NZ_BAAAQG010000035.1:0-629 GCF_039531545.1 Dietzia cercidiphylli
CGGGATTGTGGGTTCGACGAGCATTTCGTGGTCGCCAATGGCGACGGTGACCGTGCGCAGCGGCCGCAGGGTGGTGACGATCTTCTTGATCGACATGCCGGTGACGTCCTGCAGGTGCCGCGCCACGGCCAGGGCCGCGAACACGACGGTGAGGTGAGCTTCGATCGCATCGCGGGTGCGGTGGAAGATCGGGCGCGCCCTCAGGTCGGCCTTGGCCATGCGGAAGGACTGCTCGACTTTCCAGAGGTCGTGATAGGCCGCCACGACGGCATGGCCGTCCATCGCGGCCGGGGCGATGTTGGTGACATACCCCTTGTAACCTGCAGATTCGCGGGCCCGCTGGATCGAGGCCTCGTCCAGGATTACCTTCTGGTCGGTGACCTTGACGAACCGCTGCTTCTTGAGTGGTTCTGCCCGGTCGGCGACGCGTTGGGCGCGGTCGATCTGCGCGTTCAGCGTCCGCCGGTCTCGCTTGGCCCGCTCCCATTTGTAGTGCCACACCACCCGCCGGTCTCGCCGGTCCCGGCCCTGTCCCATTGGGCGGATCAGCTCCACGACGCCGTCGTCGGCAATCACGTTGCCGCGGCGGCCGAAGTGGTCCTCAAGCTCCTTGGGCGCCTTGGAGGTGC
>NZ_BAAAQG010000036.1:0-522 GCF_039531545.1 Dietzia cercidiphylli
CAGCTCGAGACCTGCGGGACGACGAACTGACCACGCTGATCGAGTGCCTCTACGAGCGTCTCAACGGCCGCCCTGGCGTTCGTCGTATGCGCGCAGAGCTCGCCGCCGGCGGCCATCGGGTCTCGCACAAGCGGGTGTGGCGGCTCATGAAAACCGCAGGCCTGGAAGGCCGCCACCCGAAGGCGTGGAAGCGCACCACCGTCGCCGGAGAGCGCCCCGTTCCTGCACCTGACCTCGTCGGCCGTGACTTCACGGCGGCCGAGGCGAACACCAAGTGGTGCGGCGATATTACTTACGTGCGGACCTGGAATGGCTGGGCGTACTTGGCCACCGTCATCGATCTGCACTCCCGGATGGTCGTCGGATGGGCCGTGGCCGACCATATGCGCACCGAGCTGGTCACCGACGCACTGGACATGGCCATCGCTCGTCGTCGACCACCCGGAAAAGTAATATTTCACAGCGATCGCGGAACTCAATACACGTCCGCTGACTTCGACAAGTACTGCACGAAAAACAATA
>NZ_BAAAQG010000037.1:0-1507 GCF_039531545.1 Dietzia cercidiphylli
CCGCAGGCGGTGTCGAGGGCTTCTTCGGGAGTGCCTGAGGGCCATCCGTTTGGCAGGGCGGCTTGTTGGTAGTCGTTGTGGCTGGCGCGGTAGATCGCAAAGCCCCAGTTGCTGGCTGATCCGGCGTAGCGCAGTCGGCAGAGCTTGACTTCGTCGCCGTCGGTCAAGGTGGCATCGACGTAGGCAAACCCGGCCCGGTAGCGGGTGTGCAGTTCCTGGATCTGGGGCCACCGTTCGGACGCGCGCGCCAGGAGTTTCTGTCGCAGTGAGGTCTGGGTCGACTCGGGAATCTTGGCCATGATCTCCATCATCGCCGCCGCCCGTTCTCGCCCTCGACTTCCGGCTTGTTCCGGCGTGGCGGCTTGGCGGTCGCCTCCGGCTGGGCCAGAAATGAACATGCCTCCCACCAGCGCCGACATCGTCATCCTCACCGACAAGGAACGCGACGAGCTGACCCGCCGCGCGAACGCTGCCCGCTGTGCGCACCGTGACGTACTGCGCGCCCGGATCGTCCTGGCCGCCGCAGACGGTGACGCGAACGCTGTGATCGCCCGCGACATCGGGGTGTGTGACGACACCGTGCGCCAGTGGCGTCATCGCTTCTGCGCCGAGCGCCTCGAGGGGCTCAAAGACCGGCCCCGCTCGGGACGGCCGCGCGTGTTCACCCCCGTCGAGGTCGCCCAGGTCAAAGCGTTGGCGTGTACGCGTCCGGCTGACCACGGTCTGCCGCTGACCAGATGGTCGGCCGCCGAGCTGAGAGCCCACGCCGTGGCCACCGGGCTGGTGCGCCCGGTGGCCACGGCGACGATCGGGCGCTGGCTGGCCGCCGATGCGATCAAGCCGTGGCAGCACCGATCGTGGATCTTCCCTCGCGACCCCAACTTCGCCGTCAAGGCCACCCGGGTGCTGGATCTGTACCACCGCCGCTGGAACGGCATCGAGTTAGGCGATGATGAGTACGTCATCAGTGCTGACGAGAAATCGCAGCTCCAAGCCCTCAAACGCCGTCACGCCGAGACTCCCGCCAGGCCCGGTCAGCCGCGGCGCGTGGAGTTCGAGTACCGCCGCGGTGGGACGTTGGCCTACTTCGCCGCCTACGACGTCCACCGTGCCCGCGTGATAGGGATGACCGCATCAAAGACCGGGATCGCCCCGTTCACCGAACTGGTCGAGCAGGTGATGACCCAGGAACCCTACGCCAGCGCCAAGCGAGTGTTCTGGGTCGTCGACAACGGCTCATCCCACGCAGGTCAGGCCTCGATCGACCGAATGAGCCAGGCGTTTCCCAACGCGGTCCTGGTGCACCTACCGGTGCACGCCTCGTGGCTCAACCAGGTCGAGATCTACTTCTCGATCCTGCAGCGCAAAGCCATCGCCACCGGCGACTTCGCAAACCTCGACGACCTCGCCGCACGCATCCTCAACTTCGAGAATCGCTACAACCACAGCGCTGAACCGTTCGGCTGGAAGTACACCCGCGATGACCTCAACCGCCACCTCGACCGTC
>NZ_BAAAQG010000038.1:0-558 GCF_039531545.1 Dietzia cercidiphylli
CCGTCATCGGGGCAGGGTTCATCGGCGCCGAAGCGGCAGCCACCGCCCGCGGCCTGGGATTGGAGGTCACCGTCATCGACCCGGTGCCCGTGCCCATGAGCCGCCTCTTTAACCCTGAGATCGGCCAGTGGTTCGCAGACCTTCACCAGGACAACGGGGTCAACACCATGTTCGGCACCGGAGTGGAAGCTATCGAAGGCGAGGAGGGCAACTTCTCCCTCCACCTGACCAACGGTGAGAGCGTTCAGGCGGCCACCGTGCTGATCGGTATTGGCGTCATCCCCAATGACTCCTGGCTCAGCGCATCTGGCCTGCTGGTGGACAACGGGGTCGTGCTCAACGAGTACTGTCAAGCCCTCGACGCTGCGAACGTGTACGCCGTCGGCGACGTAGCCCGCTGGCGCCACCAGAAGCACGGCGAGGACGTCAGGACCGAGCACTGGACTAACGCGGTGGAACAGGCCGCATGCGTGGCCTACAACATCATCCATCCGGAACAGCCGCGCGCCTACACGCCCATTGAATACGTGTGGAGCGACCAGCACGACTGGAAGATCC
>NZ_BAAAQG010000039.1:0-911 GCF_039531545.1 Dietzia cercidiphylli
GGACCCTCATTCGTCCAGCAATGGAGAAGTTATTCGAGGAAACCGGAGAGACAGTACACTTTGCCGAGCTAAAAGGCTCGAACGCACACTTCCTGGAGGCCATCGAAAGCCAACGCGCCGTCCGCGTTGCCTCACGTCACGGTGCGATGCTTCCTGCCAACTGCACTGCAACGGGCAAAGCAATGCTGAGCCTACTCACCACGGAACAACTGCATGCCCTGTACCCGTATGAGGAGCTCCCGGGTCTCACCAAGGGATCTATCATTTCCCGTTCCGAGCTGGAGCGTGCCCTCGAAACGATTCGGCAAACCGGGTACTCAACGAGCCAGGAAGAAAGCGAAGACGGCGTCATGTCAGTCGCTGTTCCCATCACCAGCCCGAGCGGAAGCTACTACGGGATCAATGTATCCGTGCCCGCTCACCGCATGACTGACCAACTCCGCACAGAACTCGGGGCTATGCTCCAGACAGCCGCCAAAGAAATCCAGAACTTGCTCGTTTAAGGATCTCGACGGCCGGTGACGGTGGGGCTGTGGACAGGACCACTTCAGCTCAGCGGCGATTCCAGAGAGTCGATTTTCCGCAGTCGGCGCCCGAAGAAGAAGGAGATGACCACGGCGACGGTTGCCATACTGGCGAGCATCGCCCAGGTCAGTGTCGAGTTACCGAGGCTAAGGGCCACCCCGGTGAGCACGGGGCCGATGGTATTGCCGATGTACGTGCCGGTCTGGACAATGCCGGTGGCCGCTGCGGTGGCCCCAGGTGCCATGTGCGAGATGAGGAAGTGCGCCAGGCCTGGCCAGCCCCACCCCAGGCCCGCCGCGAGCAGGACACCTGCCACGTAGCTCCAGGTGGTGGGGATCGCCATGAGTGAAAGCCCGACGGCGCAGACGATGAGTGCTGTCTGGATC
>NZ_BAAAQG010000040.1:0-1336 GCF_039531545.1 Dietzia cercidiphylli
GGGGAAACTGGGACTTGTCGAAGGTTCCATATCCCCACACAGAAAGCACTCGGTAGGTGAAGCGTACGTCGTGGTCGTCTGGTCTGTCCGTTACTGCTGACGGTGTCGGAGTGATCTCCCACGCCGGAGCCATCGCGCCACGCCTTCTCGCTGATCAGGTGGGGCTGACCACCGAACTGGCGAAGGCCATGACTCGCAGACGGTTCACCCCGATCCATGACCGCGGCCGGGTCTTGATCGACCTCGCGGTGATGCTCACCGATGGCGGCGAATCCATCTCCGACATCGGCGTCCTGCGCCACCAGTCCGAGACTCTGGGACCGGTGGCCTCGGCCCCGACGGTGTGGCGCACGCTTGATGAGGTCACCGCCGGCAAGCGCAAGAAGATCCAGGTCGCGCGGGCCCGCACGCGGCGGCACGTGTGGTCCCACCTGCCAGGCGGCGTGCCCGCATCCAAATGTGCAGGTCGAGACCTCGGGTCGACGATCGTGCTCGATGTGGACGCCACCATCGTGGTCACCCACAGCGAGAAGGAACACGCGGCGCCAACCTATAAGCGCACCTTCGGCTATCACCCGATCGGCGTGTGGTGCGACAACACAGAAGAGTTCCTCGCCGCGAGCCTGCGCCCGGGCAACGCCGGGTCAAACACCGCCGCCGACCACATCGAGGTCCTGGGCCAGGCGATCGCGCAGATCCCCGCGGCTCACCGGCGTGAGGTGCTGATCCGCTCCGACGGCGCCGGCGCCTCCCACGACCTGCTGAACTGGGTCACCGAGCAGAACCGCGTCCGCGGTCGACGAGTGGAGTACTCGGTCGGGTTCTCCATCACCGCCCCGATACGCCGGGCCATAGCGACCTGCCCCGAGGAAGCATGGGGGCCGGCGCTCAACCCTGGCGGTGATATCCGAGACGGAGCCGAGGTCGCCGAGCTGACCGGATTCCTCGCCCCTGGGCTGCTCGCCAAGTGGCCAGACGGGATGCGGGTCATCGTCCGCCGCGAACGGCCCCACCCCGGCGCCCAGCTGTCGATGTTCGAGGAGATCGACGGGTGGCGCTACCAGGCTTTTGTCACCAACACCAGCGCCGGGCAGCTGCAGTTCCTCGAGGCCAGGCACCGGGCTCACGCCCGAGTGGAGGACCGGATCCGTCACGCCAAAGACACCGGGCTCGGCCGTCTGCCCTCACGCGAGTTCGCCCTCAACCAGGCCTGGCTGGTGGCAGTGATGATCGCCGCAGATCTGGTGGCGTGGACACGGATGCTGGCCTGCACCGGCGAGGCCGCAGTCCTCGCCTTGTGCGAGCCCAAAGCCCTGCGCTACCGCTTCCTGCACGT